>CALRYF010000012.1:0-3459 GCA_943372325.1 Polynucleobacter meluiroseus | reverse complement strand
CCACTAAGACTGGTAATGGCGGCACGATTGCGATCTGGTCAGAAATCAAGACCACTGTAGCCGGCGTCCTTAAATCCATGGGTGGATCCTTATCGGGTAACGGCGGCTTTATTGAGACCAGTTCTAAGGGAACTGTGGCGCTAGCTCCCGCTGCCAGCATTAACACCAGCGCTAACAGCCCAACTGGTAAAGCCGGTACCTGGCTCTTAGATCCCATTGATCTAACCATTGATGCCGCTACTGCAAACCTCATCTCCGCAGTCCTAGCGAACAGCAACGTCACCATTGAAGTAACCAGCAATACGAACGCTTGCCCAATCGGGACCTGCACGCAAAACGGCACGGGTAGCCTCACCATTGCCAGTGGCGCCGATATCCTTAAGGCGGGTGGCAATATGACCACCTTGACCTTGAGCTCTTCGGGCATCTTTAATCTGAATGCCAATATCAGCGGCCAGAACCTGAGCGTCATCATCAATAGCTCGATTGCCTACCTCAACGTAGGAAGCTCAATCACAGCCAGCGAGGTAACCGTTCAGGCTCAAACCATCTATGCAGCAGGCAATATCCAAACCAGCCCGTATAGCTTGGCAAATAATAGCAACAGCTTAGGTAATGCCATCAAGCTCCTAGCTCAAGCGATTTATGTCTCTGGTGGCCTGAGCCTGAATACCAATCTGCCAAGCAACTCAGTACAGATAGTGACAGTAGGCGGGGTAGCCAAGCGTCCGGATGAGTTACCAAGCTATCTGACTGCGCAGAACAATAATCAAATTAGTAACCTCAACCAGGTCTACTCAGCTACAGCAGCAAATGATGCCAATGCAATCCAGGTGCTCCAGGCAAATCCAGCATCTCAAAGTAATGTTATTTACCTGACAGCAAGCAATCAATTGAACATCCACTCCACAGCCCAAGTGCTAGCCAATGGCACAACCGGTGGATCGATTTATGCACAAGCCCCAGTCATTAATACCCAAGCGGGTAGTGTGGTGCAAGCCAATGGCAATAATGGCCCCGGTGGAGCGATTGCATTCTCAGGTGACCAAATTACAGTAGCAGGCAATATCGCAGCAAACGGAACTGCCGATGGTGGCTCCATTACGCTCATCGCCAACAATGGCGATCTCACAATCAATAGTAGCACGATTCAGACCAATGGTTCAAATGGTCGTGGCGGCAGCATTGGCATCTCCGCAAACAATCACCTCGCTATTACCAGCAGCACAATCGAAGCAACTGGCTATTCCCAAGGTGGAAAAATATTATTAGGCAATGATGCGAAGAACGGCACATTGCCTTTTGCCTTATCTGCCACCCTAGATCAACGCTCCAGCATCAATGCTGCTCAGCTAGACTCCAATCAAGCTAACCAAAACGGTGGTTTTATCGAAACCTCCGGCCAAACTCTGAGCATGATGGCGAGCATCAATGCGGGCAGAGGTGGTATGTGGCTAATAGACCCTACTAACGTCACTATCAGCACTACAGCAGGCACTTCCACAGGTACAGACCCGCTTCTATTTACCAATCAAACCAACATCAGCGCTGCACAAATTCAGACGGCTATCAATAGCGGCATTAGCGTCCAGATTATTGCTGATGGCACCATCACTCAAACGGCTAACCTTTCATTCTCAATAGCTTCTGGCAGTAGCGCTAGTTTGACATTAGATAACAGTAGTGGAACAGCGCAAGCGATTACGCTCAATGGCACTACTACCAATACAGGCGCTGGAGATCTCAATCTCAACTACATCTCTAATGGCCAAATCAAAATCAATGGCGCCATTAATTCGACTAGTACCGGAAAAATTAATGTAATCGCTCAATCATTTTACGCTACCAATACAACCACCACTGGTCCTGGAGCAAACATTTATATCGATGCCAATATCGCTACAAAGGGTGGCTTTATTGCCTTAGATGGTACTGGCGGTACTATTTCTAGTGCAGGCGTCATCACTAAGGGTGCTATTGCAAATGGTACGGTTGTTATTTCTTCGACTGCTCGTGTTTTAAATACGACTAGTACAAATACGACGACATTAACGTCTTCTACAACTGGTGGAAATATTGCGGTTGCATCATCACAGAATCTTGCCCCTAATTTTGGTCCGAATGGGGCTTGGTATATAGGCGGATCTGTTGTTATTAATACAACATCTAGCGGAGCTGCTCAGTGGGGATTTGTAACTAATGCCTATAACACCACATCACCGATAGCCGCTGTTGGTAGCATCAACATTACAGTCAATAACACATCGTCCTCTATTACTACTGGAAAGGGTGTTATAGATATCACTTCGTCATTAACATCTTATGCTGGTTCAATTAATTTAACTGCTACAACTACTGGTTCAGTTATTGCCATTACAAGTTCCGCAGCACTTTCTGCAGCTACAGGTATTACGATAATGGGCACATCTGCCACAGCAGCAACTGTAGTTAGCCTTGGCTCATCTACTATTACAAATGCAGCTGGAAACATCACCATTACTGGAAATAATGCTGCTGCTGGCGCTAACACTGGTATCAGCAGCTCTGGAGCAATTACAGACAATGCCAATGGCGGCAGCATCAGCTTTATATCAAACAACATCATTAATCAAAGTGGCGCAATAACACTGGCAGCTAATACTAGCGGAACTGCATCAACTGTTTTGTATGACACCACTACTGGCGCAAAGACTTCAAACATCACTGCTGGTGCCTTATCTGTTACGTCAGGCTCAACAAGTGCAGTTAACTATATTGCCAAGAGTGCAGGTGCAGGCATTAATCCAGGAGTGCTTGTTCTACCAGGATCAGTTCTTCTAGACAATACCTATGGTGGCACTGCAGGAGCGGGGGGTACTCCAACATCTGGATATATCAATTCCAGCAATTCAGGTACGCTAACGAACGCTATTATTAGTATCAATGTTAACTCTGCGATTACAGCTGGTACGGGCATTACCCTAAATGGCGCATCGCAGACTGGATATTATTCTGTAGCAGTGCGAGCTGCCATTGCCTCAACAACGGGGAATATTAGTATTAATGGTGCTGGCACAAACTATTCTGTATTTAGTTCGGCTGCAGGCACTATTGTTGCGACAGCTGGTAACGTCAACATTATTGGTGCAGCTACAACGGGTCAAGCAGCTGAGATGGGTGCTGCAATTTCGGCAAACAGTATCACTGTAAATGGTACGGCTACAACCGCTAGTACTATTGTTACATTGGCAGCGCTCACAATTAATGCTGGTGGATCTGATATTAGTATTACAGCAAATAACTCTGCAGGCGGAGGAAATACTGGTATTACTCAATCCGGCGCCATCACTGGCGCTAACGGTTCTGATATTAGCTTCACCTCCAATAACACCATTAGTCAGGCTGGCGCAATAACACTGGCAGCCAATACCAGCGGCAACATTGCGAGCCTGACCTATGACACCACCACTGGTAGCAAGT
>CALRYF010000011.1:2500-4291 GCA_943372325.1 Polynucleobacter meluiroseus | reverse complement strand
AGATTGCATCATCACAAACATTTCAACTTCGCTGAGTCTCAGGAGGAGACAGTGTGGCCATCGTTACGCCATTCGTGCAGGTCGGAACTTACCCGACAAGGAATTTCGCTACCTTAGGACCGTTATAGTTACGGCCGCCGTTTACTGGGACTTCGATCAAGAGCTTGCACCCCATCAATTAATCTTCCAGCACCGGGCAGGCGTCACACCCTATACGTCCACTTTCGTGTTTGCAGAGTGCTGTGTTTTTAATAAACAGTCGCAGCCACCTATTTTTTGCAACCCATTCGTGCTCAGATGTTCTCATCACACTACTAGGGCACACCTTCTTCCGAAGTTACGGTGTCAATTTGCCGAGTTCCTTCTCCTGAGTTCTCTCAAGCGCCTTAGAATACTCATCTCGCGCACCAGTGTCGGTTTGCGGTACGGTCAATTACAAGCTGAAGCTTAGTGGCTTTTCCTGGGACCTCGTTCAGTTACTTCGCGAGCAAGCTCGCTCGATCGACAGCCTCGGTATATGACACGCGGATTTGCCTACGTATCGCCTACTTCTGTCTAAACCGGCACATCCAACCGCCGGATAACCTATTAAGATCCGTCCCCACATCGCACTTGTAATCGGTACAGGAATATTGACCTGTTTCCCATCAGTTACGCATCTCTGCCTCACCTTAGGGGCCGACTCACCCTACGCCGATGAACGTTGCGTAGGAAACCTTGCGCTTACGGCGAGGGGGCTTTTCACCCCCTTTAACGCTACTCATGTCAGCATTCGCACTTCTGATACCTCCAGCATCCTTTACAAGACACCTTCACAGGCTTACAGAACGCTCTCCTACCACTTGCAATAAATTGCAAATCCGCAGCTTCGGTAACTGGCTTAGCCCCGTTACATCTTCCGCGCAGGACGACTCGATCAGTGAGCTATTACGCTTTCTTTAAATGATGGCTGCTTCTAAGCCAACATCCTGACTGTTTTAGCCTTCCCACTTCGTTTCCCACTTAGCCCGTTTTAGGGACCTTAGCTGGCGGTCTGGGTTGTTTCCCTCTTGAGTCCGGACGTTAGCACCCGGTGCTCTGTCTCCCAAGCTGTACTCAACGGTATTCGGAGTTTGCCTTGGTTTGGTAAGTCGCCATGACCCCCTAGCCAAAACAGTGCTCTACCCCCGTCGGTAATACTTGAGGCACTACCTAAATAGTTTTCGGAGAGAACCAGCTATTTCCAAGTTTGTTTAGCCTTTCACCCCTATCCACAGCTCATCCCCTAGTTTTGCAACACTAGTGGGTTCGGACCTCCAGTACCTGTTACGGCACCTTCATCCTGGCCATGGATAGATCACTTGGTTTCGGGTCTACACCCAGCGACTGAATCGCCCTATTCGGACTCGGTTTCCCTACGCCTTCCCTACTCGGTTAAGCTTGCCACTGAATGTAAGTCGCTGACCCATTATACAAAAGGTACGCAGTCACCCTTGCGGGCTCCTACTTTTTGTAAGCATGCGGTTTCAGGATCTATTTCACTCCCCTCCCGGGGTTCTTTTCGCCTTTCCCTCACGGTACTTGTTCACTATCGGTCGATGATGAGTATTTAGCCTTGGAGGATGGTCCCCCCATATTCAGACAGGATTCCACGTGTCCCGCCCTACTTTTCGTCAGCTCAGTACCACACAGGTCTTTTTACGTACGGGGCTATCACCCACTATGGCCGCCTTTTCCAAAGCGTTCCGTTAAGTCTTGTGCTATCACTAACAGGCTTCTCCGATTTCGCTCGCCACTACTTTCGGAATCTCG
>CALRYF010000010.1:0-5822 GCA_943372325.1 Polynucleobacter meluiroseus | reverse complement strand
GGCTATCCAACCGGGTGTTCACTTCCCACGACAATATCGTCGACCTCTGCTGCGAGGCGTGGAACAAACTCATAGATCAGCCTTGGCGCATTATGACCATCGGGCACCGCAAATGGGCCAGTGGGTTATGATCATTGCAGGTTGGTATAATGCTGAGGGGCGTCTCTCAACTTTTCAGTCTGTTCGATTTTACTGCGCTCTTGCTGGCCTGAAGAATAATGAAGGTCGTATTTCCCACCATCTTGCTAGCAACGACATAGCAGAACGATCTGCTTCTTATCGATGTGGCAAGTTTTCAGCATGGAAAGTTTGGTGGTCGTTGCGCAAGGACGGCGCATTCGCCTTGGGTCAATTTCTGAATAATGATGACATATGGAACAGTCGCAGAAAAAGAAAAATTATTGATCGATACTATACGAAAAATTGCACAGATTTGCTGGAATGTGAATTCAATTATGGAGAGATTCTCGAAGAAAGAATGCGGGAATCTCCTCATAATTTTTCCAAATCCGAATTGGAAGCTTACGATATAAATGATATTTCTAGTGCCGATCAAAAACTAGAAAATATCAATAAAATTATGAACATAATTTTGATAGTGCTAGCCGTAATTTTATATCAGACTTTTCGTTGAAATTTCATATTTTACAATGCGTTGGGCCAGTTCGTTTTGCACCTTAAGGCACATGTTGATAGCAGTATGCGCTACCGCCTAATCCTTACGGCGGTCTCTGAAGGCATCCATTTCTTCGTCAAGAGTTAAAGGTGGATTGAAATGTCTTTCAATTTTCTGCGATAAAATTTTTATATCACCAGTATCACGTACCAATTGGTTTAATTTAGATTCCAATAAATCATTCGATTTTTTCTGCTTTTCAACACTCTCATTCAAATTTGACACTTTTTTTACAAGATCATTAATCTGTGCAGCACAAGCAAAGAGCATAAACCCAATAAATATTAAAACATATGTCATTGAAATTCCTTTGCCGAAGAAGGTTTATTAAATTACGTATTTTTCGAATTTATACGAAATGCATCGTATCATCACGATCCTGCAAGGTATCTGCGCTGATACAAGCACCTACATAGATGCCAAAAATTCGCTCCTCGACAGTCCCTATTTTAACTTATCCCGCACGATATCGATCATATTTATCGTGCATTTAAAAAACTCTTCAGTTTCATCTAGTGACCTAATATCTTTTCCATTTGATGATCCCGATATAGTAAGATCAATTGGTATTTTATACACATGACCGCTTTCACTGATTGTAAATTTTACAAATAAATTCAGACCGCTATGTATTTCTAAAAAACCTTTTCCTTTGAGATTTATAAGATTGTATGTCTTCAATTTTGCTAGTGGATTTTCGGCACCATTATTTTCTACGCCTTCAAATTCTTCGGTGCTTAAACCGTTTTCTCCGATCAAATATGCACTTTGTATCGCTATGGGATTAGCCGATATCTGACCATTCCGATCAAGTCTTTCTGATACTGCAATTTTAGTGAAGGGATTAAATCTGGTTCTATTTTCGTTGAACACGTAACCGATTGTACCCTCTGCAAAGAAAGCTCTTTCTTCAACTTTATCATCAATAAAGATTGCAGAAAATGTCATCATGCATGAGTTTAATTCGCCGTTTGGGCGCTTTTCATAATATTTTGCGTAGTTTGTT
Source organism: Polynucleobacter meluiroseus (assembly GCA_943372325.1). Classification (GTDB taxonomy): domain Bacteria; phylum Pseudomonadota; class Gammaproteobacteria; order Burkholderiales; family Burkholderiaceae; genus Polynucleobacter; species Polynucleobacter meluiroseus_I. Next base: position 4,140 of record CALRYF010000010.1, on the reverse strand, counting down.
AGGCTATGAACGTCATTAGCATGGGCAATGCTGCCATTCGTCAAGAGAAGCGAAAGCCCCAAGAAAACCGATTTTATGGTGTGTTTCATATGCGCCCCCAAACTCAATTCTGCCAAGCAGTGTTAACACAAGGGTCGAAGCGCACAAGTCAGTGGTTGTGATTGACATTCTCCACCCTTCGTAGAAACTGAGTTCATCGGAGAAAATCGCATGGCAAAGTTCCGCATCAACAATTTTAGAGACCTATGCTGCCTAACGAACCTCTCAATAGCGTTTGCTGCGCTAACCAGTTTTACACCTCAGCCGACATTCGCATCGCAAAGCGTGGGAGTGGCAGAAGTTGAGAACGAGTGGGTCGACTTCTATGTAGCCAAGCTGTCAGACACCAACAGCCCAGACGCTGAAGAAACCTATGCGATAAAGCGTAACGTTATGGGAACAGGTAGAGGAATCCAGTGCTTGCAGGGACGGACCAATACAAGGAATTCTTCAAATGGGCACTGTGGTGCCAGTGCTGTTTGGGTCAAAGGTGATCACAGCAAAAACAGTAAGGTACGATATAGGACATCATTAACACGATATGGCATTCACTGCTCTGGTTGGACGTACAGCAAAGATCAGTTTTTAGCTTACAACGCTTCAGGGGGAGTTATCACCCAATGGGAAAAAGCAGGTCAAGTTCGTGCCATCGTTCCAGAAAGTTTCGAAGAGAGCATTGCAAGGACGTTCTGCAAACAACTCCGATGAGGATAAATGTTTAAGGCGGCAGTTGCAATTCGGGTAGCCAGCCAACGATACGTAGCACAATGTATGTTGCGGATAAGGGATAGGAAATATTACGATGGCTTCTTCTGTCAGTGTAAGCAGTATTAAACTCGGTTTAGCGTTAGCATTTATGCTCAGCGCAAACATCGGATATGCCAAAGAACCGGACTTAATCCCGTTTCCAAAAACTCGTGAAGGCAACTATGCAGTTGCTCAAAAGTTTGCTCACTGTGGTGCTTACTTTGCATTCATTGCCTTATTAGCAAGGCGTAACGATATGATTGATGTTGCAACAGGTTCCGAAGATCAAGCTAGGGGCTGGAAATTGACAGGAATGTTTTTTCTGTCTGAAGCAATGGCGGAAGATCGTAAAGCAGATACGGAAAAGACCTTCGACATATTGGTAGAGGCTAAGGTCTCAACATTGAAAGCAAGGCACGAAGCAGATTCTGCGTCTAGTAAGGATGATTTTGCAAAAGAGTTTGATGAAAACTGCTTACCATTGAGGCCAACTCAGAGGAAATTAATCGAGTTGTTTCGCAGGGGGTGAACCAAATTTATGAATGGGTAGGAAGTGACGAAGACGTAGCCGATTTATCATGGCAAGTGCAATTTTGTGAGATAGCGATTTCACTACGGGAAAAGATATTTTCTCTGCAAAAAGCCTTCTAAAGTGGGATTTTGAATGAAAAAGTGGTCTGTCATTAGCGTTATTCTGGGCGCACTCTTTTCAACAGCAGGATGTGAAAAACCTGCCCCTGCGCCATCATCCGATAACAGGACGCTTTTGACGATTATAAATGCATCAAAAAAGTGTGAAGAGACCGATAGAGGAATTGAGTGCAATTATCGAGTTGGTGATTTTTTCAAAGTCTCAATAGCTGATGTTGGAACAACATCGACAGGCGTTCATTTTGAGAAATCTAACTCGGATATGCCGATATACGCCTCATTTGGAGTATTGCATGGATGCGTAATCGTGAACCGTTTCGAAGGCACTAAGGGTATACCTGAATGGGTGTTCATATCGCCAAAAAATGGGAACGTTTACAGTTCTTGGCGGGAATGCGGAGAAGCTTTGTAGGTTATGAAAAATCTCAGCTACCTAAGTTATATTCTCATAATCTCTTTTGCTTTTGGACTGTTTTCAGATCAGGCAAACAGCCAAAAAATGTCCAAGGAAGAAATAGCCAAAAGGGTTCCTGATTTTCAGTATGGATGGTCCCTGTATAAAGTTTTAAACACAGAGCCGATCACATTTCAGACGGATAAATTATTTGACGAAATGCAACTCTGCTTTGCATCGGTTATGCCTTCGCACAGCCCCAACTCGTTTGCATATGATCAGAATGAAAAATACACGATATGGTCGATGGAGGGTTACCGCCTTTTGCTTCGATATATCCAACTTAATTCAAACAAAAATGTAGAATTGTACGGAATAGATTTACGCAAAAAATCCAGTTTGAAAAAAATTATCAATAGGATAGCAATTTGCACCGGAAATTCATCAATTGATAGCGACAGTTGACTTAATCACTTTCGTCGTCGGTAGAAACTCGGAATTACCTGCACTCAGTACTTACAGACGTAACGGTGTGTAACCTGAGATAGGCTGTCTGGGGCAATATATTGCCAAGCAGCAGGTCTGCTTAGCGGGATTGAAGGACCATCATATCCCCAAATGATTGTACCTTGTACCAGTCGAAGTTGATGCGTGAGGCAGTTATCTTCATAAAGGGAGGGGCCTCTTACCGAAGTGCGATAACTATCCCATGGTCCGCTTTTTGGCGGGGTCCCGTCGCTGTCGTTAGCTTCCACAATACGAAGCCAGTAAGAGACGCCAGTTTTGCTCTTGCGCATGGATGCACTGTCGACTTGAACTAAATATCTTTTTTCACTGCCTTCTAAGACAGCATCAGCCACATAACGCCAGTTAGACTGCGCTTGCGCCTTGGTAGTGCTTGCAGAGAGCGACAGCATGGTTGCTAAAATTGTCAGCCAAAATTTCATCTAACGCCCCCAAGATTTGCGAAGAAAACCCTGAAACAAGCTCCAAAAATAAAATAACTATCTGTAATATAGCTATAATATTTCGGTTGTTAGTTGTTTGGAGCCGCAGCACCTGTATTTACCGGATCAACGGATTTAGTTGGCGCAGGTGAGGCAAGTGCATTGCGCACAAACAGTGCTTCATCAATCTTTTCCCACGCCGCTCTGTAAGGCGCAGGGTCGAGTATAGGCTTGTCCGCTTGGGAATTACGCCCATAGGCGCTTGATGACTGAACGGTATTCACAAAGTTCAATCTGATACGAGCATATCCATTAGGCATCGTCTCAACAAAAGCAGTTGCCCTAGTCATTCCCTGCGATGCAACTCCGGCCATTGCGCCCCAGAAGTTTGTCTTGTTTGCCATTGGACTGTTGGCGGTGATGAAACCCGTCTGCATTTCTGCACTGTTGATTGTGTATCCAAGGTCTTGAAATACACTCATTGTCGAAGCAAAAAGCGTCTCCTTAGAAGTTTGGAATTCCTTCGATTGGATTGCCTGAAGTTCCATGGGGGTGAGTTGCGGCGGTTTTTTGGCGTAAGCAGGAACTGACATGCAGACTAACATCGACGCAGCTATCGCCAAAGAAACGTTCTTTTTCAAAATACACCCCCTAGATTATCAAAATTCACTCATTCGGCTCTGAAAGTCAGATACCACGTCACTTCGATCAAATTTAATAATCAGCGTGGCAGTTCGGCTTGACTGCGAAAATCCATCCGCACTCTTACCTACACCTCCGATGATTATCGAAAAATATGAACTACTCGACGACGATTGGGATACTGTTGCATGTCGTTGATAACTCCACACCTCTGCGCCAGATGCGTCACGAGTGGTGATATTTGGAGAACCAAAACTTTGCAGGACCTCTAGCTTGGTTGTTTTCCCAACAGAGAGGTTCAACTGCACATTACCCTGAGTGAGGGTATTCATGCGGTCATCCACTGGCTTTTTACGATCTTTGGATAGCGAAGGCGAAGCCACTAGTATTAAGCCCACCAAAAAAACTTGCTTGAGTTTCATAAAAGCTTCTCCCGATACCCATCACATAGCACCTTGTGAACTCTAGACAACAAACAAACTCTGCTACTGATCAAAGCTGGCGCATGAGGCGTGATAATTTGTGGCCAAGTTTTACGAGCAAGTAGGTTGATTGAACAGAGTAAAGCTGGTCAACTCCAATGTATAATAACCCTTGTATCATAACATGTCTTGTATCTAATGTCAAAACTGAGGGTTTGGATACGTATTGGATTGGAAGTATCTAATGTCTTCGATTTCCATACAGTTTGATTAGGCAGCAGCAGCAATATCCTGAGCA
>CALRYF010000009.1:0-13931 GCA_943372325.1 Polynucleobacter meluiroseus | reverse complement strand
TGAACTTGTGCAATTGATGTGAAGAGGGCCTTAAGTACAAACAGAAAATTCATCAGCACTATTTGTTTTTGGCATATATTGACCAAGGATTAAAGCCCGCTTATGTAACTGCAAATTAATCAATTTAGGATCATGTTTGTAGGCTATTACAACCAGCTAGTAGCTTTTTTAGCAGTTGAGGTAACAGCACTGCCAGTTGATTTGGCCGCAGAAGTAGTACCACTTGCAACTGTATTGGCCGCAGAAGTAGTACCACTTGCAACGGTGTTAGCTGCAGAAGTAGTACCACTTGCAACGGTGTTAGCTGTAGAAGTAGTGCCGCCTGCAACGGTGTTAGCTGCAGATTTAGTACCACTCGCAGCGGTGTTGCCACCTGAGTAGCTAGCGTTAGATGCTGATTGACCTGAAGCAGCACCGTTATTAAGGCCATTTTGAGTGGCTTGTGCGCCCGCATATGTACCTGTAGTAGGTGCGTTTTTAGCAGCAGAATTAAGGCTATTCAAGGCTGCATTGCTGGTAGAAGCAGTACCGCCTGCAACAGTATTAGCCGTAGATGTAGCGCCCGGAGTAGCTGCGTTAACTGCTGCCGTACCACCAATCCCGATACCACTCGCTGCCGCACCATATAAGCCTGCATTCAGATAAACGTTTCCGGCGCTGTATACCGAGACGTTATTAGGGCCTTCGCCAGCTGCGCGTGCTGTGTTGTTGTATCCGGCCTGCTGTCCTGGGTTAGATTGATTGTAAAAATTCAAAGCTGATTGTTCATTAGCTTGCCCAGCTTTCTGTTGAGAAGTGGATTGGGCAAATACCGCAGTTGGCAATAAAAGGGCAAGAAGTGTTAGTTTGTATTTCATAAGATCTCCAATCGGAAATGGGTTAAGAGTTAGTTAAAACGACTTAGTCAATTTACTACCCAAAATCAACAAATTAGCGGGTTAGCTGTTCACATTAGATGGGTAAGCACTTGCTCAAAAACCCATATACTGTCAAGGTTTTACAGTCTACTAGGCCAGTATTTGGTTGGTGTTCCGCTTTCTATTGCTGTATAAGCTGGTTTGGTACGAAACTAGATTTGAGGAGCATCGCAGAACGACACAAGGTGTCAACATAAGACTGCTTTGAAAGTGATTCATTAAACCTTAATCCATGACCTAGAAATTGCAGTTCATTTTCAGTTAGTACTAAATACAGGTAACAAATGCCAATTTATTGGGATGGCGTTTTTTGAATAAACTGCAGACCCTGAATATTGCTTTCAAAAGATCCTGGCATTTGCAAACTTCTGGGTTGGCTATCGTAGGCAACTGAAGGTTTCTTACCTTTGGTATTGCCAGACCCCGAAATCAGGTCATCCTCAATTGACTCCAGAATAAGGCTATCTTTCATTAGCCCTGAAGATCGGGCAGACTTGATATTATTCTCCAGAACAAGGCTATCCTTGATTGGCTCTGGGGATCGGGCAGACTTGATATTGTTTAATAGCATGTCAAACGCTGGAGATCCATAACCACTTAATGAGGCAGGATTCGGCGGCGGCGGTAGTGGTGGCAATCCTCCAGATGACTGACTCCAAACCAAAGTACTGGCAACGCTGAAATAAATTCCGAATAGGATCTTTTTCATAAAGTTGGTACGCTGTAGTTTCCACTTTGACGCCATAAATTGATCAAGGCTTTAAGGTGGTTGGTTTTAGAATCCAGCAAGTCTCCCTCTTTATCTCGCACACTCATAATTGTCGCTACTGAATCTGTGCTTGAACTTTTCACTGCAGCCTCATATGCTTTTTGAGAATCTATCAACTTTTCCTTAGCAGCCTCATATTGCAGAGAAGCCTGTAAGACCTGCACGCCGATTTGGACCTTTAGATCTGTTAATTGCGTCTCATATTGCAATTTTTGATTTGCGGCACGAACAATGTCAGCGTTTTGTAAAAAATTATTAATTGGAATAGGGATAGTGATACCTGCCGTAATTTGATTCTGAGCGGTATAGGTTGTACCAGACGTATTAATTGTTTGAGCAGGCAAAGGACCAATTGCTGGTAGCGCATAAGATGCACCATTCGTATATTGATATTGCGGAGTACGCATTTGGCCTATGTAGGGATACACATCAATATTACGATTTTTCATTGTTAAATCAATGCCCTTTTCTGCTACCTCAATATAGGCTATGAGGTTCAGAACTTCGGATCGGTTGTTTTGTGCCTGATCGATGAGATCATCAATACGGTAGGTCTGCATAGGGATATTGAGATTGCCCTTGGGTAAATGGGGTCCTTGCAAAGCATTACCGGAGTAATTCAACAAATTTAATGAGGCAAAAAGCATATCTTTTTCATTTTTTGCTATTTGGGCCTTTAAAAAATTTTGGGCATCCGCTACTTTTGGATTGCTAGGATAAGATGCTAATTTATCTAATGTAGCCTTATCCGTATTGACTATTAGCAAAAGTCTGAGGGTATTAATATAGGTATATAAAGCATTGGTCTGAGCATCGTTACTAGTACTTTGAAGCTGCATTGCACTAGCATTAATTTGAGATTGAGAAAGCTTTTCTCGGGCACTCCGCTTGCCCCAGCCTTCGACAGTAAAAGAGACGCTATAGGAGTTTGAGGCTGGAATATTGTAGGGCGTGTAAGGCGTTTGATTTTGAATCGGTCCCCTGGAGTAGCTAATGGTAGGGGCAAGGCGATAGAGACTTTGAGCTTCTTTATTCGCCCCAGCAGTTTGCAAATCTAGTGAGGCATTTTTAATCAGGGCATTATTCTGCCTGACAATTTCTAAATATTGCTCAATTGAAATCGGGGGATTCTTAAACTCAACGGCATGAGCAAATCCACACCAGAGTAATCCCAGTGCTCCGCATAGTGCTAAGTAACGGTATGGTTTATGCATAAAAAATAGGGCCTCAAAGCAGAGAAGCCACTCCGAAGAGCGGCTTGTCCACAAACAGTAAACACTAAAAGTAGCTTACTTTTCGAGTGTAGGATTACGAGTCCCGCTTACTAAAAGCATGTTTGAAAAAATGATCGGGTTGCGTTATCTAGGATTAACAGCTGCCGGATTTACGCCATTCGGGTTATTACTCCCAGCTCCAGGGACGATGGTCCTGCTCCCGGGAGTACCTGGTCCACCTCCGACAGTACTTGGTGGAACCGTGCCAACACCCCCCGCATTAGGATTTGAAGCGCCATATCCCTTTTTGGCATTTGTAGTACCTTGATAGCCAGGGTTGGTAGAACCAGCATTAGGATTTGAAGCGCCTAATCCCTGTGTCGCACTGGTAGTGCCTTGATAACCAGCATTTTCTTGGGATTTGCCTGACTGCGCAAAAACAGCGGTTGGTACCAAAAGAGTAACAAGTGCTAATTTGATTTTCATATATAGTCCACAAAAGAGGGTTTAAAGAAATTACCTGGCTAATTTACTATCTGAAATCGGAAATCAGCAAGGTAATCTGTTCACATTCTTTAAGTGGGCAGTCTCGCTAAACCCTATATATTATGTGGCCTGCATGGCACATGATTACTTGGTTTTTATAGTGTTCCGCTTTTTATTGCAGTAGTTCTTAATTTATATGAATCCAAAGTCTGAAATCCTATTTGTCGAGTCAAAACAAGACCGTTCTCAAAAAACGATGGCGGACATTTTGCAAGCGGCGGAGAAGTTAACTGCAGACGCTGATCCTGCACTATTTACCAGCAGATCTCTAGCCCAAGAGTCGGGCTATGCCTTGGGCACCTTAGTCAGACGTCTTGGCTCCATTGAAAATGTATTTTTATGGGCTATCAAAAAAGGTCGGGGCTCCTTATTACATCAGTTCGCACTAAATATTGCTCAATTCAATCCGGATGTTTCTATACAAAAATTTGCAGAAGATATGGTTGATGGTGCATTTACCAACTTCCAAAAAGTCAACCCTAAGGTCATGCAATTTTTTGAGAATCGAATTACCAAGCGAGAGGGTCTCCTGGTGGATTACTTCTCATATTTCGATTGTTTTGTCGAGCCGTATCTAGAATCAGCCCAGAGAAATAAAACGGATACTTTTAGACAAATGACTAAAGATGAGGCGACCTTAATTATTCGGCATCTGTGTTTAATGGCGGAAAGGCCTTTTGTAGAAGGCAACCCTATAGCAGGGACTGCCGAACATCGACGCATAGTAGTTAATGCCATCACTAGATTACTGGGTAAGTGATCTATCTGCTTGCAACAAAGGGGCATTACCCAATATCAACACTTGCGTCCGATTTTAGTCACTTAGTGATTGAATTTTATAACGCTAGAATTTATAGCCTAATCCCAATAAAAAGTTGTAGGCACTAACATTTGGATTGGAGGAAACCGTTCCTCCAGGACCATCGGTATAAGTAGATGACAAGCTAGGTTTGGCATAAGCATAGTAATTTGCCTCTGCAAAACCATATATTCCACCTGTAATGAATTGCTTGTATCCCAATCCAAGAACATAGCCGCTCACTTTTGCTTTATTGGATGGAGAAGAAGAGCAGCAGTTCGTTTGGCTATATTGCACGGACTGATTTGAATATCCTAACTTAGCGTAGACTAATTTATCTTTATCTATCGCATATCCAGGAGCGGCAAAGATATTGAAACGATTTGAGATAGTAAATTTATAGTTAAAGTTGGGGCTGTTGTTGATTGCAGGGTAATAGAAACTGACCGGGCTAGTCTCCTGCGTCAGAGTAGAGTAATCAACTCCTACCCCTAAGGTGAAATTATTTTGAACTGGAAATACATAGCCTAGGCCCAAGACTAAAGGAGCCGAGCCATTAGTTGCACTAACACTATTGCTGGTATTAGGGGTTCCCCCGAAGTCCTTGCCAATCAATTGCGCAGAACTCACTCGGTTATTTTCATAACCAGTAGCGATCTGGCCATAAGCGCCAGCAAATTGACTTTGGGCGAACACCGAGTTGCTCAAAATCAATCCAGAGCAGCCAATTAATATCTTTGTTTTTATTGTTAATTTCATGCTGACTTTAGATTATGGAAAAATTTTCTAATTAATAATCTAGCATAAATATCCTATAAAACTATGGAAAATGTGTTCACATTTTTCTGATTTTTATAAATGGAACATCCCAATTTATTATTTTGGCTGTATAAAGCTACTAATTAGCCTCTTTTCTAGCGTTGTGCTTTAATCCTTTTTAAGTCCTCTTGATATGAATCCAAAGTCTGCAATCCAATTTGCTGAAGCAAAACAAGAGCGTTCACAAAAAACGATGGCGGATATCTTGCAAGCAGCAGAGCAATTAACGGCAGGGGCTGATCCAGAACTATTTACTAGTAGATCTCTGGCGCAAAGGTCAGGCTATGCTTTGGGCACCTTAGTTAGACGCCTTGGCACCATTGAAAATGTATTTTTATGGGCCATCAAAAAAGGTAGGGATAAAAAGTTACATGAATTCTCAAGCATAGTTACTCAATTTGATGCTAATACTTCTATTTATGCCTTTTCTGAGAGCGTCATTGACACTGCATTTTTTGACATCCAACAAATCAATCCCGCGGTAATGCGTTTTTTTGAGAATCGCTTCACAAAAATGAACGGCCTCCCGCATGATTACTTCCACTATATGGATTTTCTGGTTGAATCTTATCTAGTGGCTGCTAGCAAAAATCAAACGGATACCTTTAGAGTGCTATCAACAAATGAGGCATCCCTACTAATAAGGCAGATCGGTTTAGTTATAGAAAGACCTTTTATGGAAGGCAACCCCATTGCAGGCACTGAAGAGCATCGCAAAATTGCAATTGACGTGATGATTAGACTTCTCGGCAAGTAAAACACTAGATATTAAGTGAATTTATAGGCATTTCATCTGAAAGCATACCGCCCATTAAGACAATGTCATTTTAAAAATTATGAATTTCCAATCTTTTCTCAGCTTCTTTTTAGAAAACAGCAAAGGTAATACTTAACTATATATGGCGCAAATTTAGATGACTGACTCTATTGAAATCCGAAAAATTATTCCGCCTGCTTTTGAAGCAGTCAATTTAGGCGAAAAAATTCTATGCTATCGCCCTATGAAGCATGGCATGCCTAATCTAAGTATTGAGCAAATGGGTAGTAAAGTGATTGCGCATAATTACGGGCATGGTGGGAGTGGCTGGACTCTAGGACCAGGGTCAGCAAAGTACGTTAATTCCTTATTGATTGAATCGACACTCGGAAAAGCCTTATCTGATAAATCAACCCCGATCGCTATTATTGGCGCCGGCTTGGTTGGTCTCTTTACCGCCTATGATTTAGTAAAACGCGGCTATCGCAATATCACGATTTATGCTGAAAAGTTAGACAGTCTAGCCTCCCATTACGCGGGCGGTCTGTTAGCTCCAGTCTCGATGGATAACGATCATGAGATGCAAGCTGTTATTGATCAAATCGGGATTGATGCCTATCGCTTTTATGACAATGTTGCTAGAAACAATAATCCCGACTTCAAACAAGGTGCTCGCTTAGTCCCCAGCTACTTCAATAGTCGAGAAGATTCTGGCCTAGAAGCTTATGTGGGTAAGGTGATGAATCCAGCCAAAGAGGTGATGCTCGATTTTGGTAATGGTACGACTCGTAAGATGGTGGTCTACGACGACGGCATCTATATGAACACCGCGCTACTCATGGCTGAATTACATGAGTTCATTGACTCGCACCATATCAACATCATATTAGGAAAAATTAACGCCTTTGATGAATTAGCACAGCAGTTCATTTTTAACTGTAGTGGCCTAGGAGCAGCCGAATTAACTAAAGATACGGCGCTAGTTCCGGTTCAAGGCCATTTGATTATGCTCAAGAATCAAATCCCTGAAAATATGAACTACATGATTTTGGTTTACTTTGGTGAAGGCAAGACAGAGGCTGGTCAAAAGGTAAAACGCTCTTTTTATATCTTTCCCAAGCATTTACCAGATTCAGCACCACAAGACATTGGCGTTATTGGAGGCACCTTTATTGAAGGCGGCAGTCCAGATAAGCCCAATCTCAAAGAATATGACTCAATGATTGATGAGGCCAATACATTCTTTGGCTTAAAGCAATAAATTAGGAATTCACTTTTCACAATCTAACTGTCAGTGCTTATACAGGTGCTACCCTAACTTGCTGAACACCACCTAAGTGTAAGGGCCTACAAAGTCTTTAAAACGTGTCTGCAGGGTCACTAAGTTAGGCATCTCTATATCTCCTCCGCCCGGCAAGGGCAAAGGGTCACAGCATTAGAGATTGATTTATTCATAGTGAACATATCGGAATTCGTAGATATTAATTCCCCAGTCACTTTGCGTACCCCATATAGTCATTATTCCAATTGAGCTTAACTCTTTTAATCTTTTTACTTAAGCCAATGAGGAGTTTGATGAATAAATGATCTTTAGGGATAAATGATTATGATTGTTTCCATTATTGATTCTGAGGAAAATAATAAAAAAGTAGCCGAAATCAATGTCACACATCATGACCTTAAATATATCGCCCAAGCAAGCGAATACTTTGATGCGGCTTGGTTAATTGCGGTCGATGCTGGGATCGTTCAAAAAGCAAGCAGATCCAAATACCTATTCTCATTTAATGCTTAATCAGCACTTACTAATGATGTAATTAGCATCATTCAAGACTGCATGAAAATCATTACATTTTGTCTCGGGGCATTATCCCTTTTATTTCTTTATTCACTATCAAATCCTTTCGCATGGATTGAATCGTGCTGCATCATTGTGTGCGCTCTGCTCGCGATTGGATTGGGAATTCATCAAGAAGCCCGCCTATATCGACATGATAAGAAAAAATAAACTCTTGATTGTTTCCGCAATGACTGGGAAATTGGGTGAAAGGAACTTCAAAAAGGTTTTTTATGTCTATGAAGTAACCCCCAAGGGACTGCTACATCAAAAGCATGGAGCAAACGAGAATGGCTCGCCCTTTGAGTCAAAAGAAGAGGCAAGTAGCTGGATAAGCCAAAGAATGAATAACAGGTAATGCTATGAAGTTTTCTTAAAACCAGAATAAGTAACCTAAACACCGTCCACAAAAAAATTCCCCGCCTATATAGTTGGGGAATTGAAAGAACAAAGTTACAACACTATGATTTTTAACTATAGCGAACTAAATAAGGTAACTGTCTTCTACGAATTCACTCTGATTCACTATGAAATTCCACAGAAGCACCCCCCCCAGAGTAAAGAGGGAATCTAAAACTAGTCCTACCCCAGCCCCATACCAGACCATCTTGCATAGATCTGTGCACTGATGGTATGCCCCCCTTTGCCTATTTTGCTCAACGACTGTTTGATTAGTTACTTGAGATATCTCACCCCATGCCGCATATTCAATTATTGAATAGCCACATCAACTTTAATATTTTTTTAAATAGAAATATCTTTTGCACCCTGTTTTGGTGGTGGCAAAGATTTTGGCAGTGGCCGCTGCTCTTTCTTTTTGCTGTTTGCAGCTTCGATTAAAACCCGATCGATGGCCGATTTTGCCCCTAATAAACTAAACCTGCTTGCAGCAAATGTGCCGGACTGAAGTCCGACTGCAAAGCCAACACTATCCCCCGACTGGGTTGCCCGCAACACCTCATTAAAAGGCTTTAGCACCTGAAATCGACTACCATTGATTACAGTGCATTCCATAGATAAAGAAGTTGTAGCATTCGCGCTGTTCATCAAAATGGGATACGAGGCACCTGACGTGCAATTAAGCCCTTGACGCAAATAGAACAAACATTTTTCATTGGCACAAAACACTCCAAGAGAGGTATTGTCTTCGGCAGCAGTATAAGCCTCATTCGTCTGTCCACTCAGCTCCGCTGTCCAATTCTGATAAGTCACCTTCTCTCCCGCTATGGCAAAGCAAGAGCTCAACATCAGCATGACAGCAATCCATAGTTTCATTGGATAATCCTAGATGATTCTCGTAAACGCCTTAAGGTTTCACTGAGATATTGTTGAATAATGGCCTGTTTTAACTCAACTTGAGATGCTTCAAAGCTTGGAATTTTTAAGGTGCGGGTGTCATTCACCCGAATGATGACCCAAACATCACCCATCTTCATTGGAGACTTGCTAAAGACACCCTTACCTAAAGTGCGAAGTACATCACTCATCTGGGGTCCTAATTGCTGGGGGCTAACCCACCCTAAGGCACCACCTTGAGACTTGGTTGCTGCATCCACAGAAATCGACTGAGCTACTTTTGAAAATACATCGCCCGCTTGCAGTCTGCTAATCACAGCAATTGCCTCAGATTCGGATTTCAGAACGATTTGGCTAATGTTGTACTGCGTAGTGGAATCAGCTCCATTACCCAAGAATTGTTTTTGCTTGTTGTACTCTGCCCGTAGGCGATCTGCCGTAATTGGATTTTTCTTTAAGTAATCATCAATAAATGCTTGCAGATAGAGATTTTGCCGCAATTGGGCGATCTGAGTATCCAAATTAATTTCTTTTTCAAGCCCCTGCTTCAAGACCTCTTCTGCAATCAATTGGCGATTGATCAGTTCATTTTTGATACTCTCACGCAGCTGCGGAGTATCGGTTTGCCCTTGGGCTATGGCGCCTTGCACATTTAGTTCGAGCAAGTCCTTAGCAATGGGTATGCCATTGACAGTGGCAATAAACTCAAAATTTTTGATAGGAGATGGAGCGGGGGTTAAATCGGAGGCATTCACTAGATTCACATTGGCTAGATTGATAACCATACTCGTGAGCACGATATGAAACGCAATCGAAATGAATATGCGCCGGTATCTCATCACTCTCCCCTGAGGTATGTTGGTGTGGTGGAATACTAAATCTGGATTCATATAGGAAAAAAGAAAGTAATAAGCTACTTATTTGCCTTTATTTTTTGATGTGGTGGCAAAACTGATTTTTGTTACTCCATTGGTCTGCGCTAATGCCATAATCTCCGCCACCCGACCATAAGGCACAAGCTGATCCGCTTGTATCTGCACCTGAAAATTAGGCTGTGCCCTTGCCTTAAACATCTCGATTAATTCCGCATCAGCAATTTTCGCGCCATCAAACTCAATATTTCCCGCTGAGTCAATTGCCAGAATAGCGTTTTTGGGTTGCACTGCTTTATTGAGCTCAACGGTTTTCGGCAAGTTGATCTTCATAGATTGGGGCACTAGTAATGGCGCCGTTACAATAAAAATCACTAACAAAACTAACATCACATCCACCAAGGGAGTGACATTAATCTCAGCCATCGCTGGTAAATCGTTGCGTTTAAATTTCATCCCCATTTCACGGCCCCCTTAATTTCTAGTCCGCTTAATTTCCACTACTGCCAAGCGCAGAAAATCATTAATGAAGCCATCCAAATCCGTACTGACTAGTTTTAAACGGCGCACAAAGTAGTTGTAGAAAAATACTGCTGGAAGTGCTACTGCAATACCAATGGCGGTTGCTATCAGAGCTTCACCAATAGGACCGGCAACCAAATCAATACTGGCCTGACCCGACGCCCCGATAACCTTGAGCGCATCCATAATTCCCCATACCGTTCCAAATAAACCAATGAAAGGGGATAAAGAGCCAATCGAGGCAAGTTCATTGAGTCCCTTTTCACGCTGGCGCATGATTTCTTCCGCCTTTTGATACAGGGGGCGCTCTAGCACCTCATTAATTTCTCCAGCATGCCTTAAAGCACTCGGGTCATTCAAATACGCGTCATAGACCACAAAACCTGCTTTGGCGATCTCCCCCAAATCACTGTTATTACGGCCAGCAACTACCCTCGCTTGATCCCAGCTATTGCACAGCCAAAAAGCGGCCAAAAATTCGCTTTCATCACGAGCGGCTCTCCGGTTCTGAATGAATTTAGATAGGGCCGTAATCCAAGTCAGAATCGAGAGCAGAATCAAGAACCCTAAAACCACATTAATTACATTAAGCATATTGCTTATATTAAATGTATTCAGCATCTCGTTATTCATATAGACTGCCTTCCTTATTTACTGGATAAACTAAAGACTATTGGGACGCGCAATCTCTGCACGTAAAGAACGCCGTCTTTTTTTGCCGGCTTAAAATTCCATTCCTTCACTGCTTCTAGAGCCGCTTTATCTAGGAGCCTAATACCGCTGCTAGTAGCAACTCGAACATCGCCAGCACTGCCATCTGTCAATACCTCTACTGACAAGATCACCACCCCCTCTTGATTCATCTTGCGGGCATACAAGGGGTAATTTGGCTGGGCATTTTTTAATCCATCTGACTTATAGTCCGCATCCGCAGTGCCTGCATTGCCACCTAGTGGCGCCAATGTGCTGGACTTGGGACTAGCAATTTGACCCTGCATTTCTGTAGTCGATGGTGTAGGCATGGCTAGCCCTGAACGGCCAGACTGAGCGGAAGTGGGAGCTGGGGCTGCAGAAGCTACGCCAGCGCTACCGCTACCGCCCTTAGAAGAATCTACAGGTGCAGCAGCTGCCACTGCGGCCGCAGGTGCACCAGTGGCGCTGGCAGATGCTACAGATGGCGCAACTTCAGGAGCTTCCTTATCCTTATTCTTTTTATCCACAATCGCGGGGAGCATATTTGGAATCGCTGCATCCGCTATGGGCTGGGGCGCTAGCTGTGGTTTCTTCTCTTCCACTTTTTCAGTGGGGGGTAATGGAATCTTTTTATCTGCTAGTGGTTCCGCTTTTTCCACTTTATCAACCTTGATAGGCTTGATCGGCACTTCATTGAGCTTGACGGATGCAGTACTTTCCACCGCCTGAGCTACCTCACTTGGCTGACCTTGTGAAACTGGTGAAGATGCCGGGGATACCGGTAATACAGGGGATACGGGGGATGGTGTAGTAATTAAACCTCGAGCGGGCTTGGCCGCATCAGGCAATTCTTTTTTCTCGAGATACTCCTGCTTACGCTGTTCAAATGCGGTCTTAGGAACAATTTGAGCGATGCTCAAATCAATCACAACCTCATCTAATCTCTCGGATTGCTCAATATCCGGTTTCAATATCCATATATACATTGCCAGAAAGTGAAGGGCAATGATGATGCTGGCTATCCACCAGTTTTCTTTAAACCACTGAACTGCAGAACCTCTGTCCAGAATATTGATTGGGGAATAAATACTAGTGAGATGCATTGTTTAGTCCAAAAACAGGATGTCGATTAACCTGAGTAGGTTTATTGACACACTACTTTTACCTACAGCCCAAGAAATTATTCTCTAGGTACCTGATACATTCCTCAGTATCTTCAGTAGCATCACCTTGTGTAACTATCCCAAAGCTTTGCTCATTGTTAGCATCTAACTGCAGTGCACTTAACTCGATCTTTAAATTGTTCTGCAGGGACCCAGCATTAAACAATAGATTGGTAGCTGAAATAGTAGCGGGGCTATCGCTTTGGCCAGAATAAACATAGTTAGCTAACTGTGCTGCACTGAAAGTCTCAGCGACCCCCCGAACGACCAAGGTAATCAGCTGGGCGCTCACGGAGCTGACGCTCCCATTCCCCACTTCGAAAGCAATGGATCCGCTACCGGCCGTAAAGGTTTGGCTAGTAGATTCATTAGCATTACCCAGCTCAATACGATTAGCGGTGTAAGTTTGACTACCTGTTGTAGTGACATTTTCTGAGATGATGATCTGACCCACCGTCTGGTTCGAACCAGTTTCTAATTGACTACTGGTTGTGATCGTTAGCGTCGCTAGGGGCGCTGTATCACCAATGACCTCATTAACCATAATGACCGGTGTTTGGGCAGCATCTGAAGTGACCGCCAAAATAGTCAAGCCGTGTGCGCCACTAGCTACGTCATTAATAGTGCCGTTGATGGTTACCGCTGGATCTTGTGAAATTAAATAACGTGTGGAACTATTATTACCATTGCTACCAATTAACATCGCACCGTTATACGTTTGAGTGCCGGAAGTAGTAATGTCAGCATTAATATTTATGCTCTTCGCATTCACCACGAGCTCAATAAAATTATCGCCTTTTTGGGCTTGATAGCTACTATCACTGATTGCGCTATAGGCTCCAGTGCTCGTATTGTAGGTTTGCGTTGCAACACCCACTTGATCGTTAAAAGTAATACCGTCCTTTAGCGCACTTAAGGTGAGTGATTGATTGGAGCCCCCTGCTTTAATCGTGCTAGCAAAACTGATGCTTCCAGTACTTGAACTCAGTGTTGTAAGACTTGCATCACTCGCTATTATCACTGCCCCGTTATACGCTTGATTACCTGTTGTACTGATATCGCTAATGAGTGTGACACTTCCATCAATCGTCAAGCTTGGCAGAACAGCACCAGAAATCGCTCCAAATAAACCCCCCGAAGAACTTAGTGTGCCGGTGCCTAGGGCGGAGTTAGAACCGGCAAATAATGTGGAATCAGAAGCAATCGTAGTGTTACCCGTGTAAGTGTTGGCGCCGGTAAGCGTTAAGGTACCGCTACCTGCTTGAGTCAGACTACCACTTCCGCTAATGGTATTCGCTACGGTGATGACATCACTACGGTAAAAGGTCAGCGTACCGTTATTTGTAACAGTACCGGTACCTAAAGTACCGGTATCGTTTCCATCGCCAATTTGCAAGGTAGTGCCACTATTGATAGTGGTAATGCCGGAGTAGGTATTGGCATTGGTATTGGTAAGGATAACGGTGCCGCTACCTGCCTGGGTCAGACCACCATTACCGCTAATGACATTCGATACTTCGATGGCCTCACTACGGTTAAAGATGAGTGTGCCGTTATTAGCAATAGTGCCAGTGCCACTACCTAAAGTACCAGTAGTGTCGCCATTGCCAATTTGTAAGGTAGCGCCACTGTTGATAGTGGTAGTGCCGGAGTAGGTATTGGTACCAGTGAGGATTTGAGTACCACCAGCAATCACAATACTGCCACCGTCACCTTGGATGACGCCA
>CALRYF010000008.1:0-15923 GCA_943372325.1 Polynucleobacter meluiroseus | reverse complement strand
GATCGTATGCCTTTGCTTCGCCACCAAATGCTTTAGAAAGCACAGTTGCAATTGCTGCTGTCAATGTGGTTTTACCGTGGTCAACGTGACCAATGGTGCCTACGTTTACGTGCGGTTTTGTCCGCTCGAATTTTTCTTTTGCCATTTTTGTCTGCCTTCTTTAGCTAGTCAATATTCAAAATTAATGTGGATAAATTACTTCGCTTTAGCAGCCATGACTGCTTCAGCAACGTTCTTCGGTGCTTCGGAATAATGCTTAAATTCCATGGTGTAGGTAGCGCGACCTTGGGTCAACGAGCGCAAGCCAGTTGAATAACCAAACATCTCTGCCAACGGCACTTCAGCGCGAACGATCTTGCCGCCGCCTGGAATGTCATCCATACCTTGCAAAATACCGCGACGGGATGAAAGATCACCCATTACGTTACCCATGAAATCTTCTGGTGTTTCTACTTCAACAGCCATCATCGGCTCAAGCAACACTGGGGATGCTTTACGCATACCGTCTTTGAATGCCATTGAACCCGCCATCTTAAATGCGTTTTCGTTGGAGTCAACGTCATGGTATGAACCGAAGAACAATGTTGCTTTGATATCTACAACTGGATAACCAGCCAAAATACCGGAGTTCAAAGTTTCGATGATGCCTTTTTCAACTGCAGGAATGTATTCACGTGGAACTACACCGCCTTTAATAGCGTCAACGAATTCAAAACCTTTACCTGGGGCTTGTGGCTCTAACTTCAAAACCACGTGACCATATTGACCACGACCACCAGACTGCTTAACGAATTTACCTTCGATCTCTTCGCAAACCTTACGAATGGTTTCGCGATAGGCAACTTGTGGCTTACCAACAGTTGCCTCAACGCTGAACTCACGCTTCATACGGTCAACCAAAATTTCCAAGTGGAGCTCGCCCATACCGGAAATAATTGTCTGGCCTGATTCTTCGTCAGTCTTCACGCGGAAAGAAGGATCTTCTTGTGCCAAGCGATTCAAAGCAAGACCCATTTTTTCTTGGTCAGCTTTTGTCTTAGGCTCAACAGCTTGGGAGATCACCGGCTCTGGGAATACCATGCGCTCCAAAATAACAATGCTATCTGGATCACACAATGTTTCGCCAGTAGTTGCGTCCTTAAGACCAACCGCAGCAGCGATATCCCCTGCGTAAACTTCTTTAATTTCTTCACGTTGGTTTGCATGCATTTGCAGCAAACGACCAACACGCTCTTTCTTACCCTTAATTGGGTTGTAGATTGTGTCGCCAGACTTCATTACGCCTGAGTAAACACGGAAGAAGATGAGCTGGCCAACAAATGGATCGGTCATGATCTTAAATGCCAACGCTGAAAACTTAGCGCTATCAGATGCTTCACGTGTTGCAGGTGTGCCGTCTTCTAATTCACATGGAACTGGTGGAACGTCCAATGGAGAAGGCAACAATTCAACTACAGCGTCCAACATCGCCTGAACACCTTTGTTCTTAAACGCTGTTCCACATAACATTGGGACAATTTCGTTAGCGATGGTGCGCTGACGCAGTGCTGCTTTAATTTCTTCTTCGGTCAAGCCTTCGCCGCCGAGATACTTTTCCATCAATTCTTCTGAGCTCTCTGCAGCTGCTTCAAGCATCTTCTCGCGCCACTCTTCAGCAGAAGCTTGCAATTCAGCAGGGATCTCTTCGTAAGTAAATTTAGTACCTTGTGAAGCCTCATCCCAGTAGATAGCCTTCATCTTTACCAAATCCACAACGCCTTTGAAGTTTTCTTCAGCGCCAATTGGAATCTGGATCAAGATTGGGTTTGCTTTGAGGCGAGTCTTCATTTGGTCATAGACCTTGAAGAAGTTCGCGCCAGTGCGGTCCATCTTGTTTACGAACGCTAAACGAGGAACTTGATACTTGTTAGCTTGACGCCAAACAGTTTCAGATTGTGGCTGTACACCACCTACCGCACAGTAAACCATGCAAGCACCGTCGAGAACGCGCATTGAACGCTCAACTTCAATCGTGAAGTCTACGTGTCCTGGGGTATCAATAATATTGATACGGTGCTCTGGGAAATTACCAGCCATGCCCTTCCAGAACGTTGTAGTAGCAGCAGAAGTAATCGTGATACCACGCTCTTGCTCTTGCTCCATCCAGTCCATGGTTGCAGCACCGTCATGCACTTCACCGATCTTGTGGTTAACGCCGGTGTAGAACAAAACGCGTTCTGTAGTTGTTGTCTTACCTGCGTCAATGTGCGCAGAAATACCGATATTGCGGTATTTGTCGATAGGGGTTTTACGTGCCACTGTTGGTACCTTTTCTTTGCTGTGCGATTAGAAGCGGAAATGTGAGAAAGCTTTGTTAGCTTCTGCCATACGGTGAACTTCTTCACGCTTCTTCATTGCTCCGCCGCGACCTTCTGCAGCTTCTAATAATTCGTTAGCCAAACGCTGAGCCATGGATTTCTCACCACGCTTTTTAGCGGCTTCGCGCACCCAGCGCATTGCCAAAGCAGAGCGACGTGATGGACGAACTTCAACAGGAACCTGATAGTTTGCACCGCCAACACGACGGCTCTTCACTTCAACCATTGGCTTAACGTTGCCCATTGCTGTGGAGAAAACTTCGAGTGGCTCTTTGTTTGCTTTTTTCTCGATGTGATCAAAGGCACCGTAAACGATACGCTCTGCAACCGATTTCTTGCCGTCCAACATGAGGACGTTCATGAATTTTGCTACTTCTACATTACCGAATTTTGGATCCGGCAAAATTTCCCGTTTGGGAACTTCACGACGACGTGGCATAACTACTCCTTCAGTTCAGTTAGGGATGATTCACATGAATCATCCACTCCGGTTGTCCTACTATCTAAGAAGATTCCTAGACGGAACAACCACTTACTTGTCTTTAAAGTCTGACAAACGAAGACTTACTACAAATACTTCAGCAAAAATCTATTGAAAGATTAAGCAGATTTCTTAGCGCGCTTAGCACCGTACTTGGAACGTGATTGCTTACGGTCTTTAACACCTTGCAAGTCAAGTGAGCCACGAACGATGTGGTAACGAACACCTGGCAAATCCTTTACACGACCACCACGAATTAACACTACTGAGTGTTCCTGGAGGTTATGGCCTTCACCACCAATGTATGAAATCACTTCAAAACCATTGGTTAAGCGAACTTTGGCTACTTTACGAAGCGCAGAGTTAGGCTTTTTAGGAGTAGTGGTGTACACACGTGTACAAACACCACGGCGCTGCGGACTGTTTTCCAGTGCAGGGCTCTTGCTTTTAACGATAAGCCTGGATCTTGGCTTGCGTATTAATTGATTAATTGTTGGCATAAAATAGCTCGGTTAGTACTTCTTTGTTGCTTTCTTCAAGAAAATCAATGACTTAGAGAATTTCTAGGTCAAAAAGACCCTCTTCTGAATCAGTAGAACTCAGCATTCTAGCTTGGCCAGCCTTTTCCGTCAACCAAATGGGGAAAAAACTGGCCATTTCTGGCCAGAATTACCAAATTAGCTCGGATCAGCCTCCCCAGCAGGAGCAACGACTTCAGCCTCTATTTCTACAGGCATATTGGCCATTGCTTCCTCTTCGGCAGCAATCATTTGAGCGCGATCACGCTCGAATTGCTCTCTGACCTTGCGTGCACGGCGATAAGACAAGCCGGTACCAGCAGGAATCAGACGACCAATAATGACGTTTTCCTTGAGGCCACGGAGTGTATCGGTCTTGCCCATAATTGCGGCTTCGGTCAATACACGGGTGGTTTCTTGGAAAGAAGCCGCTGAAATGAAGCTGTCTGTCGACAAGGATGCTTTAGTAATACCCAACAGCACGTTCTCAAACTGAGCTGGACGCTTACCTGCGGCAATCACTAAATCGTTAGCGTCATACAGTTTTGAACGCTCAACTTGCTCACCAGTGATGTAGGCGGTATCGCCACCATCAGTAATTTGCACACGACGCAACATTTGACGCACGATGACTTCAATGTGCTTGTCATTAATCTTCACGCCTTGCAAACGGTAAACGTCTTGAACTTCATCAACGATGTAGATCGCCAACTCTTCAATACCACGGAGAGTCAAGATGTCATGTGGATCGGCAGGGCCTTCCACAATCATCTCGCCCTTGTTCACAACTTGACCGTCATGAACGAGGACTTGCTTCTCTTTAGGAATCAAGAATTCATTAGCTTCGCCGTCCATATCAGTAATTACCAAACGTTGTTTACCCTTGGTTTCTTTACCGAAGGAAACTGTTCCAGTAACTTTCGCCAATACAGCCGCATCTTTTGGTGAACGTGCTTCGAACAATTCTGCAACGCGTGGCAAACCACCGGTAATGTCGCGAGTCTTCTGTGATTCGATTGGAATACGTGCCAATACTTCACCAACTTCGACCTTCTGACCGTCCTTAACAGTAATCAAAGCGCCTACTTGGAGGCCAATGTTTACTGGATGATCAGTACCAGCGATCATGACTTCATTACCCTTTTCATCAACCAAGTTGATCATTGGGCGAACGCCTTTACTTGCTGCAGAACGACGCTTACCGTCAATCACCACCAGAGTGGAGAGTCCAGTAACTTCATCAACCTGTTTAGCAACTGTTACGCCTTCTTCAACGTTGTCAAAGCGAGCGATACCAGCGTACTCAGAAATAATCGGGCGTGTTAAAGGATCCCATGTTGCTAAGCTTGCGCCAGCCTTCACTGCTGCATCTTCTTTTAACAAGAGAGTTGCACCGTAAGGCACTTTATGACGCTCGCGTTCGCGACCATTCTCATCAACGATCAAGGCTTCACCAGAACGTGAAATCACGATCTGCTCACCCTTTGCGTTCTTCACAACACGCATCGTGCTAGAGAACTTCAAAGCACCATTAGACTTAGCTTCAATATTGCTTGCAACTAATGCACGTGACGCTGCACCACCGATATGGAAGGTACGCATTGTCAACTGTGTGCCTGGCTCACCAATGGACTGAGCAGCGATAACACCTACTGCCTCACCAACGTTCACCAAACCACCGCGACCTAGATCACGTCCGTAGCACTTAGCGCACAAGCCAAAGCGAGTTAAGCAAGACAACACTGTACGAACCTTAACTTCGTCGATACCCAATGCCACGATTTGATCAACATGATCTTCATCGAGCAATGTGTCATTAGGAACAATAACTTCTTGTGTGTCAGGGTGAACGATGTCGCCGATACATACACGACCCAAAATACGATCGCGCAATGCTTCGATAATTTCGCCGCCTTCAACAAGCGCCTTCATTGTTACGCCAGAAGTTGCACCGCAATCATCCTCGATCACCACGAGATCTTGAGTAACGTCGCATAAACGACGTGTCAAGTAACCGGAGTTCGCTGTCTTCAACGCTGTATCAGCTAGGCCTTTACGAGCACCGTGGGTTGAGATGAAGTACTGCAATACGTTCAGACCTTCACGGAAGTTCGCAGTAATTGGGGTTTCAATGATGGAGCCATCAGGCTTAGCCATCAAACCACGCATACCAGCCAACTGACGAATCTGCGCTGCAGATCCACGCGCACCAGAATCCGCCATCATGTAGATGGAGTTAAAGGATTCTTGACGAACAGTCTTACCGTTGCGGTCGAGTACGTCAACGTGTGACAACTCATCCATCATCGCCTTACCAACTTGGTCGCCTGCGGCACCCCAAATATCAACAACGTTGTTATAACGCTCTTGATTGGTTACGAGACCTGACATGAACTGCTTGTCATACTCTTTAACCTTGGCAGAAGCTTCAGTGATGATGCGCTCTTTAGATGTTGGGATCAACATATCATCGATCGCAACAGAGATACCCGCATTCGTTGCCAAACGGAAACCAGACTGCAAGAGACGGTCAGCAAAAATCACTGTTTCACGCAAACCGCACTTACGGAATGATGTGTTGATCAAACGTGAGATTTCTTTTTTCTTCAAAGGCTTGTTAATTTCCTCGAAAGACATGCCTTTAGGCAAAATCTCAGACAAGATTGCACGGCCAACTGATGTTTGATAGATCTTGGTCTTCTCAGCAAAACGGGCATCGCCCTCTGCCTTCTTATCCACAATCTCAAACTCGGTAATACGCACAGCAACACGAGAAGCCAATTCAACTTGACCAGCCTCGTATGCACGTACCACTTCAGTAATGTTGGCGAAAACCATGCCTTCGCCCTTACCGTTGATCTTGTCACGTGTAGCGTAGTACAGACCCAACACCACGTCCTGTGAAGGAACGATAGATGGCTCGCCGTTAGCTGGGAACAATACGTTGTTCGAAGCCAACATCAATGTACGTGCTTCCATTTGCGCTTCGAGCGACAAAGGAACGTGAACCGCCATTTGGTCACCGTCAAAGTCAGCGTTAAATGCTGCGCAAACTAATGGGTGCAATTGGATTGCTTTACCTTCAATCAGCATTGGCTCGAAAGCCTGAATGCCAAGACGATGCAATGTAGGTGCACGGTTCAACATGATTGGATGCTCGCGAATCACTTCTTCGAGAATGTCCCAAACGATTGGAGTCTGACTTTCAACTTCTTTCTTCGCAGCCTTAATCGTGGTTGCAATTCCTAAAGTCTCAAGCTTGTTGAAAATAAATGGCTTGAATAATTCCAAGGCCATCAATTTTGGTAAGCCGCACTGATGCAATTTCAATGTAGGGCCAACCACGATGACTGAACGACCTGAATAGTCAACGCGTTTACCCAACAAGTTTTGACGGAAACGACCACTCTTACCTTTAATCATCTCAGCTAAGGACTTGAGCGGGCGCTTGTTAGCGCCAGTCATAGCCTTACCGCGACGACCGTTGTCGAGCAATGAGTCAACCGCTTCTTGCAACATCCGTTTTTCGTTACGAACGATGATCTCTGGAGCACGCAACTCTAACAAACGCTTGAGACGGTTGTTACGGTTAATAACGCGACGATAGAGGTCGTTCAAATCAGAAGTAGCAAAGCGACCGCCATCCAATGGCACCAATGGGCGCAATTCAGGTGGCAATACTGGCAATACTTCCATGATCATCCAGTCAGGCTTAATACCTGAAGTCTGGAACGCTTCGAGCACTTTTAAGCGCTTAGCATATTTCTTAATCTTTGCATCGCTACCAGTTGCTTTTAAATCAGCACGAATAGTTTCTACTTCACGATCGATATCAATCGAACGCAAGAGATCCCGAATACCTTCCGCGCCCATGATGGCTGTAAATGCGCCATCACCGTACTCTTCAGTCTTAGCAATGTACTCATCTTCAGACATGATCTGACCGCGCTTCATCGCACCTTCAGGAGTCATACCAGGATCAACGACTACATATGCTTCAAAGTAGAGAACGCGCTCAATATCACGCAATGTCATATCGAGAACCATACCTAAACGGGATGGCAATGACTTCAGGAACCAAATGTGCGCTACAGGGGCTGCCAACTCAATGTGGCCCATGCGCTCACGACGTACCTTAGCGAGAGTAACTTCAACACCGCACTTCTCACAAATAACGCCACGGAACTTTAAACGCTTGTACTTACCGCATAAGCACTCGTAGTCTTTGGTTGGTCCAAAAATCTTGGCGCAGAACAGACCATCACGCTCGGGCTTAAAAGTCCGATAGTTGATGGTTTCTGGTTTGCGTACTTCGCCAAAAGACCATGAGCGAATTTTCTCAGGAGATGCGAGACCAATTTTGATGACATCAAACTGCTCTTCGCCCTGCGTTTGCTTAAATAAATCGAGCAATGCTTTCATATCAGTTGCGCTCCATGTCAATGTCAATACCCAACGAACGGATTTCTTTTACCAGCACGTTGAAGGATTCGGGCATGCCAGCATCAATCGTGTGCTCGCCCTTGACGATGTTTTCGTAAACCTTGGTTCGGCCTGCGACGTCATCGGACTTCACTGTCAGCATTTCCTGCAAGACATATGAAGCACCGTATGCTTCGAGGGCCCAGACTTCCATCTCACCAAAGCGCTGGCCACCGAACTGAGCTTTACCGCCCAATGGCTGTTGCGTTACTAAAGAGTAAGGTCCGGTTGAGCGTGCATGCATCTTGTCATCGACCAAATGGTGGAGTTTCAAGACGTGCATTACGCCAACGGTTACTGGACGCTCAAATTGATCGCCAGTACGGCCGTCACACAAAATCATTTGCTGACGTGAAGGAGTCATCTTCAAAGATTTAGCAACATCTTCTGGATACGCCAACTCGAGCATGCGTCCGATTTCAGTTTCAGTAGCACCATCAAACACTGGAGTAGCAAAAGGCAAGCCTTGGCGAAGATTCTCAGCCAAAACATTGATCTGCTCATCAGTGAAGTTATCGATGTCTTCGATACGGCCTGTTTCGTTATAAAGCTGTTTGAAGAACTTACGTAATTCAGTTTGCTTAGCGTGCTCACGAACCATCTCGTCGATACGTTTACCAATACCCTGGGCTGCCCAACCTAAATGGGTTTCCAAGATCTGACCAACGTTCATACGGGAAGGAACGCCCAATGGGTTCAAAACGATGTCAACAGGGCGTCCGTCAGCCATAAATGGCATGTCTTCTGCTGGGGCGATTTTAGAAACCACACCTTTGTTACCGTGACGACCAGCCATCTTGTCACCAGGCTGCAAGCGACGCTTAACAGCTAAGTAAACCTTAACCATCTTCGTTACGCCAGGTTGTAAATCATCGCCCTGGGTAAGTTTGGTGCGCTTCTCTTCAAAAGCCTCATCAAACTGCTTACGTTTTGCTTCGATAGAAGACTTGATTGCTTCCACTTGTGAAGCAACTTCGTCGTCTGCTGGACGAACATCGAACCAATGGTATTTGTCCAAATCAGCAAGGTATTCCTTGTCGATCTTGGTGCCTTTAGCTAATTTCTTAGGGCCGCCGTTAGCAACTTTGCCAATCAACAACTTTTCTAAACGCATGAAGGCATCGCCCTCAACAATACGCAACTGGTCGTTCAAGTCCAAACGATAGCGCTGTAATTCTTCTTGAATAATGGCTTGTGCACGGGCATCGCGCTCAATCCCTTCACGGGTGAAGACTTGAACATCGATAACGGTACCGATCATTCCAGATGGAACGCGCAAAGAAGTATCTTTAACGTCAGATGCTTTTTCACCGAAGATCGCACGGAGGAGCTTCTCTTCAGGAGTGAGAGTAGTCTCGCCCTTTGGAGTTACTTTACCAACCAATACGTCGCCAGCTTCAACTTCAGCACCGATATAAACAATGCCGCTCTCATCCAAGCGGGAGAGTTGTGACTCTGCCAAATTAGAAATATCGCGAGTAATTTCTTCTGAACCAAGCTTGGTATCACGTGCAACAACCGACAACTCCTCAATATGAATAGAGGTGTAACGGTCATCAGCAACAACCTTCTCAGAGATCAAGATTGAATCTTCGAAGTTGTAACCGTTCCATGGCATAAACGCCACAGTCATGTTTTGACCCAAAGCCAATTCACCCAAGTCAGTAGATGCGCCATCAGCAACTACGTCGCCGCGTTCAACGCGATCACCAGCTTGAACGATTGGGCGTTGGTTGATGTTGGTGTTTTGGTTTGAACGGGTGTACTTGATGAGGTTATAAATATCCACACCAACTTCACCAGCAGCTGTCTCATCATCGTTTACACGAATCACGACACGGTTAGCGTCAACATAATCAACGATACCGCCGCGTGAGGCCAAAATAACAGTACCAGAATCAACCGCAACAATACGCTCTAAACCTGTACCTACCAATGGCTTATCTGGACGCAAGCAAGGAACTGCTTGACGCTGCATGTTTGCACCCATCAATGCACGGTTCGCATCATCGTGCTCTAGGAATGGAACTAGTGAAGCAGCAGCGGAAACGATCTGGCTAGGAGCAACGTCGATGAAATCGATGCGCTCTGGGCTAACCATCATAGTCTCACCAGCTTGACGCGCTGAAACTAATTCATCAGCCAACTTACCGCTCTTGTCGATTGTTGCGTTTGCCTGAGCAATCACGTACTTTGCTTCCTCAATCGCAGAGAGGTAAACCACTTCATCGCTTACCTTGCTATTGGCAACCTTACGGTATGGAGTCTCTAGGAAACCATGCTCATTCAAACGCGCAAATAACGCGAGTGAGTTGATCAAACCAATGTTTGGTCCTTCTGGAGTTTCAATTGGGCAAACACGTCCATAGTGGGTTGGATGCACGTCGCGCACTTCAAAACCTGCGCGTTCGCGTGTCAAACCGCCTGGTCCCAATGCAGAAATACGACGCTTGTGCGTGATCTCTGAAAGTGGGTTGGTTTGGTCCATAAACTGGGACAACTGTGAGGAACCGAAGAATTCACGAATCGCAGAAGAGATTGGCTTGCTGTTAATCAAGTCGTGCGGCATGAGGTTTTCTGTTTCGGCTTGACCGAGACGTTCTTTAACCGCACGCTCAACACGTGACAAGCCAGCACGGAATTGGTTTTCTGCCAATTCGCCAACGCAACGTACACGACGATTACCTAAGTGATCGATATCATCTACTTCGCCTTTGCCGTTACGCAAATCTACGAGAGACTTAATGGTGTCGAGAATATCTTCGTTTGACAGAACCATTGGACCTTCCATTTCTGGACGATTCAAACGGCTATTGACCTTCATACGACCAACACGTGACAGATCGTAGGTATCTTCGCTATAGAACAAGCGCTGGAACAAAGCTTCAACAGCATCTTCTGTTGGAGGCTCGCCAGGGCGCATCATGCGATAGATGGCGATACGAGCAGCCATTTGATCCGCAGTTTCGTCAGTACGCAATGTCTGAGAAATGTATGCACCAGAATCCAAATCATTGGTGTAGATAGTTTCCAATTGCTTGATACCTGCATCGCGCAATGTAGCCAACAACTCTTCAGTGATTTCATCATTAGCGTATGCCAAGATTTCACCAGAATCTGGATCAACAATATTGCGTGCTACTACACGACCAACTAAATAGTCATCTGGTACAGCGATTGTTTTTGTCTTAGCAGCTTCGAGTTCGCGGATATGCTTGGCATTGATACGCTTATCTTTTTGAATGACCACAACACCATTCTTATCAAGCACATCAAAGTTAGCCAATTGGCCACGCAAACGCTCTGGCACAAACTCCATTGAACCGCCGTTAGCAGTCAATGCAAAATGGTCAAAGTTAAAGAAGTTTGCAAGAATCTGTTCGTTGTTTAAACCAATTGCTTTGAGCAAAATGGTGACAGGCATCTTACGACGACGGTCAACGCGGAAATAGAGAATATCTTTTGGATCAAACTCGAAATCGAGCCATGAACCACGGTAAGGAATGATGCGTGCTGAGAATAGCAACTTACCAGAGCTGTGTGTCTTGCCCTTATCGTGTTCAAAGAACACGCCTGGGGAACGGTGCAACTGAGAAACGATGACGCGCTCAGTACCATTAATCACAAAAGAGCCATTTTCTGTCATGAGTGGAATTTCACCCATGTAGACTTCGCTCTCTTTTACCTCTTTAACCTTAGTAGGCGCTTCGCGATCATAAATAATCAAGCGAACTTTTGCGCGTAAGGCAGAGTGGTATGTGTAACCACGTTGTTGACATTCTTTAACGTCAAACGGTGGCTGTGATAACTGGTAAGACACGTATTCCATACGTGCATAGCCGTTATTAGACACAATTGGGAATGCTGATGTAAAGGCAGCTTGAAGTCCCTCAGTAAGACGAGACATTGCCGGCTTATCAGCCTGTAAAAATTTAGCGTAGGATTCCAGCTGCGTTGCGATCAGGTACGGAACCTGGTGGTTGTTTACTCGCTTAGCAAAGCTTTTACGGACTCGCTTGCGTTCGGTGAAGCTATAGTTCATTTCATCTCCGAATTCAGCGACTGTACAAAGATTTGGCGATTGGCCACTACCAATCACTGGCGGACAACACTAAATCGTATAGATCTAGTGTCCGACCAAACTTGCATTCTGCAGTCGTATCAGAAGGCAAACCCGATTTCAATCAGAAATGAAATCGGGTTTGACCACTAATGGTCAAACCCAACATAGCTAGCACTCCCTTTAAGAAGCGCTAGCGAAGTTTGTATTACTTGAGTTCTGCTTTAGCGCCAGCTTCTTCAAGCTTCTTCTTAGCTTCTTCAGCTGTCTTCTTATCAACAGCTTCTTTGATTGGCTTCGGTGCACCATCAACCAAGTCCTTAGCTTCTTTCAAGCCAAGACCAGTAATTTCGCGAACTGCCTTAATTACTGAAACCTTGTTTGCGCCAGCTTCGAGCAAGTTAACAGTAAATTCTGTTTGCTCTTCAGCAGCAGCACCGCCACCACCTGCACCTGCAGGACCAGCAACAGCCATAGCTGCAGCTGAAACGCCAAACTTCTCTTCGAACGCTTTAACCAAGTCGTTCAAATCCATAACGGACATGCTACCTACTGCATCAATGATTTCTTCTTTAGTAATCGCCATTTTTAGCTCCTAATACTTAAATAGTTAATCTGTCGCTTATTCAGCGGCAGGGGTTTCTTTTGCTTCGGTTCCAGCTTCTGGGGCTGCGGCTGCAGGCTCAGCGACTGCTTCTGGAGCTGCGGCTTCAGCAACTACTGCTGCTGGGGCTGCTGCTTCAACTACAGGTGCTGCTACCGGAGCAGGTGCTCCAGCTGCCTTTTGTGCTGCTACTGCGCCCAATACGCGAGCCATCGCAGAGACAGGTGCCAACATCACACCTAACAACTGAGATAACAACTCGTCGCGGCTTGGAATTGTTGCGAGAGCTTTAACGCCTGCAACATCTAACAACTTGCCGTTATATAAGCCAGCAGTAATGACTAGCTTGTCTTGAGTCTTAGCAAAGTTCTGCAATACTTTTGCCGAAGCAATCGGATCAGCAGAAATGCCATAGATCAAGGGGCCAACCATCGAATCAGCAAGAGGCTCAAACTGAGTGCCTTGTGCAGCACGACGCGCCAAAGTGTTCTTCAAAACACGAAGATATACACCATGGTCACGTGCGCTAGCACGTAGCTTTGTCAACTGCTCTACTGGAATACCACGGTATTCAGCGAGCACGACAGTTTGGGCTCCAGCCAATTGAGCGCCGACATCAGCAACAATCGCTTTTTTGTCTTGTACATTCAAAGGCACGGTTTAACTCCATAAAAACCAACTGTTTCCAGTTGGGGTTACACACCAGCGTCTGATCGTTTCATCACAAGAGTTCTTGTGAGTATCTTTTCAGGGTCGCCATCTGCGCTGGCTATTACTTTCGTAACGATTAAGAATTAACTCTTTACAAGCAACTAATCCACCAACGGTCTTTGATGTTCGACTTACACTCAAAGAGCGGGAGTCGACCCAAAGTTCTTTTTTGTTACAAGCTATTAAGCAGCTGCCTGTAACGATGCTTGGTCTACACGTACGCCTGCACCCATGGTGCTGCTTACGGCAACCTTCTTTAAATAGATTCCCTTAGATGCAGGTGGCTTTGCTTTATTCAAAGCCTCGAGCAATGCGAGCAAGTTCGATTTCAATGCAGTTGGCTCGAATGAACGACGGCCAATGCTTGCGTGCACGATACCGGCTTTGTCGACGCGGAACTGAACTTGACCAGCTTTTGCATTTTTAACTGCAGTAGCTACATCAGGAGTAACTGTTCCAACTTTTGGATTTGGCATCAAACCACGTGGGCCCAATACTTGGCCTAAAGTACCAACAATTTTCATTGTGTCTGGGGATGCGATCAAAATATCGAAATCAATTTTGCCGCCTTTAATTTGCTCAGCAAGATCTTCCATGCCAACAATTTCTGCACCAGCGGCTTTAGCTTGTTCAGCCTTTTCACCCTGTGCAAAAACAGCCACACGAACATGCTTACCTGTGCCGGCTGGGAGCACTACTGCGCCACGCACAACTTGGTCAGATTTCTTGGCATCAATACCCAACTGAACAGCAACGTCAATAGACTCATCAAACTTAGCAGTTGCACACTCTTTAACGAGGTTCAATGCATCGTCTAATGAATAAAACTTGTTGCGATCAACTTTAGATTGAATTGCTTTAACGCGTTTAGATAATTTAGTCATGATTAGAGACCTTCCACAGTGATGCCCATGGAACGGGCGCTACCAGCGATTGTTCTAACAGCTGCATCCATATCGGCTGCTGTCAAATCTGGCATTTTTGCTTTAGCGATTTCTTCCGCTTGAGCACGAGTAATTGAACCAACCTTGTCGGTATGAGGACGTGGTGATCCTTTTTCGATCTTCGCAGCCTTCTTAATCATGATGGTCGCTGGAGGAGTCTTCATGATGAATGTGAAGCTCTTATCAGCAAACGCTGTAATCACGACTGGAATTGGCAGACCAGGTTCCATGCTCTGAGTCTGAGCATTAAACGCCTTACAGAATTCCATAATATTAAGGCCGCGTTGACCCAATGCTGGACCTACGGGTGGTGATGGATTTGCTTTACCTGCAGGGATCTGCAGTTTGATAAAGCCAATAATCTTCTTTGCCATGTGTTGCTCCTGAAAGCGCGCCTAACCTCATTAGGAAAGACCGCTGTTGAGTAAACGCTTCGCTAGTTTTTGGCTTTCTAGCTCCGCTCCTCGGTTAAATACAAAAACTAAATAACCATCTAAAACTACAAACTGCTGCACTGCAAAACTGGACTAAGTCCTTGTTTTTACATCTTTTCTACTTGGCCGAACTCCAGCTCAACTGGGGTACCGCGGCCAAATATTGTAACAGAAACGCGTAATCTTGACTTCTCATAATTGACTTCTTCGATATTTCCGTTGAAATCAACAAATGGGCCTTCTTTAACGCGTACGATCTCACCCACCTCAAATAAGGTCTTAGGCTTCGGTTTATCAACCCCAGCCTGCATTTGATCCATGATTTTGGCTACTTCAGCAGTCGAAATCGGACTTGGGCGATTGCGAACGCCGCCTACGAAGCCGGTTACTTTTGGCGTATTTTTTACCAAATGCCAGCTCTCATCGGTCATTTCCATCTCAATCAGGACATATCCTGGGAAGAAGCGGCGCTCAGAAACTGATTTTGCACCGCCCTTGATTTCTACAACCTCTTCGGATGGAACCAAAATACGGCCAAATTTTTCAGGCATACCAGAACGCGCAATGCGCTCTTCCAGGCCTTTTTTCACGCTCTTTTCCATTCCGGAATAAGCATGAATTACGTACCAGCGCATATTGCCGATAGCTTGTGGATTTGAGGCTACTTCAGAATCTATCATTTTTTACTCACTTCCAGCCCAAAAAGACTGAAAAAACTAGCCATTCAATCAATTTGTCTGCCATCCACAAAAACAAGGACATGATCAGAACAAAGCCAAATACGACTAGAGTCATTTGGGTGGTCTCTTTGCGAGTTGGCCAAACAACCTTTTTTACTTCATACCAAGAATCTTTTGCATAGGCGATAAAACGACGCCCATCCGGAGAGATCGCCACAATTAAAACCGCAACCGCAATACCGCCAAACAAAACAGCGAGACGCACTAACATCGACTGGTCAACCAGCGTGTAATAAAGCACTAATGCGGCGACAACGATTAAAGCAGCGAGGGCAGAGACCCAGCTGCTTTTTTCTTCAGATTGACTTGCTGTTTGTTGAGACATATTGCTTTCAGTTCAAATCGTGGCAGGGGCGGAGGGCATCGAACCCCCAACCTTTGGTTTTGGAGACCAACGCTCTGCCAATTGAGCTACACCCCTTTATAAAAACTCATTACTACTACTTAAGCCAAAATCTTTGCAACCACTCCGGCGCCAACAGTACGGCCACCTTCACGGATCGCAAAACGTAAACCTTCTTCCATCGCGATTGGCGCGATGAGTTTTACGGTAATCGTGACGTTATCACCAGGCATCACCATTTCTTTGTCT
>CALRYF010000007.1:0-21377 GCA_943372325.1 Polynucleobacter meluiroseus | reverse complement strand
GTTGCACCAGTCACGCGGTTCAAAGTCACTGCATTAGCGTTGGGTTGATTAAACGTAACGGTCGCATTTTTACCGACGTTAAAACTATCCCAGTTCACTACCGCACGTTGCGAAGTTTGGTTCACAGTCAGGGTTGCTGAAGTGGAATTCTGAGACGAAGCAATAGTGGCGTTTCCGGCGACAACTTTTCCGTTAGTTGGGAGGGCGTTTGGTGGTAACAAAGGAACTGCAGGATTAGCAAAAACAGATGAAGAAAAAATGATTGCGCCGACAGAAAAAAAGTGTGAGAAATTACCTGCAAATTTAATATTTGCAAAGCAATTTTTCAACGAAGTTTTTAAAGAAAGAAGCGAACTTTCTTTGAGGGTTTTTTTCAAAACAAAATCTAGGTTATTTCCGGAACTTGAATTTTCCCAAAGGCTTATATCTACTGGAATTAGCTCTAGGGTGAACGCTCTGAAACCCCCGAAATTACAAGCTTAATATTGTTGAAAAATGATGTAGAAATGCAAAAAATGAAGACGAGCAAAAATTGGAGGAATTTATGACCCAAAAGGCTTGGCTCAAAGAAAGACTATTCGTATGAAAATTGACTTATGAAATATGTGTAAAAACACATCGTTTTTCTTTAATGAAGCGGAACATTTGTTATCGTTTTTTTCTGGTGAAGTTGAATGACGCTCAGCATCGCTTTCAGAAGTAATTTCGTATTGTTTGTTGATTGTAAAAGATGCTCTACACCATCCTGTTTTTTTGAAGCAATTGATCTAGTGAAATAGATACTGCGCGCATCATATTTACGGCTAATTTCAGGTTCTAATTAGCGCCACTAGGGAGAACAAAATCGACTGAAATTTCATCATCAAAGGCGTGTTCTTGAGGGTCAATTTTTCGAGTCTACTTACTCTCCACTTTTGTAAGCGAACAATTGATATCAATCATTCAAACCGAATGTAGTCTCATTGCAAATTACGTGCCAGTTTCGTATGTTTGCCGACCTGAATTTACAGTTTTTACTGCCTCTAAAAATACTTCGTTATGGAGTAGGTTAAGAGCTCTTACTGGATTAGGTGAATAATTTTCTTCTAACTTTTTTGCTAATTAATAAAGGGTGTTAATTTACTTTTTATCATAACCAATTATTAACGGGAACTAGCCCTTAACGCACTCATCTACAAGCTCTACTTCGCAAGGAGCGATTGTGCTTGGCTCGCCTACAGAAACTTTTGAACCTTCGCCATAGCGATTTGAGCGGAATAATTCATTATCCGGGTCTAACGGTGGCAAGTAGCCACTTAAAATACGAGGCACTCTACTCACTTCGGTATTTTTCACTCCTAAAGGTTTTGAGTCAACGCTACCAGGCCTGAGGTAATCAGAAAAATCATTTCGCAATCCATTTATTCCATAGAGCTCAATTGCACCATCTTTTGTACTCAAGATGATTGGGCCGGCGCCTGGTGCTGGTTCAAAAAAGATACCTTCACCAGAATAGGTTTGTGGTCCGATCGTTGTAATGCCGCCGCCAATAGTAATGCCGCCAGAGGGTGTCGGTGGTTTAGTAGGATCTAAACGGGTCTCGGTCACCACAATCAAACCACCGAGCGGCACAATAGATCCAATGGGGCCTCTAAATGTAATTTGCGGAACTTGATCTTTATCGAAAGAAACGGCTTTTACACTCAGGGTGTGCGTGATGTTCAAGGAATCATCAATCGTGCCAAGGAAGATGATGCTTGGGTCTTGTGACAGGAATGAACGGGTAAGTCCATTGGATCCATTATCTGAAATTACTACTGCACCGTTATAAGTCTGAGTGCTTAAGGTATAGACATCAGCTTTCAAAAGGATATCTTTAGCATTAATTACAAGATCGGTAATAGATGGTCCTTTAGTCAATCTCGATGGCGATAAATAACCGGCGTTATCAGTCAGGGTTACCTTGCCAGCCAGGGCATTGAGCGTTAATGAACGATTAGCGGCATCAGAATTAACCGTGCTTAAGAACGTAATATTTCCATTTTGACTACTCATCACCATTGGAGTAATGGTAGAACCCGAAGTGAAAGTTACAGCGCCACCATACTGTTGGTTATCTAGGGTCCTCACATCAGAGATCAGCGTTACAAGGCCGTTGATAGTCAATGATCTTAGGATGGTATCCGCGCTAAGCCCTACTCTGCCGCTATCAGATAGTATTGAGCCATTTCCTAAGGCGTCGGTATTCGCCAAGATCAGTGTCTTACCATTTGCCACTGAAATTTGACCAGTCAATGGGCCTGGATTGACTTGATTATTATTACCAGCAATCGTCAATATACCGCTACCAGTATGCGCATAGATACCGGTACCACCTAAGGAATTGGTAATGGTAGTGTTAGCGGATTCATTAATAGTTAAGGTGCCGTTATTAATAATGTTGCTGCCCATAGCGCCAGGTGCATTCACGGCTGCTACGTCATACACAGCAGAACTACCAACCGGAATATAGACATTGGCTACGTTATTGAGAGTTGGGATCGCTCCGCCTGCCCAGTTAGATTGTGTTGACCATTTACCACCTACTCCACCAACGTAACTTACAGAATTGAGCTGAGTAATGGTGCCGATATTTGCGCTATAAGTATCGTTATCCAGGACATAATTAGCGCCGTCAGTTCCTGACAGAGTCAGATTGACATCAACAGCCTTATTTACTCCCACATTACGGTTATCGAAGGTACCGGAGCCAATGATGGTTACCTGATCTTTGGTAACACCAGATCCCAAAACGGTAGACAAAGTCGGATCTACGTTGAGAACCAATCCACCAATATTGATATTGCCGTCATATACCTTGCTCACTCCAGAAATACCCAATTGATTTGGTCTAAGAGTGTAAGGAATGATGGTATTGGAGCCCACTACTGTGAGGGAATTAAAGTTATTGCCAGTCACTACAGAATTTGTAGCAATGAGGTTATAGCCACCAACATTAATATTGCCTGAGGTGCTGGTGCTTGCGCCAGCCAATGCGAGTGTGAAGTTAGCGGCCCCACTAGCACCATCAACGATGCTAATAGCAGAGCCGTTAATACCTGGTACTAAATCAATAATTGTTCTGTTATCCGCATCTAAATATTGTGCTTTAGCGGTATACACAGGATCAGATCCGTAGACGCGAGAGTCAGGCGTTACACGAACCAATAAGGTTTTGGCTGGAGCAATGATGTAATCGCCATTCGCATAAGTAATACTGTAATTAGATGCGCTATGGCCGCTTGCTTTCAAGACGCCTGTATAGACTCCAGCAGCATCTACAGTGTCATTGGTACGGATTACAACTGGAGAGCCCTGCAATACATCTTTATTTTCACCATTCACAAAGCCGTTATAAGTTACGCCCATATAACCTCCGGCGCAAGCTATGCCAACACCACAGTTATTGGCAGAACCAACAAGGTCAGATTGAGTCACAAACTTCGCGTCAGTAGTGGCTGTAATTACCAAATTGGCTGGAGTAATTGTTGCAGTATTAGTTGTGGTGGTACTAGGAGTCGAATTGTAGCTAGTAGTGATGTAGTAATTGCTCATCACGGCAGTACCAGCAACACCCGTAACAGAAGTTACATAATTAGCTCCATTGGATGCCACGTTAACATCAGCTAAATTGGCGCTCACAATCGAATTGACAGTATCACCGTTCATTAAACCAGTGATCGTGAAGGTACTTGGTGCCACATTACGTGTGCCAGAATAAGTTCCCGTTAATTCAATTCCGAGAGGAGCAGGAGAAACTACAAAATTAGCATTTGTAATGACTGGGGTGTTGTAGTTCGATAAGACTGCACCGCTGGCTGCCAGATTAGAAATATAGGTGCCAGCATTAATACCGGTTGCTACCCCAGTTACAGAAATATTGGCCGCATCATTACCCAGAGCATTAGAGGTATAGGTGCCTGTATAAGCGGTGCCACGGTAAGTGTTACCTGTGAGACTCTCTACCCCAGAAATTGCTAGATTAGCTTTAGCGATGCTGTTGTCCATAGGAGTGTAGGCAAAGCTATAGTTACCTACATTACCGGTTGATAGTACTACTGCACTTGGTGTAGAGGTAAAGTTACCTGCCTGGGCAATACCAGTCACTGTAGAACCGCCTTTGCTAGCAGTTTGGATAAGAGATCCAATAGCATCCAATCCAACAAGACCTATATGGGTGTAACTTGCGTTAGCCATCAAAGCAGCGTAGCTACTGACTCCATCATAGGTTGTGGAAATCAGGTTATTAGCAATAGTTACAGTCTTTGGCGAAATCACTAAATTAGCGTTAGCGATAACCGGTGTGTTGTAATTCGATAAGATCGCGCCACTTGCTACTAAATTAGAAACATAAGTTCCCGCATTAATGCCAGTCGCTACGCCTGTTACAGAAATGCCTGCCGCATCACTACCTAAGGCGCTAGTTGTGTATGTGCCTGTGTAAGCGCTACCACGATAAACATTGCCGGTAAGGCTCTCTACAGAATTAATAGTCAAATCTGCTTTGGCAACGCTATTGGTCTTACCAACATAGAAGAAACTGTAGTTATCTGGGTTGCCAGTTGACAAGATCACTGCGCTTGGGGTGGAGATAAAGGTACCCGCTTGAGCTACTCCAGTGACTGTTGCCCCAGAAATATTGGTTGCAGTCTGCGTAACAGAAGCAATTCCATCAGATCCGGAAAGTGCGGTTTTGGTATAACCCGCACTACCGATAAGATCAGCATAGGTACTTGTCCCATTGTAGGTAGCGCCAATGAGGTTATTGGTAATCGTAACGGGCTTAGGCTGAATAACTAAAGTGCCGTTATCGATAGATGGAGTGTTGTAGTTAGCCAGAACAGCTCCGCTAGCAACTAAATTAGGGGTATATCTTCCAGCGTTTGTTTCAGTAACCGTTCCTGTAACGACAATCAGATTCGCATCAGAGCCTTTTGCATCAATAGAATAACCAGTACTTACTGGAGCGCCATCATAGACGCGATTAAATGGCAGAGTCGATGCAATGGAAAGATCGGCTTTGCTTAAGCTCACTAAATTGGTGGATACAAGATGGGTGTCACCAATAACTGGAGTAGAGCCAGACAGGTTGTTATTGGTAGCTACATTAATTTGATAATTATTTAAATTGAAGCCACTGACGCTATTAATTGCAGTGACATAGTTTGCGTCGGCTACATTACGGTTATTGACTTCAACGCTAGTGACAATTCCAGCGGCATCAGCAACAACTAAGCCAGCTACTCTAATGTTCGAATTGCTGCTGGTATATGTTGTAGTCGAGTTATAAGTACCAGTAACATAAATTGCTAATGGTGCTTTAGTAACGACATATTCAACTGCGCTAGCGCTAGGACTAAATACGTAATTTGTTGAACTCAGTCCACTTGCATATATTAGTGAGTAGCTACCTATCGAAGATGCGGCAGTAGGCGCATTGGTAATGACAGCGCTTCCACCCAAAGCCTCTGAAATCGTAATTTGATTACCTGTTCCAACGCTATTAGAGTTGTAGGTGTAAGAAATGGATGGTGTTGACCCATAAGTACTTGACTGGCCCGATCCAATTAGCACATAAACAGTCGCAGGAGTAATAGCGAGGTAACTAGACGTATTGCCGTAGTTAACGACATAGCCTATTGATTCGGCACCATCAAGGCTAACCAAATACTTGCCACCGTTTTGTGGATCCCCGCCACCAACATTTGCAGCGGCTTCAAAGCCAGCCGATCTAATGTTTACAGAAGATATGCTACCTGATCCAGAATTGGTAAAGACGTTGTGATAGCTGGCGGGATCCGCATTTGTAGTAACGGTATACAACGCTGAATAATTACTTGAATCTATCGCTTCCCCATAGACTTTAGTTGGGTTATCTCTTAAGGAGATTGTTAGACTTAGAGCATCTCTAAATACATATCTGTTTCCAGATCCAACTGTGGAAGAAGATAGCGAATCAATGTTATTACCCCAATAGGCATCATTTCCGCTAACTAGATAAGAACCGCCATTGCCATCAACACCAAAAATATTTGTCGCTGGTGATGCGCTATAAACAATCCAGCGTGCATTTACATCATCGTGAACGCTAATAGCGGCAGATCCGGCGTAATTTATAAAGTTTCCGAAAGCCGACAATACAATCTGGCCATCTACTGCACTATTAGATATGGTTGCCCCAGATTGAATGGTGATGTTTCTACCACTTAAGATGCTCACAGAGCTATCAAAAGAGGCTGCGCCGCCAATATATATATCGCCAGTCGCATTGCTACCGATAGTAATACTGTCAAACGACTCACCAAACAGACGACTTGCCCCTGAAAATAGCGAAACAGGTAGAGTTAATCCGTCATCCACTGAATCAGCGCCAATACTGATAGTTTTTCCTTCAGTGAATGTATTTATTACCAGGATGCCGGCATCGCTATAGATCCGAGCACCGCTACCAACATTCAGAGAATCAGCAGAAATCCAAATTGCTCCAGCGGATCCATTTAGCGCAACGCCTTCAGCAATAGTAATGATTGGGGCATTATATTTTTGACTATCAGTCGTCGTAATATTTGCATTCAAGAACAAATTATTTGAGTCAATTCCAAACACAGTCAATGGTGCAGAAGACCCAATTGCGCCACTTATAGTGGTTGTGCCTGCATCACTAATCATTAAAGAGAAATTGCCATCAACCGTATTGTTGATATGAATTTCATTGCCCGTCAGCAACGTATATGCCGATAAACTCACTGCTCCGTTATAGGTTTGGGATCCTGATGTAGTAATTGCGTTTGCTATAGATGTTGGTCCATTTAGTATCAAATTAGATACGCCCGCGGTATTGGAGATAAAGCCTCCAGATCCCATCGATAGTGAATTTAAGGTGATTGAACTCGCCTGGAGGTCTAGAATGCCATTCAAATTCACGGCCGATGAATTTTCAATCGAACCTGCCCCACTCAAAATAAGGGTGGCACTAGCACCAATTGTCGTAGCGCCCGTGTAAGTATTGGCAGCAGTCAAGGTCGTAACACCCCCTACTCCAGCAACAGTGAAGTTAGTGTTCCCAGAAATAGTACCGTTAACGCGACTTTCTACACTAGTTGAATTAATCGTTAGTGCAGCTAAGTTTGTAGTAGCACCGCCAAGTGTCACCTTGCCTGAGCCAGAGTTAATAGTTAGTGAGCTTGGATTACCAGAACTGCCCCAACGAACAATAGCGATACCGGCACCACCATCACCTCCGGATGCGTCACGACTCGAGCCGTTGCCACCACCGCCGCCACCTGTATTAGCTGCACCATTAGATCCGGTTAGAACATTGTAATTACCACCATTACCACCGCCACCTAGACCGCCAACACCGGATATATTTGCGTACTCAACTCCACCACCACCACCGCCGCCGTAGAAAACAACTGATCCTGAAATCGAGAAACTCAAACCATTACCGCCATTACCCGCATTACTAACTCCATCTCCGGCAATGTTGTAACTTGCATTTTGCCCCGACCCTCCAGCACCGCCACCGCCACCGCCAATGCCACCGCCACCGCCACAACAAATACCTTCTGAGCTAACTATCCAACTTGCTTGGCCGCCAGAACCACCAGCAAAGCCTTGGTTAATGGTGCCATCACTACCAGGATGAACTGATGAAACAGTAAGTGGATAGCTTGAAGGGTATAAATCCTTTCTTTCACCGCCACCTGAGCCACCCGATGTTGAAAGAGTGTATGCACTTCCGCCAGCACCGCCGCCGATTGCAACCAGCAATGACAGTCCATTTCCACCGAACGAAGAATTGCCGCCATTATTACCCGTTTCACCTCCAATTGCAGTACCACCATGCCCAACTGTAATTGTCATTGGAATATTTTGACCAACTGAAATGCCTTCTTGATAAATCACTCCACCACCACCACCACCACCGCTTCCGTAAGCGGAGCCACCTGAACCTCCACCCGCAACCAGCAATAAGTTTGCACTAGCGTTTAAATCAGGCAACCAGGTATAGGCACTTCCATCCCACTCAAGAGTGCCACCTGCTATTGATACTGGAGTCCCCATAGCAGTTCCGACAGTAAAGCTAATTCCACCATTTGTGCTGTAGGCAAAATTTCCATCACCAAAAAACTCCAAGATGACGGATTGGATAGCTTTAGTTGAAATATCACCAAGGATAGTGACATTACCCGCCCCACCATTTGCATTAGAATTTAGGCTAATATTTTCAGCAGCAAGAATCACGTTACCGCTATACAACTGATCACCAGTGGTATATACATTACCACCAAGAGTAGTATTACCACTAACCGATAGTGTATTGAGTGGATTAATTGAACCAATCGCGCTAGCAAATACGGTGTCATACAAACCATTAGTAATTATTAAGCTAAATGGCGTTGAGCTATCGCTATCAACAGTAGAATAGAAATAGATACTTCCATCACTCGTAGTAAGAGTAGTATCAGC
Source organism: Polynucleobacter meluiroseus (assembly GCA_943372325.1). GTDB lineage: Bacteria > Pseudomonadota > Gammaproteobacteria > Burkholderiales > Burkholderiaceae > Polynucleobacter > Polynucleobacter meluiroseus_I. The sequence continues at coordinate 12,887 of CALRYF010000007.1, read as the reverse complement.
ACCTAACGCAACTGCACTACCATATATCTGATCACCAGTGGTTAGGATACTAGCGCCATTAAGTTTGATGTTGGCAGACTCAATTGAGATTGAACTTAATGCAGTCGTTACACCTATTGCAGCACTAATCGTTGTAACTCCACCATCAAAAATACCCAATTGATAAGCGCCATCAACCGTATTATTCAAATGAATCGAGTTGCCACTTAGAACTACATCGCCAACTAAAGTCACTGGTCCGTTATAGGTTTGGCTACCTCCAGTGCTAATCGCATTGGCTATGGAGGATGCACCAACTAATATCAAATCTGAGTTAACAGACGAAAGATCTGATCCAGCAGTGCTATTTGAAATAAAGCCTGCAGAGCTCATTATTAGCGAGCTCAAAGTAGCAGAAGCAACCTGGAGATCTAGTTGACCATTTAAATTCACATTAGATGAGTTAGAGAGTCTGCCTGAGTCAATTAAAATCAGTTTGGCACCTGTATTGATAGTGGTGATTCCACTATAGGTATTTGCGCCTGACAAGGTAGTAGTCCCACCAAAACCATCAATCGTTAGATTGGAATTATTGCCCGCCAAAATAGCGCTAACGTTAATATTTCCATAACTAGTGAAATCGAATTCTGTCGCTGTGAGGGTTTTATTGTTTCCATTAATGTTAATAGTTGAATCACTTGTAGCGGTAACCACAACCCTATCGACTATTTGATTAAAGCCATTGAGATCAAATGTACCGCCATTGATATATAAATCCGTATTGCGACCAAGCGCACTATAACTGCCAGTCAGAAAGTTGCTGCCACTAGCAATACCAATTTTTAAGGTGCCCGAGTCAAGGCTTGTATACCCCGTATAGGTATTGCGGCCTGATAATTTCACCGTACCCAAAAACGGATCAGAAAAATCAGCGTAATTAACCTTAAGCTCTCCATTGCCGGCAATGGCTGAGCCAACAGTAAATGTAGCGTCGTCAACCGCCGCTAAGCTAGCCCAGTCATTAAAATTAATGCCACGCTTACTGTTTAAGGAAACATCGTTTAGCGCTAAAAGTGTGCCGCCATTTAGAGTAATTAAATTAGGGACGGTCAATAAAAGCGGTAATGAGCCTAGACTTCTATCGCTCGTGATAGCGAGGGTGCCATCATTGACAATGGTGCGACCACTATAACTATTGGAATTACTCAGTGTGAGCGTACCAAACTCTTCTTTGGTTAGACTGCTACCTAATAAGCTGTAATTGCTTGAAACATATCCAATAAGCCTGAGGAAGGCATTAAGCAATGGGCCACGATAAGCAGACGCATCGCTAACTACGCCATTCAGACTAATATTTCCCCGACCACCAATTGCAGTGTTGTTTGCTAAGAATATGGATCCATCGAGGACGGAGGTTGATTGGAGAAGGCTATTAACTAAAGCGCCTGAGCCATCCGTACCACTACCAGACAGTGCGAAGTTGTTAGCAAATGAATGGCCATTTAGTTCAACGCTAGCGCCAGAATTAATACTCACCAAACCAGAACCAAAAGCGCTACTTGAATCAACTAGTACAAGACCTTCATTGATGTAGGTGCCACCGCTATAGCTATTGCTACCCGAGAGAACTAAAGTTCCCGCACCTGTCTTGGTCAAACTGAAATTACCAGAGATAAGGCCAGATAAGGTGAGCACATCTTCAGAATTTGTGGCGTTTAAGAAGCTATCAGCTGTTAAGGTGATATCACCGGCCAAAGAACTAGTCACATCCTTTAAGGTGCCACCATTGAGGGTAATAGGCTTGGCACCGACAGCAACATTATGAAGATCTAAAGTTGCACCGCCATTTACAGTAACTATTCCTCCGACATTACTTCCTAATCCATTGTCGGTTGTAATGACTAAAATTCCCGCATTAATACTAGTATCACCTGAGTAAGTGTTATTGCCAGAGAGGATTAAAGTACCAGTGCCATATTTAATTAAACCCTTGCTAATATATGGAGTTCCGTTAATGATCTCGTTTGTATCAATTAAGGCGCTACTAATAGTCAGAGTTGCTCCATCCTCGACGAGGAATTCAGTACCCCCAGTTTGGGATAAAACAATCGATTGAGCACTCACCAGCGATGAGGCCGTAGCTCTCACTATAGAGTCAAAGTTAAATACTCCATAGCTTAAACCGTTACCACTTGGGGTACCCGAATCAATAGTTCCGCCATTTAAAACAATGTCATGCAGATGGAATGTTGCCCAGCCTGGTGCATATAAAGTTCCACCTGCATCTATTTGAATTGCCGTTCCTGCAGCGTATCCAATAAAGGAGTTATCTCCACCCATGAGTGATACATAGCCACCATTAAGAATATTAATGTTAGAAGCATTGCCTAGTCCGGTATGGTCGTAATTACCACCTCCTGACACTTCAACATTTTGAGAGATATTGATCACACCAGCAAAAGGTTGATCGCCATTGATATATACAATTCCAGGGTTTAGGCTGCCGCCTAGGTTAATAACCCCACTTCCAGATAGAGAACCGGCTTGGAAGGATTGATCTGCGGAGCTGGTGAAGTTAAAAATTGCACTCTCTGCAACCATCAATACGTTTGAATAGCTGCTACTGCGTAACGCTCCAGAACCTACTATTGAAAGAGAGCCATTTCTAATGAAAATATCTCCAACGTCAATATACTCGCTCGATAATGAAAGATTTGCAGTATTTGCATTAATCGTTAGAGTATCTGCAGTAATTCGACCTGCCAGTTGGCTATCAGATGAAATAGTCAGCGTTAGATTGCCATTCTGTCCAGCATTGCCGGTGCTGCTTGAGCCGCCTACTGCATAAATATTGCCATTAACATTGATAGTGCTTCCATCTAGAATTATTCTTCCAGCATTACCGCCAGTATAGGTATTGCGGTTATAACGTGAGCTACGACCATAACCCTCATCATCATCGTCGTCGTCATTTCCATAGCCGCCACCGGAATTTCTATATGTAGAGGCACCGCCATTTGTAGTGATACCAGCAATGGTGATAGCCCCGCCTGCGGTAATGGTTACAGCACCTCCATTACCACCATTACCAGAACTACTAGATTTCCCATTTGTATTGATAATTCCTGTTGTGACGGCATCAACAGCATTTATTGTCAGACTATTTCCGCTAGTATTTATTGCGCCAGCAGTAAAGCTATTGGCGGCAAAAGTAGCATTATTTAAGAGATTGAGTATTCCACCGTAAGTCTGTGCACCAGAGGTTGAAATATCGCCATTGATATTGACTGAACTGAGGGTTGTTAAGCTCGATAGTGCAGTACTTGAACCAACATTTCCAGAGAATGAAATACTCTTTTGCCCTGAATTGACTGTCAGTGCACTATTACCCGAACCAGAACCAGCTAATGTAAAGCTACTACCGTAGTATTGTTCAAGAATAAATAATCTCGCAGAATTATTACCGGAGTTATCGAGAGTCTGTGACCAGCTTGGTGTTGCATTATGTGTATCCTGGTAAACAGTCAATGATGCATATGGGCCTACCAGAATCGATATCACTCGATCGTTAAAATCACCCGGCATTTGACAGAAGTCGCAACCATTCCCGTCATTATTAATATAGCTTCCATTAACTTTGATGCCTGTCCAAGTATAGGAAGTGCCTGATCCATTAGTGTTTAAGTAGAAGGTTGCCTGAGGGACAGAACTGCCGTCAATCGTAGATTTAAATGAAACAGTCCCGTCATTTATTCCTGTGCTTTGAATTGTGACATCACCCATTAATACCAATGGAGATTCAAATGTTACTGATCCACCATTCCCTGAGTTTCCAGTATTAGTTGAGCCGCCAATGGCATTGATATTGCCACTTAAATAAATCGTGTTAGCAGTCAAGGAAATATTACCTGCGTTACCGCCATCGTAACTATTACTATCGTCATACCAGCGACGATCACGTGAACTGTAATATCTTCCTGAACTTGTGTAGCTTGAATCTCCGCCATTAGTAGTGATACCAGACAGAGTAAGCGCCCCTCCAGCATTGATAGTAACGTCACCGCCATCATTGGCGTCACCAGAGCTACTAGGGCTAGCACTTGTAGTTAATAAACCAGTAATGCTAATAAAGTCATTCGCATTTAGCTCAATATTTTTCCCATTAGCGGCAATAGAGCCCGTAGTGATACTCTCAGCGCTAAGCGTGATGCTATTACCAATCGTTACTGATCCGCTATAGACCTGAGATCCTGAGGTCGTAATATTGGCATTAATAGTGGCGTCACCAGTAACCAAGAGAGATCTATCGTTACCTGTTAGCGTTACGCGATCTGAACTATTGTTACCAAAAACAGCGTTACCATTTATAGATAAGCCATAGGAGCCACTTACAGCTCCTTCAAAAATGACTGTGCTCGCCATCAGAGTGACATCTTCATTTAAGGTGACTGCACCACTGTAGGTTTGAGTACCTGTAGTAGTGATGGTGTCCGCTTTAATATTGCTAGTCCCAGATACGGACAAGGATGCTAGGCCTGTTAATGTATCACCTGAAGAACTACCAAAGACCGCATTACCAACAATGCGCAGACCATAATCATTTCCATTCAATGTTGACTTGGTAGTGATGGTAGTTCCAGTCAGGGTGATATCGGCCCCCAAAGCAACTGAACTGTTATAGGTTTGAGTGCCGCTACTAGACAGATTGCCATTGAATAAAATGCCATCATCAGAAGTGAGGGTCAGACTTGTAACAGCACTATTAAGTGTTAGCGTATTTATCGTAATCAAGCCAGCACCTGAGCTACCAATGATAAGTGTTGGCATTCTTAAAAAACCCATCTCAGCACTGCTAAGACTTAAGCCTACCGTTCCACCTGCTAGACCGATCGTAGTGCCATTGGATTTGGGTTGAATCGTTAAAGTACTTCCACTGCTACCAGTAATGTTGCCACCCAATGCAATAGCATCGGCGATGAGGGTCAGATCATTGCTACCAGCAGATATGGTGCTACCAGTGGTAATTCCGCTAGCAGTAAGCGTTGTATCGGCATTTAAGGTGACTGCACCACTGTAGGTTTGAGTGCCGGAGGTGGTGATATTGGCCTCAATAGTGCTTAATCCGGAGACTGACAGATTCCTATTGATACCAGTCAATGCAACCCTAACTGAGTTGCCATTCCCAAATACTGCATTGCCAACAATGGTTAAGTCATATGAGCCACTTACCGCATCATCAAAACTAATTGTTGATGCAGTTAAGCTGGTATCACCACCCAAAGTAACTGCGCCACTATAGGTTTGGGAGCCAGAAGTGGTGATGTTGGCATTTAAGCGGATTGCGCCATTGGAGCTTAAAGTCAAGTTTCTAAGATTAGATAATGCGCCTGAGATAGTAATGCCGCCATTACTACTAGATCCTTGATTCTCTAAAGACAAGTTCGTGAGTGCACTATTAAATCCATCGTACTCATTAATAGCAATCAGGCCCGTTGCACTACTACCACCAATAACAACAGTCGGTGTTTGCAAATAACCCATCTCAGTTGAGCTTAGGTTTAAGGTGCCAGAAGCGCCAGCTAAACCAATCGTAGTGCTATTGCTCTTGGGTTGGATCGTAATGCTGCTGCCACTGCTACCAGTAATATTGCCACCTAAGGCAATGGCATCCGTAATGAAGGTGAGATCATTACTGCCGGCAGCTACGGTGCTGCCAGTAGTAATACTGCTAGCGGTGAGCGTTGCATCATTGCTTAAGCTTACTGACCCACTGTAAGTTTGATTACCAGAGCTGGTGATATTGCCATTTAAGCGGATCGTACCTGCAGAGCTCAGTGATAAATTTCTGAGACTAGATAATGCGCCTGAGATAGTAATACCACCATTACTGCTGGATCCTAAGTTTTGCAATGTAAAGTTAGTAACAGCGCTATTTAATGAGCTATAGGCACTCACAGTAATCAGACCCGTAGCATTGCTGCCACCAATAACGACTGTTGGTACTCTTAAGTAACCCATCTCAGTTGAGCTTAGGTTTAAGGTGCCAGAAGCGCCAGCTAAACCAATCGTAGTGCTATTGCTCTTGGGCTGGATTGTCAAAGTACTACCACTACTGCCAGTAATGTTGCCACCTAAGGCAATAGCATCGGTAATCAGCGTGAGATTGTTGGTGCCTGCTGCAATAGTGCTGCTATTTGTAATGCTACTAGCAGTTAATGTTGTTGCGCCACCCAGAGTCACCGCCCCGCTATAGGTTTGAGTGCCAGAGGTGGTAACGGCGTTATTTAATAAACTGGTACCACTAACGGTGAGCGATGAATTATTATTTCCGGTAATAATGCTAGCAGCAGAGTTTTGCATTGAAAGGGACGAAACTGAAATAGCGCCTCTCTGAATATCCAATGTGCCAGTTGAAATTACAAGGCCATTGCTAGATCCAATAGTTCCAGTTCCAGTAAGCGTCAAAATTCCTTTGGTGATTGTGGTTGTCCCAGTGTAGGTATTCAAACCACTTAATGTGAGAGTGCCAGCACTATCCTCACTATTGAGAGTTAATCCTAAGCGCTTGCCACTTCCCCCATCTTGTATGACGCCAGCAAAAGTGCCTGGCGTAGCTCCAACTAACGTTAGGATTACGCCGCTACTTGTCACGCTATTGGTAATGAAATTGGAGGATTCACCTGTAATCGACGAAATGGTCAGAGAAAGTCCAGCTAAGTCTAGAACGGCATTACCACTCATGATGATCACTGACCGACTGGATAATCGGGCAAGATTTACGAATCCAGAGCTGACTCTTACAGTAGAGCCGCCCACAATAACCCATGCACCAGCAGTATTTGTAACTGTAGTTGCGCCACCCGATCCGTCATTTTCAGGAATTAATGGGGCAAATTGGTTACCCGAAAGACTGCCAGCAAAAGTAAATGTTCTATCACCAATACCAGATAGGACGATGTCGCTGTCATTTGTAAAGCTGACTAGACCGCTGCCGGTACCGGATCCATCAATAGTGCCGCCTGAAGTACCTATGGTGAATAAGCGATTAGTGTTTATTGCTGTGCTGCCCGCATACTTCAGGGTGCCGCCGTTAAAGATTAAATTTCCCGCAGCAGCAGTTGACTGACCGATACTACTAGCTACTCCGCCGTCAGCAAGAGAGGCAACCTGCAAGGTGCCATTGTTTAAATTGGTGATGCCAGTATATGTGCTAGCTGCGTTTGTAAGACTGAGTAAACCTACTCCAGATTTAGTCAGCGATACATTACTACCGGAAATAACCCCACTAATTATTGAGTCAGAAGTATTAGTAATTGAAATAGAACTACCGGTTGCAAGTTTGATATCTCCAGCAGATAGAGATGCAGAAGTAATCGTCAAACCGGTGAGCGGAGTTGATGCGCCAATTGCAGAGCCTATAGTTGTGGTACCGCTATCAACAATTACAAGACCAAACGCTCCATTAACTGTGCCAGCAAGACTGATGCCAGCTCCAGTCAAAGTACGGTCAGCATCACCGAGAGTAACTGCACCACTATAGAGTTGAGTTCCCGAGGTGGTGATATTGCCGGCCAAGGTGGTGGTAGCACTAACGGATAAGTTAGTCACTCCAGTGACTGCGCCATTAAAGACAGCAGCGCCAGTAATCGTTAAGCTATTACTACCACCAGCAATACCATTACTAGTAATGGTAGCTCCATTCAAGGAAATATCAGCACCACTTAGAGTGACTAAACCACTATAGAGCTGTGTACCGGAAGTAGTGATGCTGCCCGCTAAGTTGCTGGTGCTAGCAATAGATAGGTTTGATATGTTCAGTGAATTAGTGATTGATCCACCCGAACTAATATTCAATGTAGAACCCAAGGAAACTGTTCCTGCATATTGAAGATCAAGCGCACCTGAAGAACTAATGCTAACTGCACCTGCACCAAAAGCATTTGCGCTGGCTGCATTGATCGTTCCGCTAGAAACAGTAGTGGTTCCAGTTTGACTATTATTACCTGATAGGGTTAGGCGCCCATTATTGGCAGTCCCCGCATATGTAATTGAAGATGAACCACCTATATCACCGCTAATTACACTAGCCGCATTAGATGAAGTGATTGAGACGCCAGCAAGATTCACGTTGCCCGTAATAACAACCTGCCCTGAACCTGAGTTAATGGTCAATAAGCGAAGTATTGAATATTTGAGAACCACGAGGCCGGAGCCACCAGAGCCAGCAGCGCGCGAGTAATATCCAGAGCCACCTCCACCACCGCCAGTATTTGTAAGACCACTACTGCCAGCCGTGTTAATACCACCACCGTTACCACCTCCACCTAAACCACCAGAGCCACCTGCAGAATAGCCTCCTCCACCGCCACCGCCGCCATAGTAAGCTAATTGTCCAGTTATAGAACTTGCTGTACCTGCTCCGCCATTACCCCCAACTTGGTCTGTAGCATTAGCTCCAGATCCGGCACTTCCGCCTCCGCCGCCAGCCGAGTTTGAGCCACCTCCACCAGCATTTCCATTGCCCGAGGCTGCACCAGTTTGAACGTAGTTGTTATAAGGACCCACATTGCCGCCAGCAGCGCTTACCGCATCAAAGTAAGAAGTTCCGCCGTTACTTCCAGAATAAAATGGATTGGTATTTGCGCCACCAGAGCCAACGCTAACGCCATAGGAAGTGCCATTAATTAAACTTAGAGAGTTTGAGCTCACGACTGCTCCGCCTCCGCCTCCGCCTCCACTTGGATAGCTGGAACCTGCACCACCCCCGCCACCAACCACTAAAAGTTGAGCCTCAGGGGTTGTAGTATTTGCTACCCAAGAGTATGTACTGCCATCCCAAGAAAGAGTACCAGCATTACTTAATGCTCTATTTGAATATGTCGCAGCCCCAGGATTAGAAACTGTTGTTCCATCTAATATGTAAGCACCACCACCAGTGAACTGCAGGGTATTAATAATGGCTTCAGCTGTTAAGCTACCTGTAATACTTACCAAACTATTTAATGTAGTCAGACTGACATCGCCTGTTAGCTGAACATTTCCGTTATATGACTGTTCCCCTGAGGTGTTGACACTACCAGCAAGCGATGTTGTACCAACACCCGTAGTTAATGAAGATAGCGGGTGAATAGAACCCACTGCAGCGGTAAAGATCATGCTACCGCCGGATACTAAGGTCAGTGACTGAGAATTATCTGCAGTACCATCAACTGTTGATCCAAAAGAAATATTGCCAGCGCTATCAGTGCCGGTGCTTGTCAGTTGAGTTGCAGCAGCTAAAGTAACAGCGCCACTATAAGTTTGCGTACCCTTTGTGGTTATGCTACCAGCTAAAGTACTTGCGCCAGATACAGATAAATTGGAAGCACTGCCTGAATTCGTAATTGCTGCACCAGAACTCATCGTCAGAGTCGAGCCAAGCGTAATCGATCCCAAAAATTGGAGATCTAATATTCCTGATGGACCAATAATCACGGCGCCACTGCCTAAGGCAGTTTCGCTGCTAATAGCTAAGGTCCCGCTATTAATGGTTGTTGTGCCCGTATAGGTATTGCCCTGAGATAAAGTCAAGATACCATTTGCGGCTGTACTTGATACAGTTAATCCATTCGTACTAGAACTTGGCAATGCTGAGGCCCAAGTTACAGATTGGCCATTTACATCAACTGAATATGATTTACCTGAACCAACGGTAAAGCGCGATGAAAAATCAGTAGTAATGCCTGAATAGCGTAATGTTCCACCGCCAAATAAAATTGTGTTTGATGAACCCGTTCCAAGAGCACCAGCATTACCAACAACAACCGTACCTGAATTAATATTATTAACGCCAGTGTAGGAGTTATCTGCTGATAAAGTTAATACGCCCTCGCCAGACTTTGTTAAAGTAGCAGAAGAATTTGAGATTGCCTGGCTAATAGTGACGTTACCTGCACCAGTAAACGTCAAATCTTTTGCACTACCACTAATCGCATTACCAGAAGCTGGATTTAGAGTTAAGGTGCCTGCTGCACTACCAATCGTAGATGCTGCATTTAACGTAACTAAACTATTGATGGCATTATTGCCGCTTGTATTTGAAATTGCACCAACAGAACTAACGCCTGCACCACTAATTCCAATGGCATTGGTAATCGTAATACCGCCTAATAAAGCCAATGTTCCACCACTCACTACTATCACGGAAGAGTTACCTAAGGCTCCACTACCACTAATTGCAATCGTTGCACTGTTACTGATGGTAGTAATACCTGAGTAAGTGCTATTAGCCGCTAAAGATAAAGTACCTGCACCAGATTTTGTCAAACTCAGATTTGAACTAATAGCGCCGGATACGCTACTTGCGCTTGCGGAATTAATCGTTAAGGTGTGCGCGCTACCAGGCGTTGTAAAACTGACTACTACAATTCCAGAGCCGCCTGCACCACCGTTTCTATTGCTCGTTCCGCCCCCACCACCTCCGCTCCCAGTATTAGTAGCACCTGCTGCACCATGACTTTGACCGCCGCCATTACCGCCAACTCCACTACCTCCCAGGGCTGTATATGAAGCAATTGATCCACCGCCACCGCCAGCGCCATAGTATTGAACACTTCCATTAATAGATGATTGCAAACCTGCTCCGCCTACACCTCCCTTGAAAGCCGTCCCATTACATGGAGAGCATGGATTAGAGCTATTGCTAGCATCTCCGCCCGCGCCACCGATTCCGCCCGCGCCACCACCACCACCAGCGCCGCCATTATTTTGACCACCCCTTCCACCCGCATATCCTTGATTACCATTGAACCCAGTTCCAATCGTATTATTTACTTGAGGAGCTCCACCACCTCCAGAAGCCCCTTCGCTACCACCGACAGGATTATTTCCACTGGACGTGCCACCGCCACCGCCATTAGCAGTGCTTCCAAAAGCAGAACTTTGTGATCCATTTGCACTACCCGCTGACGTGACAGTGGGTGCGCCATTACCAACGACAATAGAATATTCACTAGCGCCATTGAGCGTTACGGTTGATGAAATAACCGCACCGCCACCTCCACCACTTCCATAGGTATATCCACCACTTCCACCGCCACCTACAACTAAATAAGATGCGTCAGTTGAAACTCCTGGGGCCCAGGTATAAGTTGTAGTTCCATTCCAAGATAAAGTCCCCGCATTAGATAGAACGGTATTTGAGTACGATCCCGCTGGACTTACTGTTACACCATTTAACTTGTACGCTCCACCGCCCAAGAATTGCAGAATCTGAGTTGCGCCTGAGCTATTTGTCACTGCGCCGTTAATCACTACGCCACCAGATGTTGCTATTAAAGCAACATCTGCGCCAACAGTAATGGGTCCGTTATATGTTTGAGTGCCAACGGTGGTTACTGCAGCATTGAGGTAAATATTACCGCCTGAATGGACAGTAAGGGTTAAGGTTCCCGTTCCCGTTGGCTCATTAATGGCAGAGTTGATATAAATACTATTAGTAGATGCGGCTCCATTTGTACAGACTACTGAGCAACTTGGAGTACCGTTACTAGTAATTAGGGAGACATTGGTATTAGTATGCAATGCAGCAACAATATTTGCTGCTGTCGTTGAATCAATCGTAATGTCGGTCGGGTCTATCAGCCACATTCCCCCTCTACCTGCGTTAATACTAGAGAGTAAGTTGATGGTTTGACCTGAGGTCTCGATAAAGCCGCCCTGCTGGTTGTTCTGATTGGTATCTAACTGGGCTGCGCTGATGGTGGTATTACTATCTAAGCTCGTCAAAATAGAAAAAGGCAATGTGCCGTTATTAGCATCATTGCCTATTAATATTGTGCCGCCTTGGGTATACCCGTTTGCGCTGATAACTGAGTTTGCAATCTGAGTATTGTTGGTAGCGGATAAGCCAATGCTACCGCCACGACCAGATGAGCCGTTCGTTTGGATTATTGAGTTGGCAATGTTCACATCTCCCACTTGCGTGGTGATAGTTAAGACGCCACCATCGGTGGTGCCGTTTGCCAGCAGAGTTGCTTGATCAAAATGGATATCATTTGCTGCGGTAATAGTGAGTGTGCCTCCCCTGCCATTTCCACCATTAGCCTGCAATCGTGAGCTATTCCAGAGTGAGTCATTGGCTGCAATCGTAATGAGGCCACCTTCATCCCCATTAGCCTGTAGAGTGGCTCCAGGGTTTAGGGTAATCGTATTGGCTTCTAGCTTAATTGAACCCGCTATGCCCGCTCCTTGCGAGACGTTTGCTGCTAAGCGTCCTGAGACATAAATCGCTTGAGCTAAAAGCTTGATGGCATTACCTAGGGTATTGCCGGCATTGGCCAGGTAATTACTTGTCTGGATAGTGCCTGATGCATAGATGGTTTGAGCCTGAACGGTTACCTCGCTGGCTGTGATTGAGCTTCCTACATTGAGGTATGCAATTGAGCTATTGATGATGACGCTCAGGTTCTGGCCGCTGATATTGGCGTTCAGATTAAAGATGCCTGAGGAGTTCAGAGTTAAGGTGGTCATATTGCCACCTGCTTTAAGGATATCGGCGCCACTGGCAATGGTGAGGCTACCCGTGCCGTTTTGTGTACAGCCACCTAAGCTTGGGCAAGCAGTCGTATTGGCATTGACTTCAATAGTGACGTTGTTGTTTGCCAAGGCAGCAGAGATCACATTAGCCGCGCCAGTATCAATTGTGAGGTCGATTGGGTCTAGAAGCCAAGTACCGGCTTTGCCGGTTTTGTTATTCGCTGCCGTATTGATGGAGACTGTGGGAGCTAGCGCCACAGTTCCCTTAGAACTGGTCTCAATAAAGCCGCCGTTACCCGATAAGGATCCACCCATGGATTTAAGGACGCCGGCTACAGTGGTCTTGATTTCTGACCAGATCGCAATCGTGCCGCCATTACCAGTCTTAGTGG
>CALRYF010000006.1:0-76927 GCA_943372325.1 Polynucleobacter meluiroseus | reverse complement strand
AAGCCATCTTCGGAGTTCATCATTTTGACCATGACATCGATTAAGTCATCGACATAGCAAAAGCTTCTGGTTTGCTGGCCATCACCATAAATAGTGATGTCTTTGCCTTGCAAGGCTTGCACAATAAAGTTACTCACAACCCGGCCATCATTAGGGTGCATACGTGGGCCGTAAGTATTAAAAATACGGACGACTTTGATATCTAAATTGTGCTGACGGTTGTAATCAAAAAAGAGAGTTTCAGCGCAGCGCTTACCTTCGTCATAGCAAGAGCGAATGCCAATGGGATTCACTTTGCCCCAATAGCTTTCAGGCTGAGGGTGCACTTCTGGGTCACCATACACTTCGCTGGTTGATGCCTGGAGGATTCGGGCTCTCGTTCTTTTAGCCAGGCCCAGCATATTAATGGCACCGTGCACACTGGTCTTAGTAGTTTGCACCGGATCATATTGGTAATGCACTGGAGATGCAGGGCAAGCTAAGTTATAGATCTGATTGGTTTCTACATAGAGCGGGAAAGTCACATCATGGCGCATCAGCTCTAAACGGGAGTTAGGCAATAAATGCGCCAAGTTCTCTTTAGTGCCTGTGAAATAGTTATCCACCACCAATACATCATTACCTTCTTTGAGGAGTTTCTCAGTGAGATGGGAGCCTAGAAAGCCTGCGCCACCGGTGATGAGGATTTTTTGATTACGATTGTAATTTTTCATGAAAGTGGACTGACTGGAAATATTTTAAAAGTACCGCTTAATTATGTCGCCCAATGCCGTGGTACTCAATACCCAATTCTTGCATAGAAGCTGGCTCATAGAGGTTACGACCATCAAAAATGATGGGGCGCTTGAGTTTTTGCATCACTTGCTCAAAGTCTGGGCTTCTAAAGGCCTTCCACTCAGTCACAATCACCAAGGCATCGGCACCATCTAAAGCATTCATAGGATTGTCTACCATCGAGACTTGCTTAAGACCTTCTGCATTGCTCTTAAAGTCTGCCTCTAAGGCATGCTGCGCTTCTGGCATTGCTACTGGATCGTGAGCCACTACTTGGGCGCCACGTTTAACGAGTTCTTGAATAATGACTCGGCTAGGCGCTTCGCGCATATCGTCGGTATTGGGCTTAAAGGCTAGGCCCCACAGAGCAAACTTCATACCCTTTAAATCTTTACCAAAGCGCTTATCGATCTTATTAACCAAGGTGTACTTTTGCAACTCATTGACGGCTTCAACAGCATCAAGAATCTTCAGATCCCGACCATGCTCTTTAGCGGTCTTCGATAAAGCTGAGACATCTTTAGGAAAGCATGATCCGCCATAGCCTGTGCCAGGGTACAAAAAGCCAAAACCAATCCGTGAGTCTGAGCCAATACCTTGGCGCACCGCTTCGATATCAGCGCCTACTAGGTCGGCTAAATTTGCTAACTCATTCATAAAAGAGATACGGGTCGCTAACATCGCATTAGCAGCATATTTTGTGAGCTCAGCACTTTTTACATCCATGTAGTAGGTACGCTCATGGTGACGATTAAACGGGGCGTAGAGTTTGCGCATCTGCTCTTTAGCTCTCAATCCTGCTGGCGTACTGTCTGTACCAATCACAATGCGATCTGGACGCATAAAGTCTTCTACAGCAGCGCCTTCTTTTAAGAACTCTGGGTTAGAAACTACAGAGCACAACTCTGGGGCAAGTCCTCTTTTTTCTAATTCTTCGGTAATCGCTGCAGAAACCTTATCGGCAGTACCTACTGGCACAGTAGATTTATCGACTATCACCTTTGGCGTACTCATATGGCGACCGATATTACGCGCTGCCGCAACAACGTACTGAAGGTCAGCTGAGCCGTCCTCATCGGGAGGAGTACCCACCGCTATAAACTGAACATCACCATGGGCAACTGAAGCGGCAATATCCGTAGAGAACTGCAAACGACCAGCAGCGCGATTGCGCTCAATCATCTCTTTGAGGCCCGGCTCATAGATCGGAACTCCGCCAGAGTTGAGAATCTCAATTTTTTTAGCATCGACGTCTACGCAAAAGACGTTATTGCCCTGTTCAGCTAGGCATGCGCCTGTCACTAGACCTACGTAACCGCTACCGATGATGGTGACTTTCATAAAAACATTAATTTACGTTTAGATAATTTAAGTAGTGATTTGCGAATATTTAAAGGATTGACAATTAATTTTCTTTTTTAGCGACCACTAAGAGGTTTTTTCCAAATAAATATTTAAATCCGATGAAATCTATAAACGAGCTAAGAGGATAAATTAATTTATCGTACATCGAGAGTGCACGATGATTGGAGAGCTCATTGCCGCCCTTGCTTCCACGTTTCTTGAGATACCACCACACAAGAAATCCGATTGAATCCGAATAGCTTTGATGTTTCACCGTAAAGCCTGCCGACTCCAGCTTTTGACATAACTCACGTGCCCCATAACGACGGTAGTGTCCAACCGCTAAATCCATACTTGAATATAGGCACATAAATGCTGGCACGTATACCGCTATTATTCCGCCAACCTTCAAGCGGTCATTAAGTTGTCGCAGGATCTCTTCATCATGCTCAATATGCTCTAGGACGTTGGATGTGTAAATGCCGTCAAAAATCCCATCAGCATCATTTAAATCACCATAGCAAACCAGACCTCTTTCAAGAACAATCTTCTGTAAATTAATATCAATCTCTAGGCATTCTGGCTTTATGTGGGTTTTTTCACTCCAAATTCTTGCGAGCGTCCCAATTCCGGCTCCAAACTCTAAGATTCTTGACGAGCCTTTAAAATATTGACTTAGCTTGCTAACTAAATCTTGATTGTATTTTTTTAACGCGCCCTCAATCGCCCAAAGCTCAGCGGCTCCAGAATAGGCAGTCTCTGAAGCAGTCTGAAATTGGCTCTTAGGGCTTGAATTTGAAGAGTCGGTCATTTATCGATTTACTAAAATTTAACTAGGCATGCATTTAATTGAATGTTTAAAATTATGTCTTAAAAAATAAAATGCTTCCTAGAAAGATAGTTCCAAAGAAAAACCGTTGCTGTAGCAAAAATCTTGGCAATTAAAAGGCTCCATTGCATCCAATTAATTGCCGCATATAAAACCATCTGATTCACTGCTAAGCCAAAAAGGCTAACCAGATATACGGCCGTGATTTCTGCACGCTTTGGATGTCTAGCGCCACTTTCAAAAACATAACGAATAGAAAGATAATAATTAACATAAGTTGCAAGAGCAAAAGTACAAATTGAAACAAGCCACCAAGTCCACTCAAAATAGCCAGCAAAAAGAGTAAACAAAGAAATATCAACAGCGGCGGCAGCTCCGCCAACAAAAAAATATTTTATTAAACGCATATCAACGCAAGTTGTACTTCAGAATGGCGTAGATAGCCCTAAAACCATCTCTCCAGCCAATTTTCTTGCCCTCATCGTAAGTACGGCCGTAATACGAAATTCCAACCTCATATATTCTGCAATTTAATTTTGAGATTTTTGCAGTAATTTCAGGCTCAAAACCAAAGCGATTTTCTTCAATAGTGATGCCTTGAATAATTTCTCGACGGAAAACTTTGTAGCATGTTTCCATATCGGTAAGATTTAGATTGGTAAACATATTTGAGGCTAGCGTTAATATGCCATTACCGACGCGATGCCAGAAATAAAGCACACGGTGAGCATCACCCCCCAAAAAACGAGAGCCAAAAACGACATCTGCACGATTATTAAGAATTGGCTCAACTAGACGGGGATATTCATTTGGATCGTACTCCATATCCGCATCTTGAATAATAACTAAATCACCGGTTGCCGCTGCAATTCCAGTACGCAGAGCTGCGCCCTTGCCTTGATTTACCTGATGGTAGAGAACTTGATGAACTCGCCCAGAGAACTCAATATCATTTTTTAACTTATCTCTAGTTCCATCCTTAGAGCAATCATCAATAATAATAATTTCTTTATCAGGATAAGGAGCTGCATTAACAGCGTCAATAATAGCATCAATGGTGCTTAACTCATTATAACAAGGTATAACAATTGACAGCTTCATTTTAATTTCTCAAATACTTTAAAGGAGGATCATGGCATTATATTCTAATAATTCTTTAAGTTTAAGCTCTCACAACCAGAAAACCCGATAGGAACAACTCTCTTGATTAAATTATCGTATTCCTTCTCTGGATTTAATGGCTTAATGAACGATACATATGAATTTAATCTTCTGGATATCTCAAAACAGTCAACTCCATAATTTTCTTGAAATCCAGGTGGCACTCCCCCGCTATAGCCATTGAGGGTAGGGTAACCCAATTTTAATGATATTAATATTGAATCCATCTCCTGGGCAGGTATATATGTCCCTGGAGGCTGAGAAAAAAATAGAATCGAATTATTTGGTAAGTTTTTGGGCACCAATATGGCGACAGCATCCTCGCGCTGACGCCATAGTGATATAGGTGAAGATAATGCATTGATAGTTGAATATTCAAATATCAGAACAGCAATTAAGGAGATTTTAAAAAAATTCCATCCTGCCGGGAGTCGATTAACTGCAACAGAGCATAAATAAGCTATTGGAAACAGTAAAACTAATATGAATCTTGTCATTGCTCGTATTGCCGATGCAAATGGAAGATCTGCCAAATAATCCCAAATACTATGGCCACCAATATTAATGGTTATTAAAAGCGCAATGGCCAAACTTGATGTTAATAAACTAAATACAAGCGTCTGCACACCTGTCAATCCAAAAATCAAACCTAAAATCAAAAGAATTGTTGCGGTTGCCCCGATAAATATTTGATGCTCATGACGCATAGGAATGTCATGTATAAATCCACCGATAAAAGACCAAAGCCATGACCCTTCTGCAAGAAAATAACTGCCAAACCTGGGAAGCATACTTGATATTTCAGCTAGAGAGCGCTTTGCGCCATATAACTCAGTAACTTTAAAGTATGGATAAAATAAAACTATTAACATTAAAACTAATGTCCACATTATAAAAATAATTTTTAGCTTTTCTATACTGCCTAACGATAACCAGCTGGAAATAAAATTTCTATAGGAATAATTTTTATTCTTTAAAAATATTAAAAATAAGTATGATGTGGTTATTAGCATCAATAATGCTAATAAAAAAAATCCAATATAAATTGAACAATATAGTTGCCATACCAGCCAAAATATAGAGCGGACAGCATCACTGAAGGTCTGCTTTTCCAGAAAATTAAGAAGTGAAAAAATAGACAAAGGAACGCAGAATCTATAGGCAAGCTGTGCATGCCCTGATTGCGCACTAACTGGAAATGCATACGCAAAAATTAATGCTCCAATTACAGCTGAAAAGCAGTCTATGTTTAATTTTCTCAAAACATAGTAAGTAGCAAAATAATTTAAAAAATAGCTAAAAGAATACCAAAAAAGAAATGCGATGTCCGTATGACCTGTGAGCAAACGCCCAAAACCATAGATTGGAAAAGATCCGAAAAGATTTTCACTAAAGCCAAGAATATAAGGAAATGGGTAAAAAAAGCTTAGATTAAATAGGGAGGCAGATCGACCAAAAAAATATAAATAAGTATTTTCCAGTAAATAATTACAAAAACGTGAGTCAGCCAAGTCCCCCGGCATATTAGAAAAATGATGGAGCTGAGAATAAGGGATGCAGATAAAGGAAATGAGGAATATTCCCATTGAAAGATATATAAATCTATATTTAACAAACATCCTCATAAAGCAAGATGTCGCATTACGGATTAATGTATTTAGCATGGTCTGAAACAAACCTTATTTGTATAAAATTTAATATATCAATGCATACTAGCCGGATAGACTATGGCATACCGGCGGACTTATTAGATGGAAGAAGTAATTAACATGCGCCTATTTTTCATTGTCTATTGAGAGCCCTATCACCACCAGACAAGAAAATTAGGTCAGATAATGCCCAGCAACCCCTCAATTTAGATAATGCTTTTTATAAAAGGAGCTATAACACCCTAAGCTCACGCTTCTATATGGAGTATTTTTTGCCTAATGCAAGTCTATAACATTTTTCAATATTTTCTATTTTCATAAATTGGATTCAAGATACCTATGCCAAGCTCACGCGCGTCTCCATGGTTCACAACCTCAATTGGAGTAACCTCAAATTCAATCAATTGCAGACCAGAATTTTTACTATCTACCGTAGAAATAACATAGTCCTCCCATGTAGTTCCAACTTCAATATCAGACCTAAAAAGTATGTGATTGATATAAACGCTGACTTTTGATTTCTGTGGAGCACGCCACTGGAAAGACAGGGTGCCATAGGGCATTTGTAAGTGAGAACGATATTTGCCCCAAACAAAGGGGCCCTTATCAGAAATCTCCAATGGAAAGAATCCCTTAGAATAAATGCCATCCCCAAAAAATGGGTTGTTTTCATAACTTTTGATTAACGGCTTAAGAACATCCCTCCATCTGAATCTGCCTTTAATCAAAGCACGCAACTCTGATGATGATTGTGAAAATGCATGACTTATTGCATTTTCAATACTTTCGATGCTGCCTGGATTAACATAAGTTGCGAACCGACCAAAGTACTCTAAAGCACACCCCTCTTGCGTAACAAGAACTGGCGCACCGCATGCACCAGCCTCGAGGGCAGCCAAGCCTGGAGTTTCCAACAAACTAGGTAGTGCGAATAGGTCGCAAGCAGCATAAGCCGAGCGCTGAATTTCAGATCCGTGCTCTTGACGTTCAAGCAATATAAGCTGTGAACCCCCTTCGGAAATTACTTTATTCGCATATTCGTGATCTCTAATGCCGCCCATAATTACTAACTTATGGTTTGGAAATTTTTTGATGGCACGAACTAGGTTTAGTTGATTTTTTCTAGGCTCAATGTTTGCTACGTTCAACACAAATGGGGATTTAATTTGATAGCGATCACGGAATAGATTTGGATCAATCGATTCAAAAAATATATCTTCAACTCCATTGTAAACGCAAATAAACTTCTCAATCGACACCTTAAATACCCTTGAAAGTAATTTGCACTCAGCCTCAGAATTACACACTACTCCATCAGCCATATTAAGTTGTGATTGTATACTTTCATAAGGATAATTATTTTTTGTCTCTTCTTTTATCCAGAGATTTGGAGATATAAAAATCGAAACTCCTAGACTTTTAGCAAAGCACAAAAAATGCTCTGAGCCAGCCATGCATGAAAAGAAATGCAGCAAATCATATTTATTAATTTGAGTTTTCCATTGATCAAATAAATCAATATCAAGGCCATACTCGGAAATATATTTATGATATTTGAGTAACTGAACTTCACCACCCCCCTGGATTTGAAAGGCCACTGGGTAGGTATTAAATAATATTTTCATTATTGAAATTGAACTAAATTGTCATCAAAACATTTTTTCAACTGAGCCCAATCTGACTCGGATGGGTTTACACCATTAAAATCCTCAGAAAGAATATTTTTAATGTCCTCATAAGTTGGCAAATCATTCTTTATAGGCGATCTATAACCTGCCGCCAACAAAGTCTTATAACTTATTTCAATTGCACTAACAGCTAATTCTGCCGACCGCCTCCAGGAGAACTTAGTAGGCTGGATTTTCGAATGTTTTTGAAGCAAAGATAAGTACTCTTTATCATTGCAAATACGGCGCAATTTATCCCTCATTGAATCAACCGAATATGGATCAAATAACGCCTCTTGAAGCCCAATTGCTTCAGGAATGCTTGTTTTATCAGAGCCAATAACAGGAGCACCACAAACCATTGCTTCAAGTACTGGCAAACCGAATCCCTCATGCAGCGATGGGAATACATAGGCATAGCACATTTTGTATAAGCACTTTAGATGCTCATCCGAAACAAAGTCGGTAAAAACAAGATCGCCCGATTCCAATCCAAGATCGCTTGCGAAATTTGTCCAATGATCTTTAATGCCAGGATGTAATTTACTTACAATAACAAGTGGATGTTTTTTTATGACTTGGCGCTCCAAACCCGCGTAAGCTTCAATAAGGCGACCAATGTTTTTACGCATGTCAAATCCCCCAGGAGCGTATAGCAAATATCCCTGCTTTAAGCCATAGTGCTTGATAACCACCTCCGGATCTAGTTTGATATTGCTGAAACCCTTGCTTACCGCAGCGGAAATGCTCACAACAGATTCAGGGGATCTCTCAAGCCATTCAATTGCCTCAAGTTTTGAATGGTCTGAAATTGCTAACAACAAATCCACTCTTTTTACGCTCTCGAGCCTTCTGAGGTAATTATCCCTAAAAGGACCGGGTGGCATATAGAGATCCTTCAGCACAAGAGGAATCATATCGTAATGCGTAAGGGCGGTGGGGATATGAACTCCCATTTCACCCACAGAGGCTACGCAATCATCACTCCACCCATCGGCAATTAAGGTAGATACATGAAGATAATCAGGCGCCATGAGAGCTATAGCATATTCTCGCAATAATTCTGATGCTCTCAACCTCCATTGATTAGAGATCTCGCCAGAGGCACTAGGGGTCAGAATAGAAAAACCGAGTATTTTTAATTGCGGATAAAGCCGGAGCAAATGTGACCTGATAACCGCAAACTCCTCAAAAAAGTTTAAATTTAGAATTACTGAAGGTGTGTGGCCTTTTTTATACAGAACTGCTAGCATTTCCTCGGCAAGCGAAAGCGAATAACGCCCAATCCCACGGAACTTACTCGCAGATTGACAGGCCTGCAGATCAAGGGCAATATTCATAAACTCAACAATTGAAAACTTTTTTTAGGCGCTATGTTGACTATTATCTTAAGTCTTAGAAAATACATTAAAGAAAAATTATGACTTTTTAATAAGGATACTAACTCTAAAGAAGTTCTAATATTAGAGCTCAAATTTTAAAAAATAGCTAGATTTATTGACAACCTAATAGCGCACCATTTACTACAAAATTAAATAAAAAACTCAGAGGCTTTCATGTGAGGTATTATTTTTATACAGGGACTATTTTTTAATGCTTTTATTCATTTATTACGCTCTTTGAAATCAATGCGCTCACCAAACACCGCATCACTCTACCCCGAACTTTTGTTGACGTGGCTTGAAAAATCTATTGATTTTCAAAAATACCATAATCTTGAGGATAAAAAATCCGAAGCATTATTTTTATCTTGGTGGCAAGATGAAGGTTCGCACAATTATCCATGGCTCGAATTAGTTATTAAAAATAAATACGCCCTTCTGCCAACGTCAAAAAATATTTTCATCAGCCAGTATGGAATATTAACTGGGGCAGAAACTATTAATAAATTTTTCGCTACGCAGAGCAATGACTCTATTTCATCAAAATCAAAATTTTTATTAGATCTATTGTCAAAAAAATGCAATGAGTTACCAATATCTGACTGGGTACTTTTATTGTCAAGCGTGCTTTCCCTATGCCCTTATTTATCAACTCAAAATAATAAAAAATTTCTTTTTACACTTTTGCCTATAATCTGGCATTCAAGAGCAGACTTAATAGATAAATATAATATAAATACTAGTCATGGTAGGAATGATTTTGTACTTTGGTGGGAAAAGCATGGCCTCCTAGAATATCAGTTGTTACTCTCTAATATTAGTAAAATTTTGTCTGAGAATGTTCCTTTAATGCTGCCCTCAGAGCTTAATTTTTTAGATATTTCAATATCATTTTTAGTTAAGTCCAATTTGATCTTTAATAACTTCATTGAAATAGGAAGTGTCAGCTCAAAAACAATCTCCTCCTTAGCACTAAATCTTCTTAATCACGATAGGACATACCTGGATGAAGTTATTCCAAATAGCTCTTTTTTAGTAGATTCAAAGAAATTATCACCGAATGATTTTAAGAAACTACTAAGAATTCTATATTTTTATTCGCGGCCTGACTTAGTAAATACATACCAGATAAGTACATCTGCTGACTATAACCAATGGTATGAAAGTAAAGATATATATTCAAATAATTATTTAGATCATACCAGCAACTCAAGATTTAGATTTGATCGTGCCGAGATTAAGGGCTTTTATGAAACGGCAAATAACCATTTATTACTAGGGCAGCTAATGCAGCAATGGTACCCTTCTGCGGAACGTACCGTTAATCTAATTGGTAATCCGCACTCATCAAAAGGAATCTCTTTTGACTATAGATCGATTGAAACAGCCTGCATAAATAATAAACTTGAAGTAAATAAAATTGAATTTCCAGTTTCTTACGATGATAAAAGCTCGACACCTTTAACTTTCGATGGGAAGACAAATATTTTTATACACCCCCCATTTGCAACCTGTGATTTCATTGCGAAATATGGGGAGACCTTTATCGACAAGAATAAAAATATAGCTTACTGGCAATGGGAATTTAATTCTATTACAAATAAAATCAACTCACTTCCAGAATTTATTTCTGAAATATGGACTATTTCTAATTTTTCTTCATTAGCATTTAAGTCAAGATTTAATATCCCCGTGCTTGTATGCCCGCAATTAATAGATCCACCGATCCCAAAGAACCCATCCCGTCTCAAATTTGGATTGACTGAAGAGATTTTTTACTTTACTTTTATTTTTGATGGTGAATCATCAGTAAAACGAAAAAATCCTTTTGCAATTATTAAGGCCTTTGGAATAGCCTTTCCCAATAATGATGGAGTGGGTCTCATATTGAAGTTTTACAACCTCTCGAGAGATACATACTTAGAATTGATTGAGGAATCAGTCCGGGATAAGAGAATAAGACTTATAGATTGTTTAATGCCTTATTCCGATGTTATTGAACTTATTTCATGTTCAGATTGCTTCATATCCCTGCATAGGTCAGAGGGATTTGGCCGACTAATCGCAGAGTCTATGTTTTTGGGCATTCCGGTCATCACAAGTAATTACTCAGGTAATTTAGATTACTCAAGTCACGAAAATTCGCTATTAGTCGAAGGTTTAGAGATAAAAGCCAATCCAGGGGAATACCAATCAATAGATAAGTCAACTGATTTTTATTGGTTTGAGCCAGACTTAGAGCATGCTGCACACCAAATGAATGAGTGTTACTCAAAATTAACACTGCGAAATTTAATTACGAAGAAAGCTGCTCTAGACATATCACATAGATATAACTTAGAAAATCTAATGAAATTTCTTTTAGATAGAGGTCTCTAGAAAAAAATTAATTAACGCAGTCTAGAGCCCATGAGTTTAGAAATTGCGGAATATGAATACTTTTCTTTCATATATTTTTTTGCGGCAGCACCTTTTTTTATTGCTAAAGCCTGATTTTCAACAACACTTATCATTGCTTTTACAAGCTCCGAATGGTTAATTTCAGCCCAGAATAATCCTTTCTGATAAGGCCCTAAATCCACTTCAATCGTAGTCAAATCTACAGGCACAGGATATGCAATGTTTTGATCTAAAAAATCTTGGGTTGAACTGTAATCAGAAGCTATTACAGGCTTACCCAGGAACATGGCTTCAGCTACAGTTAGGCCAAATCCCTCAGATCTATGTGGACTGACATAACAATCTAGCTCATTCATTAATCCATACAATTGATCTGATGGTAAATTTTTATCAATGATTTTTACAGACTCAAGAAGTTCGCTGCCAATTTTTTTTTCGCCTAAATACTCTAAAAATTTATGTGCATGACCAATCTTTAGTATCAATTTACAGTGATCATACTTTCGCCTAACTTCTTCAAATGCCCTGAGTAGTGCGACAGGATTTTTCCGCTCGACAAAACTTGATGCATCAAAAAAATATCCAAATAAAAAATATTCTGGGTGTCTGAAACTTTCACAGAAGTTAGTGGCTGAAATTTTAGAAATCGTCACGGGATAAGGAATAACCACAATTGATTTATCAACAACTTTGGAGATCGAATTTTTCACGAAATTGCTCGGCACCCATATCTCATCAAGTGCTGCAGACTCCTTCTTCCACTGTTCTTGAAATTGAGAAAGCTCCCATACCCAAGCCGCAATTTTTTTAGCATAATGAGCAGAAATTTGATGCGCATAATCCTCTCTCATCCTATAAAAACCATCTGCATTCTGATGTAGAATCAATGCCTTAACGTCTTCATTCAATAAATAATCTTTTTTTGATGCATCTCGAAATCTAACTTTTGCGTGATGCTCAAATCCTCTTTCATACGCAATAGGGTTTATTGAAATATTTTCTAATAAATTTAACGCTTTATAGTAAGCCCTTGAGGAACACCCCATACCACTTTGAATTTTGAGGGGGGCTATGTAGTCAACTCCTAAAATTTTGCTCATTTAGCAGAAACTCTTCAAGTTAGTTTATTTAAATTTTTTGGTAGATTTTGATTGTAAAAGGGATCGTCTTGAATTGTCTTCGACCATCTTTTCAAGAACTTTTCTTTATCAAGTCTGTCCGGTTCCGATCGATTAAAGCTTGAGTTCTCATAATGAAATAGATTTGCATAAGGTGTATAAACAATGTCATACCCTTTTTCTTTTAAGCGCATACAAACGTCAACATCATTAAATTCAACTCTATAACCCTCATCCATTCCACCTATAATACCCATAACATCTAATCTTGTTGCAAATACTGCACCAGTAATGCAGGAATAATTTCTAATCAGGTGGGAGAAATTCTGATAACCGACTTCATTGGCTTGATTTTTATAAAATATATGGCCACATACGCCTTCCACCCCCATGACCATACCAGCGTGTTGAATTGTTTGATCCTCAAATAAAAGTTTTGCACCAACAGCGCCAATTCTAGGCTGCTGAGAAAACTCAATTAATGACTCAATCCAATCGGGAGTGATCACCTCCAAATCGTCATTCAATACGATTATGTCGTTTGTCTTTGAGGTAGATAAAGCGAAATTAAACGCTTTGGAATAATTAAAACTTCCTGACTCAGTGTACTGAAATATTAGACATCCCAAAGAGCGAAGACTATCAAGAGCGGGATCCATTGAATCTCCACTCCATATGATATTAATGTCAAAGGCATGATAAGTACTTTTCGATAAAATACTCTCTACGAAATTGATGACGAGCGATATTTGTCCTTTGTCAGAAATATTTCGGGTCGCCCCCCTAGAGAGAATTAAAAGAGTTACTCTTTTATCAATTGGTATAGGGTATCTGGCCCTGTAAGTTCCAAGCAAAAGACCATCCTCGCTATAGCCAGGAAAGACGTCACGAGAAAGAACGTCGGCCAATGCTCTCTTGCCATTCTCCAAAGCCCATAATTTTGAATTAAGATCCAAAGCCGTCGAATTTGGAATCATTCTCCAGTGGTATAGGATTTTAGGTATGTGTACAACCTTCCGGGCACAAGTACTTGCGCGCAAGGCTAGGTCGTAATCTTGCGCCCCATCAAATTCCGTCCTTAGTCCACCTAGCTCTTTAAATAGACTATTTGAAATAACTAAGAGATGAAGAATGTACATAACAGACCTCAAGTGGTCTGGAGAAAAATCCGGTTTATAGTACTCCTCTACAAATTCACCAGACATGTTCAGCTTATCTTCATCAGAGTACATTAAGTCTACATCTGGAAAATCATCGCATACGCCAAGAATCTCTGTAACAGCATTAGGAGCAAGGAGATCGTCATGATCTATAAAAGCCAAAAAATGGCTACTTGATTTAGAGGCAGCATAATTTGAGGCCCCTGAAATTCCTTTTTCAAATTGGTTTTTCATTACCTCAATTCTTGAATCAAATCCCGTGTAACGTACTAGCACCTCTAGCGTTCCAGAATTTGTAGATGCGTCATCACAAATATAAAGTCTCCACCTAGGGGAATCTTGATTTAAGACGGATTTAATAGCCTCCTCTAGATACATGCCCTCGACATTATAGACAGGCATAATGAAAGAAACTATTGGAATAGCCTCTATAGTGTTCAATATTTATCTCCCATATATCTACTATTTCCTGAAAAGCATAAGTCGTTTAATGACTTTTAATTTTGATGGATATTAGTGATTTTAGCCGCCCGTAAATTATGATCGATTGATGTTATGCATCGTTTCATAGCTCAGATTTTTTAAACCTATATAGGCAATAAACCAGGGTATCACAATTAAAAAAAAGTTTTTCTTTTTGAATCTACGTAATGAACATTTTATTGTAGATTTTGTGAAATGAGCAAAATTTAAATTTTCAGATTTTGCATATTCTTTTGCTCTTACTAAAAAATCTACATTTTCCCCAAGAGTGATATTTGTATCAAAGCCATTTATTTCGTAAAATATAGCGCGTTTTACAAAAATTTTTCCAAATGGTCTTAACCCTGCAAGCTTGATTAATTCTAGAAGCAAAAAGAAACAATGCTCTTTTAATTTAAAAACATCTGGCAACGTTCTCATGGTGGCAACAGCTATTTCATTATTTGAGCTGTAATGATTTAATAAGGATAAAAAGTCTGGGGCTACTCTATTGTCAGAGTCTAGAAAAATAAGATTCTCAAATTTTGAATTTAAAGCGCCAGCATTCCTAGCCATAGAAACACCTAGCCTATTCTCATGAACTACCCGCAAACGCATTCTTGAATGATTCTTTAAAAAATTCCATACTTGCAATAGAGTTTGATCGGTTGATGCGTTATCCACCACTATTACCTCGTAATTAGACTTATCAAAATTCTGGAGAAATAAATCATTAAGGATATTAAATATATCCGCCTCTTCATTATGTGCAGGAATTACGATTGAATACATGCGATTAGTCTTTAGACAATAACTCAAATAAAAGCTTAGTAGCATGAGATAAAGAGTGTTTTTCTTTAATGCGATTAGCTAATTTTGGGAAAGAAGTCTCACCAACAAGGCCTCTCTCAATCGCATGCCTAATTTGATCGTGATTAAAAGGCGAATCAACAACATCTACAAGCCCATTGAACTGCTCTTCAACCCAGCCACCTCCAACCAATAGCATCTTTTTACCAGCAGCCCCGGCCTCTAGCGCGGATAAACCTGCAGGCTCGATTGTTAGCTCTACAAATATGCTACAGCCACTCAAGGCGCCTAATAAAATTTCAGAATTATGCGGTAATTGAGGTATGAAAATATGCCTGTTCATGGACTGCCTAATACATTCATAATAATACTCATGATCTAAATTTCCGCCAATAAATACAATCGGCAAATCGATATTTTTTAAGGCCTTAATTAACTCGAGCTGATTCTTATGTCTTTGAAAAACACCTACCCAAAGTATATATTCATCAATCCCATATAGATTTTTAAAATTTTTAGATAGCGATTTTTCAATATTAAAAAATGATTCGCCTACCGCCGCGGGTATAAAAACTACCTTATCTTTACTTATGGAAAATTTAGAGGAATTGTTTTCATATTCATTTTTTGACTTCAATATAACTTTATCAGCTATTTCAAAGAAATTTCTTGCATCTTCTACGATATTAGGACTTTGGGTTCCATCCCACCAAAGATTTGGCCAAATCAATAACCTTTTTTTTGCCTCCTTCACGCTTCTAATAAAGCTAAGTCCATCATTATTTACGCCAAAATGTAAGACGGCATCATAATAATCTATTGATTTTGAAAGCGGACCATAAATATCAACTTCAAGACCAGCCATACTTAACGCCTCGCTTATTTCCATCAACTCAATTTCGCCTCCACCTGGATTCAAAAAAGCAGTATGGTAAGTAGAAATTAGAATTCTGATTGCTCTATTTTTAATCATTTTTATAGTATGGCTCTATGTGCCTCTTCACTCTTAATGGGAATTTGTTCAAATTGATTATATTGGCCCCCAAATAATGCAATCTTGCTGATAGGTAATGCTCCGACAGAATAGCTAAGCATTTTTTTTGAAAAAATGATCTATTTTCTTCAGATAAAACCTCAAACTTTAGCCACCTCAATCTATATTCGGGATAATTTGGATCCTCATGCCCAAATAACCATGATGATATGTATGCCATCCAATTTTCCGATATATACATGTTAGGCTTAAAAAATCTTTCTTGAACAGTTCCAAAAATATAATCTCTGGCTATAGGAAATGACAATGGATATATTTTTTTTGCCAAATCATAAGAAATGACAAATATATTGCTTCTTATCCAAGATTTGTATTCTATTCCCATTAAATTGACCGTCTTTGGGAAATCATCCATATATCCAATTGCTAAATTACTAAAAATTATTTTTTCTAAGTATTTTTTATCAAAGTATTTTAAATACTCTCTACCGCCGTCAGAGTAGTTTCTTTTATCAAAAGTATCATTTGCAAATATAATTATGTCATTGACATTCAAGTTAAAATTATCGTCTATAAATTTATAACCAACATCCCAGCCACTAAACTCAAGCGTTGTATTATCACCTGAAATTAAATGCGTCCTATCGTCTAATTTAGAGTAATAATTTGACCTCTTATTGTCAATTAAAATATAGATCTTTTCACTCGATTCTATTAGATTGGAGCTAATTTCATCGATCCTTTTAAGACCACTGTCACTTAAATTAAGGCCATATGATAGATAGAGAATGAATGTGCGTTTATTGAAATACGTAACCATACCTAGTTTTGAATTATTTTTAATGCCTGTTAGATGCTCACATATTAATCCAAACTTTCAATAAGAACAATCTAAAATATTATGAAAAAAATACTAGTACTTGGAGGGACGGGAGATTTAGGCTCGGCAATTGTTAAAAAATATTTAGACGCCAATTGCTATGTTGTTATCCATGGATCAAACATCAATAGCTTATCTAAGATCAATCTTACCTCATACCCTAAAAATCAATATGAATTTATCGCCATGAATTCAAGTCAGATTAGCAATCCACCCCAATTTAATCCCTCAACTTTTGAAGCGATCGATATATTCATTAACGCCTGCGGCGGGGGAGGCGAACATAAGGACTGGAATTCTACATCCCTAGATCACTGGGCTAATGTGTATGCAGCCAATGTTCTTTTACCAGTTTTTTTTACAAAAAAAATACTTCCAAATATGAAAAATCGTAAGTTTGGATTCATTATAAATATCGGTAGCATTGCGGGAATTAAAGCATTAAGTATAGGTCCCGAATATAGTGCCGCAAAAGCAGCCATCATCAAATTAACCGAAAGCCTAGCAAAGGAATGTGGATCTTACGGGATAAATGTAAATTGTATTAATCCAGGTCTGATGATGACGAGAAAATTGGAAGCTCACTTGAGGACCTCGACTGAATGTAATAAAAATATTTCTCTTTCTGTTGATATCCATGCTTCAAAAATTTTTCCAAACTTAATGGGGCGCCTCCCACATCCGAATGATGTTGCTGATTTAGTTTTTTTTCTATCTTCCCCGGCAGCTTCCACAATTACAGGTCAAAATCTAACGATCGATTCCGGCTACAGTCTATCTAACTATCCGCCATTGTAGTCTGGGCTGGCTACATCAATTTAATTCCCGAATTTCCAGAGCTTTCGTCATTAAAAGTTATATGATTTAACATCGAATCCATGCGCGCCTGCCAAGTATTTGAATTCACCAGTAAAAAAGCCTCTTGTCTAGTATATTTTTTAAGGTCAACAGCACCCTCTAATGCCTCAGGTAAAGCTTTATCAAGGACTACTAATTTAGTATTATTAAGATCTAATGACTTTAAAAAATTTAAATTAGTGGAGGCGATTGGTAGGCCAGATGCAATATATTCATAAAACTTCATTGGGAACATAGAATCAGTATATTGATTAATCAGCGTTGGGAGCAGTCCAAGATTTATCCCGCGCATATAATCTGGAAGTACTTCATACTTTTTATGCCCGAGAAAATAGACATTCTTCATTTTCTTTAATTTTTCAACAGCATTATTAAGCTGCCCTTCGCGCTCTTCTCCAATTAAAACTATATGCCAGTCAGGCTTTTCAGTTGCAATATTCAGTAGCAACTCAAAATCCACTTTGAAATCAGATAGAACACCAATGTATCCAAGTCTTGGATGGGGTATATCTTTTAGATCATCTGGGTCTGGGCCCGGATTAAATGCTTGAGAAAAATGCTCCCAATCAACAACGTTTGGAAAATCATGCGTATTTCTATTGATTGCACTGCACTTTTCATATAGTTTTTTACTGGTGGTAAAGACTACGTTTGCAAATTTAAGCAGATCTTCTTCTTTTTTGATAAATGCTTCTGAATCGATTCCTGGTATTGCAGATAAATCATCAACACAGTGGTAAACCAAAGAACCATATTGCTTGCAATCCAAGTAGTCCAAAACATATGGGTGATAAGTCCATATGATAGTTTCTTGATCCTGAAAATTCTGCTTCTTACAAAATCTGGTGATTGCACTATTTAACATCCAGCGATTAATTGAGCTAATTAGTTGCCATTGATGTTTGAATGGAATAACCAATGGGGAAACCACCCAAATGTTTTTCTCGACCTGATGTATTCCGCGAATCCCTCGAATAAGCCTACGCCAAATCCTGGCTAAATCTATACCGCTACTAAACTTAGGAGCCCTAAGGCCCACACTCTCAACATATAGAACTTTGATGTCACGCTGAGCCAAATGTTTTGTTGTATGTTGCTTATTTGTCCAATAGGGCGCATCCCAATCGGCGGTAGAAAAAAGAATGCAATTCCGAATTTCCTTCATCCTGAAAACTCCTCGGTGGGCTTTGATTTCAGGATACTGAGGATGCGTTGTGTTGCATGTCCATCCCCATAGGGGTTAGATTTACTACTTAACTGACTCCGGATATTCTGATTATTTAAAAAGTCTTTTGACAGCCTCTCAATATCACTCTCGCTGGTGCCTGCAAGCTTGGCAAAGCCTGCATTAATACCCTCAGCTCTTTCGGTATGCTCACGAGTAACTACCACGGGCGTGCAAAATGAGGGGGCCTCCTCCTGAATGCCACCAGAATCAGTAATAATTAACTTAGCATTGCTTTCTAAATACAGCAATGTTTGGAAATCGACAGGCTCAATTAAAGTAACTTGGGGATAACCAACAAATTCATCCATTACTGTCTTTCGTACATTTGGATTTAAATGTACCGGAAAGACAAACTGTAAAGCAGGGAAATCTGCTGAAATGCTTTTGATTGCTCTACAAATTGAACTAATTCCGCTGCCGTGATTCTCGCGTCGATGAGCCGTAACCAACACAAAATCATCCTGTAGATTAATGCTTGATTTACCCTTTAAAGCGTCTATAGCATCTTTACTTCCAGCCAAAATTTGAATCGCATCAACAACGGTATTGCCGGTAACGTAAATATCAGAGGGAGAGATGCCTTCAGATACTAAATTTGCCTTTGCCCTACTGGTAGGTGCAAAGTGCCACTTTGCAATTCTACCGATCATGGCGCGATTTAGCTCTTCTGGAAATGGACTAGATAAATCCCCCGTTCTAAGCCCGGCCTCCACATGCGCTACAGGAATTTGTTGGTAAAACGCGGCAAGAGCTCCTATGTATGCACTGGTGGTATCGCCCTGCACCACTACTACATCCGGCTTCACCTCCTCAATTGCCCGCGTTAACTCGAGCATTAGCTTTGAGGTTAGGCCTGCTAGCGACTGATTGGACGTCATTACATCAAGCTCAATATCTGGATCGATATTAAAAACTTTCATTACTTGGTCCAGCATTTGTCGATGCTGACCTGTAGAACAAGTGATGAGATTGATCTCTGAATCCTTATGCGCCATTTCGATCATAGGCGCTAGCTTAATAAGTTCTGGGCGAGTACCAAAAATGAGCATTAATTTCATAAGGTAACTCCACCTGCGGATAACGGATATTGATTAGCACCATATTGAATGCAAATTTTCAATTCATCATTTTCAATTTCCGAAGAGTCGACCTGCAATTTTCCATTCAACTCGCGAATTGCGATGGCAGACTTCCTTCGCAGAAAATCTAATGCATCGTTTTGATTTAGAAACAGAGGTTTATTTGATGATTTCTGGATATATTCTATAAATTCCAAATGCGCATTAATACGCTGCTCCTCCGTATGCCATCCATATTGATATCTAGGTGAAAAGGGGTGATCTAAATATCCAAAAAAGGTTTTAGATATCTTAGCTTGCTCATAGGCCCGCTTGAAAATAGCTAAGGCATCACCATCTTCCAGCATGCAGTCGCCATGCAACATACATTGTTGAGTATGACCAATAAAGCTTTGCTGGGCATGGGGAGGGCGCCCCGCCCTCGCCATTACAAAATCTGGGTCATTGGAAATAATTCCACCCACGCAACCCTGATAACCAGCATCAGCCAACCCCTTTCGTGCATAGCCGGGAGTGTGATGAAAGGGTGAGACAGCATAACGAGGCTTTACCCCAATAGTTTCATAAATGATTCGGGCAGATTCATTTCCCTCATGCTTTGCGGCGTCTTCGCTGCCACCCCAATTAGGAGCA
This sequence comes from Polynucleobacter meluiroseus, assembly GCA_943372325.1. GTDB lineage: Bacteria > Pseudomonadota > Gammaproteobacteria > Burkholderiales > Burkholderiaceae > Polynucleobacter > Polynucleobacter meluiroseus_I. The sequence goes on along the minus strand of CALRYF010000006.1, from coordinate 56,499 downwards.
TGAGTAAGGGTATGGGACAAAATAGCGCCACCAGTTTGCAGCACTTCTTTTGGGTAATGATGTTGATTGACATCTGAAAGAACCGTAGCATGCAGTGCCAAAGAAAAATGGATAAGTTTTTCTTTATATGCATTTCCAAGTGATCTCGCTGACTCAATATCCTCATCACAATCCAATCGCATTGTGATTGCACTCTCATAACCATATGGAATTTCAGAAATCACTGGCCATGCGGGAATATCATCAAAACGATATTCTGCGATAAATTGTTCCACCAAATACCACTCGTAGGAATCAACTGGGCCTACTGCACGGTTAAACCATAGGAGGCTAGCTTGCGGAAAATCCCATAAACCAGCGTAAGAAGATAAAACCTCATCTCCAACCATTAGCTCTGCAATGGCGCTTTGCCCAGAAATATCTACCTTTTGGGAGATTGCCCAAATTGAGTCATCGGCTGTAATAGCGCCAAACCCCAAATTATTCCACTCATTAGTAAAGTCAAAACGAGTCAGCGCCCGCAACGGTAAGGTCGGGTGACCTCCATTCGCCCTCAAAGTCCTTTTGTATACAATTGCCCCGGCGCTCTCGGAGTAATGATATGTTTTTGCAGGCTCGCACAATGCTGCTGCCTTCATCTCTGCTGAGACTGGAGTTACTATAACCCCTAGAAAATGAGCAAGGGAAGCGGGAAGCTTGCCAAATACAATGACTTTGATTGTTCGGCTTTTAAGGGCCTCAATGATAGGGGGCGCAATCTCTTCCAAGGGATTAATAAAAACCAGAATATCAAATCGATTGATATCCTCACTAGTGCGCTCACCGCTATTATTTAGGCAATCAATGAAATTCTGATTGCCGCTCAAATTAGCACTACCCACTCCGCAACTGCGCTCAAATGCAGATTGCACAATTTCATTTAAATCCAATTCTTGGAGATCTGAATAAATCTGGATCATGGGTGAACCACATGTCTAAATTTGGCATGACGACCAACTCGTATCAAGTCTTCGTGACCAATAAACTCAAGCTCAAAACCCGCCCCCCAGAATTGATTTACACGCCCCTTGATAGCGTCAATACATTCTGGACGCTCAGGGACAATTCGTAACTTTGGTGGTGATGTACGCAAGTCAATTTGGAATTCTTGGATTTGTCCAATCTTATGATCCAGTATGTCCTGGATATAGTGTGTTGCATGATTAACTCCATGAATGGGTACTTGATCATGAATTCTGCCCACTACATTTGTCAAAAATGTACCCTCAGGATTTTTTGAGATATGCCCAAGATCGCCCGTGCGATAGCGAATTAATGGCATGAGATAGTTCCTGTATCCAGTGAATATGAGCTCCTCAAAACCTTCTCCATCAACATCAAATACTCTCGATTCTGCATAACCTTCAGAATCAAATGCTTGCATATCAGCCTTGCTACCACCCACTTGATATGCCATTACACCAAGCTCCGCCAAACCATATCGATCAATCACATCACACCGCAAAGCCTTGGCGATCATCTCTCTTTGATGAGGCTCTAGCAATTCACCGCTAGACTCAAAGATATCGAATGCTTTGGCTGACTCATACTTTTTCTGCACAAAGCATGCTAAAGCATAAATAGTTGAAGGATGAGCGTGAACCAGATAAGGCTTTCGGCGTCTTAAGATTTCCCATATTTCAGATAAACCAACGTCATCCAAGCGATCAAAAAAGATATTAGTGCGATTCATCGCGAAGCATTTAAAGTCTTCTCGTGTAAACCATTCTGTCAATATTGGCGTATCAGGGAAACGACATGCAAAATGCAATTCAGATTTTGATTTACCCTTCCCCACTCTCTCTCTAGCATAAAGAGTAACGGCAGCAGAGTAATCCGCCGCCACTTGGTCATAATAAATATGGCACGATAAGCCTGTTGAACCACCAGTCTTGCAGACATGGTGGCGAATTTCATTCAGAGGCCTCGACAAAATCCGCTCACCTTGCTCTCGAATAATATCCTTGGTCAAAAAAGGAACATCATTCAGATAGAGAGCATCTTTATAAAAATTTTCTGGGTTGATCCCCTGCTGCTGAAATAAGTCTTTGTAATAAGGAACCTGAGATGCAGCAAATTCAACCATTTTCCCGAGGCGCTGGAGACTTAGCTTTTCACGCTCAGCACTGGATAGTTGGTAGAACTTTCTAAGTTCGCCTACCTTCTCTCGTATAGCGCGTTTTTCAATCCTCTCTGCTATAGGATAGGCAACATATGCACTTGTTAGGCCAACAATAGTTGAAATTGGCCAAATAGAAGCGCCCTTCTCAAGAATAGGGGAGATAGCAGCTCGACTAAAACGCATATAAGAATAGAGGTATTAAGCCGGGATGGGTCTCGTTATAGGCTCATCAGAAATAACGCGCCCATGCTCAAGGCCGATTTTTCGATTACATACTCGATCTATGAGAGCAGGATCATGGGATGCAACAACCAATATAGAGGATTTTCCAATCAACTCATCAAGACGTTTAGCAGCTTTAGTACTAAAGCTTTGATCTCCAACAGAAAGCCACTCATCCATAATCAAAATGTCCGCCTCAACACTCGTAGAAATAGCAAATGCCAACCTCAACATCATGCCGCTTGAGTATGTGCGAACCGGTAAATTTAGGTAGTCCCCCAATTCAGTAAAGTCAGCAATCTCATCAGTCTTACTTCGAATGCGGGCTGGAGATAAGCCATCCAATATTCCACGCAAGTAAATATTTTCGAATCCAGTTGCATCTGGATCTAATCCCATTGAAACGTCCAAAAGAGAAGCGATACGCCCACGCACAATCAACTCACCGCGCACTGGTGCATATGCACCAGCGAGCACACGCAATAAAGTAGTCTTACCAGAACCATTGTGGCCATATAGCCCTACACGACTACCTTCTTCAAAAGTAAAGTTTAAATCTTCTAAAGCCGTCACAACAGGATGGCGACCTACCTCCTGCCCGATGCGTCCGCCAGTAGACAAATTAAGAACAGCTTTTTTTAATGAGCGATGAGAGTTCTCAAATATAGGGAACTCGATCGTGAGATTTTTTGCTGAAATAATTTTCTTCATAGTCAATTTCTTATAGCCAATAGGCCACACGATTGCGGAAGCGAACTAACATCCATTGCGCCAAAGCAAAACCAAAGATGGCTAAGCCAATAGTCCAAAGCCATGAATTCAAATGCGTAGGCTGCCCTAAAACAGGAGCCCTTACTATTTCAAGTAAATGATAAAGAGGGTTGTATTCAGCCACCCAAGCACGCTGCTTCAATATATCCACTGACCACATTACAGGCGTAAAGAAAAAAGCGATTTGAATAAAGTTACTAACAATCGGAAAAATATCTCGAAATCTTGCGCAAAGAATACCGAGAACTATCGTTACCCAAATTACATTTAACAAGAGCAAAATCAAACCAAACGGCAGTGAAATAATATTTGCGTTTGGCCATTGACCAAAAACAATAAGCGCAATAATGACTACCGGCAAACTATGGAGGAAAATTACAAAATTACGCCAGACCTGCCTGCAAACATGCACAGTTAAGGGAAGACGAATCTGCTTAATCAGGTAACCAGCACCAATAAAGACATTGCAACCCTCTGTCGCACATGTAGACAAAAATTGCCACACTACTAGGCCAATAGCCAGAAATGGGACATATTGTTTTGCATCCTGCTGGAGCAATGTTGAATACAAGCCCCCCAAAACGGCCACCATAATGGCGGTACTCAACGTGAACCAAAATGGACCCAAAATTGAGCGGCGGTAGCGCTGTCTAATATCGTGCCACCCAAGGGTGCCCCATACCCGAACCGACTGCATTCCTCTCACCAAATCATTGGACTGATTATGGTCGCTTAGTAATCTAGCTTCTTTAGTATTCATTAGGCATGTAAGGATTGAGCTATCTTGATTTTACAAGATAAATTTCACCCATCCCCATTAAAATCTAGTTTTTATAAGTACCTAGATTTTGCATTTCTTCCTCTGGCCACCTAAAAAACTAGGTCCAATTTAGAGGGCAATTCAAGCGGCAAATGAATACCCCTTCTTTGTGGCGAATTTGACGGGAGACGTTATCTGGGATTCCTAATATCAACCAGAATTGTGCTACTTAGCCCCCATTAAGGGGTAGGCAAAAAGTATACAATCAACAAAGAGCCTTTTATACACCAGCACTACAGAATTTATCCTTATAAAAACAAGTTTATGCGTGTATTACATGTCTATCGCACCTACTTTCCCGATGCTCAAGGCGGACTTCAAGAGGCTATACGCCAAATCTGTATAGCTAGCGCTAGCTATGGAGTTGAATCAAAGGTTTTCGTACTCTCGCCAAACCCCAACCCTGTGACTATTCAGGCAAAAGAAGGCCAAATTGTAAGATCTCGTTCGTGGTGGGCCCCCGCTTCATGCGATCTTGGTGGGCCTGATTCATTTAACCAATTTAATCAACTTGCGAAGTGGGCCGATATTATCCACTTCCATTTTCCATGGCCCTATGCTGATGTTCTTAGCCTAGTTTCGGGGCACAATAAACCAAGCCTACTAACCTATCATTCAGACATTGTTAAGCAAAAAATTGCAAATACCTTCTATGCTCCACTAAGAACGTACATGCTCAATTCTATGGATGCCATAGTTGCCACATCACCCGTGTATGCGGAATCAAGTCCTGTACTAAAGAAATATCTCGGATCGTCAAAGCTCAAAATGATCCCATTGGGAATTGTGGAGAGCCGGACCACTCCGGAAGATCCAGCTTTAGAAGAGGGCTACCTTAAAAAATTCCATATCGATCAGAAGCCATACCTACTCTTTTTGGGCGTCTTGCGTTACTACAAAGGGTTACATACACTGGTACAGGCCGCTAAATCGATCGAAGGCATAGTTGTGATTGCTGGCGCAGGACCAGAAGAAGCGCTGCTCAAAAAGCAAGTTTCCGAACTGGGGATCACCAATATAATTTTTACTGGGGAGGTAACTGAACCTCAAAAAAATGCTCTTTTAAAGGGTTGCAATGCATTAGTCCTGCCCTCGCACCTTAGGTCAGAAGCATTTGGAATGGTGCTTATTGAAGCTGCCATGCACTCCAAACCAATGATTAGCTGCGAAATTAAATCCGGAACATCATATGCAAATACTCATAATGAAACGGGTTATGTCATAGAGCCAGAAAACCCATCCCAGCTTGCACAAGCAGCAAATGCATTATTTTCAAATGGAACCCATGCTCGAAGCCTCGGAAATAATGCGCGAAAACGCTATGAAGAACTATTTTCGGGACCCGCTCTCGGCAAAGCCTATTCAAGTCTTTACAAAGATATTCTCACTAAGAGAATTTAATAAGCTGACTTCTCAAAGCTAAATTTCTTTTCTTACTGAGCTACCTTCAATAGCAACTCACGTAATTCCAGTATTGACCCGTCTTTTAAAAACCCATTAACTCTAGCAAGCAATTCTTCTATAGATTCGGAGCCCTCTAATGGCTCTGTTGCCTTCATGATTTTCGGGTGGGCCGTTGGCTGAGCGTTTTCTACGCCAATTAGCAACTCTTCATAGAGCTTTTCACCCGGCCTGAGGCCTGTAACTGCAATATTAATTTGACCTTTTTTTCCCGACAACACGATCATTTTCTCAGCAAGGTCTACAATTTTTACGGGATCACCCATATCTAGCAGAAACACTTCGCCACCTTTTGCCATGCTGCCAGCCTGTATAACCAGTTCCACCGCTTCATGAATAGACATAAAGTAGCGCGTAATCTCAGAATGAGTGACTGTGATTGGGCCGCCTTGGGCAATCTGCTCCTTAAAAAGCGGTATGACAGACCCAGAAGAACCCAACACATTCCCAAAGCGAACAGCTGCAAAAGTTAAAGTACCGCCCTCTAACTTCACTTTTTCAGCATAGTCATGCAATACCAGTTCCGCCCACCTCTTGGTTGCACCCATGACATTGGTTGGTCTCACTGCTTTATCAGTGGATATCAAAATAAAATTGCTCGGTCCTCTATATCCGTAGGAGCCACTTAAGCGGGTACATTCATAGGCGGCATCAATCATTGAGCGAGTACCATAGATATTATTCAACACCCCTTCGATGACATTAGACTCCACCAAAGGGACATGCTTGTGAGCTGCCGCATGATATATGGTGTCTATGCAATATTCCTGCAGCAAGGCCTTCATCTTTTCGCCGTCTCTAACCGACCCTAAAACTGGTACAACCTCACAATCATTAATTTTTCGCAAAGATCTATCGACTTGATACAGGGCAGACTCACTTGCTTCCAGCAAAACTAGGCGCTTAGGACCAAGACCTAAAATCTGACGGCAAAGCTCAGAACCAATTGAACCGCCAGCGCCTGTAACCAAAACTGATCTATCTTTAATACAGCGGCCCAAAAGATCTACGCTCGCCTGGATTGGCTCCCTCCCAAGAAGATCGCCTATGTCTATCTCTCTAACCATATTAACGAGATGACGTCCGGATGCAATATCAGAAATTGCAGGAAGAACTCTCACTTGAACTTTATGCTTTTCAAGCAACTCCAAAATGGCTTTATGTCGATTGCCAGATAAATCAGATGATGCTACTATTACCACCTCTACTCTAAGTCGAGCAATCAAAGATTCAAGGCTCTCGGAAGAAAATACCCGTAACCCATCCACATCTTTTCCGCAGAATGCAGGGTTATCATCCACCAATCCTAAAACCCTCAACTCATTTGAATGGTTCAAAGATGCAGCCAACTGACGACCCGCACTGCCAGCATTGAAGATTAATGTTTTGCGACCCGAATACGTAACTTTATAGGCCGAATTCAGAAGCCACTTAGCATATAGCCTTATACCAATGAGAAAGAAAGTACAAATAAACGCATAAATTACTGGAATAGTTCTGGGCACACCCTCAATACCAGTTATCTGAAGCATAAATACTGCTGATGCCCATAAAACTGAGCTTACAACAGTAGCCTTCAAAATAATCCAGGCAGACTTTCCGCCAAAATATCGAATGACAGATCGATATGCGCCAAATATAAATAGGCAAGCAATCTCGATTCCAATAATTCCCAGCAGCGCATACATCTGATTAGAATTTAAACTGTAAAGCTCACCAAAGCGCAAAGAAAAAGCGATCCAAACTGATAAAGAAATTGATCCAATATCAGTAAAAAAAACAATGGCCCGTTTTGCAAATGCCGGTAATGAAATTAGTCCACTCAAGAATGGCCTGCTATATCTTTTAACTATCAATGCGACACCCCATCCCGTTTAACAACCTTTAAGAAGGTCATCCACAATATATAAAAGTCAAAACGCATAGATCTATTTTTTAAATACTGAACATCAAATTCAACCTTCACAGGGATCGGTAATTCATCGCGACCGTTAATTTGTGCCCACCCTGTCAGGCCTGGAGTTAATCTACTTACCCCCATAGAGGTTCTCAGCGCAATAAGATCTGCCTGGTTATAAAGTGCCGGCCTAGGCCCCACAAAACTCATATCTCCAATCAGAATATTCCAAAGTTGAGGAAGCTCGTCTAGACTGGATTTTCTCAAAAAAGAGCCCATCGGAGTAAGGTATTTTGATGGGTCCTCCATCAGATGTGTGGCAACCACAGGTGCAGTCGTCCTCATGGAGCGAAATTTAGGCATCCGAAATAAAACATTATCTTTCCCAACCCTATCGGACCAATATAAAGCGGGGCCCTTAGAGGTAAGTCTTACAGCCGCAGCGACCAATAAAATAGGAATGCAAAAGACAATAATCAGAAAAATAGATAAAGCAAGATCAAATAGGCGCTTCATAGGTTTATGGCTTGACCATCTCCACAAGACCCTGCTCAAGAGTATATGGAGGGATCCAACCTAGAACTGTTTTATTTTTAGAAATATCCACCTGCAAAGATTCGCAAAGCCTATCTATTGCAGCTGCTTTACCAAGCATAGCTGCCATGCTCCTCAAAATGAAAATCGGCACAAAAAATACTCTGGGCGACACATTACACGCTTTGGAAATTTTCTTATAAAGGTCAGCAATAGAGACGTCTTCGCCATCAGAGACAAAGAAGATTTCATTTCGAGCCATTGGATGGGCAATAACGCAAGTAATAAAACTAGACAGATTTTGTAATGACACCAAACTTCGTAAGTTCTTGATTCCCAGAAATGGCATTGGGATTCTTTTTTGAGCCGCTCTCATAAGCGATAAAAAATTAGCTTTAACGCCTTTACCATAAATAAGGGGCGGCCTAATGATGACAACCTCCATATTTGATGTCCTAGCAAATTCTAGTAAGTAATGCTCACTTTCAAGCTTAGAAATTGCATAAGGATCTGTTGGCGCCGGCGTATCTAAAGTCGTCAGCGGATGATTAAATTTTGAACTTTCAGCAACCACCTTTACCGTGCTCATATAAATAAATCTTTTAACCCCTGCCCGACTTACAAGATTAGCCAATAATTTAGTGCCCTCTAAATTAATGCGACGATATTCCTCGATGGGGTTTTGGTGAACATCATTCATAATATGTACTCGAGCAGCCAAATGAATACAGATATCAGCCTCGGGGAGTAGGCATCCACTCTCTTTAAGGAGATTTGAAAATGAAACGGGAATAACTTGATACCCATCATTTTGCAATTGCTTTACCAATTCTTTCCCCACAAACCCAGTAGCGCCAGTAACAATAACTCTTTTCATCAGCAAACCCTATCACCCAGCTGAATAAATTCAGTAGCAATATATTTTTTTGTATAGCGTTCTTGGATAATGCGGTTGTTAGGGTGAGGCATAGATAAACTTAAATTAATTAAGGTGGAGAGATCATTGGGCGACGCAAAATACTGTGCATCACTACCCGCAGTCTCCCTATTGAACCCACAGTCGTAGCAAAGAATATGGCAGCTATACGGAAGCATCTCAATTAAAGATGGATTTGATCCGCCGACACTATGACCATGCAAATAATAGGTGCATGCCTCACGATAACCAACCAATTTATCTATGTCATAAATTGGGTCTAGGAGTTTTAGCATTGATTTATCGGCATACTTTGCTTTAAGCGCTTTACCATAAGCGCTATTGTTCCAGTTACCAATAATTGTATATTTTCCTAAATTAGATGCTAGCGCTCCCTCAATCAATAATTCAATATTATTCTCGGGCTCGATTCTGCAAATTGTCAGGGCAGTTTTTTCGTTAAGTCTTACCTCAGGATTTCTAAGTACGTGATCAGCAGAATAGGCAACCAATTTGGCTTTAGATCTAAAAATGGGTTTTACGAAGCCTAATAACTCTTTATTGTCATAGATAATAATATTTGCAGATATTTGAGCCAATAAGTCGTAAACCCATAAGATAAAACGAATGGGTTTAGAAAACTTTGTTCTTCTCCACTCAATCCCATCAATATTAACTACCAGTTGCTTATGTGCTACCCAGCACAAAAATCTGAAAAATAGAAAAAAAGGTCCTGCAGAAACACCAAGAACAACTATGACATCCGCTTTTGGAAAAACAGCTAAAAATGCAAATAAATCATGGAAGGTCGATCGAAAACCATTCGCCCTAATAGAGATAAACTCTCTATTAACCCCCTCAAATTGAGAGGCACGTTCTGAGTATTTATTAGCATCACATGTAACAATTACCTTTGAACCCATCTTCACCATCTCCGGGCAAATAGCCTCCAAAAATGACTCAAAACCGCCGTACTTATTGGGGATTCCATTACTTCCAATAAATGCAAAAACTGCCTTCAATTTCTTCCTTTTCACATCGGCATAGGCCCAGTAGGCCAATATTAATGGGAATAATACAAAAATAGGTATGCTATATCTAAAGAAAGTAGTGAAACCCGGTGAGATAAAGGCCATAAAGGCAATTGATAAATAAAGGCCTAAGCTGAAAATAGGTTTTTTAAACAGCTTAAATACTGCAATTTGGGCTAAAAATTGACCCAAAGCCAGAGGAAGCATCAGCGTACCAGGTGACAGAAAAATGAAGCCCCCCGTTAAAAAAAGTAAGGGCCACGTAAACGCTCGTATAAAGCTACCGTTTGCAATATCGCTAAATGTTGGGACAGCGTCATAAGCTCTAAATCTAAAATCATTATTAGACATAGCTATAACCCACTCTCTCAATCCGTCAAATAAAATTAAAGCAGCTACAAACCCTATTAGACATAAAAATGCACCTCTGTATTTAAGAAAAGATGGGAAATAAAAGACAGATCGAACACTCATGAGAATTGCTGGAAATATGAAGAATCTAAATCCAATGATCGCCATCACTAAGAATGCAATTAAAAATGTGTCTTTTAGCACATGCACCGCTAGATGCATACGATAAGGTAAAAAAATAATCAGTAGTAGGCATACATAATCGATTTTCGATAACGAAAATTTCCTTAGCCAGTCGTACATGATGCAATTAGTTAGTGCATATACTGCAATATTTACACTGATTAGAGCGGTAACATTACCACCAAGAAGCCATGAGAAAACAAAATAGAGTTGAGTTAATAAATCTCGTCCATGAGAATTGATAATATTGGAGATAACATTGTTATAGGTTTTGACATAGGTAACAGCATCTGGATGATAGTCCCAACCGATGCCTACCATACGCTCTACTATTAAAAGTGCTAAGGCTATCCCGATAGATGCCATAAAAATCAATAAATTCTCTTTTTTTAGCATGGTAACGAAACCCTAGAGCGTGGGTAATGCTGAGATACAACCAGCAATGGAGCCATCACCAACAGTGGATATATGTAACGAATATAGCTTCCATAGCCCGTAACCAAAATAGCAAATGCCCCCATGAGAAGATAAATTCTCCAAGTAAATATAGGTCGACCAACTAAAGAGAGCGTGTATATATTGAACATCACCACTCCCAAAGCAACAGCCATAAATGGAATAGAAAGGCCAAACAAGCAGAAGCTTGATGTAATGGCCAAGAGTGGCCATGTTATAAACCGAATTGATATTCCAACCAAACCCAAGTCTTGAAATGAAGGAACGGAGTCAAATTCGCGAAATTGCATTTGATTAGCGTTGAACTCCAACATCAAACCAATAACTCTCTCGTTGAAAATAAAGAAAATGCAAATCGCAATTAGCACGCCAAATGCAAAAACTACTCGAGGTAATAAAATGCCGTAGTAAAAAATACCAACAGCCCTAAAAAAAGGCATCGCAATAAAAGAAAGGATCCAATATCGAGCCCCCATTAGGGAAACTAAAGCCAATAAAATAATCAGCGTATCTTTTAGCATTGTTGTTGCCAAATGCATGCGATATGGATTTAATACCAATAGAAGTAGTAAAAAATATTTACTAAGATCCGCATCGCCAGTAAATTTTATATGCAACCTTAAGATCACTAAATTAGTAATCGCAAAGAGAAGCATATTCATAGAAATAATTGCTGTAATATTCTGGTCTAGGATAGAGCATAAAAAATAATAAGAATTATTTATAGCCGAACCAATTCCCTCCAGAAAAATATTTTGCGAAATTTCATGCGAGGTAGTCGCATATGTAACGCTATCGGGGTGAAAATTCCACTCAATACCAATTGCCCTCTCGAAAATAAGAGTAACTAGAGCAGCAGCCAAGGAGAGAATAAAAATATGCGCGTATGATTTCAAGGGGCAATGTGTACTTAGTTAACTGCAACCCATTGCTCCGTCAGCCTATCCCAAGTCTTAATCACTTTTGCAGGTGACCCGGCTGCAATAGAAAAGGCAGGGATATTCTTCGTCACTACCGAGTTAGCTCCAATAATACTTGACTCGCCAATCGAGACGCCTAATAAAACTGCAACATTTTCTCCAATCCAAACCCTGTCTCCAATCTCTACGTTGCCACAAACAATTTCCCTCTCATTGGGGGGCTGAAATGGATTTGATTGCATATCTCCACTGTAATTACCATGGGTGTGATCTGAAATAAAAACATTTGATGCGAATAAAACATCATTGCCTATCTTGACGCTTTTCATCACACCTATATGGCAACGGTGATTTAACTTGACATTGTTACCTATAACTAACTTTGCCTCATTATTCAAAACATCCAATATCAAACCAGGTCCAGAAGTAAAGCCTCTTCCAATGCTGTAACTTCCCAATATTCGAATGTGTGCTGGCCTACGTATAAGGAATGCGCGATGAAAAATAATTTTGGTATATAAAAAATTAAATACCAGGCTTAATAGACCCAAAAAACTATATTTTCTTAAATCATTAAGCGACATGTTCAACCTCTTTTTTAATTAAAAGCTTATCAACCGCCAAAATTAAGCCCAGCGAACTCACAATTAGCAGCAATGCATAAACCCAATTAAAAGCATAAATAGAGGCGCCAATAATCACAACGGATGACCCAAAATATGAAGCAAAATTTACGCTCCGTGACGCCTTGAAAGAGCTTCTCGTTAGAAAGTCTGCTCTTTTCAATAACAAACCAAGAGAAACTTGAGCAGTTAAATACCAAATCTTCACATCGATTGCCGATGAATTAAGCCATGGAATCACTATAAGGGTTCCAGAATAAAAAACATAAACCGTTATAAGAAATGCAATAGGAGAACGAATGTCTAATTTTAGCAACTCCTCCTCTTGCAATAAAATAAATATGTAGAAAATTAGAGATACAACAATACGAATTAATACTGATATCTCAAAAGGCAAGCCTGGGATAAAGAAAAGAGCGGTTGTCAAAACCATCAATATTCTATATGGTGTATTTAATTGAATACTTTTTGCTTGGCTAACTGCATAGTCACCACAAAGCATTGCTAAAGGGTAAATTACAGCTACTCCAATCATCCCATCCAATGCAATGGCGGCCCCGCATGCAATAACAACTAAAACTACAGTACAGATTTTTCTATGCTTACTAACAGCAACCCAAGTAAACACTAGGGTAATTAAAAGGCTAAATACAGTATTTGCGATCGAATATGCTGCGTAAAAAGGTTGCGCCTCTGCCAAGGGCACCTTAAAAAGAACAATAAAGTTTGACGCAAAACTAGCGATAAATAATCCGAATTGCGCCAAACTCCAAAACCCCTTCATTCGGGTAGCATCCAGGAAAACGGTATGGTCATTTAGAATTATGAGAGAGCTGAAATACGTGGCAAATAAAGATGGCGCAAGATGCTTATTAGTAAACCAATAAATATTCCCGAGAGAAGACCTGCGATGAGAGTTAATAGGCGTTTTGGTGAGACAGGTGATGAAGAGACATAAATAGGGGCCAGCAATTTACTAGAGCCCTCAACTGCTGAACGAATAAAATTATCGAGAGTAAAAATTTTTTCAGAAGTCAACTTGATTCGCTCCTTCAACACGATTTCATCAACTGCCGTAATGCCGCCCTGTGAAAAAGAAAGCTGGGAGTATTCTCTCTTCAGCTTATTGAGATCGGATAAATATTGCTGTATTAATTTCTGATGTTGAATACTTTTTTCAGTGATTAAGCTAAATTGAGATGCTTTAATTTCATCAATTAGTGCGCTCATGCAAGCGCTAGATGATTCGGGCGAGAGATTCTTTATTGACACATTCAAAATAGGGGGAGATGTTTTTATAAGGCTCATCTGAATCTGCTTAGACAGATCTACGGCAGATGAATATTGACATGCCAAAAGCATTTTATCGGTAATATTTGTCGGGCTTTTCACCCTAGCAATTGAGAGGTTGGGATCCTCTATATTTACCCAATCATAGTTAGCGGCCCTTGTTTGAGAAAGCTGAATTTGTCCAGTGGCTAGATATAAGTTTGGTGTAACAAGCAAATAAACGTAGGCGCCAAAAAGACCGACGAGGCTAAAGATTAAGATAATCAGCCATGATTTTCTAACAGTTATTAAAAAATCTTTAAGTGATACATTAAAAATATCAGTCATGAGAAAGACGACCCAAGGAAGGCTTAAGGTAAGAAAGCCAACACATCCTCAAAACTGCCAAATCAGGGATAGCAACCATTATTCAGGCATACCCAGAAAATGGTAGGGCATTATGTACAGAGATTTCGTAAAAATTGGCAATTGACTCTTTTTACTTTTTATAAAGATCATTATTGTTATTATAAATAAGCTAATCAGCCATGATGACAAAAATTAAGTATTACAGTCCATACGAAGGTCTTTTTACGGCGTCTTTTCTTGAGTTTCATCAATAAGGGTCAATCCGCAAGCCAAGGAAATCCAAAAAATTAATGCCGAAAAAGAGACGGTAGCAGCAACCTCAGTGGTAACCCAGAGCACCATATTGGCGATTAGCCCCCAAAAAATCATAGGCCTCCATGGATCTGCTACTGCCCTACTTTGCCAAATATTAAGTAATAGAGCCAAAAAGAGACAAAAAAAGCCAGGAAAACCCACCCCCAAAATAAGGTCCAGCCAGCCGCTATGACTGTGGGTGAGATTTTGACTATCAGGCCAGCTAGCCTTAGCCAGTCGCCCAAAGGAATCTTCAATCAAACCATAGCCTAGAGGTGTTTGAGCACTCAATAACAATCCCGCCTTAAGCCATGCAGCTCGAACATAAGTGCTACCTGAGACTACTTGACCGTATTCATTATTAGGTAGAGATATTCCGCTCGCATCTTTCCAATGTGGATATTGGTCTAGCTTTAAACCAGTCCTTACATCAGTAATAAGCGTTCTCCAGGCGTCATTCTTTTGAATGCTAGAGTGCAACATTGTTGTTGCAAGGATGCCCACTACTAGCAAAATCAGCGCTTTATACCAAAATTTGACTGAGAATGTCTTCCTGAGAACTAATACTAAAAATAATCCAATCAATATAGCTGCATAGGCAATTCCATTTTTTGTATTTTGAATGCTAAAAAGAAAAAGGATTGCAGCAATGACCATAAAATAAATAAATACTGGGAAATATTGACGGAATTTCAGATGAGTCCTCAAGGTAAAAATTTTTAAGATTTGTCCCAAGGATAAAGCTAACACAGGCAAGCAGAATGCAATGTAGTCAGTTTTAGGTATGTAGTAGGCCGTGGTAGCAAAATTAATTTTTAAAATAGCTGGGGCTGAAATACCTAAAGAGGATCCATGCATTGTCAAAAAGTATCTAAATAGGTAGATCAATATCGGCAAACACAGACCTAGATAAATGAGGACCCAATAGGATTTTCTTTTATTGGGTGCAATACTTGAGAGAGACAAGCCAAGGCCCAGTGCAAAAATGGCGCCCAAGCCAGCATACTTCCAAATGCGCCTTAATTCCAATAACTGCGCGGGATAATCTTGAGCAAGAAAGATCAAGTGAAAGATTGCCCAAAGGAACAATCCAATTATTAACCAAAGAGATATTGCTCTTTTTTGAAACAAGTATGCGCGAAATTGGTAAATGGGAAATAGAGAAAGGACGGCACCACTAACCAATAGAATTCTGCGGAAGTACAGCAATTCATAAATCATCCAGATGCCATAGAGCATTGCAAAAGTCATGCACTGGGCCCAAATTAAAGCACTTGGTATTTTCGGGTATTGTTTTAGATGATTGATAACCATATCTCAAAGAGATTGTAGAGGTGGTCGTCTTTGAAGCCAATAAAATTGTGTTTTAGCGATGTCTATCCCGATTTAAAAGGCGGCTAAGGCCTATAATGTGACCAGTACAATCCTGAGCGTCAACCTCAATATAATAAATAATGCTCCACAGACCTATTTATCGATTTTTAGGGCAGTTCCTCAAAAAATATGATCGCCGTAAACTCGCCTCCAAAATATTAATGGGCGAGAGTTTTGACTACTCCATCAAAAATGCAGGTTTTGTGAATAGTTGGTCCCTGATGTTTGCCTGCGATATACATCCTGCGAGCCCCCAGTTAGATACTCATGCACTTTCCTATATAAGAAGCATATCTTCAAAAGTTGCCGACTTCTGCCAATCGAACCCAAGCTTGACACCATCTATTTATGTGCCGAGCGATCAGATTGCTACGTTTGCCAATCAAATTTTAAATAGTATTGATAGGCCCTTTATTTTGGTGACTGGTGATAGCGATCTCTCAATCAATTTTGCAAGCCTGAATGGCAGTCTTGAAGCCCTGCTTAATAGCCCGCTGGTATTGACTTGGTTTGCTCAAAACAGAGATTTTGATCACCCCAAACTCCATTCCCTGCCTATTGGGATCAATATTCATAATCAGTGGAGCAATCCTTTGCAATGGGGCGGAGGATTTATCTTGCCTGCCTTCCAAGAATTGCAGCTAAGAGCCATTGCCGAATCTGCCAAGCCCTTCAATGAAAGAGAAGCTAAATCCTTCTGTAATTGGCATTTTTCATTAGATAGAGCCGATCGCAGAGAATGTGGGGATGCATTAGATAGGTCAGTTTGCTATTTTCAGGAACAGCCCATACCCATGGCAGATACTTGGGAGCTACAGGCCAACTATCAATTTGTTATTAGTCCTCACGGAGCTGGGCTAGATTGCCACCGTACTTGGGAAGCTCTATTACTTGGCTGCGTTCCGATCGTCAAAAAAGCGAAGATGAATGATCTCTTTGAAGACTTGCCATTCATTGAAGTGGAAGACTGGAGACAGATCAACCAAGCCTTTTTAGATGGTGCAAAAAGAGAACTTAGCCAGAAGACCTTTAATCAAGAAAAATTATTGATGCGTTACTGGAAGAAGCAAATCAATCGAGTCAAAAACATATCTCAAGCTTGATTTGCAGCAAATTCAGAATAGGCCTCACGTAGACCCTGTTCTAAATTAACCTTTGGCGCCCAACCCAATTTATTCAAACGCTCTGAGCTCATCCACTTTCTAGGGGCGCCGTCTGGTTTAGTGGAATCAAAAACAATATTACCCGTGTAGCTAGTTGCCTTCGCTACTAAATGTGCTAATTCATTAATAGTGATGTCACTGCCATAGCCTACATTGATATGACTTTGCATAGGCTGCGTTTGAGTATCGTAAGTTGCCTTATCAAGCTGCATGACAAATACTGAAGCAGCGGCCATGTCGTCTACATATAAAAACTCACGCCTTGGAGTGCCTGTGCCCCAAATCACAACTTCTGGTGCATTGACTACCTTTGCCTCATGAAAGCGCCTAATTAATGCAGGGATTACATGGCTATTTTCAGGATGATAGTTATCCCCAGGGCCATACAAATTGGTTGGCATTACAGAGCGATAGTCCACACCATGAGATTGACCATATTGACGGTTATAGCTTTCACACATCTTAATACCAGCAATCTTGGCAACTGCATAAGGCTCATTCGTTGGCTCAAGCTTACCAGTAAGCAATACATCCTCACTCATGGGCTGTGGGGCTAACTTAGGATATATGCAGCTAGAACCTAAAAACAATAGCTTTTTAACGCCATTTAAAAAGGCTTGATGAATGACATTATTTTGAACCATCAAGTTGTCATAGATAAATTCTGCTGGATAAGTATTATTCGCATGAATACCCCCCACCTTTGCAGCAGCAAGATACACTTGATCAGGTTTTTCTTGCTCGAAAAATGCTTTTACTGCAGCCTGATCGGTAAGATCCATCTCCGCATGAGTACGGGTAACAATATTGTTGTAGCCCTGCTCTTTCAGATTACGAACGATAGCTGAACCCACCATACCGCGATGTCCGGCTACATAAATCTTTTGACTGAAGTCTTGTTCCAGATCTTTACTCACGTTTTTGCTTTTTCTTTAGCTCTTATCTTTGGTCTTGTGTCTTTGTTCTTTAGTCTTTTTTTAATTCTCTTTACCAACTGCCACGCTAAAGCCATGCTTACTCAATAGCGCATGCTGCTTAGCCTGATCCAAGTCATTAGCCACCATCTCTACAATCATTTGATCAAGAGTGATTTCTGGAACCCAGCCTAGTTTCTCTTTGGCCTTGGTTGGATCGCCCAAGAGTGTTTCTACTTCTGTTGGACGATAGTAGCGTGGGTCAATCTGCACAACCATATCACCGACTTTTAGTGCTGGGGCCTTATCGCCTTCAATGCTTGCAACAATGGCCTTTTCATTTTCAGCGGATCCTTCAAACTTCAAGATAATGCCTAGCTGTTTGGCGCTGCGGATAATAAATTCACGGACGGTGAACTGCACGCCCGTAGCAATTACAAAGTCTTCTGGCTTGTCTTGTTGGAGCATAAGCCATTGCATACGCACATAGTCTTTTGCATGACCCCAGTCGCGCAAGGCATCGATATTACCCATGTATAGGCACTTCTCAAGACCTTGGGCAATATTAGCAAGACCACGGGTCACTTTACGAGTCACAAAGGTTTCGCCGCGACGCTTAGATTCGTGGTTAAAGAGAATGCCGTTACACGCGTATATGCCATAAGCCTCACGGTAGTTCACAGTAATCCAGTAGGCGTACATTTTTGCTACCGCATAAGGACTGCGTGGATAAAAAGGAGTTGTCTCTTTTTGTGGAATCTCTTGCACTAAACCATAGAGCTCTGAAGTTGAGGCTTGATAGAAACGGGTTTTCTTTTCCAGACCCAAGATACGAATTGCTTCGAGCATACGCAATGGGCCAATCGCATCAACATCAGCGGTGTACTCTGGGGACTCAAAAGAGACAGCTACGTGGGACTGCGCACCCAGGTTATAAATCTCATCAGGCTGACATTCTTGAATAATGCGCACCAAGTTACTGGTATCCGTTAAATCACCATAATGCAAAACCAAGTCAGGATGATTGATGTGTGGATCTTGGTAAATATGATCAATGCGCTCTGTATTAAAAGAAGAGGCGCGGCGTTTGATACCGTGAACAATATAGCCCTTTTCCAAAAGGAACTCAGCCAGGTAAGAGCCATCTTGACCAGTGATGCCGGTAATCAGGGCGACTTTTTGACCAGTTGATTTCGTATTTGCCATATTGACTCTTTTTCTAAGCTATTGAATTAATTCTACCAATTATAAATTGACTCGCTTGGTGCACCTGGAAGTGCGAATTGGGCTGGATATTCGCTTTAATCGACTAACTACGGCCGTAGGTATCTTCAAAACGCACAATATCGTCTTCACCCAAATAGCTGCCAGATTGCACTTCAATAATCTCTAAAGGGGTTTTGCCCGGGTTTGCGAGACGATGGGTCTGACCCTGCGGAATATAGGTACTCTGATTTTCAGTCAAGATGAGCACCTTATCG
This sequence comes from Polynucleobacter meluiroseus, assembly GCA_943372325.1. Classification (GTDB taxonomy): domain Bacteria; phylum Pseudomonadota; class Gammaproteobacteria; order Burkholderiales; family Burkholderiaceae; genus Polynucleobacter; species Polynucleobacter meluiroseus_I. The sequence continues at coordinate 37,289 of CALRYF010000006.1, read as the reverse complement.
CCATTGGTAATTTCCGCAGTACCTTTAACTACTATCCAATGCTCTGCACGGTGATGATGCATTTGCAATGAAAGGCTAGCCCCTGGCTTTACCTGAATGCGCTTTACTTTAAAGCGTTCCCCTTCATCTACGCTGTCATACCAACCCCAAGGTCGAGAGACTTTGCGATGCAGATTCTTTTCTTCACGCTTCTGCGCCTCTAATTGGCCAACAATATTTTTAACGTCTTGGCTATTTTTTCTATCGGCAACCAGGACTGCATCTGCAGTCTCCACAATAATGAGATTTTCTACCCCTACTGCACTGACTAATCTACTACTTGCATGAATTAATGAATTCTTAGAGTTAGTTAGCAAGGTATCACCACTCGTGACATTGCCTTCTTGGTCCTGCTTGCCTACTTGCCATACTGCATCCCAGGCGCCCAGGTCATTCCAACCAGCATCAAGCTCAACCATCTTGATTGGGAACTTAGGATTGCCAGGGCATTTCTCAATGACGGCGTAGTCAATGGACTCACTCGGAATAGTTTTAAAGATTTCTTTATCGGGACGGATGAACGTGGCATCGCCAGAATGGTCTTCTACCTTACCTACCCATGCCGTTTCTGTAGCACCAAATATATCCGGACGAAACTCTTTTAAGGCTGCCAACCAAACGCTGGCTTTGAGTACAAACATACCGCCGTTCCAATAGTAGCCACCCTCTTGCAAATATTGCTTAGCAGTTGCTTCATTGGGCTTTTCTACAAAGCGCTCTACAACAAAAGCATCACCTTGCTGATGGTTTACTTCTCTTTTGGTTTTGATATAGCCATAGCCAGTTTCTGGTGCGGTCGGGGTAATACCCAAAATCGCAATCACGCCTGTTTGCGCAATCTCAATACTTTTAGCCAAGGCTTTAGTAAATGCAGCTGGATTGGTAACGGTTTGATCTGCTGGGGTCACCACTAAAATAGGATCGTTATTTAGGCCATTGTCAGCAAAGTCTTTACTAGATCCTTGTACCTGGTCTTGCGCATACAAAGCAGCCAAAGTTAATGCAGGTGCTGTGTTTCTGCCTAGAGGCTCGAGTAACAAAGTTGCGTCAAGATTTTTGTTTTCGCCCTTGATCTCACGCAATTGATCAAGTGCCAGAAAACGATGCTCTTCATTGGTGACGATGACTGTTTTACCCAAAGTGAGCTTGCTTAAAGTATTTTTTGAATCTTCTGTGCCAGCTACCGCATGAATACGACCAATCGCTTGCTGAAAAAGACTTTGATTGGAGCCGTCGCCAGAGAGGACTAAAAACTGCTTTGGGAAGCCGCTTCTAGATAAGGGCCAAAGACGGGTACCCGAGCCACCGCACAAAATCACAGGGATTATTGGAGAGGATTTAGAGGCTAGCGTAATATCAGTCACAGATGATGTATTTTGACGAAATAACTGCCATTGTAAGGCCCAAAGCATATAGGGCTATCCCAATTTCACTATCAAATTAGCCCTTTAGAACACTCGCCCAAGAACCCACCTTAGTCATGTTGAGCCCCTCTTCCACACGCTATGTCACCACTGTGCCGATTTATAAGGCCAAACCCACCCAATCCGAGGCCTACTCCCTGCTGCAATTGCGTATTTTGGGTGTGCAAAATGTCACCCTGGTTTGCCCTGAGAATTTAGACCTGACTGCCTATTTCGACTTATGGCCAGAGCTGTTGGTGCAGCGTTACGCTCCAGAGCATTTTGTCAGCGTTCAAAGCTATAACAATCTCGTTATCAGCCCCGCTTTCTATAGCCCTTTTACTCGGTACGACTATCTCCTCATTTATCAATTAGATGCATTCTTGCTCAGCAACCAAATTCTGGCGTTTTGTGACGAGGGTTATGACTACTATGGTGCGCCTTGGAAAATAGGCTTTCCGCAATACCATTTTTTATTCAATCGCTGGCCCATTCAATTGAGCGGTAAGCGCTTTCAGGTTGGCAATGGCGGGCTTTCACTGCGCAAGATTGAGAGCACCCTCAATCTACTAAAACGTAAAGCGAATCACATTAGCAAAACCTTCTTTATGGAAGATGCCTTTTTTGGCTATTGGGGCTCAGTTGATCAATCCTTTCATGCTTGCCCACCCTTGGTGGCAGCGAGGTTCTCATTAGAGATGGAGCCAGACTATTGGATGAAGCAAACCGGCGTAGTACCCATGGGAATGCATGGCTTTGAAGTCTGGCACAAAGATTTTTATAATTCCCTTTTACAAGAAAGCTACCAAAAGCTTCATGAAACTTATCCACAACTCAATAATATTTAGGAGATAGCATGACTAACACACCAAAAATCAATGTTCGCAATTCAGTAGTGGAGTGCGCCCAGTCTCTCAAAAAAGAGAATGCAGGCAAATATCACAACTACGGTATTAAGGATTGCATTGTCTCGATTGCAGCTAGCAAGATTAAATAATAATTATCTAAGTAATAAAAAAAGGGCTACCTCAGTAGCCCTTTTTTATTGTCGAAATGAATCGACTAAAACCAAATTCTTAAATTACTAAATTCCTAAATTACCAAATTACTAGATGCTAACTTAGGCCTTCTTAGCGTAAGCAGAGCACCAGCCTGGACCAGCAACTTGCTTGCCAGCAAACAATGAACAGCCACCAGCAGGAGAACCAGCTTTACCTTGGTACAAAGCACAGTTTTCGCACTTTTGACCAGCTGCGTATTTAGGGAATTTTGCTTTATCTACTTTAGAAGCGTCAGCTTTGTAACCCAATGCAGCAGCTTGTGGATCGGTTTCAGCAACCATTGCTTGCGCTTGAACTTTACCGTTCAATGCCAAAGTGCAGGCACCAGCAGCAGACAAAATCATAAATTGACGACGACTATTTTTCATGGATTCTCCAAAAATAAATCAGTGATAAGTGATTACACGCATTAGTAAACAACACGCATCTTTAAAAGCTAGGGATGATCATAGTGGAGAAGATTTTACGCTGCTAGACATCACGTAAGTCAATGATTTATATAGAAATATAGATGAGAATTATTCTCAGATATCAAACAACACAGTTATGCGCCACATCTCACGCAGAGTAATGGCATCGAAAATGAAAAAGCCGCTCCGAAGAGCGGCTTTTAACAGCAGTTAACTTAGAAAGTCTAAATTAGAACTTGTAACCCGCACCAATTAACAACTGATAGGAATTAACAGATGGGTTAGAGGTAATGTTAGTACCGCCACCAATGCTTTGAGAAAAGCTTGGTTTGCCATAGCTCATGTAATTAGCTTCTGCAAAGCCAAAAAAGCCGCCAGTGATGATTTGCTTGTAACCCAAACCAACAACATAGCCACTCACAGTAGATGTCTGGCTACCAGATGCAAAAGAGCCGGTAGTACTACCCATCGCGATTGCTGCTGGTGAAGCGCTATAGTAATTAGGCGCAGTATTTTTCAAAGTCAATGAGCTGTAACCAGCCTTTAAATAAACCAACTTGTCTTTATCAATCTCATAGCCTGGAGTGATAAAAATATTGAAACGGTTAGAGGCCTCTAATGTCTGACCAGAAAGAGAGCCGCCAATATTTGTCCCGGAATAAGTTGAGCTTTTTTGGGAGATCGCAGAATAATCAGCACCTAAACCAAGCACCCACTTAGGAGCTACTGAGAAGTTGTAACCCAAACCAATTACCAGTGGAGCGCCACCAAAACTTTGGCTACTAGTATTCCAAGTATCTGGAGTCTCACCTGGGGTGGTAGTTGTGTTGTTCAAATTAGAGGCGTTATTGCTTTCATAGCCAGTAGCGAGTTGGCCATAGAAACCTTCAAATGCGCTCTTTTGCGCAAATGCGGATGTGGCAACTAAGCCAGTGGCAGCCAAAGCTACTAATAATTTTGCTGATTTCATAAATATTCCTATTTGATTTATGCAGTTAATGAATTGCTGAGTATTGGTCTATAAGAGCCAAACTTGAAGGACATTATAAATTAATTACAAATTTTATCGCTATAAGGTGGTCCCAGCAGCAGGCATAGCAACACTAAAAAGCTTAAAGGGGTGGCAATAAAACAACAAAATCACCCAATCCGCTTAGCGAACTTAAATGAGGACTATTTCCAACCCTTGAGCTTCATGCAGTTAATCCACTGCCGAATGTGCACACCAGAACCCGCTTCTGGATAAGCCTCTTTGCAATCCTTGAGGTCCTGGTTGTAGGTGATTTGATTATTTTTAGCAGGGTCCCGATTTTCAGAGGGGAAGCTCGCGCAAGAAATAAGTACCCCCAGTGTTGCGAGGATCAAATATGTCTTGGTTGCTCTGGTCAATAATTTAGGCATCACTTACCAAGCTTGTTGGATAACTTCATATACGAGCCGTGCTCGCCACAAGCGCGGTTAAATGCTACCGACGCCAAGGAGTCTTTAGATCCGACCGTGCCGCTAGATTTGTCACCTTGGCCTTGTGGATTAAGCGAGTAAGCGTTGCTTTGGCAATTGGCAGTAAAAACATAGTCTGCTTGCTTTGGAAAATCTTTCTCCAAAAGATAGGAGCTGATTTTTAATTGCCGCACTTCTTTTTTGGCATCCATGATAGTCACCTCATTATTAATGACTTCATAAAAGACGGGGGGCTTTGCATTAGTGGGCTCGGTAACTGAGGATACCTTTGCAATTACAACTTGCTTATTCTGTTTCTCATCGTATATTGCTACTGGAGCCTTCTTTGCTACCGGGGCAGGTAAAGCACCCTCTTGATACAAGAAGTAATTGATATTTTTATCATCGATAAATTTTCGACCACACAGGCGCGTACGCACATAGGCCATTGCCGTTCTTGGGGCAATCTTGACCCAGCCAGACCCGTTAATTGGCTTGGCATCTCCCACTGCTGGTGTCTGAGAAACCGTGTTTTGAGCATAGAAGGTTTCTGACCACTGATTATTGCTAAAGCAATCTATCTTCTGGCGATAGGGACCAACAATAGTCGCGTTATAGGGAGCCAGTTGATTCTTTTCCCTGGGAGAAAAATAAGCATCAAAAGTGATGATATCGTTTTCATCTTGAGTCAGGGTATATGGATCATAAAACCAAATTTTTGATTTAGATTCTGCCAACAGAATCCAAGCACGATCCTCAAAATCTTTTTTATTGAGCGGTGGAACATAAAAAAATGGAGATTCCACTGGCTCATTCATCATCACTTGGTAATCCTGTCGACTAGGGCCTAAAGTACAGCCCATAGTAAATACAACAGTAAAAATGATGAGTTTTTTCATGCTGTTATTTGCGATCAATCAGAGCCAGAAACTCACGACGTAAATTAAAGTCTTTCAAGAAGGCTCCACGCATCACGCTATTAATCATTTTGGAGTCACGATCCTTGACACCGCGCCACTGCATGCAGAAGTGATCCGCATCCATCACTACGGCAACACCCACTGGCTTAATCTTTCTTTCCAACATATCAGCCAACTCCACTACTGCCTCTTCCTGAATTTGCGGACGGCACATGACCCACTCTGTTAGACGTGAATATTTTGAGAGTCCAATCAAAGCAGAGTCTTTACTTGGAAGTACGCCAATCCAAATGCGCCCCATGATAGGACAAAGGTGATGAGAGCAGGCACTACGCACAGTAATGGGTCCAATAATCATGAGCTCATTGAGTCGACTCACATTGGGGAACTTGGTTAAAGTTGGCTGGTCTACATAACGCCCATTAAACACTTCCTGGACATACATCTTGGCAACGCGACGACTGGTATTTTGAGTATTGTGATCGTTTTCTGTATCGATCACTAAGCTCTCTAAAACCGCCTGCATCTTTTCTGCAACTTCATCTACTAAGCGCTCTAACTCGCCCGGCTTAATAAAAGCAGAGATATTGTCATTCGCATGAAAGCGTGCCTTCTGAGCCTCAATACGACGACGAATTACTACAGACAATGGCGTACCGCCTTCATCTTTGACACTATTTACCTTGCTATCCTTAACAGCCGATTTGAGTGCAGTGCTTTTGCCAACTGTTTTCTTGGCAGGCAATTTGGTAGCAGATTTTTTAGGAGTTGGCATGCATTCTTTCCAGGGAAAATAGTAGTTATTTCAAGTGCTTTTAAATAAGCCATTCTTCTACTTGAAGATTGGCAATACGATGAAACTCTCGCGCATTATTGGTTACTAGGCTGCTGGATTCAGAGAGTGCATGAGCTGCAATCATTAAATCCATTCCACCGATAGGTTGACCAGCTTTCTCAAGCCTAGAACGTATTTGGGCGTAATGGTGTGTAGCTTCAACTGGCCATGGACGAATTTCAAAACCATCGAGCCATGCTTCAATTGCAGCGCTAAAACGTGGTGATGCTAATTTTGTAGCTCCAAACCGAAGCTCTGCCGCAACAATGGCGGATAACCAGACCTCGTCATGCTCTAGCTGAGCAAAACGCTCCAACATCTTTTGCGGATGTCGACGCAATATATAACTACAAATATTGGTGTCTAAAGTTTTTTGTTGCTTTGCCAATCTATGTCCAATCACGCTCTTGGGCAGGCGAGTCATCCCGATGCTCCAAAAAATCCTCCGGCAGCGGTTCAGTCTGTTGATAAAAGGAGCTGAGCCATTGACCCAAATTGTGCTCTCTCTCATCATCGGGCGTAATCCAAAGTGCATTGCCCACTTGCTCTATGCGGACTTGCTTAGCCTGAAAGCGTAACTTAGCTGGCAAACGAATTGCTTGACTACGTCCACTCATAAATAACTTAGCAATACTGGTCATTAGGGCCTCCAGATAGATGGGGATGCAAGACATACCTTAAGGAGTAGGTCCAGTATGCATGTGATATAGCAATGATATATCACATTTAGAGATCGGGCAAATCTCCCCAAAAACCCCTAAATCTGGAAAAACAAGGCCACTACGCAAATAATTCCAAAAAACCAGACGATGGTTCTGGTTGTTGGCCAATTAGCGACATAGCAAATTAAATAAGCAATACGAGCCAGCACAAAGCCCATTGCCAGTAAGTCAATTCTGTCTTGTGGCGCTTTAGCAATCGAAGCGATGATGACAGCGGCAAAGAACAATGGCAAAGACTCAAACAAGTTTGCTTGTGCAGCATTAGCGCGCGCCCTAAAGCCGGTTTGCTTAGCAAGCCACTGTCTTGGTGCGCTATTGTCATAACCATCAAAACCTTTTTTTGCAATACCAGCAGCTACGATAGGTAATAAGCCCATAAAGAGAACACAGTAGTAAGCAATCGTCATGATGGGGTTTTCTTGGAGCCAATGCGACTCTCAGTACCGTTCAGTAAATTAGTAATATTGCTACGATGGCGCCAAATCAGCAGTGCGCACACTACTAGGAGTGCTAAGCCCATAGGCTGAAAACCAAACAAGAACACAAAATAGATTGGCCCAAACACTGCAGCAGCTAAAGCAGCCAAAGAAGAGTAACGCAGAAACATTGCCACAATAATCCAGGTGCTCAAGGTGGCTAACCCCAAAATCCAATTAATGCCAAATAAAATTCCGCAAGCAGTAGCAACGCCTTTGCCACCTTTAAAGCCATGAAACACTGGAAATAAATGTCCTAAAAATACTGCAAGTACTACGCCACATAAAACCCAAGAACTCAAAGTAGAAGTAAGTGATTGATCACCTAACAGCACACGAGCCAACATCACTGCAAAGAAACCCTTCAGAGCATCACCAATCAGAGTGAGCACAGCCGCTAACTTATTGCCAGTTCGCAATACATTGGTAGCGCCCGGATTGCCAGAGCCATAAGAATGAGGGTCAGGTAGGCGCATGCACTTACTCACCACCACCGCAAATGAAATGGAGCCTATTAAGTAGGCGAGCGGAATCAGGAGAATATCTTGGCTAAAGGTCATATCGCTATCTTAATCACTTATGCAAAATAGCTTAAAAGTCAAAAGCCATTAAGCGCCCCGAGGATGGTGCTGCTGGTGTATTGATTTAAGCCTCTCGCGAGCCACGTGGGTGTAGATCTGGGTGGTAGAGATGTCTGCATGACCCAGCAATAGCTGCACCACCCTTAAATCTGCCCCATGATTTAGTAAGTGGGTAGCAAATGCATGGCGCAAAGTATGAGGTGATAGCGCCACCGGAATATTTGCCACAGTCGCATAACGCTTAATCAGCGCCCAAAAAGCCTGACGGGTTAAGCCAGTACCGGTATGGCGCCCTACAAACACGGCATCGGTAGTTTTACCCTCCAACAAAAGTGTACGCGCCTCCGCTAAATAGCGCCTTAACCACTGCCCTGCTTCACCACCAAATGGTACTAAACGTTCTTTACCGCCTTTGCCATTGATAACCCGGACAACGCCCTCATTTAAGCCGAGCGCAACTGTTTTTAAAGAGACGATTTCTGAAACGCGTAGACCACTGGCATACATTAATTCCAACATCGTGCGATCACGTAAACCCAGTGGTGTATCAATATCAGGTGCATTCAATAGTGCAGTGACTTGATCCTCACTAAGCGTCTTCGGAAAACGAAGTGCCTGTTTAGCAGCGCGCAAGCCAATACACGGATCATTCTTCACTAAATTGATTCGGAGTGCGTGACGATAAAAACGTTTAAAAACGGTTAAGCGCCTATTAGCGGTAGTAGCCTTATCGGCGCGCCGATGCGCAATATAAGCCGTAAGGTCTTTTTCGGTAACGGCATACAGATCAGAGCCTGATGCTTGATAAAGCCACTGAGCCAATAGCAATAGGTCTCTACGGTATGCAGCCAAGCTGTTTTGAGCAAGGCCATCCTCTAGCCAGCAAGCATCACAAAAGCGTTCGATCGCCTCTTGGCTTGCTGGAGCTATTTTTAGAGGATCAGCATTAGTCACGGAAATTATTGAAGCCCAATGGTGCTTCAGTGACTTCTTTTTTAAGCAGTGCCATGGTTTCTTGTAAATCATCACGCTTAGCGCCAGTGACGCGCACTGCATCACCCTGAATACTTGCCTGTACTTTAAGCTTGCTATCTTTAATAATACGCACGACTTTTTTAGCTAAGTCTGAAGTAATACCCTTTTGAATCTTCATGGTCTGCTTACGCTTATCACTACCAATCGTTTCTGTTTTTTCATCTTTGAGGTAGCGCACATCCACATTGCGCTTAGCCATTTTATTAATTAGCACATCACGTACTTGGCCCAACTTAAAGTCGTCGTCGCCAAATAAAATAATCACCTCGTCTTTTTGCTCTACGCGGCTATCAGAACCCTTAAAGTCAAAACGATTAGTAATTTCTTTATTAGATTGCTCGATGGCATTTTTAAGTTCAACCATGTCTGGTTCGCATACAACGTCAAATGTTGGCATTTTTACTCCTTATATTTTTCTTCAAAATTCTCGTAATCTTCCTATTTCTTGGATATTTTGGCGCCACTGATTGGCTTTGCCCCAAAAAATACGCTCTAGATTCTTTTACGAATAAGATTGTGGCATGAACCGTGCTCAAAATGCGCTCCATCCCGCAAAATCAACCCCGAATTTAGGGTTGAAGCACCGCAATACCTTTGGCTTTGACGCCAGTGCAGAACTAGCTTATGAAATTACCGCACCCGAGCAAATCCCAAGCCTTATGCAGGAAATTTGCGAGAAAAGGCAGGCCTGGCGAGTTTTGGGTAGTGGTAGTAATGTGATTCTTCCCAATGTTCTGCCGGGAGTAACTCTCCTTATGAATATCGCCGGTCAAGAAATCGTTGCTACCGATGAGGAGTCTAGATATTTAGCTGTGGGCGGAGGTGTTAACTGGCATGAACTGGTTACCTGGACACTCGAGAATGATCTACCGGGTTTTGAAAACTTAGCACTGATTCCCGGCACTGTGGGAGCAGCTCCGATTCAAAACATTGGCGCTTATGGTGTTGAGATCGCGGATTACATCGATCGTATCGAAGCCTTCGACGCGAAAGATCAAGCCTTTGTCACCCTCTCAAAAGACGCCTGCCACTTTGCCTATCGCGATAGCTACTTCAAGCAAAATCCCAATCGATTTATCGTGACAAAGGTCGTTTTTAGAATTCCAAAAAAATGGCAAGCCCGCATTCATTACGCTGATCTGGCGAAACAGTTTCCCGATAATACCAATCCCAGTCCTGAAGATATTTTCCTAGCAGTTTGTAAGATCCGCACGCAAAAATTGCCGGATCCTAAGGCTCTCGGTAATGCGGGTAGCTTCTTTCAGAATCCGATTGTTCCTGCTGAACAATACGAGACTTTATTAAAGGCTTATGTTGATTTGGTGTCTTATCCAGATGTAGCTGGTAAGCGTAAGCTAGCGGCGGGTTGGCTGATTGATCAATGCGGCTTTAAGGGTCAACGCATGGGCCCTGTGGGGGTTTATGAGAAACAAGCCTTAGTGCTTGTGAATCATGGCGGCGGCAGCGCTCAAGATGTTCTTGACCTTGCTAAATGCATTCAAGATAAAGTGCATGATAAGTTTGGTGTCTCTTTACAAGTAGAGCCAAACATTCTGTAAGCTAGTTATTATACAAAGTTGCATTTGTATAATAACTAGGGTAACCCATGCAGCTTATGGGCTTTGCGCAGGTCCAAGACTCGGCGCTTTAGTTGGAGCAGCAACACCCACAAAAATCACCATAGCATCGCCACCTGGATTTAAAAGTATGTCATTTAAACCAGAAGGCTTCCAATTATTAGCCGCCCAAATATTTCCGGCCATATCAGCATTCACTGAGGTTAAGCGCATCAATGGCAAATAAGAAGGAGGAGCTCCTGTTCCATACAAAGGCTGACCAGAATTGAGCAAGACCTGACTACCGGCGGAAGGTAAGGTGTAACCAGTGCTTGGAGTAATTGCACTTCCCATGCTGACCCCTGAAGGACAATTTGACGTCGCGCCACACAATTGCACAATGCTATAGCGTAGGCTAGGGCTTGTAGTCCCAAAGTTGGCTACCCAAACGTTTCCTTTAGCGTCGAGCGATACACCCCAAGGTCCATTGATACCTTGACCTGTGTAAGTTCCTACAATCGTACCGCTTGAATTAATCGCGTATACGGTTGAGGTTGCACCTGCTGCTACCCAAGCATTGCCCAGTGAATCTACTGCAACGCCTTTGGGATTACTGCCACTCGGTAGCGTTACTGTAAATAATTTAGAGATCCCGCCGTTGCTGTAACGTAATTTTGAAACGGTATCTGACCCCGTATACGTCACCCATGCATAGCCATCAGTGGTAATGGCCATACCAAACGGCTCGATATTGGTATCTACGTAACTGATCGGCGTTATGGTTTGATTTGGATAAACTACTACAGCATTATTGCCATAGCTAGCCATCCAGATATTGTTGGATTGATCCACTGCAGTACCCTGTACTCGCAGTAATCCAGCGGTATAGCCACTAGCAGGAGAAATAGGAACACCTACTGAAGACAGTTTTGCTACCGCGCCACTGCTTGGTACATTGTCACCCCAACCAAAACTTCCAGACCAAATAAATCCGAGTTTATCAACTGCTACTCCAAAGCCAGAACCTAAAATACCACCGCCAGTAATGGGTGAGGTAGGTGTCGCAATAGATCCATTGGCAAGTCCGTTAGCTGGCTGACCATTGGGTTTTAGAACTACTAAACAATTTGTAGAATTTGGTGTTCCCTGAATCACATTATTATTAATCCAGGCATAGCCATTGACATCAAATGCCACATTAGCAGGGCCGCCAAATGGGCAGCTTACATTGCCAGTGTTATTGACCTTAACTGCCATGGTCCAAGCATCGAGCTTTTGCAAAGGCGCAGACGAAGTCGGCCCTTGGTTTGCGGTGAGCGCTGGCGAATAACTAGTCACCACACTGCCTAAGTTATAAATACCGCTGACATTAACTGCAGGATTAAGAGCAATGTTCACAATCGCTTGCAAGGTGGTTGTGGGAGTAATGCCACTTGCTGTAGGCGTTAAAGCAAATAAATTAGTGCAGGCATTAGCAATGCCTTGGGTGCATCCTGCTAAGACATTGGCTAAAGTACCGAGCGCACTCCAAGTGTTCGTCTCATATCCGTTTGGAGAGGTTTGAATCACTGTGGATGCCGAACCAGATTCTGCAGACACTAAATTCTCTGCCATACCGGCAGCAATGCTCATTGGCAATGCACTACCAGCAATTAAGTAATCATCCCGAAATAACTGTGCAAATGCATAGGCTGATGCTACGGTAGTCAGCTCATTAATACGAACCGCACTTAAGGGACCTGTACCCAAGCTTGCCATTAATTGAATGCTGGGTGACTTGCTAGCAACCACATAGTAAGTAATTGGATTGGAAGCCGTATTTGCTGAATTACTGGGTACCTTGACAGTAAAATTACCCGCACCACTCGAGGTAGTTTGAGTGACTACTGATGGTATTCCAGACTGCACTTGATAAATTGTCACAGTAGCGCCGTTAATGGCAATTGGCGTTGATCCCCCGCCAGTACTTACGACACCATTAATAACAGTACTATTACCATTGCCGCTACTTGGACAACCAGTTAGCATTGCCGCAGAGAATATTACGCATAGTAATGCTGTCGATTTTTTTATCAGCTGCTGCATATCACTCATTTTCAATTTGCCCTACTTCTGAAAACTGTACCTCTGCTTGACCTTCGGCCAACCGCACTTGATAACTATTTTGCGCGTTTAACTCAGAAGGATTTCTCACTGCATGCAGTTCTTCTTTGTTTTTACTCAGTATGACCGCATAACCACGCTCTAGGGTACGCTGTGGATTAAGCATTTCTATCTGAGACTGGTAATGCGATTGATTGCGCTTCCAATTATCCATACGAACTGACCAAGCCTGATTTAAACGCTGCTGCCATCCCTGGATTTGTTCACGCATCCGGTCCGGATTGGGCAAAGCATGACTTAAGCGCAGTGCTAATTGATCTAAGGTTTGCGCTTCACGCTCAACCCGTTGGTTTATGCGCTGTAGCAAGGCTTGCATGATGGCATCCAGCTCTTGCAGCATTTGATCACGGCGGGGTGCTGCCAGCTCAGCAGCCCCTGTCGGTGTTGGAGCGCGTAAGTCAGCAACAAAGTCTGCAATCGTGAAATCAGTTTCATGACCAACACCACTGACAACCGGTATAGACGATTCTGCAATTGCATAGGCGAGTTGTTCATCATTAAATGCCCACAGATCTTCAATACTGCCACCGCCACGTACTAACAAAATCACATCGACTACATTTTCTTTTTCAGCCGCCTTGAGTGCGGCAATAATTCCAGCAGGCGCATCAGGACCCTGAACCAAGGTTGGGTAAATCACTATCGGGATATGCGGCGCTCTTCTTGCCAAAGTACTTAAGACATCTTTCAGCGCTGCTGCTTGAGGTGATGTAATGATGCCAATCGATCTTGGATGGCTTGGTATCTCGCGTTTACGCTCATCATCAAATAAACCATCTTTTGCTAATTTGGCTTTGAGCTTTAGAAAGGCTTCGTACAGTCCGCCCATTCCTGCGCGGCGTAGTGTCTGTATCGTGAGCTGAATATCCCCCCGAGGGACGTACATTCCTAAGCTGGCACTAACTTCTACCAAATCCCCCGATTGAGGCATAAACCCAACCTGGCCATTGCGGCCACGGAACATGACGCAGCGAATCTGTCCTTCCTCGTCTTTCAATGAGAAGTACCAGTGCCCGCTGTCATAAGCCTTAAAGTTAGAAATCTCCCCGCTCACCCATACGGCGTCAAACCGGTCCTCTAAAGAGGCAGCAATGGCGCGGTTTAGGTCGCCAACACTCAGAATTTCCCTTGATATTTCCGACATTTTTTCTCTTTAATTACACAGCTATCTGGCTTGGAAGCCAATAAATATCCACAGATACAGATTCACTCTAGGTTGAATGCTCATAAGTAAGTAATTACTGACCCAAAACGTCTCATAAATCCAACATACAACTACTAAGTCATTGATTTATATCATAATTAATCTAAGCCAAAAACGACAATTAAATTAATTCATAACTGAGATCACCATCAATCAAGGACTTAGAGCGCCCATTCAAAAAAGTTTTGCACAGAGTTATCCACAGGCTAGCTTTCTGAAACAGGCTTTTTAATTCAGCTAAAGTACTGAGCTTATGTACTCCATCTTACTATCCGCTGGCTGGCCTATTTGGCCTCTCCTTATTATTTCTATTTTGGGTCTGGCTATCGCCTTAGAGCGTGCTTGGTATCTAAGACAAATACATATTTTTCCCAAAAATTGTCTTGAAAGCGTCTTTTCACTTGTAAATCAAATGGTTGGCGCTAAATCCACGATTTCTGAGCAACAAATTGCGGAATTAGCCAATCTTTCTCCGGCAAGCCCCTTGTTGGCTTGCGCCCTCAAAGAGAAATTAGCAGGTAGCAATGCTGATGCTGCATTAGAAGAGCTACAGGCTACTGCACAGAGCACTTGGCTCAAACTGGACCGCTACCTTGGTGCGCTAGCAACTATTGCCACTGTCGCCCCATTACTTGGCTTATTTGGCACCGTAGTAGGCATGATTGAAATCTTTGGCAGCCAAGGAGTAGTCAATGGCGCTGCTGGCAACCCACAACAACTGGCACATGGAATTTCCGTTGCTTTATACAACACTGCATTTGGTTTATTGATTGCGATTCCCGCCTTAGCTGCTTGGCGTGGTTTGCGCGCGATGGCAAATCAGCGTCAACGCGAGTGTGAAGAATTTACACGCCAGATTTTTAAGAAGCTCTATCCAAATGACGCTCTTAGTGCTGCAAAATGAGTTGGTTAGATCTACATCCACACGCAAAGAGAAAATTTTCTCTTGGGGGTAGCGCTGCACAGGTAGAGCCAGAAATTAATCTCATTCCTTTCATTGATGTGCTGTTGGTGGTGCTCATCTTTTTGATGATTTCTACTACCTTTACGCGCTATCAAGAATTAGCGATTACCTTGCCAACCGCTAATGGCAATGAAAGTCAGGTGGAAGTTAAACAAATTCATATTGCTGTGAGTCGTGATGGTCGCTTCGCAATCAATGGCAAAGTTACGGATCGCTCACAACTCAGCAGCGCACTCACTCAGCTCAGCGGACAAGGTAATCAGAAAGAAGTTGTCAGCTCTTTGCAGGTCAATATTGACGCTGATGCTAAAGCGCCCCATCAAGCAGTCATGAGCGCCCTGGAAGCGGCTCGCGATGCTAATCTCTCTAATATTGTTTTTAGTAGTCAAACCAAGAAGTAATGGCTGATCAAAGTAAATCAATTTAATGTCCTTTTCTTTTTTCCGTAAAGCCCCCCAGTTTTGGGAAAGACGTGGTCCAACCAGCTTATTGCTATGGCCGCTCTCTTGGCTTTATGGTTTGGTATTGCGGGCTCGCAAACTCATTCAAGACACTGGCCTAGTTAAACCAAAGCCTGCACCAGTGCCCATCATCATCGTGGGCAATATCCGTGTAGGTGGTACCGGTAAAACACCGATCGTGATTGCATTAGCAGAAGGCTTGCAGCAATTAGGATGGAATCCTGGAATTATTAGTCGTGGATATGGCTCCTCTTCCCAGACTTCACCATTACAGGTAAATAGCAGCTCCGATCCAATTTTAGTTGGCGATGAGCCTGTCTTAATTGCAAAGCGTACACACGATCATTTTCCGATTTGGGTTTTTCCAAAGCGCCAGAAAAGCATTCAATCATTACTGAAACATTCCCCTGATGTGAATGTCATCATTAGCGATGATGGTTTGCAACATAGCGGTCTGGCGCGCTGGCCTGCCCGTGAAGGTGGCCGTGATATTGAATTTGTCGTGCGCGATGGACGCGGTGAAGGCAATCGCTTCTTATTACCTGCTGGCCCATTACGCGAGCCTGCTACGCGTGAACGTGATGCCACCCTATCTACTGGAAAAATAAAAGGGGGTACCCATAAACTCGGGGGGCAGGATGAGTACTTTTTAGGCCGCCGTAAATTCTCACTTGAAGCGAGCCTGGGTAATGCCTATCAACTGATCAATCCAGATAATCATCAAACCCTTGCGGCAATTGCAGACAGTTATTTACCTAACAAAATTACCGCAGTAGCAGCCCTTGGTAATCCGCAACGCTTTTTTGATGACCTTTTAAAGCATGGGATTGCTGGTAAAACTATGCCATTGCCCGATCATGCTGCCTACACTCCCGAGTTCTTTGAAAAGATAAACGCCCAGTGCATCCTCATTACTGAAAAAGATGCTGTGAAGTGCTCTGCTATTAGAGATGAACGTATTTGGGTGATACCAATGTCGCTTACCTTGCCAGACACCCTAGCGGACTGGTTGCAATCGATTCTGCAAAGACCTGACCCGTATCGCTATACCTTGTAGGTTTGGCACACATAGCACTACACTGTGTCTTTAGTTATTTAGACTCATTATTTAGATAGACCTTTTAAAGAAATCATGGATAAACGACTGCTCGATATTTTGGTTTGCCCTTTATGCAAAAGCCAACTGCATTTAGATGCAGATAAACATGAATTGATTTGTAAAGCAGATCGTCTTGCCTACCCCATTCGCGATGATGTTCCGGTAATGCTGGTGGATGAAGCTCGTAGCCTAAGCGCTGATGAACTTGCCTAATCGCTGAGTTATTGTCTTCATGAGCGCGAACTCTCAATCCCCAGAATTTTTAGTTGTTATTCCAGCTAGATTGGGGTCGACTCGCTTACCACGCAAGCCTTTGGCAGACATTGGCGGTAAACCGATGGTGATTCGGGTTGCTGAACGCGCTCAGCAATCTCTTGCGCAAAGCGTTGTAGTAGCTACCGATTCAACAGAGATACAAGCTGCTTGTGATGAACATCGCATTGAGTGTTTACTGACTAGCGCAGATCACCCTACAGGAACCGATCGTATTGCAGAAGCCGCACAATTACTAAAACTTCCCAGCAATGCATTAGTCGTGAATGTGCAAGGTGATGAACCGCTTATTCCTCCTGAGCTGATTAATCAAGTGGCTAGAACTTTGGCAGAGCATCAGCAATGTGCCATCTCTACTGTTGCCGTACCCATTACCGATATTGCAGAAATCAACAATCCTAATGTGGTGAAAGTTGTGCTTAATCGATCTGGTGAGGCACTCTATTTTTCAAGAGCACCAATTCCTTTTGTGAGAGATCTGCAAGATAGTCTTAAAACAGAGCACTTACGGCATTTAGGTATCTATGCCTATAGAGCCGACTTTTTACAAGCCTTTACCCGCCTCCAGCCAGCACCCCCTGAGCAGGCTGAAGCATTGGAGCAGCTTCGCGCCCTGTGGAATGGCTACCGCATAGCGGTTCACACTGCCCCTGAGGCTCCACCAGCTGGGGTAGATACCTTGGAAGACCTTGAAAGAGTTCGGCGTTTACTAGCCCACCCCTAGGTAAATAGGGTCAGCTCTGAGCAGTTTGAGGCTTCTCGGGGATAATCCTAGGCAATAGGCGGCCAGGATCCCAACAAAATACGGGACAATGTCAGCTCTTCTAAGGGGAAAACAATGCGGTTGATTCTGCTAGGTGCACCAGGTGCTGGCAAAGGCACACAAGCTCAGTTTATTTGCGAAAAATTCGCGATTCCACAAATTTCCACAGGCGACATGTTACGTGCTGCCGTGAAAGCGGGGACTGAACTCGGTATTGCTGCTAAAAAAATTATGGATGCAGGTGGCCTCGTTTCTGATGACATCATTATTGGTCTTGTTAAAGATCGCTTGACTCAACCGGATTGCAGCAAAGGTTATTTATTTGATGGTTTTCCAAGAACCATTCCTCAAGCCCAAGCCATGAAAGATGCTGGCGTTCCACTGGATTACGTTTTAGAAATCGATGTGCCATTTGATGCCATCATCGATCGCATGAGTGGACGTCGAGTTCACCCAGCTTCTGGTCGTACATATCACATTAAATACAATCCACCAAAGGTTGCAGGCAAAGATGATGTGACTGGCGATGATCTTATTCAGCGCGATGACGACAAAGAAGA
Organism: Polynucleobacter meluiroseus; assembly: GCA_943372325.1. Taxonomy (GTDB): domain Bacteria; phylum Pseudomonadota; class Gammaproteobacteria; order Burkholderiales; family Burkholderiaceae; genus Polynucleobacter; species Polynucleobacter meluiroseus_I. The sequence goes on along the minus strand of CALRYF010000006.1, from coordinate 19,324 downwards.
AACGGTGCGCAAGCGCTTGCAGGTATACGACGACCAAACTCGCCCACTCGTCGAGTACTATTCTTCATGGGCTGCACAAGCCAGTCCAACTGATAAGGTAAAAGCACCAGCCTATCGCAAGGTGAGCGGTTCTGGCAGCGTTGAAGACATTACCGCATCTATTTTTGCGGCATTCAAGTAAGGCCGGTAAATTGACAGCTAAAAAAGCCTTAATTATTGGCATCACTGGTCAAGATGGCGCCTATTTAGCAAAGCATCTTCTGTCCAAAGGTTATGAAGTGACGGGCTCATCACGAGATGTGATGGCCTCGTCGTTCAACAATCTCAATACTTTGGGTATTCGTTCTCAAGTTAAATTAATCTCTGTTTCGATTAATGACTTCAGAAGTGTCTTTAATGCCATTCAAACTTCAGCTCCTGATGAGATTTATAACTTAGCCGGCCAAACATCAGTAGGCCTCTCATTCGATCAGCCAGTTGAAGCAATCGAAAGTATTGCCATTGGTACGCTCAATATTTTGGAAGTGATTCGCTTACTCAGCAAACCAGTGCGCTTTTATAACGCCGGCTCTAGCGAATGCTTTGGTGACACAGGCGATACTCCAGCAAATGAGCAAACTGCTTTTGCCCCACTAAGCCCATACGCTGTTGCCAAGTCCACTGCTAAATGGCTCATCAATAGCTACCGTGAATCCTATGGTTTGTATGCCTGTACCGGCATCCTGTTTAACCATGAATCTCCGCTGCGTCCAGAACGCTTTGTTACCCAAAAAATTATTGCTGGTGCTGCCAAGATCAAGGCTGGCCAACTAGATAAATTACAGTTAGGTAATTTAGACATTTCTAGAGACTGGGGCTGGGCACCGGAGTATGTTGAAGCCATGTGGCTCATGATGCAACTCGATCAACCAGATGACTTTGTGATTGCCACCGGTAGAAAAGAATCTCTGAAATATTTTGTTGCTAAATCTTTTGAGTACTTTGATTTAGATTGGCAAAAGTATGTAGAAATTGAGTCCAGCTTCTTTCGCCCCAATGAGATCGTCTCTAGCGTAGGCAACCCAGAAAAAGCGATTCGCGTTTTAGGCTGGAAAAAGCCGACAGATATCGATGGTGTTATCAAGATGATGTGCGCTGAGAAAGCAAAACTAATCTAATATCAGTTAGGCGTGTACGCTGAGTTTCATGCCGAGCGCATGAATTACCTTTGTCACAGTCTCAAATCGTGGCCTAGCTTCTGCCTTTGGTACCTGTCAATACTTCGTAGGCAACGCCAATGTGGATGTAATAAGTTAATGCCATCAACACATTACCCCTTTTACATTCTCAACTAATAAGGTAATATATCTATACCACCAAGTGGTATAGTTTTGCATGACAAAAAAGCGTGCATTTAAAACAAAATCTTTCGCAAAATGGATGGGAAAGTTTAAGGTTCATGACTGTGATTTATTACGTGCAATTGATGAAATGGAGCAAGGACTTATTGACGCTGATCTTGGCTTAAATACCTATAAAAAACGTATTGGGTTGACGGGTGTAGGGAAAAGATCTGGCGCTAGAGTAATCGTAGCAACTCAATTGATGAAGCGCTGGTTCTTTATCTATGGATTTGCTAAAAATGAAATGTCCAATATAAGCCGAGATGAGCTAGTCTATTTGCAAGCAGTATCAAAAAGATTGCTAAATCTGATAGATAGTGAAATTACTATCGCAATAGAGAGCAAGGAACTAGGAGAGGTGAAGCATGATGACGAAAAATAAGAGCAGCCGCATCATTCAGGAAATGCGAGAAACCATGGCGGGTCTTCATCGGTCTGGAGTTATTACTAAAAAAAGTATGGATGAATTCGAGGCCCTGCAGAACCTTGATGTAGAACCTATGACTCCTACGCGCATTAAGCGCCTACGTGCCAAAACCCATTTAAGTCAGGCGGTATTTGCATTAACTTTAAACACTAGCCTATCGACAATTCAAAAGTGGGAGGCAGGAGACAAAAGTCCCAGCGGGCCCTCGCTCAAACTTCTATCCCTAATTGAACGAAAAGGGTTGGAAGTCGTTTTATAGCAGTTCGCTTACTTGAGCTCTTTGAGAGCGCTTTCAAAAGATTCGATATCAGCAAAACTTCTGTAGACCGAAGCAAAGCGAATATAGGCCACTTTATCCAAGCGCTTGAGCTCACGCATCACTAACTCGCCTACGCGCTCGCTAGGGATCTCTTTTTCACCAAGGCTCAGTAGTTTTTCTTCAATGCGAGCAATAGATTCATCGACAGAATCTGAGGATACGGGTCGCTTACGTAAGGCGAGCTTGATAGAGCTAGCCAACTTGTCGTGACTGTATTCCACACGACTGCCATTCTTTTTCACAATAGCAGGCAGAGCCAGCTCTACACGCTCATAAGTCGTGAAGCGCTTATCGCATTTGGCACAACGGCGACGGCGACGAATAGTATCGCCCTCGTCAGATACCCGAGTATCTAGTACTTGGGTATCTTCGTTATGGCAAAAGGGACAACGCAATGAGGGCTCTTTTCTTTAGCTAATATTAATTTTTATTGCTTAACCGTAAACCGGGAAGCGCTTAGTGAGTTCTGAAACTTGTGCACGCACCTTAGCAATATTCTCCGGATCATTTGGGTTATCTAAAACATCCGCAATAAAGTTGCCGACTTGTCTAGCTTCGGCTTCTTTAAATCCACGGGTCGTCATCGCAGGCGAACCCAAACGAATGCCGCTAGTCACCATTGGTTTTTCTGGATCATTCGGAATACCATTTTTGTTGCAAGTAATATGCGCTTCACCTAAAACACGCTCAGCCTCTTTGCCAGTCATTTTCTTAGCGCGGAGATCTACCAACATCACATGTGAATCTGTGCCGCCAGAAACAATCCGCAAGCCACGCGCAATTAATGTTTCTGCAAGTGCTTTTGCATTGGCAATGACCTGCTTTTGATAATCGATAAAGCTAGGCTCTTGAGCCTCTTTAAAGGCTGCTGCCTTGCCAGCAATCACATGCATCAAAGGGCCGCCCTGTAAGCCTGGGAACACGGCAGAGTTAATCGCTTTCTCATGTTCCGCCTTCATCAAGATGATGCCGCCACGTGGACCGCGCAAACTCTTATGGGTTGTAGAGGTAACAATGTCAGCATGGGGTACTGGGTTTGGATAAACACCAGCAGCAATCAGACCAGAGTAGTGCGCCATATCCACCATAAAAATTGCACCCACTTCTTTTGCCAACTTACCAATGCGCTCCCAATCGATTACGAGTGAGTATGCAGATGCACCGGCAATGATTAATTTCGGTTTATGCTCGCGCGCCAAACGCTCCATTTGCTCGTAGTCAATCGCTTCGTTTTTATCGAGACCATAGGAAATTGGATTGAACCACTTACCGCTCATGTTAAGCGCCATACCGTGAGTTAAGTGACCACCCTCAGCAAGACTCATGCCCATGAAGGTATCTCCTGGCTTTAAGAAAGCCAAGAACACAGCTTGGTTAGCGGAGGCGCCACAATGCGGCTGCACATTAGCTGCCTCAGCGCCATATAGCGCTTTCACACGATCAATCGCCAATTGCTCAGCCACGTCCACAAATTCACAACCGCCGTAATAACGCTTGCCCGGATAACCTTCAGCATATTTATTGGTCAGCTGAGAGCCCTGTGCCTGCATTACTGCTGGTGAGGCATAGTTCTCAGAAGCTATCAGCTCAATATGGTCTTCTTGACGCTTATTTTCGTTCTGAATGGCTGCCCACAACTGGGGATCGGTCTTGGCTAAAGTGTTTTGACGGTCAAACATGGTAATAATCCTGAAGAAGTTGGATTGCTGAGTGAATTAACTTAGTAAAATCAACCTACATCATACAAAATCCATCATGACCTCTACACAAGACCTCTCATTCCTCTCCCTAGTCCTCAATGCCAGCCTATTAGTACAGTTGGTAATGTTGTTATTACTGGGGATGTCCATTGCCTCATGGACCATTATTTTCAAGAAAACCGCTGTTTTACGGGGGGTCCGCCAAGATACCGAGCGCTTTGAGCGTGATTTTTGGGCCGGCGGCGACCTCAATACCCTTCTAGAGGCAGCCCAGCGCAATACCCGTAGCGATGCCGTCCTAGAGCACATCTTTGAAGCTGGCATGCAAGAGTTCACCAAGGGGCGAGAGATTGATGCCGCCCGCCGCGCTATGAAAGCTACCTACCAACGTGAAATGGACCTCCTTGAGGCCAATCTGCCGTTCCTAGCGTCGGTAGGCTCAGTTTCTCCTTATATTGGCCTCTTTGGTACGGTCTGGGGCATCATGCACGCCTTCCGTGGTTTAGCTAACGTTCAAAATGCCACCTTAGCTGCAGTAGCGCCTGGTATTGCCGAAGCACTCGTTGCAACTGCCATTGGCTTGTTTGCAGCGATTCCAGCAGTGGTGGCCTACAACCGCGCAGCTACAGATGTAGATCGCCTCTCCATTCGCTTTGAAACTTTTATTGAAGAGTTCACCAATATTTTGCAGCGTCAAACAGCAGGTCGCTAAAAAATTATGGCCGGATCCTCATTGCGCAAAAATAAACGTCGGGCAATGTCCGACATTAACGTCGTCCCATATATCGACGTCATGTTGGTATTGCTAGTGATCTTTATGGTCACTGCTCCGATGGTCAATCCAGGTGTTGTCAATCTGCCAACAGTTGGCGGCGCTAAAGTGCAATCACTACCACCGGTCTTCTTAACAATTGATGCCAATGAAAATGTCATCGTGAAAAAAGATGGTGACCCAACCCAAACACTCAATAAGTTTGAGCTCGGCGCTTTTGCAAGATCGCAAGCAGAAAAGTCTGCTGATCAACCGATTGTGATTGCCGCAGATAAGTCCATCAAATACGAAACCGTAATGGAAGTCATGTCCAAACTCAAAGAGAATGGCGTGAAGCGTGTTGGCCTTGCCGTTAAAACCCAATAAGGCTTAAAGGCTTGTTTTAATTGCCCATGAATAGCGCATCTACTTTTCCATCACCTGTATCGCCTTTTGAACGGGGTCGATTTACGAAAGCAGAAAGCACTAAACGTGCCTTTACATTTTCACTAATAGTTCATCTAGGCTTATTAGCCTTCTTGGTAATTGGCATTAGCTGGAATAACACTAGCTCTTCTGGTGTTGAAGTGGAACTCTGGGATTCTGCTCCGCAAGTAGTAACACCACCAGAACCTGAACTCAAAACGGAAGTAAAAGAAGAAGCTGCGGATATCGCCATCAAGAAAAAGAAGGTTGAAAAAGAGCCGCCAAAAAAAGAAGTGAAAGAAACTCCAAAAGTAGTTAAGCCTCCCCCACCAAAAGAGAAGGTCAAAGAAAAAGAACCGAAGAAAGAGGATCCGCCCAAAAAGGCTGAAGCTCCAAAAACACCATCGCCCGCCGAAACGAAAGCGAATGCTGCTGCTGAAAAAGCGCGCGCAGATCAGTTAGCGCGCTTACGCGCGGCAGCTGGTGCCGAGGGTGGTAGCGGTGGCACAGTAGGTAGTGGTGTTGGCGGTGGAGGCAATGCACCTCCGGGCTGGACCGATAAAGTCATTAAGAAAGTCAAACCATTAATCGTCTTTAACCCAGAATCCATCAGCGGCAACCCGGCTACCGTCATTCTGGTCAACCTTGCACCAGATGGGGCTATTTTAAGCACTAGCATTCAGTCCTCTAGTGGTAATGCCAGCTGGGACCGTGCCGTCTTACTCGCACTTTCACGTGCAGAGAGTCTGCCAAAAGACGACAATGGCAAAATTCCACAACGCGAAGTAAAACTGACTTTTAAACCCAAGGATTAATGCATGTTGCAAATAGCGAAACGACAGCTACAGAGATTGATATCTAAGCTGAATTCTGTTGGCTTAGTCATTTTTGCGCTATGCATCAGCATCACCACCCCTGCGCTGGCGCAGATGAATATTGAAATCACTGGCGTTGGTCAATCACTCTATCCCATCGCGGTAATGCGCTTTAAGGATGAGAATAAATTACCCACCAGCGTTACTGAAATCATTCGTCAAGATCTAGCGCGTAGTGGCTACTTTAAAAATACTGAAAACGGTAACGCTGTTGAAAGTGATGAAGGTACACCAAACTTCAAATCCTGGGCAGCGCGCGGTGCTGATGCTCTGGTAGTGGGATCTGTAGTACAGAACGGCTCTCAATTTGAGATTCATTACAAACTATTTGATGTTCGTAAATCTTTAAGTCTAGGTGGTTTAAACCTGAACTCAAGCGCCGATAATTTGCGCGCTGCCGCCCATAAGATTGCAGATGACATCATCTTTAAATTGCTAGGTGAACGTGGCGTGTTTTCTACTCGCCTCTCTTATGTCATCAAGGATGGCAAGCGCTATCGCCTCGTGATCTCCGATGCTGATGGTCAAAATATTCGCAATGCCATGAACAGCGGTGAGCCGATTATTTCTCCATCATGGTCACCAGATGGCAAGAAAGTTGCTTATGTTTCTTTTGAAGATCGCAAGCCAGTGATTTACGTTCATGAACTTGCAACCGGTCGTCGCATTTCTCTCTCAAATCAAAAGGGTAATAACAGTGCGCCAGCTTGGTCACCGGATGGCAAAAAATTAGCCATCTCATTATCTAAAGATGGCAATACCCAGATCTATAGCATCAATGCCGATGGCACTGGTTTGCAGCGCCTGACTCGTGGCAATACGATTGATACTGAGCCACAGTATTCAGCCGATGGTCGCTACATTTACTTCACGAGCGATCGTGGTGGTAATCCGCAAATCTACCGCATGAGTGCAGATGGTGAGCAAGCGGAAGGTGTCAAACGCGTTACCTTTAAACAAGGTTTTGTGACTTCACCTCGCATCTCACCAGATGGCAAATATTTAGCCTACATTGCCAATATCGGTGGTGCATATCGTTTGTACATTCTGAACTTGGCTACCGGTGATGCTCAGGCCCTCACCGATGGTACTAGCGATGAATCACCATCCTTTGCTGCCAACGGTCGCTATGTTCTCTACTCCACCAAGGTGGGTGGTAAGAGAGTATTGGCAGCCGTTTCTGTCGACGGTAATTCAAAACAGGTGCTTAGTATTCCAGGATCTGATGTACGTCAGCCATCCTGGGGTCCATTTATGGATTAAACGGGTTTAAGCTTGCACTAAAGGCTCGCCTACCAAACGTGGATCGTAAGAAAACTTCTCAATTTTCTTAGCCTTAATCAGCTTTACATCTGGATGAAGTGGATTAATCAAGACATTGCTTGCTTGCGGAATGATGACCGAGGGGACAAACAACAAAGCGCTTGCATTTGATTGCAACCATCTTTGACCTTTTTCAATACTGACAGTTCCTGCAGGCAAAGCATCCCAACCGCTGCCGGCAGTTTTCATATTGAACTTCTTGGCTAATTCCCATACCTTTGCTGGAATATCAATTCGAACAAGATAGCGATTCAAAGGCAATCCTTGTGCATTGATGTGTACCAAGGTTTCAAGGCAGGCAAGGGCAATCGATTCAGAGGTATATAAAACTGGCGTTCCTTTTTTATTCCATCTGCCCCCTGATTTTTTAGCACCCTCACCACTCAGGTCATCCGCTTTAAATGTAGATGTATCAACTGCGATCCTCCAAACAGCTTGAACACTCATGCGTACGCTCCAGTTTGAATTTTCGCGAGGAGGTCTGAAATCATCTCTTGTCCGGACACGGTATCCAAGTAGGCTGAGGGCTTCTCACCACCTAAAGCTGGAGAAGGTTTTTCCAGCCATTGAGCCACCCACTTAGCAGCATTGAAGCCATCAGGGTTCCCCGATTCAGAAACAATTGACTCTACTTGCCCAACCAACTTAGCCATACCAATTAAACGCTCACCTTGCTCAATAGGTAATACTTGGTTTGCAACTGATTTCTTGTCGATAGTGGATTTAGGTAAATTCAAGAACTTAAATAACGTATCTTTTGTAATACCCATCGAATCAGAAATGACATTGATATATCGAGCAGGAATCCCATTGCGAATTAACTTAATACGATCGATAGGTTCGACTTGGTAAATATGGGCAAATGAGAGATCAATCTGACTGACGCCCACACGCTTTTTTGGAGCAGGACTTGTAGTTACTTTTCTTGCAATCACGTTAGGCATCATTAAATCCTCATTTGAGGAATAATTTTACCTTATTTGAGGAAAAAAGCACATGAAAACTGGTAATTAGATTGACGCATAAAGTCATTTATCGCCAAATAGGCAGATCTTGGGGGCATAATATTAAGTATTGACTCCAATGGAGCGGTTTTTATTGGTTAACTTGTCATTTAGTCTGTAGGAAAAAGGAAAGATTATGAAGATTTCTATCGCACGTCGCGCAGCGACATTCGCCATCATTGGCGCCACCGCACTTCTCATGTCAGCATGTTCTAGTGTGAAATTGGATGACACTGATGCTGCTAATGCCGGCGGTAGCGGCAGCGGCAAATTTGGTTCGCAGCCATGGAATGATCCTAATAGCCCGCTTTTCGATAAGAGTGTTTACTTTGGCTTTGATGAATACACTGTTCAGACTAAATACCAAAAAATGCTTTCTGCTCACGCTAGCTATTTGAAGGCCAACCCAAAACAGAAGGTCATTATTCAAGGCAATACTGATGAGCGTGGTACAGCTGAATACAACTTGGCACTAGGTCAACGTCGTTCAGACGCAGTTCGTAAGTCACTGAACTTGATGGGTGTTTCTGATGACCAGATGGAAGCAGTGAGTTTTGGTAAAGAGAAGCCAAAAGCTGAAGGTGATAACGAAGCAGCCTGGGCACAAAACCGCCGCGCTGATATTGTCTACATCACGAACTAAATGAAGATGCTTTCTCACTCAGTACAACAAACGCTCTCACGAGCGTTTTGTTTAAGTGCCGCTTTCATTTGTTTAAGCGGGTCCAATAGTGCTTGGGCACTCTTCTCCGATGATGAAGCACGCAAAGCTATTCTAGATCTCCGCAAGTCTCTTGCCACCACCCAGCTTGAGCTGCAAGGACAAATCGATAAACTCAAAACCGAGAATTCCGTTCTGCGTGGCAAGGTTGAGGAGCTTGAAAAACAAGGTGAGGATATCAACAATAGTCAGAAGACTTATTACCAGGATCTGGATAATCGCCTAGGTAATTTTGAACCACGGACCGCAACCATTGAAGGCGTTACTGGCACAGTTCAACCGGGTGAGAAAAAAGCCTATGACGATGCTTTGAAAACTTTTCAAACAGGCAGCCTTAAGAAAGCAGATGAAGGATTTTCAGCATTCGCATCTAAGTATCCTAAAAGCCCTTACTTACCACTAGCGCTGTACTGGAGTGGTAACAGCAAATATGCCAATAAAGATTACGCTGGGGCTATTAAGCAACTACAAAATCTAATGAAGAACTATCCTGACCATCCCCGTATTCCTGCGGCCATGGTGACTTTAGGAAGTGCTCAACTAGAAAGTGGCAATAAAGCTGCAGCCAAAAAGACATTTAGCGAGATCATTACTAAGTACCCCGATACTGAAGCCGCTAAAGAAGCGCAGCAGCTCATTGCTGGCACAAAGTAAGCATTTCGTAATCACTTCATAAGCACTTCATCGTCTACCTCTAAGCATGTCTAAGTTATCCGCTGCATTTGCATCCCTAGCACCCCGTAAATCAGGTGCTCCAGCAGTAATCTTGTTTTCTGGAGGCCTAGACTCCACCACTGTCCTAGCGCTTGCTAAAGACCTCGGATACACACCTTATGCACTTTCGGTAGGCTATGGTCAGCGCCATTCTTCAGAACTAGCGGCAGCCAAACATATTGCCAAGCAAATCGGCGTAGCCCGTCATGAAGTGGTGAATTTAGATCTCACTCGTTTTGGAGGCTCAGCCCTCACTGACTCCTCAATCGCGATACCCATCACCCCGGGGAAAGATCAAGAAATCCCTGTTACCTATGTGCCAGCTCGCAATACTATTTTGTTATCACTCGCTTTAGGCTGGGCAGAATCATTAGGTGGTCTAGATGTTTTCTACGGAGCGAATGCAGTTGATTACTCTGGCTATCCTGATTGCCGCCCTGAATATGTCGCCTCTTTTGAGCATATGGCTAACCTAGCTACTAAAGCAGGTGTTGAGGCTATCAATGATGCGAATCGCTTTCGGGTACACGCCCCCATCATCAGCCTTACCAAAGCAGAAATCATTCAACTGGGCAGCACTCTAGGAGTTGATTATTCTCAAACAGTATCTTGCTATCAAGCCAATGATTTGGGTGAAGCCTGTGGAGAGTGTGAGTCTTGTCGCTTAAGGCAACAAGGGTTTAAGCAAGCTAATGTGACTGATCCGACTCGCTATCAGAAGAATAAATAATCAATCTTGTATTTTAAAGCCCTAGCCATGCACAACAGAATCAAATTACATAATTTACAGATTCGTAGGCCTCGATTAATTTAAGCAAAGACTCAAATCTCATAGCCTCTTGGCTTTCAAGTTTAGGTGGATTATCAAAAAAACGAGACGCCTCATTCAATGCTGCTTCATACTCAAGATCGTTATAAATTGAAATTATTTCCTTCATAAACCTAGCTCAGATATCTTTATTAAGCATCCGCGCAACATAACGCGCAATTAAATCCACTTCAAGATTCACAGCATCGCCTTGCTTCAAATTACCCAGCGTAGTGTTATGTAAAGTATGGGGAATGATGTTGATATCAATAATGCAAGAACTTGCTGTGTCTTCAGTTTGATTCACTGTGAGCGATACACCGTTTACGACGATAGAACCTTTGTAAGCCAAGTATTGCGCTAATGCTTTTGGCGCCTCAATACGAAGTAGCCATGAGCCATAAGCATCATTAGCGACTTGAGCAAAGTGTGCCACCTTACCCACTCCATCTACGTGTCCACTCACTAAATGTCCGCCTAAGCGATCGTTAAGGCGCATGGCTTTTTCTAGATTTACTGGAGCCACTTTATCAAGGCCAACCGTTTTACTAAGAGACTCGCGAGAGATATCTAAAGAAAAACAATTTTTATCTATTTGGGTTGCCGTCATACAAGCACCCTGGATAGCAATACTGTCACCCAAAACCACGTCATCTAAATACCCTGCCGGCACCTCAACCACCAAATGCAAGCCATCGCCCTTCGCTTGAGCGCTTTTAATTTGACCAACAGCAGTAATGATTCCAGTAAACATAGAGTGATTTTAGTGGTTAATTCTTGATTAAGCGTAGGCGTAGATCAGGCCCAAATAGTGTCTGATCTATGGGTTTCCATGCTCGCTTATCCTCCAAAGTGCTAAGAGGAGAGACATTCGCCATACCAATACCATCGCCCATAAAAAAAGGTGCGTAGTAGAGCAATAACTCATCTACACAATTTTCTCTAAGCATTGAGCCATTGAGCTTAAAGCCGGATTCAATATGAATCTCATTCATCTCACGATCTTTGGCAAGATATGAAAATAATTTTGGCAGATCTACTTTGCCAAATGCATTGGCCATAGCAATCACTTCAATACCGCGTTCAGTAAATACCGCGGCTTTTTTCTGCATTTCAGTACTCTCGAGACTGGCGCAGACAATGATGACACCGGATTGATTCAGATGATTCAATATTTTTGCAGTAGGTGGCGTTTCTAATTTGGAATCCACGATGATGCGCCAGGGTTGACGCTCAGTTTGAACATCTCGCACATTCAGACTCGGATCATCTTCTTTCACGGTACCTACACCTGTCACAATGGCACACGCTTGAGCCCGCCAATGATGACCATCTGCTCTAGCAAGCGGTCCAGTAATCCACTGACTACGACCATCTGGCAGCGCAGTCTTTCCATCTAAGCTTGCGGCAATTTTCATACGCACCCAAGGTAGGCCACGGGTCATGCGTGAAACAAATCCTGGATTTAAAGCTTGCGCCTCTGATTCCATTAGCCCGCAATGCACTGTGATTCCAGCTGCCCTCAGGCGTTCCAATCCTTTGCCCGCAACCAAAGGATTGGGATCGAGCATTGCTACAAAAACAGTAGCAGGTTTAGCAGCGATCAAGGCATCTACGCAAGGGGGTGTGCGCCCTGTGTGATTACAGGGCTCAAGAGTGACATATACAGTTGATCCAGTAGGATCATTGCCAAGCATTTGCGCGTTTGCTAATGCCTGCACTTCAGCGTGAGCGCTACCCAACTTCTGTGTAAAACCTTTTCCAATAACAAGGTTGTCTTTAATGATGACACAACCCACCCTAGGGTTGGGATTGGACAAATAAAGTGCTTTTTGAGCCTCGGCTAAGGCCTCGCTCATGAACTGGTGGTCAACTGCGCTGTGCATGGGGTCTATTAAACCATTCAATGGCAGCGCTTTGTATCCCTAGCTGGATCACAAATACGCCAACGCCCTCCACTACCCAAAATCATTTGGCGCTCTAGCCCAAGAACCCTGGCATGACCCAAGATCAATCGATTTGCCACAAAGCCGCCTTGAGCTGTTTTTGCAGCGCCAGCCGCATTAAACAAAATCCCCCTCTTGCCTGTATTAGGGTCGATGAATTGCTTACCACCCCCTTTGAAGTAAATAGGGTCAATACTTGCCTGAGAAAACCAGGGCTTATCAACACAATCCGCTTTCACTAACTTTCCAGTGCATCCACTTTTAACCACCCAGCCAGCCTCCCATTGATCCCCTGAGCTTGGTACGAGCTGAACGGGTTGCCCCAAATGCAGTGCTTGCTGACGTGCAAAATGAGCATGGGCAATAAACCTCCTGGCGATGGTCTCGATTTCTCGGGCTGCGATTTGTGCTTGCAATAGAGGCATTGTCATCATGGCGGCAATCGCAATAATCAAAACTACTGCCATTAACTCCAACAGACTAAACCCAGACTGCTGATTAATTTTTCGACTTAAGTATTGAATGAATTTATTCAAAGACTTGTCGCCAGTTAACACGTGTTGCAGTACCAGTTTTTTCATCCATGATGATGCCAATCTGAATTACTGGTTTTTCTTTACTAGAAATCAGCCAACTATTCTTTCCTACCGATTGAATAATGCAAGCGTTTTCTTTCAGATTTGCAAGCGCATTTAGATTTTGCTCACATTCCAATATCGCCCTTTCAGAGGCAATGAAACTTTTCTGAGCTATTGCAATAGTATTGACCTCTACTATGCGCAATGCATTCAGTCTCTCCAAATACGTGATGAGCGAGGAGCATAGCAAGAGCAGTGAAATCACCCAAGCCAGAATCACAAGAGGTTCCTAGTGGAAAAAGTACGCTCCAGGTCTAGGTTTAGCTTGACCCCATCGGTCATTTGCAGCTTTACCTTAAACAGTCTTTGGCCCTTTACAGATTGGACTTGAGCGTTATTGATCTCTTCAATCAAGAGGCCATTTACACCATTCATCAGAGTAGTATTTTGTATGCGCCCTTGACGATCATGTGACTGACAAATTAGTGAACCACCGTTCACCTTTTTCCCTTTCGGAATTCCTGCTTGTCGATCCACTAAAAATCCTTGTAGCGCTAAATCATTGTTAGTGCGCTCTTTGGTGATGGTATTTCCTATGCAATCAAAATCAACGCCATTTGATAACTCATGGCGAATAGTCAATGCATCAGATCCTCGAAAACCAGTTCCTTTTTCTGTCTCTAGAAACAAATTTTTACTTTTCTTATTTCCTACATTGCTTCTTATTAGGGCTTTAGATTGAATATTGCGATAGCCTGCTATATGAATGGCGCGTCCTATTAGTTCAAACGCTCGATCAGCTTCAGAAACTAATGATTGCTTTTTCTCATAGTCAATTTGCTTGCTTACCAAATCAGCGCTTGTTTGCAATATAGGGTTGAGTAATAGCGCGCATAGAGCGATTCCGACTAGGCACTCGAGTAGCGTCATGACTTAGGCCGCTCCTAGATTGATTGAGATTGGCTCTAACCATCTCTTGTATTTCAAAGGCATCGAATTCCTTTCTCAGTTGAGATCTTTTAGTCTCTTGTTGGACTAGCTTTAAGGCGAGGTGCTGATAAGTCCCCACTGATGCCATCCAGACCCCCAAAATCATGCTCATCGCCACTAAAACCTCTAACAAGATGAATCCTTGGGGGTTTCCAGACACGAATTCAGAGTTGGGTTGTTTACTAGCTGACATGCCTTATTTTCAAAGGGTGGGTTCAAAGTCAAAACCCATACCCAAGGCACTTGCCGTCAGAAAGACGGGATATTGCGGTAGGACTGAACAACAAGTAGGTCCTGCGCTTAAAATAGAGGGCTATGCCAAATACCCTTGCCTCCACCGAAGAAATCATTGCCGAGCTCCGTGCTGGCAAGATGGTGATTCTTGTCGATGAAGAAGATCGTGAGAATGAAGGTGATTTAGTCTTGGCCGCAGACCATGTCACTGCCGAAGCAGTGAATTTCATGGCAAAACATGGTCGTGGCTTAATTTGCCTCACCTTGACGCGCGAGCGTTGCCAACAACTCAATCTTCCACTGATGGTTCGCGATAACGGCACCTCAATGGGAACCAACTTCACCGTTTCTATTGAAGCAGCAAGCGGTGTAACTACTGGCATCTCAGCAGCTGATCGTGCACTTACTATCAAGACTGCGGTTGCTCCAAACGCCAAGCCCAGTGATTTAGTTCAACCAGGTCATATTTTTCCGCTCATGGCTCAGCCAGGTGGTGTCTTAATTCGCTCGGGTCATACAGAGGCAGGTTGTGATTTAGCAGCAATGGCTGGCTGCTCGCCAACTTCCGTGATTTGCGAAATCATGAAAGACGATGGCAGTATGGCGCGTCTTCCTGATCTTCTCGAATTTGCCAAAGAGCATCAATTAAAAATTGGCAGCATCGCAGATCTCATTCAATATCGTAGCCAACATGAAAGTATTGTGGTGCGCGAAGGTGCTAGAGAATTCATTACGCCTTGGGGGAAATTCCAGGGCATTATTTATCGCGATACTCCAAGCTCATGTGTACACATCGCCTTGGTTCATGGCAAACCAACTGAGTCTCAAGAAACCGTAGTGCGCGTACATGAGCCTGTTACTGTTTTAGACTTCTTAGACTCTAATGTCAGCACCCACTCTTGGCCCTTAGCCAAAGCCTTGGAAGAGCTTGCTTCAGCACCAGCAGGGGTGGCAGTGCTTCTGAATGCTTCTGGTATTGCCGCTCCAAATGATCAAGACTGGTTAGCCCAGTTTCAGAAACTCAATCAGTCGCATGAAGAAGTTAAAAAACCATTAGCCAGAAAAACAGATTTCAGAAGCTATGGCATTGGCGCCCAAATCTTGAAAGATATTGGTGTTGGCAAAATGCGTTTACTGGCAAATCCAAACCCTGTTCCAAGTCTTTCTGGTTACAAACTCGAAGTGACTGGCTATAAGCCTTACACTCCCCAGTAATTCCGATTGCCCCCTAAGATCCATTCAGATATTCAATATTTTTAGAGAACGAATATGACCAGCTCCACTAATGATTTTGTAGGCGTTTTAGAAGCTGACCTTAATGGCCAAGATCTACGTATTGGCGTTGTGCAAGCGCGCTTTAATGAAGACCATTGTGTTGCCCTAACAAATGCTTGCATCAACGAACTCCTTTCTCTTGGCGTAAGTCAATCAGATATCAAACTTGTGACCGTACCCGGAGCGCTTGAGATTCCATTTGCTCTGCAAAAACTGGTAGAGACTGGCGAGTTTGATGGTTTAGTTGCTTTGGGTGCAGTCATTCGCGGGGAGACCTACCACTTTGAACTGGTCTCTAATGAGTCTGCTGCTGGCATTACACGCATCTCCATTGACTCAGGCTTGCCAATCGCCAATGGCGTGCTCACGTGCGATACCGATGCACAGGCACATGCGCGGGTGCAGGTAAAGGGAGCAGAATGTGCTCAAGCAGTAGTGGAGATGGCTAATTTAGCTTTAGCACTCACTCCTGATATCGATATTGAAATCAACTCGAGTGAAGAAGAATAATTCGCATGTCCAACTCTAGTCAGAACCCACTTAACCCACAATCCACACAAGCTGGCAAAGAAGCGAAGCCAGCGCCAAAGCGCTCGCTCACCCCGCGTCGCCGCGCTCGCGAATACGCGCTTCAGGGTGTTTATCAAAGTCTAGTGATGCGTCGTGCTGGTAGCATTCCCAATGGCGCTGCTATTGCCAAGCAGCTTGCCGAAGATCCAGCCTTCCGTCGATGCCAGCTTGAGCTATTTCAGGGCATCTTTGACGGCGTCTTAGCCCGTACCGATGAATTAGAAGCCATCATCACACCTGCATTAGATCGCCCCATTAATGAGCTTTCTCCTGTGGAGCATGCAGCACTACTGATTGGCACTTATGAACTAGCAATAGACCTCTCAGTGCCATATAAAGTAGCTATTAACGAAGCAGTAGAGCTCGCCAAGACCTTTGGCGGCACTGACGGCCATAAATACGTCAATGGCGTTCTAGACCTCCTAGCCCAGAAGCTCAGGACCGCAGAAACTCAGTCAAGCTAACCCGCTCCCAGTTCAAAATAGACTCAGCCTCCCAGCGTGCTTCGCTTGGAGGCTTTTTTATTAATTGGGGGATAAAATAGTTTAATCACATTAAGGTCAAAACATCATGCAAAAAGTCGATATTCGTAGCCAGCTAAAAGATGCCAGCCTCTTCAAGGAAGAAGCGTTTATAGATGGTAAATGGGTCGGCTCTAAAAAGACTTTTGATGTTGGTAATCCAGCAACTGACGAAATCATTGCAACCGTTACCAATCTTGAAACTCAAGATGCTGAACTTGCTATCGCTGCTGCCGAAAAAGCTCTGCCAGCATGGCGCAGTAAATTAGCTAAAGAGCGCGCGCAAATTATGCGCAAATGGTTTGACTTGATTATTGAAAATACCCAAGACCTAGCAAAGCTCATGACGCTGGAGCAAGGTAAGCCACTAGCCGAAGCTGCAGGAGAGGTTGTATATGGGGCCTCTTTTGTGGAGTGGTTTGCAGAAGAAGCGAAGCGTGTTGAGGGTTCTATCTTGGAAACCACTTGGAGCGATAAGCGCCTGATGGTGTTAAAGCAACCCATCGGTGTCTGTGTAGCGATCACCCCATGGAACTTTCCCATCGCCATGATTACGCGCAAAATTGCGCCGGCATTGGCAGCAGGCTGCACCATCGTCATTAAGCCAGCTGAACTTACACCCCTTTCTGCGCTTGCTCTAGCTGAGCTAGCTAAGCGTGCAGGCATCCCAGATGGCGTCATTAATATTGTGACCGCGGATGCCAATCAATCGATTGTGATTGGCAAAACGCTCTGCTCCTCACCTACAGTGCGTCACCTATCATTTACAGGCTCTACTGAAGTGGGTCGTATTCTGATGGAACAATGTGCGCCCACCGTGAAAAAACTCGCCCTAGAGTTAGGTGGACATGCACCCTTTATTGTCTTTGAAGATGCTGATATTGATGCGGCTGTTATTGGAGCCATGGCATCCAAATTTAGAAACTCCGGCCAAACCTGTGTTTGCGCAAACCGCTTTTATGTTCACAAAAAGGTTCATGACCAATTTGTAGAGAAGTTCGCAAAAGCACTTTCTATTATTAAAGTCGGTAATGGTATGGATGCTGGCATCACCCAAGGTCCTCTGATTGAAACTGCTGCCCTAGAAAAAGTGAAGAAACATGTTGCTGATGCCATTGGCAAGGGAGCAACATTAGTCTCCGGCGGCAAACAATCGCTTGAAGGTAAAAACTTTTACGAGCCGACTATTCTTGCTAATGTAAACAGTCAAATGCTTATCACCTATGAAGAAACCTTTGGTCCAGTAGCACCCATCATTCCTTTTGAAACTGACGAAGAAGTCATTAAGCTGGCTAACAATAGTCAGTTTGGTTTGGCATCTTATTTCTACAGCCGAGATATTGGCAGAGTATGGAAAGTAGCTGAAGCCCTGGAATACGGCATGGTTGGCGTCAATACTGGCTTAATGTCAAACGAGGTTGCACCTTTTGGCGGTGTTAAACAGTCTGGTCTTGGACGTGAAGGTAGCGTCTACGGTATGGATGAGTACCTTGAGATGAAATACGTCTGCGTTGGCTTATAGGCCTACAGGCCTATAAGCCTATGAATGTATTTTGATTGATTTCTTTTTTACAGATTTCTAATTTATTCTTTGCTAGGTTTATTTTTAGTTGCTTGGTTTATTTTTCTCATAAACCAAGTCCCAAACCCCATGGCCTAGCTTGACGCCACGGTTCTCAAATTTAGTCACTGGACGATAGTCTGGCCTTGGCGCATAACCTAGATGCTCTGCCTTGAGTTGCTCTAGGGTAGGCTTAAATTCATTTAAGATCTCGCCAGGTTTAGTAATGTCATCTGCAGTGAAGGTTTCTATCTTTACAAAATCAACTGAAGTATTTTGCAAATTAGCTTCAGCATTCAGTACCAGCAACATTTGTTCAGCATAGTTATGCCAATCGGTAGCCAAATGCAAATAAGCGCCGGGCTTTAATCTAGAAACTAGTAAATGGACAAACTCAGCTTGAATGAGACGACGTTTATGGTGACGCTTCTTATGCCAAGGATCGGCAAAATAAATATGAATGCCATCCAAAGAATTTGGCGCAAGCATGTGCTCAAGTACCTCAACGGCATCGTGACGAATGAGCCTTAAGTTGGTGAGGTGATTTTCACCAATCAGCTTCAGTAAAGCGCCCACACCCGGCGGATGAACCTCGATTGCCAGAAAATCATCTTCTGCTCTGAGGGCAGCAATCTTGGCGGTTGTCTCACCCATGCCAAAACCAATTTCCAAGATCTTTGGCTTACTGGATCCCTGGAAAGCCTCAGTTAAATTAAGAGTTGAAGCTTGATACGGCAGCAAAAATTGGGGGCCGAGCTCATCAATGGCGCGCTGTTGCCCAGCGGTAGTTCTACCCGCTCTTAGGACAAAGGAGCGAATGCGATCAAAACGTTTTTCAGTATTGGCAGAACTTGAACCCACCACTTACCCTACTACCTTCTTAAAGTAAGCAATCGTTTCTTTAAGACCATCTTCTAGGTTGACCTTTGGCTCCCAACCAAGCTTAGCTTTTGCTAGTTCGATATTTGGCTGGCGCTGCTTAGGGTCATCCGATGGCAGTGGCTGATGAATGATCTTAGACTTGCTACCGGAGAGCTTCAGTATGGTCTCGGCCAACTGCAGCATGGTGAACTCACCTGGATTACCAATGTTTACTGGACCGGTAAAGCCATCTTCGGAGTTCATCATTTTGACCATGACATCGATTAAGTCATCGACATAGCAAAAGCTTCTGGTTTGCTGGCCATCACCATAAATAG
>CALRYF010000005.1:0-201769 GCA_943372325.1 Polynucleobacter meluiroseus | reverse complement strand
AGACAAAGAAATGGTGATGCCTGGTGATAACGTCACGATTACCGTAAAACTCATCGCGCCAATCGCGATGGAAGAAGGTTTACGTTTTGCGATCCGTGAAGGTGGCCGTACTGTTGGCGCCGGAGTGGTTGCAAAGATTTTGGCTTAAGCAGTAGAAGTAAACAATATTTAGCGGTTTGCTAACCGGTGACATCAGTGCTGCTGATGTCACCGAGCTCTTTAGATGTATAACGTGGCAGCACCACAACGCTCTTTGGAATTAATATGCAAAACCAAAAAATTCGTATTCGCCTTAAAGCATTTGATTACCGTTTAATCGACCAGTCTGCAGCTGAAATCGTTGATACAGCTAAGCGCACTGGTGCAGTTGTTAAGGGTCCAGTACCTTTGCCAACTCGTATTGAGCGCTTTGATATCTTGCGTTCACCACACGTGAACAAGACATCTCGTGATCAGCTAGAGATCCGTACCCATCTCCGTTTGATGGATATTGTTGATCCTACAGAGAAAACTGTAGATGCTTTGATGAAATTAGATCTCCCAGCTGGCGTGGACGTCGAAATTAAGTTGCAGTAATTTGTTATTTCCGGTCTTTTTGCTTGTCAAGATCGGCATTTCGGGATAGAATCTAAGGCTTCGCTCATTTATTTGGGCGAAAATCTTAGTTTTATCAGCATTAAAAACGTTGTAAGTTATTGATTTAGAAGTACTTTTACTTGTAAATCACTTAAATTAATTTTGCCGACCAATCGAAGTCGGCGTGGAGCATGAATATGAGCTTAGGCTTAATCGGCCGCAAGGTCGGCATGACCCGTCTATTTACGGACGAAGGGGATTCAATCCCTGTGACCGTAATTGACGTGAGCGACAACAGAATCGCTCAAATCAAGACCCAGGCAACTGATGGCTATGATGCTATCCAGTTGGCACATGGCACACGTAGAGCTACTCGCGTTACTAAAGCAATGGCTGGTCACTTCGCTAAAGCGGGTGTGATGGCAGGTAACGGGCTTAATGAATTTCATTTAGATGCAGCAAAAATCGCAGAAATGACACCAGGACAAGTAATTCCTGCTGACACTGCATTTACTGCTGGTCAAAAAGTGGACGTACAAGGCGTATCTATCGGTAAGGGCTACGCAGGTACCATCAAGCGTTATCACTTCGCTTCTGGTCGTGCTTCCCACGGTAACTCACGTTCACATAACGTGCCAGGTTCTATCGGTATGGCGCAAGATCCAGGCCGCGTTTTCCCTGGTAAGCGTATGACTGGTCACTTGGGTGACGTTACACGTACAGTTCAAAATTTAGTCATCGCACGCATTGATGCAGAACGTAATCTCATCATGGTTAAAGGCGCCATTCCAGGTGCCCCAGGCGGTAAAGTTATTGTTACTCCAGCGGTGAAGACACCGTTGAAGAAGAAATAAGGAGAGCGAATATGGAACTTAAGCTTCTCCAAGACAACGGTACTTTAGGTGCAGGCGTACAAGCTTCACCAGAAGTATTCGAACGTGAATATAACGAGGCATTGGTACACCAAGTTGTAGTGGCTTACCAGGCAAATGCACGAAGTGGTAACCGTGCACAAAAAGACCGTGAGCAAGTTAAGCACACAACCAAGAAACCTTGGCGTCAAAAAGGTACTGGTCGTGCACGTGCTGGTATGAGCTCTTCCCCGCTGTGGCGTGGAGGTGGCCGTATATTCCCAAATTCTCCAGAAGAGAATTTCAGCCAAAAAGTAAACAAGAAAATGTACCGCGCTGGTATGAGATCTATTTTGTCTCAGTTAGCACGCGAAGGTCGTTTGAATGTAGTTGATCAATTTTCTCTTGACGCTCCAAAGACTAAAGTTTTAGCTGACAAAGTTAAAGCAATGGGATTGGATTCAGTCTTGATTATTGTTGATCAGGTTAGCGAGAATTTGTACTTGGCATCACGTAACTTACATAAAGTTGCTGTATGTGAGCCACAGCACGCTGATCCATTAGCTTTGGTTCAATACAAAAAAGTATTGGTAAGCAAAGCTGCGATCGCAAAAATTGAGGAGTTGCTGAAATGAGCCAAGTCCGTAAAAACGATCACAACCTAATGAGGGTTCTACTTGGACCGGTTATCTCTGAAAAAGCCACTATGGTTGCAGAGAAAAACGAACAAGTAGTTTTCCAAGTAGCTCGCGACGCAAACAAGAGCGATGTAAAACAAGCAGTCGAATTGCTCTTTAAAGTGCAAGTTGACTCAGTTCAAATCGTGAATCAAAAAGGTAAGCCTAAGCGCTATGGCCGTTTTGAAGGTCGTCGTGACCACACTAAGAAGGCCTATGTAAGCTTGAAACCAGGCCAAGAAATTAACTTTGAAGCGGAGGCGAATTAATCATGCCTTTGATGAAAACAAAACCGACCTCACCAGGTCGCCGTTCAATGGTCAAGGTGGTAAATCCTGACCTGCATAAAGGTAAGCCTTTTGCAGCGTTAGTAGAGCCACAATTCCAAAAAGCGGGTCGTAACAATAATGGTCACATCACTACCCGTCATAAAGGTGGTGGTCATAAGCATCACTATCGTGTTGTTGACTTCAAACGCAATGACAAAGATGGCATTCCAGCAAAAGTTGAACGCTTGGAATACGATCCAAACCGCAGTGCAAATATTGCATTGATCGTGTTTGCTGATGGTGAGCGTCGCTACATTCTTGCTGCAAAAGGCATGACAGTAGGTCAGGCATTGATGAGTGGCTCAGAAGCTCCAATCAAGTCTGGTAACAACCTGCCGATTCGTAACATTCCAGTTGGTAGCACCATTCACTGTGTTGAAATCATGCCAGGTAAGGGAGCTCAAGTAGCTCGTTCCGCTGGTGGTTCAGCAGTATTGTTAGCTCGTGAAGGTGTTTA
The DNA here is from genome assembly GCA_943372325.1 of Polynucleobacter meluiroseus. Classification (GTDB taxonomy): domain Bacteria; phylum Pseudomonadota; class Gammaproteobacteria; order Burkholderiales; family Burkholderiaceae; genus Polynucleobacter; species Polynucleobacter meluiroseus_I. Next base: position 198,879 of record CALRYF010000005.1, on the reverse strand, counting down.
CGCTCAAGTACGTTTGCGTTCTGGCGAAGTTCGCCGTGTTCTGATTGAGTGCCGCGCCACTATTGGTGAAGTTGGTAACGAAGAGCATAGCTTGCGTGTTATCGGTAAAGCTGGTGCAAATCGCTGGCGTGGTATTCGCCCAACCGTTCGCGGTGTGGCAATGAACCCAGTAGATCACCCACATGGTGGTGGTGAAGGTAGAACTGGCGAAGGCCGTGTACCTGTATCCCCATGGGGCACACCAACCAAAGGTTATCGCACACGTCGCAATAAGCGTACAACTTCGATGATCGTTCAGCGTCGTCAAAAACGTTAAGCGATAAGGATAAATAGATATGACACGTTCAGCTAAAAAAGGCCCATTTTGCGAGGCCAGCTTAGTAAGTAAAGTTGAAGTCGCACAAGCCAACAAAGACAAAAAACCGATCAAAACATGGTCACGCCGTTCAACAATTCTTCCAGACTTTATTGGTCTGACAATTGCTGTTCATAACGGTCGTCAACACGTTCCGGTTTATGTATCAGAAAACATGGTGGGTCATAAGTTAGGCGAATTTGCCTTGACCCGTACTTTCAAAGGTCACGCTGCTGACAAGAAAGTAACAAAGAAGTAAGGGGATGATGATGGAAGTTAAAGCTATTCACAAAGGCGCCCGCATTTCTGCGCAAAAGACACGTTTGGTCGCTGACCAAATTCGTGGTTTGCCAATTTCGCGCGCAATTAACATTTTGAATTTCAGCCCCAAGAAAGCTGCCTTCATTGTGAAAAAAGTAGTTGAGTCTGCAATGGCCAATGCTGAACACAATAAGGGTGCTGATATTGATGAGCTCAAGGTTTCAGCAATTATTGTTGATAAAGGCACTTCCTTGAAGCGCTTCACCGCACGCGCTAAGGGTCGTGGCAATCAAATTGAAAAACAAACATGTCACATTACCGTGACCTTGAGTAACTAAGGAAAAATATGGGCCAAAAGATAAACCCCACCGGATTCCGACTCGCGGTAACGAAGAACTGGACATCAAAGTGGTACGCAAACAATACTGACTTTGCGAAGATGCTAAAAGAGGACGTAGATGTCCGTAGCTATTTGAAGAAGAAGTTGAAGAATGCATCCGTAAGCAAAGTAGTGATTGAGCGTCCTGCAAAGAATGCACGTATCACTATCTATAGTTCACGTCCAGGCGTAGTAATTGGTAAAAAAGGCGAAGATATTGAAGTGCTCCGTCGCGAATTACAAAAGCGTATGGGTGTTCCAGTTCATGTGAACATTGAAGAAATTCGTAAGCCAGAAGTAGATGCGCAATTGATTGCTGACTCTATTACTCAGCAGCTCGAAAAACGTATCATGTTCCGTCGTGCAATGAAGCGTGCAATGCAAAGCGCAATGCGTCTTGGCGCACAAGGTATCAAGATCATGTCATCAGGTCGTTTAAATGGTGCTGAGATTGCACGTCGCGAATGGTATCGTGAAGGTCGCGTTCCACTTCATACCTTGAAGGCAGATATTGATTACGCAACCTCTGAGGCTGAGACAACTTACGGCATCATTGGTGTAAAAGTTTGGGTATACAAAGGCGACACATTGGGTCGTGGTGCAGAAGCTCAAGTAGCTGCCCCATCTGCAGAGCCAACCGCCGAAGAAAAGAAAACTCGTCGTGCACCAAGCAAAACAGCTGCTCGTAAACCAGCTGCTGGCACAGACAAGCCATTAGTTGCTGCTAAACCAGCAGTAAAGCGTGTGCGTAAGGTAGAAACACCTGCCGCAGATACGCAGAAGTCAGGAGAGTAAGCATGCTACAACCAAAGCGTCGCAAGTATCGTAAGGAACAAAAAGGCCGTAACACTGGCGTGGCAACACGCGGTAGTTCTGTAGCCTTTGGTGACTTTGGATTGAAGGCCGTTGGCCGTGGTCGTTTGACTGCTCGTCAAATCGAGTCAGCACGTCGTGCAATGACTCGTCACATTAAACGTGGTGGCCGTATTTGGATTCGCATTTTCCCGGATAAGCCAATTTCACAAAAACCGGCTGAAGTGCGTATGGGTAACGGTAAAGGTAATCCAGAGTACTACGTAGCTGAAATTCAACCAGGCAAAGTGCTCTACGAGATGGACGGTGTTGACGAGCAATTGGCGCGCGAGGCTTTCAAGCTTGCTGCTGCTAAGTTGCCTTTACAGACCACTTTCGTAATTCGCCACTTAGGCTGATTGGGATAGAGATTATGAAAAATACAGAATTAGCCGCAAAAGATCTGACTGCATTGAATACAGAGTTAACCGAGTTGCTAAAGACCGGTTTTAAGCTCCGTATGCAAAAAGGCACTCAGCAACTAACAAATACCAGCCAATTGGGTAAAAATAAGCGCGACATTGCTCGTGTGAAGACTTTTATCGCCCAAAAGACTGCACAGAAATAAGGAAAAAGGGATATGACAGAATTATCTAAACCCTTGCGCCGCACCCTTGTGGGCCGCGTTGTTAGTGACAAAATGCAAAAAACTGTGACGGTTTTGGTAGAGCGTCAAGTAAAGCATCCAGTGATTGGTAAGTATGTCGGCCAATCTAAAAAGTACCATGCTCATGACGAAGCTGGCACATACAAGATGGGTGATACCGTTGAAATTGCTGAATCTAAGCCAATTTCACGCACTAAATCTTGGGTTGTGACCCGTTTAGTTGAGGCTTCAAAGGGTATTTAAAGAAATATTAGGGATTTTGGCGAAGATTCTTCCCAAATCCCTGTTTTACGTAGTAGAATAGAAGGCTTCTCTGGTTTTATTGGAGAAGCAGTGTTTTTCATTAATTCCGGGTTTTAGCTTTCGTTAAAACCCATAGACGGAACCAAGACTGTTTGCCTTTGGCCAATAAGTTGGGGATTAGAAATGATACAAACCGAAAGTAGATTACAGGTTGCCGATAACACAGGCGCCAGTGAAGTTTTGTGCATCAAGGTATTGGGCGGCTCTAAGCGTCGCTACGCCAGTATCGGTGATGTCATCAAAGTGACTGTAAAGTCCGCTGCTCCACGTGGCCGTGTAAAAAAAGGTGATATTTATAACGCCGTAGTAGTGAGAACTGCTAAGGGTGTTCGCCGTCCAGATGGTTCATTGATTAAGTTCGATGGCAACGCTGCGGTATTGCTCAACGCTAAGTTAGAGCCAATTGGCACACGTATCTTTGGACCAGTAACGCGCGAGTTGCGTACTGAAAAGTTCATGAAGATCGTTTCTCTCGCCCCCGAAGTTATTTAAGAGGCTGATATGAAAAAGATTCGTAAAGGTGATTCTGTAGTTCTGTTGACTGGCCGCGATAAGGGCAAGCAAGGAACTGTTACTGCCGTTCTCGAGAACAAATTAGTGATCGAAGGCGTAAACATTTATAAAAAGAGCGTTAAGCCAAATCCAGCTGCCGGTGTTACTGGCGGCATGATTGACAAGACGATGCCTGTTCACATTTCTAATGTGGCTGTGGTTGACGGTAACGGCAAACCATCACGTGTTGGTATCAAACTCGTGGACGGTAAAAAGCAACGTTTCCTCAAAACCACTGGCGCAACTTTAAGCGCATAAGGGGCACGGAGAAATTATGAGCACACGTTTTCAAGAACACTATCAAGCTAAAGTCGTTGCTGATTTGATCGCCAAATTTGGTTACAAGTCAGTAATGGAAGTTCCACGTATCACCAAAGTAACCCTGAATATGGGCCTGGGCGATGCTGTGAACGACAAGAAAATTATCGAAAATGCAGTTGGTGATTTAACTAAAGTTGCAGGCCAAAAGCCAGTTGTAACTAAAGCTAAAAAAGCGATTGCAGGCTTCAAAATTCGTCAAGGTTACCCAATCGGTGCCATGGTGACATTGCGTGGCGCACGCATGTACGAATTCTTGGATCGTTTCGTTACTGTTGCATTGCCACGCGTACGTGACTTCCGCGGTATCTCTGGCAAAGCATTTGACGGCCGTGGTAACTACAACATCGGCGTTAAAGAACAGATCATTTTCCCTGAAATCGAATACGACAAAATTGATGCCCTCCGTGGTCTCAATATCAGTATTACGACGACTGCTAAAACCGACGAAGAAGCAAAAGCTTTGTTGGCAGCATTCAAATTCCCTTTCCGCAATTAAGAGGCTAACGTGGCAAAACTATCCCTGATTGAGCGCGAGAATAAGCGCGCAAAAACTGTAGAGAAGTACGCTGTTAAGCGTGCCGAACTTAAAGCTATCATTGCTGATCAATCACGCAGCGATGAAGAGCGCTATGAAGCTCGCTTGAAGCTACAGGCACTTCCACGTAACGCAAGCCCGATTCGTCAAAGAAATCGTTGTTCATTAACCGGTCGCCCACGTGGCACATTCCGTAAGTTCGGTTTGGCTCGTAGCAAGATTCGTGAAATCGCCTTCCGTGGCGAAATCCCCGGTTTAACCAAGGCCAGCTGGTAAGCGGCGAAAGAATTAGGAGAACTCATGAGTATCAGCGATCCAATCGCCGACATGTTGACAAGGATCCGCAATGCGCAAGCAGTGCAGAAACCCGTAGTCTTGATGCCGTCGTCAAAAGTTAAAGTAGCCATCGCAAAAGTGTTGCAAGATGAAGGCTATATCGAAAGTTTTGAAATCAAAGGCGAAGCAGCTAAGCCAGTGCTCCACATTGATCTCAAATACTATGCAGGCCGTCCTGTTATTGAGCGTATCGACCGTGTATCAACACCAAGTCTACGTATCTATAAAGGCCGTCATGACATTCCAGAAGTAATGAATGGCTTGGGCATTGCAATTATTTCAACCCCTCAAGGCGTAATGACAGACCGTAAAGCACGTGCAACAGGCGTGGGCGGCGAAGTTATTTGCTACGTAGCTTAAGGAGCGAAATATGTCCCGCGTAGGTAAATCACCAATTACAGTTCCTAAGGGCGCTGAGATCAGTATCAACGGTGCAAACATTACTGTTAAAGGTCCATTGGGTACTTTGACACATAACTTGCATCCTTCTGTTGGTTTGAAACAAGAAGATGGCGTATTGACAGTTGTTTTAAATAACGACTCACCAGAAGCTGGTGCTCAGTCAGGTACAGCCCGCGCTTTGGTTAATAACATGGTTGTTGGCGTAACTGCTGGCTTTGAGCGCAAGCTCAGCTTGGTAGGCGTTGGTTACCGTGCTGCTGCTCAAGGTGAAACATTGAAATTGCAGTTAGGTTTCTCACACGACATTATTTACAACCTACCAAAGGGTGTAAAGGCTGAGACTCCAACTCAAACTGAAATCATTATCAAAGGTTCCAACAAGCAGCAAGTTGGCCAGGTCGCAGCTGAAGTTCGCGCATACCGTTCACCAGAGCCATACAAAGGCAAGGGTGTTCGCTACGTGGATGAGGTTGTGCATCTGAAAGAAACTAAGAAGAAGTAAGCGAGATTAGAAAATGAATAAAGACGAATCCAGACAAAGACGCGCTAGGCAGACTCGTATTCGCATTGCCGAAGCATTGGCAAATCGCTTAACAGTTATCCGTAGCAACGCACATATTTCTGCTCAGGTTTATAGCCCATGCGGAACCAAAGTTGTAGCAGCTGCTTCAACAATGGAAAAAGATTTGCGCCAAGCGATCAAAAACGGCGGCAACGCTGAAGCGGCAAAACAAATTGGCAAATTAGTTGCTGAGCGTGCTGTTAAAGCAGGCGTTGTTGATGTTGCGTTTGATCGTTCCGGTCATCGTTACCACGGCCGTATTAAGGCCTTAGCTGAAGCTGCGCGTGAAGCCGGCCTGAAGTTCTAATAGGGTTTAGGAAAAAACATGGCAAAAATGCAAACTAAGATGCAAAACGAAGAGCGTGATGATGGTCTTCGCGAGAAGATGATCGCTGTCAATCGTGTAACTAAAGTGGTTAAGGGCGGTCGTATTCTCGGCTTCGCTGCACTCACAGTAGTTGGCGATGGCGATGGCCGCATCGGCATGGGCAAAGGCAAATCAAAAGAAGTTCCAGTTGCTGTTCAAAAAGCAATGGACGAAGCTCGTCGCAAGATGATCAAAGTAACTTTGCGCAAAGGTACTTTGCAGCACACTGTTACTGGTCAGCATGGCGCTTCACGCGTTTTGATTTCACCAGCTAAAGACGGTACTGGAATTATTGCTGGCGGCCCAATGCGCGCGATTTTCGACGTAATGGGCGTAACTAACGTGGTTGCTAAGTCACTTGGCTCTACAAACCCATACAACTTGGTTCGCGCAACCATTGATGGTTTGAGCAAGATGAGTACTCCTGCTGAGATTGCTGCCAAGCGCGGTAAATCAGTTGAAGAGATTCTCGGCTAAGACCAAAAGATTAGGAATCTACAAATGACAACATCTAACTCCAAAGTCAAACTGCAATTAGTACGCAGCTTGATCGGTACACGCGAAAGCCACCGTGCAACTGTACGAGGCTTAGGCCTTCGTCGCATCAATTCAGTTTCTGAATTGGAAGACACTCCAGCTGTTCGCGGCATGATTAATAAAGTTTCTTATCTAGTTAAAGTCGTTGGCTAATAACTAGCAAGTAAATAGGCGAAGAATATGCAACTCAATACAATCAAACCTGCAGAAGGCTCCAAGAAAAACCGTCGTCGCGTTGGTCGCGGCATTGGTTCTGGTCTTGGTAAAACTGCTGGCCGTGGTCATAAAGGTCAAAAATCCCGTTCAGGCGGTTTCCATAAGGTCGGATTTGAAGGCGGCCAAATGCCTATGTACCGTCGTTTGCCAAAACGTGGTTTCGTGTCCTTGACACGTCGTCATGTTGGTCAAATTACGTTGAACGACTTAGCAAAAATCAATTTGCCAGAAGTGGACTTGTTAGTATTGAGAGCCCACGGCTTTGCTGGTGAGCAAATCAATGCAATTAAAGTTATCAAGACTGGTGAAATCAAGATTGCTGTAACCCTCAAGGGCATCACAGCAACTGCCGGCGCAAAAGCAGCTATTGAAGCAGCTGGCGGCAAATTGGTTGAATTAGCTTAATAAGACTATTCAGTAGATATGGCATTAGCACCTACCAATAACGCAAGCACTGCAGCAACAGGTGGCAAGTTTGGCGAATTACGCCAACGCTTGATTTTCCTGGTGTTGGCTTTGCTCGTGTTCCGTTTGGGTGCTCATATCCCTGTCCCTGGTATTGATCCAGACCAATTAGCGCAGTTATTTTCTGGTCAAAAAGATGGCATCCTGGGAATGTTTAACTTGTTCTCGGGCGGCGCTTTATCGCGCTTCACCGTTTTCGCATTGGGAATCATGCCTTATATCTCTGCATCGATCATCATGCAGTTAATGACGATTGTTGTGCCTACTTTAGAGGCTATGAAAAAAGAAGGTCAGGCTGGCCAACGCAAGATTACTCAATACACGCGCTATGGCACTGTACTCTTGGCAACTTTCCAAGCTTTGGGTATTTCAGTTGCGCTTCAGGCGCAGCCAGGTCTGGTAATTAACCCAGGCTGGATGTTCGAATTAAACACGGTAGTTACTTTAGTAACCGGAACAATGTTCTTGATGTGGTTGGGCGAGCAAATTACCGAACGTGGTTTGGGTAACGGTATCTCTATCATTATTTTTGGCGGCATTGTTTCTGGATTACCAAGCGCCTTAGCAGGATTGTTAGAGTTGGTTCGCACTGGTTCAATGAACATTATTTCAGCATTGCTAATCGTTGTTATTTGCGTCGCAGTGACTTACTTCGTAGTGTTTGTAGAGCGTGGACAACGCCGTATTTTGGTGAACTATGCTAAACGTCAAGTTGGTAACAAGGTTTACGGTGGCCAGTCTTCCTACTTCCCTTTGAAGTTAAATATGGCGGGCGTTATTCCTCCGATTTTTGCTTCCTCCATTATTTTGTTCCCTGCAACGATTGCTGGCTGGTTTACATCGGGCGAGCCGACTAATATGTTTAGCAGAATTATTAAGGACTTGGCAGCTACATTAGCTCCAGGCCAGCCTGTATATACGATTTTGTATGCAGCAGCGATTATTTTCTTTTGCTTCTTCTATACCGCCCTGGTATTTAACAGCCGTGATACTGCTGAGAACTTGAAGAAGAGCGGTGCCTTTGTTCCGGGTATTCGTCCAGGTGATCAAACGGCGCGTTATATCGATAAGATCCTGGTGCGCTTAACTTTAGCTGGTGCGATTTATATGGTTTTGGTTTGTTTATTACCAGAATTCTTAGTATTGAAGTACAACGTGCCGTTTTATTTTGGCGGTACTTCATTGTTGATTATTGTGGTTGTTGCAATGGATTTCATGGCTCAAGTTCAGTCATTTGTCATGCAACAGCAGTATGGCTCTTTGATGAAAAAAGCCAACTTTAAGATGGGCGCTTAACTGAATGTCTAAAGACGATGTAATTCAGATGGCGGGAGAAATTATTGAGAATTTGCCGAACGCGATGTTTCGTGTAAAGCTAGAAAACGGACATGTAGTTCTGGGGCACATTTCTGGAAAGATGCGGATGCATTACATCCGTATTTTGCCGGGAGATAAGGTAACGGTGGAGATGACTCCTTACGACCTAACGCGCGCCAGAATCATTTTCCGCGCGAAGTAAAGATTAAGTTGTACCTATTTTTAAGAGGTGAGTTATGAAAGTTTTAGCATCCGTTAAGTGTATTTGCAGAAATTGCAAGATCATTAAGCGCAAACGCGTTGTGCGTGTGATCTGTTCTTCAGACGCACGTCATAAGCAGCGTCAAGGCTGATCTGGTTAATTAAGAGGAAATCTCATGGCACGTATCGCTGGGGTAAATATCCCAAATCATCAACATACTGTTATCGGTTTAACAGCAATTTTTGGCATTGGCACAACTCGTGCACGCAAAATTTGTGAGACCACAGGTGTTGCAATCGACAAAAAAGTAAAAGACCTTACTGATGGCGACTTGGAAAAGTTGCGTGATGAAGTAGGTAAATTCATTACTGAAGGTGACCTTCGTCGTGAAGTAACAATGAGCATCAAGCGTTTGATGGACTTAGGTTGCTATCGCGGTGTGCGTCATCGTAAGGGCTTGCCTGTACGTGGTCAACGTACTAAGACTAATGCGCGTACCCGTAAGGGCCCACGTAAGTCTGGCGTGCAACTGAAGAAATAATCAAGAAAGTTTATTGACATGGCAAAACAACAATCCGCTTCCGCCGCCTCACAGCGCGCTCGTAAGAAGGTTAAAAAGAACGTTGCTGACGGTATTGCACACGTTCACGCTTCTTTTAATAACACCATTATTACGATCACTGATCGTCAAGGAAATGCGCTTTCATGGGCAACTTCTGGCGGCCAGGGTTTCAAGGGCTCACGTAAATCAACACCTTTTGCTGCTCAGGTAGCTGCAGAGGTTGCTGGTAAGACAGCCATTGAATGCGGTATCAAGAATTTGGAAGTTCAGATCAAAGGCCCAGGCCCAGGTCGTGAATCAGCAGTTCGCGCATTGAACTCATTAGGCATCAAGATCACTGAGATTCAAGACGTAACTCCAGTTCCACACAATGGTTGCCGTCCTCCTAAGCGTCGTCGTATCTAAGCTTGGAAGTTGGCAGTACAACAGTTTCAGTAGTTTTTTATTAAAGCCCACTGTTCGCCTGATTTAAAGGGCGAACTCACCGCCGGTCGTAAGACTGCGGCAAAGAAAGGAAAGCATCGTGGCACGTTACTTAGGGCCTAAGGCCAAATTAGCACGTCGGGAAGGTACCGACTTATTTTTAAAGAGCGCACGTCGCGCCCTGTCAGACAAGTGCAAGTTAGATACTAAGCCTGGTCAACATGGTCGTACATCTGGCTCAAGAACGTCTGATTACGGTAATCAATTGCGTGAAAAGCAAAAGGTTAAGCGTATCTATGGCGTACTAGAGCGTCAATTTCGTCGTTACTTCGCAGAAGCAGAGCGTCGTAAGGGCAATACTGGTGAAACATTGCTCCAGTTGCTTGAGTCACGCTTAGACAACGTGGTGTATCGCATGGGCTTTGGTTCAACACGCGCTGAAGCACGTCAGTTGGTTTCTCACTGTGCAATTTTGCTCAATGGTAGCCCTGTCAATATTCCATCAATTCAGGTCAAACCTGGTGATGTAGTTGCTATTCGTGAAAAAGCGAAGAAGCAAGCGCGTATTACAGAATCACTCAATTTGGTTGGACAAATGGCAGCTGTTACATGGGTTTCAGTTGATGCAGCCAAGCTAGAGGGAACATTTAAGCAAGTGCCTGACCGCGAAGATATCAGCGGTGAAATTAATGAAAGTTTGATCGTTGAATTGTATTCACGCTAATTAGGCACTCTCAAGGAAAAAATATGCAAACAAATTTGCTCAAGCCAAAGATTATTTCTGTTGAAGCGCTTACCGCCAACCAAGCTAAGGTTGTTATGGAGCCGTTCGAGCGTGGCTATGGCCACACACTCGGAAATGCATTACGTCGTGTACTGTTGTCCTCGATGGTTGGTTATGCGCCAACTGAAGTAGCTATTGCCGGTGTTGTTCATGAGTACTCCACATTGGATGGAGTGCAAGAGGACGTAGTAAACCTCTTGTTGAACCTCAAAGGTATCGTATTTAAGTTGCAGTCACGTGATGAAGTTACTATCAATTTGCGTAAAGAAGGCCCAGGCGTTGTTACGGCAAAAGATATCGATTTGCCACATGATGTAGAAATCATGAATCCTGATCACGTGATCGCGCACTTGTCAGCTGGTGGTAAGTTGGATATGCAGATCAAGGTTGAAAAAGGCCGTGGGTATGTACCAGGTAACGTACGTCAGTACAGCGACGAAGCAACTAAGATTATTGGCCGTATCGTGTTAGATGCTTCATTCAGCCCAGTAAGCCGTGTTAGCTACGCTGTTGAGTCTGCTCGTGTTGAGCAACGTACTGACCTCGATCGTTTAGTAATGACTATCGAAACAAACGGTGTGTTATCTCCTGAAGAAGCTATTCGTCAAGCAGCTAGCATCTTGGTTGATCAATTAGTTGTATTCGCAGCCCTCGAAAGCAGCGAAGTTTCTGGTGATTTAGCACCAAGCCGCTCATCAATGGTTGATCCAATGTTGATGCGTCCGGTTGATGATCTCGAGCTCACAGTTCGCTCTGCAAATTGCTTGAAGGCTGAGAACATTTACTACATCGGTGACTTGATTCAACGTACAGAGAATGAATTGTTGAAGACGCCTAATCTAGGTCGCAAATCTTTGAATGAAATCAAAGACGTATTAGCGGCACGTGGCTTAAGTCTTGGCATGAAACTCGAAAGCTGGCCTCCAGCTAACCTCGAGAAATAATTAGAAAGGAAGCATCATGCGTCACGGAAACGGCTTACGCAAACTAAATAGAACATCATCACATCGCCTAGCGATGCTGCGCAACATGTCCAATTCTCTTTTGGAGCACGAAGTCATTAAAACGACTTTGCCAAAAGCAAAAGAATTGCGCATGGTTGTTGAGCCTTTAATTACCTTGGGTAAAAAAGATAACTTAGCAAATCGTCGCTTAGCATTCAATCGCACACGTGATCGCGATATCGTAGCCAAGCTCTTCACAGAACTCGGTCCACGTTACGCAACACGTCCAGGTGGCTACCTTCGTATTTTGAAGTTCGGCTTCCGTCATGGCGATAATGCACCGATGGCTTTGGTAGAGTTGGTAGATCGCCCAGAAGTTGAAGAAACAGCAGTTGTAGCTGAAGAGGCTTAAGCTTCATAGCTATTTAAAAAGCCAGGCTTCGGTCTGGCTTTTTTCATTTATCAGGTTATAAGTACAGCATGCCCCAGAATCCCCAAGACAATTTAGATGCCATATTAGTTGTGGTAACTAGTCTCCCCAATCTGGAGGCTGCTAAAACCTTGGCTAATTCCTTGCTAGAGGCTCGTCTAGCTGCCTGTGTACAAATTCAGCAGGGTGTTACCTCTTTGTATCGCTGGGAAGGTAAGCTTTGCGAGGAGCAAGAGATTTTGCTGTCAGCAAAAACAACAAATGCAAAGTGGCATGACATCTCTGTTTTCATTCAAAGTACCCATCCATATGATTTGCCTGAGATTTTGGCTTTCACGCCTAAGCAGTATGAGGAGCAGTACGGCAAATGGGTGCAGTCTGAGGTAAATTCATAGTCATGAGAATGTATTCACTCTTTGTGAAATTTTTCGCCTTATTTTTACTCTTTGCTGCGCAGGTAGTGGCTGCGCAAGATTTTTTGCCTCCAGAAAAAGCTTTTCGAGTAGAGGCTACTTGGTTAGAAAATTCGAATCAAATCGAAGTAGAGTTTTTACCTACCAAAGGCTATTACATCTACCAGGAATCACTCAAATTTCAGGCCGGCGCTGATGCTGAAAAACTTGTAAATATAAGACCTATGTTGCCCGCTGGTATTGAAAAGTTTGATGAAACTTTTCAGAAAAAATTGCAGGTTTATAAGCAGCCGTTCATGGTGTTGCTAGACACCAAACCTACTGCTGGTAGGCCTATGCACGTCGAAGTCACGCTGCAAGGTTGTGCTGAAGCCGGTATTTGCTATCCCCCAATGACCCTCAAGTTTTTGCTAACTGGGCCCGGCGTTAAGGCTGCTCCAATACCGGAGGTTTTGGAGGGTGCGCAAATTCAAGCAACTCCAAAAAATACTGAATTTAGTCTCACTGATCTATGGCGTGAACGTGATGACGTTAATGCTATCGGTCGTTTTTTAGAGGGCACCTCTACCGCTTATTTATTTCTAGCTTTCTTTGTTTTGGGTTTAGCTTTGGCATTCACACCTTGTGTGCTTCCCATGTTGCCGATTCTGTCGAGCATTATCTTTGGTACTCAAGCTGGTAAAGCCATCTCAAAGGGCCGTGCAAGCATCCTGGCGTTTGCCTATGTATTGGGTATGGCGTTGGTATATGCCTTAGCCGGTGTATTAATGGCGGCTCTAGGTGGAAGCGTGCAGAGGGCTTTGCAAAGCCCCTTTGCATTGGCTACTTTTGCCTTATTACTCCTCATGCTTTCTGGCAGCTTGTTTGGTCTTTATGACTTACGTTTGCCACAATCCTGGCATCAACAGGTCGATAAGTTGGCTGGGCGCCAAAAGGGCGGCAGCCTATTGGGTGCCTTTGCTTTGGGTGGTATTTCTACTTTGGTAGCCAGCCCCTGTATTACTGCCCCCTTAGCGGGCGTACTAGCCTTTATTGCTCAAACTGGGTCTATGAGCCTGGGCGCAGGTCTGCTCTTCGTCATGGCCCTAGGAATGGGCCTGCCATTGCTCTTTATTGCTGTGGAAGCTCGGATTTTGATTCCATCTACTGGCATTTGGATGATTTGGCTGCAACGTACTTTGGGCGTTCTATTGGTTGCTACCGCGGCTTGGATTGCTTCACCATTGCTGCAGAAAAATGATGCTGTAGGAAGCGCGAAAACAATCAATGGCCAGGTCATCCACCAGGTGGGAGAACTTGCTTTTGTGGTGATTCAGTCTCCAGCAGAATTAGATACACAATTAAGTAAAGCGAAGGAGCAGAAGAAGTTGGTGCTACTGGATTTCTATGCTGACTGGTGTATCAGTTGCAAGGAAATGGAAATCAACACGTTTGCTAATCCAGAAGTGAGTAAAGAGCTTGAGCAGTTTGTCCTATTACAGGCTGATGTCACTAAAAACAGCGCAGACAATCAAGCCCTATTAAAACGTTTTGGTTTATTCGGGCCGCCAGGTATTCTGATATTTGATCAAAACTCTGAAGAGCAAAAAGAGCAACGCGTGATTGGCTATATGCCACCGCAGCGTTTTATTGAGCGCTTAAATAATGTATTGAAAAACTAAAGTAGTTATAAAGTAACTCAGTAAGGATTTATTGAATTATTTATTAGCTTCTTTTAGTAAGCGTGCCGCTTCAAGTGCAAAGTAAGTCAGAATGCCATCAGCGCCTGCACGTTTAAATGCAAGCAGTGATTCCATCATGACGGCATCGTGATCTAACCAACCATTTTGCGCGGCAGCTTTGAGCATGGCATATTCACCGCTCACTTGATAGGCGTAAGTTGGGTAATCAAACTCTTCGCGCACCCGTCGAACAATGTCCAAATAAGGCATACCAGGCTTGACCATGACCATATCAGCACCTTCGCTGATATCAAGCGCAACCTCCCGCAAAGCCTCGTCACCATTGGCACAATCCATTTGATAGGTCTTTTTATCAGCTTTTCCTAGGTTTTTTGCAGACCCTACGGCGTCTCTAAATGGGCCATAAAAAGCAGAGGCATATTTGGCTGAATAAGCCATGATGCGCGTGTGAATGAGATTCTTTTGTTCAAGCGCTGCACGAATTTTTCCAATGCGACCATCCATCATGTCGGATGGCGCAACAATATCGACACCGGCTTCAGCTTGAGCGACTGCTTGTTGAACCAAGATGGCAGTTGTTTCATCATTCAGAATGCGACCTTGTTCATCCAATACGCCATCTTGACCATGGCTTGTGTAAGGATCAAGCGCAACGTCAGTCATGATGCCTAAATTAGGGAAGCGTTTTTTAAGTTCACGAACAGCTGTCGGAACTAGGCCTGTTGGATTAAATGCTTCTTTACCATCAGGTGTTTTGAGGGCAGTATCAATCACTGGAAAGAGTGCAAGAACAGTAATACCTAAATCTACGCACTCTTGTGCAACTGGAAAGAGAAGGTCCAGTGATACGCGATTAACGCCAGGCATTGAGGCAACTGCCTCAGATTTACCTTGACCCTCTAGTAAGAAGACCGGATAAATTAAATCATTTGCAGAAACACTGTTTTCTTGCATTAGCCTGCGCGACCAATCATCACGACGCATGCGGCGCGGACGATGCCCAGGAAAATTAAGTAAGGAGTTAGCTGGTGATTTCATCTTCATGAGTTTCCGCGTCAAATAGCCATTTAATAATTAAATTATCTGCCTCTTCAAGACCAATTCGTTTGGTGCTTGAAAACAATTGTGCCGTAAGTTGCTTAGAGTCGCCTGTGCCATCCGGCAATGCGGGGTCATATTGCTGCAGTCTTTTGGTGACAGCCTCAAGGGCATGTTTGCACTCGCTTTTATTGAGCTTGTCGCATTTGCTGAGCAAAATATGGATTGGCTTACCGGTGGGCACAAACCACTGGATCATTTGCTCATCCAGATCGGTAATACCGCGCCTAGAGTCCACGATCAGGATCATGCCTACCAACTGCTCTCGCTCCTGAAGATAGTCGCTTAAAAGGGCGTTCCAGTGGTATTTGGTCTCATGATTGACTGCTGCATAGCCATAGCCTGGTAAATCCACCAAATAGGCCAAAAGATCGTCTTTTGCAAAAACCCCAAAATAGTTGATATGTTGGGTGCGTCCAGGGGTTTTACTGGCAAAAGCGAGCCTCTTTTGATTGCAAAGGACATTAAGAGCGCTCGATTTACCTGCATTTGAGCGGCCAGCAAAGGCTACTTCTCGTAGCGGTGTGGCAGGCAGGCAATGGGTATCATTGACTGTGGTGGCGAATCGGGCTTGAAAGAGTTTAGACATGTCCAGAAGCTATTGTAAAATCACGCAAAATCATGAAATATCTCTCATGGTGTTGGGTAAAAGGTTGTAAATGTAGGGCCCAAACACTTTTAGGAATTTTTGCCAAGGTAAACATAATGCGTCAAAGCTCTCAATTCTCCAAATTAACTAGCTTACGGGCTGGTTTTGCGGCCCTTTCTATTTTCGCTCTGATTGGTATTTCTGGAGGCGCTTTTGCAGCTGATCCTGCTGCTGCCCCTGCTGCTGAAGCTGCAGTCCCTGGCAAGCCAAAGGTCGATGTGGCTGCTGGTGAGGCTCTTTATTCTAATGGCGACCCTAGTCGTGGCGTTACAGCTTGTTTAACATGTCATGGACCTAAAGGCCAAAGCGCAGTAAGTTCATGGCCTAAGTTGTCTGCTCAACATGCTGCTTACACAGCAAAGCAATTGAAAAACTTCAAAGAAGGTACTCGTGCTAACCCAATCATGATGGGTATGTCCGTAACACTGACTGATCAAGATATGCAAAATATTGCAGCGTACTTGGTTAAACAGCCAGTCTCATTGGGCGTTGCTCAAGACAAAGCAACAATCGAATTGGGTCAAAGTATTTATCGTGGTGGTATTGCAGCAAAGGGCGTGCCAGCATGCGCGTCTTGCCATAGCCCGAATGGCGCCGGCATTCCCTCACAGTACCCGCGTTTAGGTGGTCAGTGGGCTGAATACACCAATGCACAGCTGCTTGCATTCCGTGAGGGTGTTCGTAAAAACAATACTCAAATGACCGCGATTGCTACTAAGCTTTCTGATCAGGAAATGAAAGCAGTTGCTGATTACATCGCTGGTTTACGTTGATTAGTTAAAGACATAAAAACAAAACCCCGCTCATGTAGCGGGGTTTTTAATTGCCTAAAACTTTTAACTTGGTAAAACTTTTTCTGAAGAAAATAAGTCAGCTGTTTTTTCACGGGTGCGAATGACGTATGCATTTTTCCCATCCACCATAATCTCTGCAGGCTTTGGGCGCGTATTGTAATTAGAGGCCATCACAAAACCATAAGCACCTGCAGACAAAATCGCGAGAAGATCACCTTCCTCTACTGCTAGATGACGATCTCGCCCAAGCCAGTCACCAGATTCACAAACAGGACCCACGACATCGTAAGTTAATGCTTTTGCCGCTTTCTTATGTACGGGAACTATTCCATGGTGTGCTTCATATAGGGCAGGGCGCATCAGCTCGGTCATTGCAGCATCAACGATGCAAAAATTCTTTTCAGCACCAGGCTTTAAATATTCGATTGTTGTAAGTAATACACCAGCGTTGCCGACTAAAGATCTGCCGGGTTCAAGAACAATATCTAAATGACCAAAACCACGTTCAGCCACTCGATTTAACAAAGTATTTGTAAATTCAGTAATGTCTGGAGGTGTTTCATCGCTATAGGCAATACCAAGACCGCCACCAAGATCAAGATGGTGAATAACAATACCTTCTTTTTTCAATTGCGCTACGAGATCTAATACTTTATCCAAAGCATCTAAGTAGGGTTCCGTCGTAGTGATCTGTGAGCCAATATGGCAATCAATGCCAACCACGTCAATTTGAGAAAGTTGTGACGCTTCGCGATAGGTGTTTAAAACCTCGTGATAGGCAATGCCAAATTTATTTCCTTTTAATCCAGTAGAAATATACGGATGAGTTTGTGCGTCTACATCTGGATTAACGCGTAAAGAAATTGGGGCGCGGCAATGGAGTTTGCTGGCAACGCGGTTAATCTGATGCAGTTCCGCAATCGATTCAACGTTGATACATTTAACACCAGCCTGCAAGGCGGCGGCTATCTCGCTGGCGGATTTACCAACGCCGGCAAACACTAAACTTTTCGGGTCAGCACCAATTGCTAGGGCACGTGCTAATTCACCACCACTGACTAAATCAAATCCAGCGCCGAGTTTTTTGAAGCAATCAATTACCGCTAAATTACTATTGGCTTTCATAGCGTAATGGACGCGAGCACGTCGCTTGCCTTGTTGATCAATACAGGCTTTGTCATAAGCTTGATAAGCTTCAGTGAGTGCTTTTTTGCTATAGATATAGAGCGGAGTACCAAATTCTTTTGCTAAATCTGCGAGTGGAATTTCTTCGGCATACCAATTGCCATCACGCTCGGTAAATCCGGATAACTTAGGAAGTGGGATTGCTTTGCTTGTCATTACTTGGCCGATGAAGAATTGCTTGGGCTAGCAGGAGTTTGGGGTGGATAGAGCTTGCCTTTGGGTTCTGGCTCTGTAGGAGCCGGTGGAGCCGGTGGCACATTTGGCATAAATAGCGGTCCTCTTACCCCACACCCTACAAGGGATATTAAAAGGCTAAAGCAGAGGGTTCTATTAAGAATCGCTATCATGAATGTCTCTAAAACGAATGATTGAATATAGCATGCAGGACTCCAGTACGAATCCAAATAATTCAGGCGTAGAAACCATTGATGACAAGCAGTTTTATCAATTGGGCAGTAATTTATTGCAATCTATAGAGTTGGCATTAGAGGCTGCTGATGATGCCTTGGATCTTGATTTAGATATCGAGCGCCAAGGTGGCAATGTCATCAACATTCGTTTTAAGGATAAAAGCGTCATTGTGGTCAACACTCAGCCACCCTTACATGAAATTTGGGTCGCTGCTAAGTCCGGTGGATATCACTATCGGTGGGCTGGCACAGTGGCAAAGCCCCTATGGCTCGATACCAAAACCGGAAAAGAGCTATTAAGTGATTTAACTGAGTTTGCGAGTTCTCAGGCTGGTCAAGCGGTCAAAATTAGCCTGCTTTAAGTAGCGCCAGTAGCAGCTAAAGTTTCAATTACTACGGCATCAGCGACGCTTTTAATCTGGGCTTTACCAATCTTCTCTAAAACAACGTAACGGATTTGGCCACCCTCCGTTTTTTTGTCTACCTGCATGAGCTCCATATAACGCTGTGTACCAAACTTGGGGGGTGTGATTGGTAAATTCATGGATTGAATGATTTTGGTGAGGCGCTGAACATCAGCTTCGCTGATGAAATTCAGTCGGCAGGATAAGTCTGCCCCCAACACCATTCCGCAGCCTACGGCCTCACCGTGTAACCATTCGCCATAGCCCATGCCGGCTTCAATTGCATGACCAAAGGTGTGACCAAAATTCAGTGTTGCACGAATGCCACCTTCTCTTTCATCCGCAGAAACTACCGCAGATTTAATTTCACATGAACGTAATACGGCATGCTCCATTGCTTCTGTATCGCAAGCTAACAATGCTGTTGCATTAACTTCAATCCAGTCTAAGAATTGGGCATCGGCAATAGCACCGTGTTTGATCACTTCAGCAAGGCCTGCAGAAAGTTCTCTTGGGGGAAGTGTTTTCAAAGTGTTGAGATCTGCAATCACAGCCGCAGGCTGATGAAAGGCGCCAATCATATTTTTCCCTAACGGATGATTGATGCCGGTCTTGCCACCCACTGAAGAATCTACTTGAGCAAGCAAAGTAGTGGGCACCTGAATAAAGCGAATACCGCGCATAAAGCTGGCTGCAGCAAAGCCTGTCATGTCGCCAATCACTCCGCCACCTAGGGCTACCAACATCGTCTGGCGATCGGCACCAAACTTTAATAGATCATCAAAAATCAGCTGGAGATTTTTCCAGTCTTTATAGGATTCGCCATCAGGCAGAACAATCGTTCTAACCGGTTTACCAAAGGTGCCGAGGGTTTTAGTTAGGCGCTCAGCATAGAGCGGAGCAACTGTAGTGTTACTGACAATATAGATAGAGGTCGCTTTTTCACAAGCGTTAAATAAGTTTGGCTGATCAATCAGATCAGTGCCAATGTAAATTGGGTAACTGCGATTACCAAGATCAACTTCAAGTGTTTTCATCGTAGTGCCAATGTATTTAAGCGGAAAGTTCAAGCTGCATGATTAAGGTATTGACTAGCTGATTAACACTGGGCTTGCCAGTCTCAATCACATGGTCAGCGATTTCGCGATAAAGCGGATCACGAATGGCATATAAATTTTCAAGAATTTTTTTGGCGTCACCATTTTTTAAAAGAGGGCGCCCCTCGCCACCTTTAGTGCGATGCCAAAGTTCTGTTGGATTCGCATGAAGATAAATGACGGTGCCGCGCTCACTTAAAGCCTGACGATTCTCGGGCAATAGAATTGCGCCACCACCAGTCGCTAAGATAATATCTTGCTCAGCAGTAATTTCGCGGATAGCCTGAGCCTCTCTTTTGCGAAAACCTTCTTCACCTTCCATTTCAAAAATGACAGGGATTTTGACGCCACAGCGCTCTTCAATAACATGGTCGGCATCCAGAAAGCGACGCCCTAATTTTTTAGCCAAGACTTTGCCGACGGTCGACTTCCCGGCGCCCATCAGGCCGATCAGAAAGATATTGTTTGTCGCAGAGTTCACCCCTCGATTTTATTAGGGTTTGTCGAGAACGGTCGGAGTTAAAAATACAAGCAGTTCAGTTTTATCTTGCAATTTGGATTTATGACGAAAAAAGTGACCAATCAGGGGCATATCTCCCAGCAGGGGGACTTTGACTTCATCTTCCCGTTCGGTGGTTTGGAAGATGCCGCCAATAATGGCAGTTCCGCCATTTTCAACAGTAACCTCTGAACTCAAGCTTTTCGTATCAATCGCATAGCCCTGCTCTGTTTTCATGCCCACAGTGTCTTTATTAATGCCCACAAGCATTGAAATTTTTCCATCGGGATGAATTTTGGGAAGAACCTCAAGGCGCAGGTTTGCCTTTCTGAATTGCAATTTACTGCCATTCTGGTTGGACGTTTGATAGGGGAGCTCAGTTCCTTGCTCAATCGTGGCCTTCACTTGGTCGCCAGTCATGATGCGGGGATTGGAAAGAATCTTCCCCTGACCTTCGGATTCCAGTGCGGATAGTTCCGCTTGAAGAATACGACTGGCATTTTTGGAGACTAGGGTTGCAGCCATAGTTGCCGGATTAAAGCCACTTAACCCGGCCCCACCTAAATCCATATTGCCGATTAGCTTTTGATCCGCATTACCTCCAATTCCATTAGCTTGATAACCCAGCTTGACGCCTAGCTCTTTGGCAAAGCGCTCATCTGCTTCAACTATGCGCGCTTCTATCAGAATTTGTCTTGGGCTATTAATGTGATCACCACCAAAGGGAAGGGCGGCATCCTCGCGTCGAAATTTCTGAAAGGCTTGAATTTCTGCATGGGGTCCAATCCAATAGATTCCTCCATTGCGCACTAGCCTTAAGCCACGGCTAGCCAAAATAGAGTGGAGCGCTGTTTGCCAGGGAGTGTTTCTGAGATCTATTGAAATCTTTCCTTTAATTGACTCGCTTAATAAAAAATTGGTATTACCCAATTTGGCCATTGCTTGTAAAAGTTCGGTGATTTCAATGTCGGTAAATTGCAAGCTGATGGGACTGTAAAAATGGTCTTGTGAGGGTGCGTTTCCATTCGCCACATTGTTTGATAAAAGCATCACCATTACCAAGTAAATGCTGAAATGTTTTAAGCATTTCAGAATGTAATTTGCGCTCATTTTCATTCGCTTTTGGAGGCCTTCAGAACCAGAGACTTACCTTGTGGATGGGTGAGGGTGACGAGCTCTTTTTCAATATTGCTGAGGCGCCAATCACCTATAACCTGAGTACCCTTTTCAAAGACAAGATGGTTTTTCCCCGTATGAAAATAAGCCAGATTAGAAGGGCCCATTTGGGAGGTGCCGAGGTAACGCCAGCGGCGGAGTTCTGATTCATGAGGCGATGACTGCGGCTTACTGAGCGCTCGAATTTCAGGCTTTTTATCTTTTAAAGAGTGAATACTTACTTCTATTTCATCTATTGCTAAATATAGCTCATCTTGATCTTGGTAAATTTCATCACGCATTAATGACATTTCCTTTCTCAGATCGGAGATTTGTTTTTGGGATTCTTCAAGAGCACCTTGAGAGTCGCTAGCAAGTGCTTTATAGCCAATAAAAAATACAAATGCTGCTGCTATTAAGGTCGCAATGAGGATGATTGGACCAATAAATCCTTGCAGTGAATTTTTGATCTGAATATGGTTAAAGGACTCTGTAAAGGGGTTCTCTTTGCCATGGCTTACGGGCCTAGGTGAGGTCCTTTGTTGGGGTGGAGGTTTACGTATTCCATGGGGGTCTGGAATGGCCGGATCATCACCAAGCTCACTCAAAATTTCATCAAAGGATTGGCTGGAAATATGGCGTGCAGGCATGCCTCTATTTTTCAGTTTTGGGTGCTAATAATCCATCGGCTCAGATTGAACCCGGTGTCAGAAATGAAGCCCTCAGTATTTCCAAAACAGGGGTTTTGGAGCTTTTAAAGAAATTGCCTAAGCACCCTATAATTTGGACATATGGCCTTAACTCCAAAAGACAAGCCGCCGCTGAACCAGCGTCCCATTCGTCCATCCGATAGACGTCCTCGGCAAACACGAGTTGAGTCTGGCTTGCCACGTAAGAACTCAAGCAACCCGCTTGTAAAAGCTTTGTTGATCATCGGCGTAGTCTTTGCTTTTGTGATCACGCTAATGATGGGCTATGCCTTTTTAGTGGCAAAACCTAATTTGCCTAAAATCTCCGCCTTAACGGATTACAACCCTAAGACACCTCTTCGTATTTTTACGGCAGACAAGGTGTTAATTGGTGAGTTTGGCGAAGAGCGTCGCAAAGTTATCCCTTTAAATGAAATTCCGCAAAGCATGCGCAATGCTGTTTTAGCAATTGAGGATGATCGTTTCTACTCACATGGTGGCGTGGATTACATTGGAATTTTGCGGGCCGCGGCAACGAATTTGCGTGGGAATCTCTCACAGGGTGCCTCAACCATCACGATGCAAGTGGCACGCAACTTCTTCTTGAGTAATGAGAAAACCTTTAGCCGCAAAATATATGAAGTACTGCTGGCTTGGGAGATTGAGTCACAGCTAACTAAAGACAAAATTCTAGAAATCTATATGAATCAGATTTTCTTGGGTCAGAGGGCTTTTGGTTTCTCAAGCGCAGCTCAGATTTACTTTGGCAAAGAATTAAAAGACATCACCATTGCTGAGTCAGCCATGTTGGCAGGCTTACCAAAAGCACCATCAGCCTATAACCCTGTCAGCAACTTCCGTCGTGCCAAGATTCGTCAAGAGTACATTCTTCAGCGCATGCGTGATTTGGGTTACATCACCCCAGAAGATTATCAAAAGGCCATGATTGAAGAATTGCATATTCGTGGCCTAGGTAATGAATTTGCGGTACGTGCAGATTTTCCAGCCGAGATGGTGCGTCAATTGCTTTTCACACAATATGGTGAGGCAATCTATTCTCAGGGGATTGACGTCTACACCACCATCCTCAAGGCTGATCAAGATGCGGCCTATAAAGCGGTTCGTCGGGGTATTTTTGAATACGACTTACGCCATGCGTATCGTGGTCCTGAAGGTTTCATTGAACTTCCAGAAGATCCTGTGAAACGCCAGCGTGCGATTGATGAAGCATTGCTCGCTTATCCACAGTTAGATGATTTGCAGTCAGGGGTTGTTCTGGATGTTAAGCCAAAAGAAATGCAGGTCATGATTGCTACGGGTGACACTATCACTCTTAAAGGTGAGGGGATGAAACTCGCATCCGCATCCATCACTGACAGCACGCAGCCCAAAAAACGCTTGCGACCAGGCGCAGTAGTGCGATTGCTTTCTGATGGAGGAGTTTGGAAGTTGGCGCAGCTTCCGCAAGTTGAAGCTGCCTTTGTGTCCATGAATGCGGAGACGGGGGCGATCCTTTCTTTAGTGGGTGGTTTTGATTTCCGTCGCAATCAGTTCAATCACGTCACACAAGCCTTGCGTCAGCCAGGCTCCTCATTTAAGCCATTCATTTATGCCGCAGCGATTGAAAAAGGCTTCACACCTAGCACGATGGTGAACGATGCACCTCTGTCAATTGGCAGTATGGAGACAGGCAGCCAAGCTTGGCAACCAAAAAACTACGATGGCAAATATGATGGCATGATGCGCTTGCGCAATGCTTTAGCAAAATCGAAGAACTTAGTCTCTGTTCGCATCATTCGCGCCATTGGTCCTTCCTATGCACAGGAATATATTCAGCGTTTTGGTTTTGAGCCAGAAAAACATCCCCCTTATTTAACAATGGCATTGGGCGCGGGTTCTGTAACGCCGTTGCAGATGGCTTCTGCTTACAGTGTTTTTGCCAATGGGGGCTATCGTGTAGATCCATTCTTAATTGACAAGATGGTGGACTCTAAAGGTACTGTGATGTTTGAAGCGAAGCCTACTCATGCTGGCGAAGATGCGCCTCGTGTATTGGATGCACGCACTGCGTTTGTTATGGACAGCATGTTGCAGGAAGTAACAAAGACCGGCACTGCTGCCTCAGCACGTGGCAAGTTAGGTCGTACTGATATCGCTGGTAAAACTGGTACTACTAACGATTCCCACGATGCTTGGTTTGCTGGCTATAACCCAAAAGTAGTGGCGGTTGCATGGATTGGTTTCGATAAACCTACGAGCCTAGGCGATCGTGAGACTGGTGGCGGACTAGCGCTGCCAATGTGGATTTCCTATATGGGTACTGCGCTTAAAGGAATGCCGCAGGAGACGCGTGAAGTACCAAGTGGGGTTACTCAAGTTGATGGCGATTGGTTTATTCCTGAATACTCCAATAACGGCGGTGTGCGCGAACTGCAATAGTTCGTTTCCAAAATGGCACGGCAAGCACGCACAGTAATACCAGGCCAAGCGATGCATGTGATGGTCCGCGGTAATAACCGAGAAACCTTGTTCTTTAGAGATGTGGATCGCCGGACTTATTTAGATTGGTTACGTGAAGCGGCCCGGCAGTTTGGTTGCGCAGTACATGCCTTTGCATTGATGCCTAATCATGTCCATTTATTAATGACGCCTCAAAATGAAGACTCACTTGCAAAGACAATGCAATCTCTTGGACGTCGTTATGTTCAATACTTCAACCAACAGCACCATCGATCTGGAACTATTTGGGAGGGCAGATATCGCTCATCCTTAATTGACCCAGACTATTTTTTGCGTTGCCAGCGTTATATAGAGCTCAACCCAGTTAGGGCCGGATACGAATCTAACCCCCAAAGCAGCACTTGGACTAGCTTTGCAACGCACATAGGGGACAAAGCCGAGCCTTGGTTAGTAGACCATCCGCACTTTTGGAAGCTAGGTAATACCCCCTTTGAGAGGCAAATGAACTGGTCTAACTTTGTAAAAGAGGGCGCTCCCCATTGGGAGGATCGCCAAATCACTGAATCTTTAGTCCGCTCGAAACCCTGGGTCAGTGATCATTACGCAAAAAAAATCTTTAAAGATGACCCCAAACTCACCTTAATTCGCCATCGTGGGCGCCCCCGAAAAATAAATACTGTAAATTCAATAACTTAAAAAGTTTAAAAAGCCTTTGAAATTTCAATGGGGTCTTGAATATAACGACTCTGTCCCCATATATAGAGTGAATATTGGTGCAACACCATAATAAATGGGACAGAGTCAATTTATTTCTATTGCATCAGTATGGGTATTCACCTATATTTGATCCTCCAAAAGTAATCAGGCCATTGTCGCCCCCTCGGAAAAACTATGACTACACAATTCAATTCTGATCTTCGCCCTATCGCTCAAGGTTTATATGACCCTAAAAATGAGCATGATGCATGCGGCGTAGGATTCGTTGCGCATATCAAAGGTAAAAAGTCTCATGAGATCGTTTCTCAGGGTTTGCAGATTCTGGAGAATTTAGATCATCGTGGAGCTGTGGGTGCTGATCCTTTAATGGGAGACGGCGCTGGCATCTTGATTCAGATTCCAGACACTTTGTATCGTGAAGAAATGGCGAAGCAAGGAGTGAACTTGCCACCATTGGGTGAATATGGTGTGGGCATGATTTTCTTGCCAAAAGAGCATGCATCACGTTTGGCATGCGAGCAAGAGTTAGAGCGCACTGTTCGCTTAGAGGGCCAAGTTGTTTTAGGTTGGAGAGATGTTCCGGTTGATGTGAAATTACCGATGTCACCAACAGTGCAAATGACTGAGCCGTTTATTCGTCAAATTTTTATTGGCCGTGGCCGCGACATTATGACAACGGACGCGCTTGAGCGTAAGTTATATGTCATCCGCAAAACAGCAAGCCATGCAATTCAAGATTTACATTTGAAGCATGGTAAAGAATATTTCGTTGCCTCAATGTCTGCCAGAACCATTGTTTACAAGGGCTTGCTGTTAGCAAACCAAGTCGGCGCTTATTACCAAGATTTGCAAGATAAGCGGACTGTGTCAGCACTTGCTTTGGTACATCAACGCTTCTCTACTAATACATTCCCAGCTTGGGAATTGGCACATCCGTATCGCATGATTGCGCATAACGGAGAGATTAATACTGTTAAAGGCAACGTCAATTGGGTTAATGCACGTGAGGGCGCGATTAGCTCCCCAGTACTTGGTGACGACTTACAAAAACTCTGGCCATTGATTTACCCAGGCCAATCAGACACTGCTTGCTTTGATAACTGTTTAGAGTTGTTAGTGATGGCTGGCTATCCATTAGCGCAAGCCATGATGATGATGATTCCAGAGGCATGGGAACAGCATGCATTGATGGATGACAATCGTCGCGCTTTTTATGAGTACCACGCAGCAATGATGGAGCCATGGGATGGTCCAGCGGCAATGGCGTTTACAGATGGCCGTCAGATTGGAGCTACCTTAGATCGCAATGGCTTACGTCCAGCGCGTTACTACGTCACTGATGATGATTTAGTCATCATGGGTTCAGAGGCTGGTGTATTGCCGATTCCTGAAAGTAAGATCGTGCAAAAATGGCGCTTGCAACCAGGCAAAATGTTCATGATCGACATGGAGCAAGGCCGCATCATTGATGACGTTGAGCTTAAGAATGCAGTTTCTAAGGCTAAGCCATACAAGAGCTGGATCGATGCGGTACGTGTGAAGTTAGATGAAGTTGATGCTAGCAAGGCGGACTTAATTGACGAGAAAATGACTGTTCGTCCAGCGGCTAAATTGTTGGATCGTCAGCAAGCTTTTGGTTATACCCAGGAAGATATTAAATTCCTGATGGCGCCAATGGCCATGAATGGTGAAGAAGCAATTGGTTCAATGGGTAACGATAGCCCCTTGGCAGTTCTCTCTAATAAGAACAAACCACTCTATAACTACTTCAAGCAATTATTTGCTCAGGTTACCAATCCTCCAATCGATCCGATTCGCGAGAACATGGTGATGTCATTGGTGTCATTTATCGGCCCAAAACCGAATTTATTAGACACCAACAATATCAACCCACCAATGCGCTTGGAAGTGAGTCAGCCTATTTTGGATTTTGACGACATTACCAAGATTCGTCACATTGGTCATTACACCAACGGTAAATTCCGCTCTTATGAGTTGGATATTTGCTACCCAGCTTCATGGGGTAAAGCGGGCATTGAAGCGCGTTTAGCTTCTTTATGTGCTGAAGCAGCAGATGCCGTACGTTCTGGTTACAACATTTTGATCGTGAGCGATCGACAGGTTGATGAGCAGCATGTGGCCATCCCTGCTTTGTTAGCTACATCTGCAATCCATCAACATTTAGTGCAAAAAGGTTTGCGTACTAGCGTTGGTCTAGTTGTTGAAACTGGTAGCGCGCGTGAGACACATCACTTTGCACTCCTTGCTGGCTATGGTGCAGAAGCCGTTCATCCATACCTTGCCATGGAAACTTTGGCAGAGATGGCCAAAGGTTTGTCAGGTGATTTATCTGCTGAAAAAGCAGTCAAGAACTTTGTAAAAGCGATTGGGAAAGGCTTGCAAAAAGTCATGTCCAAGATGGGCATCTCTACTTACATGTCTTACACCGGCTCACAGATCTTTGAAGCGATTGGTTTAAATCATGACATCATCGACCACTATTTCAAAGGCACTCCATCAAATGTTGGCGGTATTGGTGTATTTGAAGTAGCTGAAGAAGCATTGCGTATGCATGCATCGGCCTTTGGTAATGATCCAGTCTTAACTAATATGCTTGATGCTGGTGGTGAATATGCTTTCCGTGTCCGTGGTGAGAACCATATGTGGACTCCAGATACGATTGCTAAGTTACAGCACTCCACCCGTATCGGCGCTGAGAAGGGCTATCAGACTTATAAAGAGTACGCCAACATCATCAACGATCAAACTAAGCGTCAAATGACATTGCGTGGTTTGTTTGAATTCAAGATCGATCCAGCAAAAGCCATTCCATTGGATGAAGTGGAGTCTGCCAAAGAAATCGTTAAACGTTTTGCAACGGGCGCGATGTCTTTGGGCTCGATCTCTACAGAGGCGCATGCCACATTGGCAATTGCTATGAACCGTATTGGCGGTAAGTCCAATACTGGTGAAGGTGGTGAAGATCCAAACCGTTATGTGAATGAGCTCAAAGGCATTCCAATCAAGAAGGGTGAGACTTTAGCCAGCATCTTGGGTAGTGATGTGGTTGAAGCCAACATTCCTTTGTTGGATGGCGACTCTTTACGCTCCAAGATTAAGCAGGTTGCTTCTGGTCGTTTCGGTGTAACTACTGAATATTTGCGTTCTGCTGATCAGATTCAGATCAAGATGGCACAAGGTGCTAAGCCTGGTGAAGGCGGTCAATTACCTGGTGGAAAAGTTTCTGATTACATCGGTAAATTACGTTTCTCAGTGCCAGGCGTCGGTTTGATTTCTCCTCCTCCGCACCACGATATTTATTCGATTGAAGATATTGCTCAGTTGATTCATGACTTGAAGAACGTCAATCCAAAAGCTGATGTCTCAGTGAAGTTGGTATCTGAAGTCGGTGTGGGTACGGTTGCTGCTGGTGTTGCGAAAGCAAAAGCAGACCACGTTGTGATCGCTGGTCATGATGGTGGAACTGGCGCATCGCCACTATCTTCTATTAAGCATGCTGGTTCCCCATGGGAATTAGGTTTAGCTGAAACACAGCAAACATTGGTTCTCAATGGCTTGCGTAGTCGTATTCGTGTTCAAGCTGACGGCCAAATGAAAACGGGTCGTGACGTAGTGATCGGTGCTTTATTGGGTGCCGATGAGTTCGGATTTGCGACAGCGCCATTGGTGGTTGAAGGTTGCATCATGATGCGTAAGTGTCATTTGAATACCTGCCCAGTAGGCGTTGCTACACAAGATCCTGAATTGCGTAAGAAATTCTCAGGCAAGCCAGAGCACGTGGTGAACTTCTTCTTCTTTATTGCTGAAGAGGCACGCGAGATCATGGCGCAATTGGGTATTCGTAAGTTTGATGACTTAATCGGTCGCGTTGATTTATTAGATACCCGCAAAGGCATTGAAAACTGGAAAGTGCATGGCCTGGATTTCAGTAAGATTTTTGCTGAACCACAGGTAGCAAGTGAAGTTCCACGTTATCAAGTGCTGACACAAGACCATGGCTTAGCTAGCGCACTCGACAATATCTTGATCGAGAAGAGTGAGCCTGCATTAGAGCGTGGTGAGAAGGTTTCTTTCATTGTTCCTGTGAAGAACGTAAACCGGACGGTTGGCGCAATGCTTTCGGGCGAAGTTGCTCAACGCTATGGTCATGCTGGTTTACCTGATGACACCATTCATATTCAACTGAATGGCACAGCGGGGCAAAGCTTTGCAGCCTTCTTGGCCCGCGGCATTACTTTGGATTTGGTGGGTGATGGTAATGACTACGTTGGTAAAGGCTTATCCGGTGGTCGTGTAATCGTTCGCGCTCCTCATGAGTTCCGTGGTGATACAGCAAAGAACATCATCGTTGGTAATACCGTGCTCTATGGCGCGATTGCTGGTGAAGCATTCTTCAATGGCGTCGCTGGTGAGCGCTTTGCAGTACGTAACTCTGGTGCCACTACGGTTGTTGAGGGCACTGGCGATCACGGTTGTGAGTACATGACAGGCGGCACAGTAGTTGTATTGGGCGCTACCGGTCGCAACTTCGCTGCAGGTATGAGCGGTGGCATTGCTTATGTTTACGACGAAGATGGTTTGTTTGATAAGCGTTGCAATACCAGCATGGCGTCCTTGGAAAAAGTCTTGCCTTCTGCTGAGCAGATCGCCAAGATGCCGAAGTCTGAATGGCATGCCCCTGTTGATGTCAAAGATGGTGGCGAGCGCTTGACTGACGAACAAATCTTGAAGGGCTTGATTGAGCGTCATTTCCGCCACACTGGCTCAGAGCGTGCTAAAGCAATCTTGGCTGATTGGGAAAATGCCCGCGGTCGTTTTGTGAAGGTTCTTCCAACTGAGTACAAGCGTGCTTTGGGTGAGTTATGGGAAAAAGCCCAGAACAAGACGGTTGCAGCGTAAGTTACTTCATCAAAAAGATAGATATTAAGAAAAGATACTAAGGATTCGATATGGGTAAGGTCACTGGATTTATGGAGTTTGAGCGCGTTGATGAGACGTACGAAGTACCGGTTAAGCGCCTCCATCATTACAAAGAATTTGTTGCAGCGTTAACAGATGAAGAGGCTAAAGTTCAAGGTGCACGTTGCATGGATTGCGGCATTCCATTTTGTAATACTGGCTGCCCAGTCAACAACATCATTCCAGACTTCAATGATTTGGTATTTCACAACGACTGGAAGAATGCATTAGATGTTTTGCAATCAACTAATAACTTCCCAGAATTTACTGGTCGTATTTGCCCGGCGCCTTGTGAAGCTGCCTGTACTTTAGGAATTAACAGCGCTGCAGTTGGCATCAAATCTATTGAGCACGCCATCATTGATAAGGGTTGGGAGAATGGTTGGGTCAAGCCTCAGCCATCTAAGACCAAGACTGGCAAGAAAGTGGCAGTTGTTGGCGGCGGCCCAGCAGGTATGGCAGCAGCCCAGCAATTGGCTCGCGTTGGTCATGATGTCACTGTGTTTGAGAAGAATGATCGTGTGGGTGGCTTGTTGCGCTACGGGATTCCTGATTTCAAAATGGAAAAGTGGCTCATTGATCGTCGCGTTGAGCAGATGCAGGCTGAAGGCGTTAAATTTGAAACGGGTGTTTTCGTTGGTAAAGAAGCAGTTGGTGTAGAGGTAAAAAATTACTCCAACAAAACAGTTTCACCAGAGCAGTTGATGAAAGATTTTGATGCGGTAGTGATCACTGGTGGTGCAGAGCAGCCACGCGATTTACCAGTGCCAGGCCGTGAGTTGGCTGGTGTGCACTATGCGTTGGAATTCTTGATTCCGCAGAATAAAGAAAATGCTGGCGATTTCAAAAATGAAATCCGTGCAACAGATAAGCATGTAGTTGTTATCGGTGGCGGTGATACGGGCTCTGATTGCGTCGGCACTTCAAATCGCCATGGCGCAACCAAGATTACTCAGTTTGAATTGCTCCCACAGCCTCCAGAAGTAGAGAACAAGCCTCTGGTATGGCCTTATTGGCCAACTAAGTTGCGTACATCTTCCTCTCATGAAGAAGGTTGTGATCGCGACTGGTCTGTAGGCACCAAGCGCTTTGAAGGCAAAAATGGCAAAGTAGAGAAGCTGATTGGTGTTCGTTTGGAGTGGAAAGACGGCAAGATGGCAGAAGTACCAAACTCCGAATTTGAGATCAAAGCAGATTTAGTGCTTTTAGCCATGGGATTTGTTTCTCCAGTGCAGCAGGTATTAAATGCCTTTGGTGTAGATAAAGATGCTCGTGGTAATGCCAAAGCGACAGATGATGGTCAAAATGCCTATCAAACTAACGTTCCAAAGGTATTTGCTGCGGGAGATATGCGTCGTGGCCAGTCTTTGGTAGTTTGGGCTATTCGTGAAGGTCGTCAGTGCGCTCGTTCAGTAGATGAGTATTTAATGGGGTCTTCTGTTTTGCCCCGATAATATTGGGGATATGAACAGTGATCAGTCAAACTCCTTGGATGTAAGTAAGCAAGCTTCGGGTGAAGTGGTCGTCTCTATTAAAGACGTCAACTTTTCCTATGCTCCGGGTGAGCGGCAGATTTTGTCGGGACTCAATATGGAGTTTCGGCGTGGTCAAGTAGTGGCTGTGATGGGTGGCTCTGGTTGCGGCAAGACCACCATCCTTCGTTTGATTGGCGGTCAATACACCGCCCAATCTGGACAAGTGCTATTTGAAGGCAAAGACATTGGCAAGATGAGTGGCGCTGAATTAATGGCGGCACGTCGCCGGATGGGAATGCTGTTTCAATTTGGCGCCTTGTTCACCGATCTCAGTGTTTTTGAAAACGTGGCCTTTCCTCTGCGTGAGCACACAGACCTTAGTGAAGATTTATTGCGCTCATTAGTGTTGATGAAACTCAATGCAGTCGGTTTACGCGGGGCGCGTGATTTAATGCCTTCACAAATTTCTGGTGGTATGGCAAGGCGAGTTGC
Source organism: Polynucleobacter meluiroseus (assembly GCA_943372325.1). Classification (GTDB taxonomy): domain Bacteria; phylum Pseudomonadota; class Gammaproteobacteria; order Burkholderiales; family Burkholderiaceae; genus Polynucleobacter; species Polynucleobacter meluiroseus_I. The sequence continues at coordinate 166,968 of CALRYF010000005.1, read as the reverse complement.
CCTTGCTAGAGCCATTGCCTTGGATCCACCGCTCATCATGTATGACGAGCCATTTGCTGGTCTTGATCCTATTTCGCTTGGTATTACTGCACGCTTAATTCGTGACCTCAACAACGCCCTGGGAGCCACGAGTTTATTGGTGACACATGATGTTGAAGAGACTTTTGCGATTGCGGATTATGTTTACTTTATTGCAAACGGCCGCATTGGTGCAGAAGGAACTCCTGAGGAATTAAGTCGCTCGACCGATCCGTTCGTAAGGCAGTTTTTAGATGCAGCGCCAGATGGTCCTGTACCTTTCCATTACCCCGGCATTAGTTTGGAAGAAGATTTTGGAGTAAGCGTTTCATGACAGCGCTTCTGAATCTCTTTGGTGATCTTGGATTTTTTGTTCGCCGTAATTTAAGTAGTCTTGGTTTAGCTGCGCGCATGTTTGCTGCAGTCATTGTTCGCTCTGGCTTTTTGCTGAAAAGACCGCGCTTAGTGATTGATCAAATTCTATTTGTGGGCAATCACTCTTTTGTCATCATTGCGGTCTCAGGATTATTTGTAGGTTTCGTATTAGGTTTGCAGGGTTATTACACCTTAAATCGCTATGGCTCAGAGCAAGCGCTTGGCTTGTTGGTCGCCCTCTCATTAACGCGTGAATTGGGTCCGGTTATTACTGCTTTGTTATTTGCTGGCAGGGCAGGCACCTCTTTGACGGCCGAGATAGGTTTGATGAAGGCTGGCGAACAATTGACCGCCATGGAAATGATGGCAGTTGATCCTTTGGGTCGTGTAATTGCGCCACGACTCTGGGCCGGCATTATTTCCATGCCTATCTTGGCAACTATTTTTACAGCGGTTGGTGTTCTGGGCGGTTATCTAGTAGGCGTACCTTTAATTGGCGTTGATTCTGGCGCATTCTGGTCCCAGATGCAGGGCGGGGTAGATCTTTTTTCTGATATTGGTAATGGCTTAATTAAAAGTATGGTGTTTGGTGTAGCGGTGACGTTTATTGCTCTTTATCAGGGTTACGAATCTAAACCAACACCCGAAGGCGTTTCACAAGCGACTACCCGTACGGTGGTGATCTCTTCTTTATCGGTTTTAGCATTAGATTTCTTGCTAACCGCGATGATGTTTTCTAATTAGAAAGAATAAACTGGGGCCTTATGAGAAAAAGTGCAATTGATATCTGGGTAGGAATCTTTGTGGCCTTTGGTTTGCTGGCGGCATTATTTCTCGCACTGAAGGTTGGCAATATGAATGCGGTGTCATTTGCCCCTACTTATAAAATTTCTGCACGCTTTGACAATATCGGCGGCTTAAAGCCGCGCGCTCCAGTCAAAAGTGCTGGTGTAGTAGTCGGCAGAATTGCGAGCATTTCTTTTGACGATAAGACCTATCAAGCCACTGTTGTAATGACTATTGAAGATTCTTATAAATTTCCAAAGGATTCGTCCGCGAAGATTTTGACATCTGGTTTATTAGGTGAGCAGTACATTGGCCTTGAGGCAGGAGGCTCTGATGACATGCTGACTAATGGCGAGAAAATTTCTCAAACCCAATCAGCGATTGTTTTAGAAAATCTTATTAGCCAGTTCCTCTATAACAAAGCGGCAGATAGTGGGCAAGAAAAGGGCGCAGCAAAATGATGTTGTCTGTCCTTCGCAAGCTCAAGAAAGTATTCTTGCTTGGTTTGATTGCCAGCATGGTTGGCTGCGCATCAATTCCTGCTGGTGCTGAGCGTTCCCCCCAAGATCCTTGGGAGCCATTCAATCGCTCAGTATTTGAATTTAATGAAGGCTTAGACGCCTATGTACTGAAGCCAGTGGTTGCTGGTTATCGCTTTGTATTGCCTGAATTTGTGCGTGATGGAATTTACAACTTCTTTAGCAATTACAGCGATATCTATACGGCTCTCTATAACTTGTTACAAGGTAAGCCAGGTGATGCCTTCAACGACTTTATGCGGGTATTTGTCAACACAACTATGGGACTGGGTGGGCTGATTGATTTAGCGACACCCGGCGGTCTTGAAAAGCATAAGGAGGATTGGGGTCAAACTTTGGGTGTTTGGGGTGTACCCTCGGGTCCTTATGTAGTCCTTCCTTTCTTTGGCCCAAGTAACGTACGCGATACCTTTGGAACTGTGGCAGATTTGGAGTCAGACTACCTGTTTACCTATGTAAAGGATATTGGCCTACGAAACAGTATTACTGGTTTGCGGGTGGTGAATGCTCGTAATACCTATTATGAAGCTGGCGATTTACTTGATGGTGCTGCAATAGATAAATATAGTTTTGTACGTGATGCGTATATTCAAAGACGGGCTTATCAAATTAATGAAGGCCGCGATGATAAAGAATCTGATATTCCGGTTTATGAGAATCCATACCAATAAGGTACAAAAATAAGCAACTAGCAATATGGTTTGAAGTGACTAAAATGAGTTTCAACTTAGATAAAGATGGTGGTAGGAATATGAAAAGCTTTAAACAAATCTTCGGTTTTATTTTTGCAGGCCTACTGCTCTCATCTAATACTGTTTTTGCTCAGACCCCTGACCAATCAACACCTCCAGATGCCTTAATTAAGATGGTAGTAACCGAGGTAATGGCAACGGTGAAGGCCGATCCCGATATTCAAAAAGGGAATATTCCCAAGATTGTGGATTTGGTCGAAAAGAAGATTGTGCCGTATACCGATATGCGTCGCACTACAGAAATGGCAATGGGACCCAATTGGAAAAAGGCTTCACCTGAGCAACAAGCACAACTAACTTCTGAGTTTAAAAATTTACTCATTCGCACTTACTCTGGTGCCTTGAGCCAACTGCGGGATCAGACCGTCCAATTTAAGGCTTTCCGTGCAGCACCTGATGATAAAGAAGTAGTTGTGAAGACGGTGGTGCTTGGTCGCGGCGATCCAGTGCCTTTAGATTACCGCCTTGAGAAAACAGCCAATGGCTGGAAGGTATACGACATGAACATCATGGGCGTTTGGTTGGTTGAGGCTTATCGCAATCAATTCTCCAATCAAATCAGTCAAAATGGCATTGAAGGCTTGGTGAAATTCTTGCAAGATCGCAATAAACAGTTGGCTAGTGCTAAACCAGCGAACTAATTGTTAAGCCCCAAAATCATGCCTTTTCTTCTACCAACAATGGTCACGCAGGCTAATGCCTTGCAGCTGCAAAAAGAAGGCTTGTTAAATAGTGCGAACTTACGCTCGATCGATTGTTCACAATTAAAAGATTTTGATTCCACTGTATTGACAGTATTGTTAGCGTGGCAAAAAAAGCTTAAAGCTGAGGGGCAATCTATTTCCGTAGAGCATGCGCCAGAAAAGTTGAAAGTTTTAGCCGGTGTTTATGGTGTTGCTGCATTGCTAGGTTTGTAATGGCAATGCATTCTGCAATATCGATTCAGAATATATCTAAGCAGTACGGAGCGCTCCAAGCTTTAGATGATGTTTCATTAACTATCGAGCCTGGTGAGTTTTTTGGTTTGCTGGGACCGAATGGCGCCGGTAAGACAACCTTGATTTCTATTTTGGCTGGCTTAGTAACGCCTAGCCATGGCCATGCAGCGATTATGGGCGCCGATGTACAGAAGGGATTTCGGGAGGCGCGCCGTATGCTTGGAGTAGTTCCCCAGGAATTAGTTTTTGACCCGTTTTTTACTGTTCGCGAGACATTACGTTTTCAGTCAGGTTACTTTGGTATTCGCAATAACGATGCATGGATTGATGAAATCATGGCCAATCTCGATCTCACTTCCAAGGCTGATAGCAATATGCGCTCTTTGTCTGGTGGTATGAAACGTCGCGTACTCGTTGCTCAGGCTTTAGTGCATAGACCACCAGTCATCATTTTGGATGAGCCCACTGCCGGTGTAGATGTTGAGTTACGTCAATCGCTATGGCAATTTATTAGCAGACTCAATCAAGATGGCCACACGATTGTGTTGACGACCCATTATTTAGAAGAAGCGGAAGCTTTGTGTCAGCGCATTGCGATGCTCAAGCAAGGCAGAATTGTGGCGCTCGATACCACGGCTAATTTATTAAGTCGTTATGGATCCGTTAAAAAAGATGGTGAAGGTAAAACGGATTTAGAAGAGGTTTTCGTCAACATCATGTCAGGGAGTGCTCAATGAAGCATGGGCTGAATAGACCCGCCTTGGAATACGGCAGCGGTTTCCCAACCCTATTATTTAAGGAAGTAAAGCGCTTTTATAAAGTGGCTTTCCAGACAGTGGCCGCACCAGTTCTGACAGCGGTGCTGTACCTCATGATCTTTGGGCATGTGCTTGAAGGTAGAGAGGTCTATGGTCGCCTAAGTTACACCGCCTTCTTAATTCCTGGCTTAGTGATGATGAGTGTTTTGCAAAACGCTTTTGCAAATACTTCCTCATCTTTGATTCAGTCAAAAGTTACCGGCAATTTAGTTTTTGTTTTATTAGCCCCGTTGAGTCATTTTGAGTTTTACTCTGCTTATATACTCGCAGCAGTATTTCGTGGCATTGTGGTTGGCTTGGGTGTCTTCATTATTACCTCCTACTTTGCATTGCCTGCCCTGGAATATCCATTATGGATTTTGGTATTTGCTTTCTTGGGCGCGGCGATTTTAGGAAGTCTTGGTTTGATTGCTGGTATCTGGGCAGATAAGTATGATCAGTTAGCCGCCTTTCAGAATTTCATCATCATGCCGGCAACGATGTTGTCGGGTGTCTTCTATTCCATTCATTCTTTGCCGCCAGCTTGGCAAGTGGTTTCGCACTTCAATCCCTTCTTTTATATGATTGATGGCTTCCGCTATGGATTCTTTGGAGTTTCAGACATCTCCCCGTGGAGTAGTCTGGCAATCGTATTTTGCTTTTTTATAGCGGTATCCGTGATTGCTTTGCGTCTACTGCAAAAGGGCTATAAGCTCCGTTATTAATTATTTACACCTTGGTTTATTAGGAGAAGAAATGCTACCCACCCCAGAACAAATTGAAGGCTATATCAAGCAAGGTATTAGTTGCACGCATATTCAGGTTGAGGGTGATGGTCAACACTTTTTTGCAACTATTGTCAGTCCTGATTTTGAAGGTAAGCGTCTAGTGCAACGTCACCAATTGGTATATGGCGCAATGGGCGATCGCATGAAAGCGGAAGTACATGCTTTATCCATGAAGGTATTCACGCCTGAAGAGTTTGCCCAGAATTCAGCAACATAAAAACGCATCAATACTTGCTGCACATTAATTAATTAGTTTTTACTGGAATCGTTTTATGGATAAATTACGAATGGTTGGCGGCACTCCCCTTAAGGGTGAGGTAGTTATTGCTGGCGCTAAAAATGCCGCTTTGCCAATTCTGTGTGCTTGTCTATTAACCGATCAACCAGTGGTATTGCGCAATGTTCCTGATCTGCAGGATGTGCGCACTATGCTCAAGCTTTTGCAAGAGATTGGTGTGACGGTAGATTTCCCGAGTGCAGGTGATCGTAGTCATATGGTGTTAAGTGCGGCCGTCATTAAGAGCTCAGAAGCCACCTATGAAATGGTTAAGACGATGCGCGCTTCTATCTTGGTGCTTGGTCCGCTATTGACCAGAATGCATAGTGCCAAGGTTTCTTTGCCAGGTGGCTGCGCTATTGGCGCACGTCCGGTTGATCAGCACATCAAAGGTTTGAAAGCGATGGGGGCCACTATTAAGATTAAGAGTGGCTACATTCAAGCTGAAACAAAGCCCCAATCAGATCGATTAAAGGGCGCTTCCATCTTGACCGATATGATTACTGTGACCGGTACCGAGAATTTATTAATGGCGGCCACTTTGGCATCTGGCACTACAGTTTTAGAAAATGCTGCACGCGAGCCCGAAGTAGGTGACTTAGCCGAGTTGCTAGTCAAGATGGGTGCAAAGATTTCTGGGATTGGTAGCGATCGTTTGGTGATCGAGGGCGTTGAAAAACTGCACGGTGCAGAACATTCGGTTATTCCAGATCGTATTGAAGCGGGCACATTCTTGTGTGCGGTTACTGTTACTGGCGGCGAAATCACCGTCAAGCATTGCCGTCCCGATACTCTAGATGCAGTCATCGTCAAGTTGAGAGAAGCGGGTCTACAAATGGAGGTTGGTCCGGATTGGATTAAAGCATCCATGCAAGGTCGTCCTAAAGCGGTCAATTTCCGTACTTCTGAATACCCTGCATTCCCAACGGATATGCAAGCCCAGTTGATGACTGTCAATGCAATTGCATCCGGTAACTCCACTATTACCGAAACGATTTTTGAGAATCGTTTTATGCACGTTCAAGAGCTCAATCGTTTAGGAGCTGATATTGCTATTGAAGGCAATACTGCAATTGCCCAGGGAGTAGAAAAGCTCTCAGGTGCGATTGTGATGGCGACAGATCTGCGGGCCTCTGCTAGTTTGGTGATTGCTGGATTGGCTGCTCAAGGCGAAACCCAAGTCGACCGTATATATCATTTAGATCGCGGCTATGACCGCATGGAGCATAAGTTAACCCTCCTGGGCGCCAATATTGAGCGCATAAAGTAAGGCTGATGGATAATTAGTCCATGAAATTGACTTTAGCTCTCTCCAAAGGGCGCATCTTCGAAGAAACTGCAGAGATCCTTTCCAAGGTCGGCATTGTGCCGCTGGAGGATCCGGAAAAGTCACGCAAACTCATTATTGAGACTACCAATCCCGATGTTCGTCTGATTATTGTCCGTGCATCAGATGTGCCCACTTACGTGCAATTTGGCGGCGCTGATTTTGGAGTTGCTGGATTAGATGTGTTGATGGAAAAAGGCAGCGATGGTTTGTATGTGCCTTACGACTTAGAAATTGCCAAGTGCCGTATGTCTGTTGCGGTTCGTGAAGGCTTTGATTACGCTGCAGCGGTAAAGCAGGGTTCACGCTTAAAAGTAGCTACGAAGTATGTTAATTGCGCTCGCGATCACTTTGCGAATAAAGGTGTGCACATTGATACGATTCAACTGTATGGCTCGATGGAACTTGCTCCTTTAGTCGGCCTGGCAGATGCTATTGTGGATTTAGTATCCACTGGCAATACGCTAAAAGCTAATGGCTTGGTTGAGGTAGAGCCAATCGCTGATATCAGTGCACGTTTAGTTGTGAATCAAGCTTCCTATAAGCGCAAACGTGCCCAGCTACAACCCATTTTTGAGTTACTGAAGTAATCAGTAACTAGATGATCAGAAGTATTTAATTCATGCCTTCAAACGTTAACGTTAAACGCCTCAATAGTAAGGATGCTGGCTTCAGAGAAACTCTGTTGTCTAGCCTTTCTTTGCCGATGGCAGATGATGAGGCAATTGATTCTGCGGTAGTCAAGATTCTGGCAGCAGTTAAAGATCAGGGTGATGAAGCGGTATTGGGCTTCACGAAACAATTTGATCGCTTAAATATTGCAAATGTTGCCGATCTAGAAATTCCCCGCAACGATTTAGAGCTGGCTTACAACTCTTTATCAACAGAACAAAAAAATGCTTTGGATATTGCAGCACAAAGAGTACGCGCTTATCACGAGCATCAAAAGATTGAAGCAGGTTGCCATTCTTGGGAATATGAAGAAAAAGACGGCACGCGCTTAGGTCAAAAAGTGACTCCGCTCGATCGGGTTGGCATTTATGTGCCCGGCGGCAAAGCAGCTTATCCCTCATCTGTATTGATGAACGCCATTCCTGCAAAAGTGGCTGGCGTTGCTGAAGTCATCATGGTCGTGCCTACCCCAGACGGCGCACGTAACCCATTGGTGTTGGCAGCAGCCTACCTTGCTGGTGTGGATCGTGTCTTTACGATTGGTGGTGCTCAAGCAGTGGGTGCTTTGGCTTACGGAACCAAAACCATTCCTTCGGTCGACAAGATTGTTGGTCCTGGTAATGCCTATGTAGCCGCAGCTAAGCGCAGAGTGTTTGGCACTGTGGGTATCGATATGATTGCGGGCCCATCTGAGATTCTGGTTCTGTGTGATGGTTCCAGCAATCCGGATTGGATTGCAATGGATTTGTTCTCACAGGCTGAGCACGATGAGCAAGCGCAATCGATCTTGCTATGTCCAGATGTTGCATTTATTGAACAAGTACAGGCAAGCATTAATAAGCTGCTCCCTGAGATGCCTAGAGCCAAAGTGATTGAAGCTTCTCTTACGAATCGCGCCTTATTGATTCAGGTAAAGGATATGTCTGAAGCTTGTGAGATTGCTAATGCAATTGCTGCTGAGCACTTAGAAATCTGTGCGCTTGATCCGCGCAAGTGGGCGGAGCAAATTCGTCATGCCGGTGCCATCTTTATGGGTAACTACACCAGTGAGTCACTAGGCGACTATTGTGCTGGGCCCAATCACGTATTGCCGACAGCGCGTACAGCCCGCTTCTCATCGCCTTTAGGTGTTTACGACTTTATCAAGCGTTCTAGCATGATTGAAGTGAGTGAGGCTGGTGCGCAAACTTTAGGTGCGGTAGCCAGCACGCTGGCTCATGGTGAGGGCTTACAAGCCCATGCTCGCGCGGCTGAGATGCGTCTGAAGAAATAGCTTCATAGTAAATTCAAAGTAAGTCAGAAATAACTCTAACTTACCTCTCAACAAACTAACTCAGAATTTCTTTTAAAGCGGCGACGAGTTCATCGCTTTGTTCATCTGTGCCAATCGTGATGCGTAAGAATTCTTCTATACGTGGAGACTTGAAATGGCGCACGATAATGCCGCGATCTCGCAATGCTTGATATAGCTTTGCACCAGCATGTTGCGGATGGCGAGTGAAGATAAAGTTTGCGGTTGAAGGAAGTGTCTCAAATCCTAAGGTGCTGAGTTGCGCAACCAGCTTGGCGCGAGTTTGAATCACCTTATTTGAAGTCTCTTCGAGATGTCTTTGATCTTCAATCGCGGCAATGGCACCAGCTTGGGCTAGGCGTCCAAGCGGGTAAGAGTTGAAGCTATTTTTGACGCGCTCTAAGCCCTCGATCAAGTCTGGGTGACCAACTGCGAAGCCCACCCGCAAGCCAGCTAGGGCGCGCGATTTAGAAAGAGTGTGAACTACTAGTAAATTTTCAGGGCAGGCATCCCCGCGCAATAACGAAATACAAGACTCTGTTCCATAGTCTACATAGGCTTCATCAATCACCACTACGGAGTCTTTGTTATGTGCGAGTAGAGATTCGATCTCTGAACGTGGAATTGATCTGCCGGTTGGGGCATTGGGGTTGGGAAAAATAATGCCGCCATTGGGTACTTTGTAGTCAGCAACCTTGATTTCAAACTGATTTCCTAGGGCTACTGTTTTGTAGTCAATGCCAAAAAGCTTGCAGTAGACGGGATAGAAGCTGTAGGTAATATCCGGAAAATGCACCGGCTTGCTTTGTTTCAGTAGGCCAGCAAAAACATGGGCCAATACCTCATCTGAGCCATTACCCAAAAAGACTTGTTTTGGATCTAGACCATGCAATTTGGCAATGGCTTGTTTGAGGGCGGCGCCTTCTGGGTCTGGGTAAAGACGTAAATCTGAGGTATTTTGACTTACGATTGCAGCCAGTGCCTTTGGCGAGGGGCCATAAGGACTCTCATTGGTATTGAGTTTGACCAGCCGCTGCATTTGCGGTTGTTCCCCCGGAACATAGGGGGTTAATGTTTGAACAACAGGGCTCCAGAAACGGCTCATGAGGGTTCTCAGGTCAAAAATCAGGATAAAAGTGTGGCGATATCGGTATTTAAATCTCTTCTAGGAATGATATTATGAGGCTTCAATCAACACTTCGCCTCGCGGCGCAATGAAGCATGCGGCAAGCCGACGTCACCCGAAACACTTCGGAAACCAAAATTCAGATTTCCATCAATTTAGATGGTACCGGTAAGGCCGAGCTTGCCTCCGGTGTTCCTTTCCTGGATCACATGCTCGATCAGATTGCCCGTCACGGCATGATTGACCTTAAAGTGGTTGCGAATGGAGATACCCATATTGATGATCACCACACTGTTGAAGATGTGGGAATCACTCTGGGTCAAGCGTTTGCCAAAGCGGTTGGTGATAAAGCCGGTATTACTCGTTACGGCCATTCCTATGTTCCTTTGGATGAAACTCTTTCTCGTGTCGTGATCGATTTCTCTGGGCGTCCAGGTTTGGAATTTAACGTGCCATTTACTCGCGCTCGTGTTGGTGATTTTGATGTGGATCTCAGTATTGAGTTCTTCCGTGGTTTTGTAAATCATGCGGGAGTGACTTTGCACATTGATAATTTGCGTGGCATCAATGCGCATCATCAAATTGAAACGGTGTTTAAAGCCTTTGGCCGTGCCTTGCGCATGGCCTTGGCTGTTGATCCCCGCGCCTCTGGCGCTATTCCTTCAACTAAAGGAAGTCTTTAATCTAGACTCCTCACGGTTGCTCAGAAGACAACAGTAGACAACAGGCAAATTTTGGCGCAAACCATTGCGATCGTTGATTATGGAATGGGCAATCTCCGTTCCGTATATCAAGCATTTCATCATGTTGCTCCGGATGACAATGTGTTGATTGCGCATCAGCCAGAAGAGATTCGTGCGGCTGATCGTGTCGTGTTGCCAGGCCAAGGCGCTATGCCCGATTGTATGAAGCATCTAGAGGAGTCCGGCCTATTAGAGGCCCTGCTAGAAGCATCTAAAAGCAAGCCACTCTTGGGAGTTTGTGTGGGTGAGCAAATGCTGTTTGAGCAAAGTGCAGAAGTGCGTGCTAGCGGGAATGAACAATGGACGCCATGCTTAGGCTTAATTCCTGGGGAAGTGCGCCGTTTTGATTTGGCTGGCAAGAAGCAGCCAGACGGATCAGCGTATAAAGTGCCCCATATGGGATGGAATCAAGTGCGCCAGGATAGCAAGCACCCACTTTGGGAAGGCATACCGGATTTAACGAGTTTTTATTTCGTGCATAGTTACTATGCTGTGCCGCAGCGCAACGAAGATATTGCTGGCTCTACTGAATATGGCGCTTGGTTTACATCTGCGGTGGCAAGAGATAATATTTTTGCTACCCAATTTCATCCAGAAAAAAGTGCAGAATACGGATTAAAGCTTTATAAAAATTTTGTTTCTTGGCAACCTTAATTTAATTACTCTTAGCTATGCTGCTGATTCCCGCAATTGATCTCAAAGACGGCCACTGTGTTCGACTCGAACAGGGCGATATGGATAAGGCTACGGTTTTCTCTGAAGACCCGGGCGCGATGGCAGCACATTGGATTAGTAAGGGTGCCCGACGTTTGCATCTGGTAGATCTGAATGGTGCATTTGCTGGCAAGCTCAAAAATGAATCCGCTATTAAATCGATTCTGAAAGCGGTTGGTAATGAAATCCCCGTGCAATTAGGTGGCGGTATTCGTGATCTTGAAACGATTGAACGTTTATTAGATGACGGCATTAGTACAGTCATCATTGGAACAGCTGCAGTAAAAAATCCTGGCTTTGTGCAAGATGCCTGTACGGCATTTCCTGGTCAAGTGATGGTTGGTTTGGATGCACGTGATGGCAAGGTAGCTACTGACGGCTGGAGCAAGATTACAGGCCATGAAGTCATTGACCTTGCAAAGAAATTTGAAGATTGGGGTGTAGAGGCCATTATCTATACCGATATTGGCCGTGACGGCATGCTCAAGGGCGTCAACATTGACGCCACTGTGAAGTTGGCCCAGGCGATTCGTATTCCAGTAATTGCTAGTGGCGGCCTCTCTAATAATCAAGATATCGATGCGCTGTGTAAAGCGGAAGAAGAGGGCGTGATGGGCGTGATTGCTGGCCGCTCAATTTATGCTGGCGATCTTGATCTTGCAGTAGCCCAAAAATACGCTGATGAACTGACGCTCAAATATAAAAAGAACATTCTCTAGTGTTAACTAAGCGAATTATTCCTTGCCTCGATGTTACTGCAGGGCGTGTAGTTAAGGGCGTCAATTTTATTGGCCTGCGTGATGCAGGAGACCCAGTCGAAATTGCAAAACGATATAACACTCAAGGTGCTGATGAGCTGACCTTTCTCGACATCACTGCTACATCCGATGGGCGCGATTTGATTCTGCACATCATTGAAGATGTGGCATCTCAAGTATTTATTCCTTTGACTGTTGGTGGTGGTGTACGTGCAGTTGCTGACGTGCGGCGCTTGTTAAATGCTGGCGCTGACAAAGTGAGTATGAATTCTTCTGCAATTGCCAATCCCGATTTAGTCTCTGATGCTGCTGCTTATTATGGCTCTCAATGTATTGTGGTGGCGATCGACGCCAAGCAAACGGAGGCTGGTAATTGGGAAGTCTTCAGCCATGGTGGCAGAACGGCTACCGGTATAGATGTGGTGGAGTGGGCCAAGGAAGTTGCTAAACGGGGTGCCGGTGAAATTCTATTAACCAGCATGAATCGCGATGGTAGTAAAGATGGCTTTGATCTGGCCTTAACTGCAGCAGTCAGTGATGCAGTTTCTGTACCAGTAATTGCTTCTGGTGGCGTTGGTAATTTGCAGCATTTAGTTGATGGCATCACCAAAGGCCATGCAGATGCTGTTTTGGCTGCAAGTATCTTTCACTATGGCGAATATACCGTTGGGCAGGCAAAAGAATACATGGCTGCCCAAGGAATTCCAGTTCGAATTTAGCGGAATCTTTTAAGCACTAATCGCCATATGAGCGATAAAAGCAGAGCGATTTTCGCCAGCCGATTTAGCCTTAGCATCCAGTCTTGCTAATACTCTTTTTGGTAAAGAGATATTTACTCTTTCAATGTCATCCGACAATAGCGCTGGATCAATCTCAGCAATTGCCCAGATGTATCCCTTGAACTCTTTCTTTTTCTGTAGCTCGGTGATAGAGCTGGGTTTAGGTATATCTTCCCCAGCATCTAAGGCCGCCTCAATCCAAAGCTCAATTGCTTCTTTGGCATTTTCAATAGCCTCATCAATTCCGCTATCTGCAGCTGAGAAGCAGCCAGCTAAGTCAGGAACAATTACGCCCCATGCCAGTTTCTCTCCACCTGGTTCAATTGCAATTGGATATTTCATCGTGATGCTTTCATTAGCTACTTGTTAATTTTAATTTAATACACACGATACACACAAATAAGACAAGTGTCCATGAGATGGTGGGGGTCATTACAACAGGCTTTGGCAAATACTTATTTGGGTTGTGCTGAATAATTCTGTCAAAATTGAGCAAATGTCAGATACGAATAAAAACTCACAAGACCAATCCTTCTTAGATACCGTCACTTGGAATGATCAAGGATTGGTTCCGGTCATCGCTCAAGAGGTGGGTAGTGGCGACGTATTAATGATGGCCTGGATGAATCGCGATGCCCTTTTGGAAACAATTCGTTTAGGCGAAGCAGTTTATTGGACTCGCTCAAGACAAAAACTTTGGCATAAGGGTGAAGAGTCTGGCCACACTCAAAAGGTGAAAGAAATCAGACTTGATTGTGATGGCGATACGATTTTGCTACTAGTTGAGCAAAAGGATGGAATTGCTTGTCACACAGGCGAGCATAGCTGCTTCTTTATGCAGTGGGACTCCACTAAGAGTACTTGGGTTGACCAGTCGATTGCTAAAAAATAAAGAAGCTAAGACCTATTGCTTAAAAGACATAAAATGACCAGATGACTAGCTCTACAAATAAACCTTCCAACCTAGATTCCGCATTCGCCCATTTGGCTGATGTGGTGGATCAACGTCGTGATGCGTTTAAGGCAGGACAAGCAGATCCGAAAATCTCCTATACCGCTTTGCTCTTTTCCAAGGGTGATGATGGGATCTTGAAAAAGATTGGCGAGGAGGCGACTGAGGCGGTCATGGCAGCAAAGGATGCTCGTAACTCTAATTTGAGCCCTGAACAGCAAAAGCTGCTGGTGGGTGAAATGGCAGATTTATGGTTTCATTGCTTAATTGCGCTATCTCAATTTAACCTGCGCCCAGAAGACGTGATTGCTGAATTGGATCGTCGTTTAGGTACCTCTGGCATTGAAGAAAAAGCTGCTAGAAAAGCGGCTGGTAAAGAGTAAACGCACAATAAACGCGTAATAAATACGGAATAAGCATGTCACACGACCCAAATTGCCTGTTTTGCAAGATTTCTCAAGGTTTGATTCCTTCGCAGAAGGTCTATGAGGATGAGGAAATCTATGCTTTTAACGATATCAACCCCGCGGCGCCTATCCATTTTCTGGTGATTCCAAAGAAACATATCCCCATGTTGGCATCTGCAGAAAGCATAGATACCCCTTTGCTAGGTAGAATGATGGAATTAGCACCCCGTCTTGCCAAAGAGCAAGGCTGTCGTCCGGGTAAGGACGGCGGCTTTAGATTGATGGTGAACAATGGTGCGGATGGTGGGCAGGAGGTTTATCACTTGCACTTGCATGTGATGGGCGGTCCCCGCCCCTGGAAAAAATAATCCAAGGAGATTAAAGATGGGTTCATTTAGCATTTGGCATTGGTTAATTGTTTTAGTTATCGTGATGTTGGTATTTGGTACCAAAAAATTACGTAATATCGGTCAAGACTTGGGCGGTGCTGTTAAAGGCTTTAAGGATGGCATGAAGCCAGGCGAAGAGCCACAAGAGCAAATTCAGCAAACTGCTGCTACTGCAGAAAAGACGGTTGATGTTCACGCTAAAGACGTAAACAAATAATCAATAAATAATTAAAGTGCGATAGAAACTCATGCGGTTTGTAAATGATTGATCTCGGAGTTTCAAAGCTTGCGTTGATTGCTGTAGTTGCTTTGGTGGTGGTTGGTCCAGAGCGCCTACCAAAAGTTGCGCGCATGGTTGGCAATTTATTCGGACGTGCGCAGCGCTATATGGCTGAAGTGAAGTCTGAAGTCAGTCGTCAGATGGAAGTTGAAGAGTTTAAAAAGTTTCGAGAAGAAACTTCTGCCACTCTTAAGGATGTTGAGAACAGCATTAGCTCCACCGTGCAAGAGGCGGGGGCCAATTTAAGTGATCAGGCAGATATCTTTGAGACTAGTTTTGACAAGCCACCACTCGATGAAAAAGAAGTACTCCGAAAATCTAAGCGCCAAGGCCGTAATAGCTGGGGCGTCCGTCGTGCCGTAAGACCAGTTTGGTTTAAGCGCTCAGCAGGTATTCGGACTCGTGTGCAATCTGGCGCAGCCAGAATGAAGCGCTTTCATCACAGTGCTAGCAAATAAAAGCACTAACAAAAAGCAAAAGAATAAAAACACCTACGCATGACTGAAAAAAATTCAACTGAAGATTCGGGATTACAGGAAACTTTTTTATCCCACTTATTTGAATTACGTGATCGCGTAATTAAATCGGTATTGGCAATCATCGTTGTCTTTGTTTCCCTAGTCTATTGGGCGCCTGACATTTTCCATTTGTTTGCACAGCCGCTACTCGACTCGTTGCCCGCAGGTGGCAAGATGATAGTGACGGACGTCACAGGCTCTTTCTTCGTGCCTATGAAGGTCACTATGTTGGTTGCGTTCGTGATTGCTTTGCCAGTAGTCATTTATCAGTTATGGGCTTTCATTGCCCCTGGCCTGTATCAACATGAACGTAAGTTGGTTGTGCCGTTAGTGGTAAGTAGTTACAGTTTATTTATTTTTGGTATGGCCTTTGCCTATTTTCTAGTTTTTCCGACAGTATTTAATTTCATGGCTAGCTATAACGCACCCCTAGGTGCGGAGATGTCTACTGATATTGATAAGTACCTTGGTTTTGCTATGAATACCTTTTTAGCATTTGGTCTTACCTTTGAGGTTCCTGTAGTTGTGGTTGTCTTAGTCAGTATGGGTATTGTGTCTCTAGAAAAACTCAGAGAGATTCGCCCTTATGTCATTGTGGGCGCTTTTGTAATTTCAGCGATTGTTACGCCGCCTGATGTTCTTTCGCAATTGTTATTGGCAGTACCCATGACTTTGCTCTATGAGTTGGGATTATTGATAGCACGCTTTTATGTGCGAAAGCCAACAGAAGATGAGTCTGCTGCCGATCAATCGACTTCTGCGTCTGCTTGATTCTTAGAAAAAGTAGTCGCAAGCCAATTCGTGACGCGATCAAAGCGATAGCGTCGTTGACGTAGATTGCCCTCAAGATCCATCTCTGAACCTGCAAAAGCTTTGCCAGCCGCCAATAGGGCGCGACGCTGTTGGATGGTTTCAATCTGAATTAATCGCGGCAAGATCTTCGGCAACTCCCAACGAATATCGACTACAACACAGTGTTCATGCTGTAGTTGTCCCACTTCACATAGCAATAACTCCGCTTTACTGAGATTGAATTGATTCGCAATAAGGATGCGATGACAAAGCAATAACCAATCCTCATCTAATTGATATTCAGCATGATGGTTGATTGCTTCTTCAGCATACTGAGCTAATTCAAGCCATTCGTTTGCTTTGGGGTTAGGACAACTTTCTAAAATCTTGCTCAGCAACTCTTTTGCTTCTGGTACACCTTGTTGATGTGCTTGCCATACCCAGTAGGATGCTTGCAAACCACGAACCTTTTCATCGCTCTTTTCGCGCTTGCGCCAGAGGTTTGCGCCCTTGCGAAGTTGTGCCTGTGCATGACCTAAGTCAGCAGCACGATCAAAGCAGCGGTCGCTCTCGGTAGCGTTATAGCCAGAAAATTGAGGGCGACGATAAATTTCACCGAGCGCATACCAAGCATCACGATCGCCATCTTTTGCAGCGAGCTCTATCCAGTAGGCCGCTTTTTTCAAAGAAGCATTAGATTTACTCCCCTCCGAATCGGGCCTACCATCTAGTTGAGCAAGGCGCAAACCGACGGTTAGTTTTGCAATTGTGAGTCCAAGCTCTGCTGCTTGAGTTAGAGCATCTTCATTTTGCTCATCAAGCCACACATTCCATAAAGAGGAGAGCGCCTCATTCTTTGGCTGGAGTTTGATGAGTAACTCTTTTGCGTTAGATGCAAATGCAGAATCGCCTTCGGCCAAATCTTGTAAATATTGTTTAGCAATCTTTTGAGTGCTTAGAAAATCTAAAGAGGCCATTTTTTCTAATGACTGGGATGAAGTCTTTTTCAGCCAATCAATTAATTGAGATTGGATTTCCTGGTTGCTTGGATTGATTAATAAGTTAACCAGTTGCCATCTAGCGGCCAGTTGGGCTTCTGACTTGCCATCAGACTCTGCTAGCTTCCAAAAAGAATCCCAGCCAAACTCAAAGGCAGGAGAGTTGAAGGTTTCTGCAAGCGGAATATTGGCAACTTGACCTAGAAGTTCAAAAATTTCAGCCTCACCTGAGCTTTGATTCTCAAGTAATTGATTTGTAATGGAAAAATAAGATTTTTCAAGCCAAATCAAGGCATTAGCGGGTTGAATGGGTGTTTTATATGCGCCGGTTAAATAGGCATAGGCTAAATTTTGTTGCGCAGAAACATCACCCAATCGGGCTGAGCTCAGGATTTTTAAGAATTCGCGGCTTGCCATATGACAATTTTGTCATCTAGAGGCCGTAAAAGACAGAAAAGAGAGGGCTTGTTGCCGAGATACAACGAAGAAAGCCAAAAAACTACCTTTTGACAAGCAAAAAGAGCTACTAATTACACTAACCCCCGGTCTAGCAGGGCAAAAGAAGCAAAATTCATAGGTCCCAGTTTTATTTGGGCATTACTTTTAATTTTTGGAGATTTAAAGAATGAAAAAATCGCTATTAGCAGTTGCAGCTATCGGTGCATTTGCATCTGCTGCTCAAGCTCAGTCCTCAGTAACCGTTTACGGTATCTTGGACGTTGGTTATGTTGGTTCATCTGCACGCGGTCCTGCTGCTACTGCAGCTGCTCAAGGCAATGGCCCACAAACAGTTAAGTATACAAACAACCAGTTCGGTCAATCTGCAGAAACTTCAAGCCGTATCGGTTTCAAAGGTACTGAAGATTTAGGTGGCGGTACTTCTGCATTCTTTACTGCAGAATTCGGCCTCCAACCAGAGAACACAACTTGGGCTCCTAACAACCGTCAAACTTTCGTTGGTTTGAAGAAGAATGGCATCGGTCAAGCTTCTATCGGTACACAGTACACTGCATTGTGGTTGAATGCATTGAACCCAACAGACCCAGGCGCTGGTAACAACGTTGCTGGTAGCATCATTCGTCCAGTAGGTGTTTCAGCTTCTGTTGACGGTCAAGGATCAGCTTCTACAGCTGTAACTATTTTGACAACAAACAGCTTGTACGCTGAAACAGCACGTTTTGCTGGTTTCCGTTTAGCTGCTAACTATGTAATGAACGCAACTGATACAACTCAGCGTACTCAAGCTGCCGTTGCTACAACTGCAACAGCTATTGGTACTGCTGCTACTACAGTTGGTGGAAACAACAACTTTACTGGTACAAGTATTGCTGCTGATTACACATGGCAAAAATTGTTGGTTGCTGCTGCTTACTCTAACTTCAAGCAAGAGCAAATCCCAGGTGCTGCTGCTGTAAACGCAGGTGCAACAGCATTCCCAGCTACTCCAGTAACAGTTGGTAGTTCAACTAACACTGGCGACGTTCAGTACTACGGTGGTGCAACTTATGACTTCGGTATCTTGAAGGCATATGCCAACTACGTAAGCCGTAAGATTACTAGCGGCACAAACTCTAACATCTACTTCAAGCGTACAGGTCAGCAGATTGGTGTTCGTAGCTACATTACTCCAACAATCGAAGCTTGGGCTTCAGCTGGTACTGGCCGTTACACTGCATTTAGCGCTGGTGAGCCAACAGCTAACATCGTTGCATACCAGTTGGGTGCTAACTACTACTTAAGCAAGCGTACAAACTTGTACGGTATTTTTGGCCACAGCCAAACTTCATCTGTTAACGGCAGCTCTGTAGTTGGTGCACAAGGCGGATCTGCAATTAGCGGTTATGCAGTTGGCGTACGTCACACTTTCTAATTGAATGCTAGCTTAGGCTAGTTAATAATTAGTTAGGCATTAAATTAACCCGCTGTGGCAACACAGCGGGTTTTTTACATTAGAAAGCGTTTGAGCATAGAAGTGCCGAGGAAAATTTTGGAAGTTAATTCGAGCGATGAAAAGGCTAGATTCTTATTGGCCCTGAATTTATACAATCAAGGACAGATCAATTCAGCTATAGAGCTGTTGAAATCAGTTCCAGCCAAAGACCTTCAATATGAGTCTATTTACTTGCTGGGTGAGCTCTATTTGGCAGCGAATGATTTGATGCAAGCAGCCAAGTCTTTTGAACTTGCGTTGGCAATCAATGAGACGTATGAGGCTAACTTTCAGTTGGGTTTAATCTTTTCGCATGTTCAAAAGTATGAAAATGCAGAAAAGTATTTTGAGCGCTCTCTGCAATTAAACCCAAGCTTAGTTCCTGCTTTAATCAATATGGGCGCAATTTTGCGCAACACGGGTAAATTTACAGAATCTTTACAGCGCCTTGATAAGGCGCTTGAGTTGGATAAGGGTGATGCTGCCGCATGGCTGAATAAGGGGGTTACCTTAGACTCGATGGGTAAACTTGCTGATGCTATTGTTTGTTATCAAAGAGCAATAGCTCTAGACGGCACTTACCTAGAGGCTTACTCTAATAAAGGGAACGCGGAGCTTGGCTTGAATCAACTTGAGCAAGCTCATCAATCTTTTCAAAAGGCGCTCAGCATTCAGCCGGGTGACGCGGATACCTTATCGAATTACTCTGTTCTTAAATTAGCGCAGGCTAATTTTTCTGAGGGCTGGAAAGATTACGAGGCTCGTTTTTATTGCAGCTCAAGGATAGCTAACCCATATAAAAATATTCCTAAATTAGAGTCACTAGCTAATCTCGAGAATAAAAAATTATTGATATGGGCTGAGCAGGGTCTCGGTGACACGATTCAGTTTTATAGATACTTAGAAAAATTAAGCAAATCATGTCATCACGTTACTCTGGCTGTGCAACGTGAGTTAAAGGAAATGCTCTCTGCTCAGCCACTGAATATCAAAGTCATTGAAGTTGGTGAGGTGCAATCAGAAGGTTTTGACTATCAATCTGCGCTCATGAGTTTGCCATATTTATTTAAAACAAATATCGATAGTATTCCGGATCAGGTTCCATACATTCAGGCAGATCAGTCTAAGGCGGGTTGGTGGAAGCAAAAAATTGAAGATCACACCGGACTAAAGGTGGGTCTGGTTTGGAGCGGCGGTTACAAGAAAGATCCTAATCTTTGGGCTATGAATGAGAGAAGAAATATTTCTTTTTCAAATTACTACCCTTTATCAAATATTGAAAATATTAGTTACTTCTGCCTGCAAAAGGGTGAGGGTCTTCTTACTAAGGATTATCTGGAAAGGGATCGTTACTGGACCAAGGATAATTTTTTTGATTACACCGATTTATTGCATCACTTTTCTGACACGGCCGCCCTCATTCAAAACCTCGATCTGGTGATTACGGTTGATACTTCTATGGCGCATCTATCAGGCGCTTTAGGAAAGCCCGTTTGGATTCTGAATAGATTTGATAGTTGCTGGCGTTGGTTAAAAAATACTAACCTTAGTCCTTGGTACCCAACGGCAAAGATTTATACGCAACACGAGTTTCAAAATTGGGAAAAGGTCATGCATGAGGTTCAAGACGATTTAATGCTATTGGCAAAGACCAAGGCACAACTCTTGAAGTAAGCCCTTTTCTAATTGAGCTGTTGTTTGGGTTTGGGTCGCTTTCCAATTTGTGCAGTTAGCTCCATCTCTTTACCCTTACGCAAGATAGTTAGCTTGGCTTGGTTGCCCGGGCTAATTTGCGCAACCTGATTGAGAAGGCCGCGGACATCTTTTATAGGCTTGCCATTAAGGGAAATCAGTACATCCCCAGGTATTGCGCCACCGCGCGCTGCAGGCCCGCCCTCCAGTACTCCAGATAACAGCACTCCCACGGTGTTACCTGGCAATCCTAAGGACTCTGAGAGCTCTTTGGAGAGGTTCTGAGGCTCCACACCAATCCAGCCTCTTGTGACACTGCCATTGGCGAGAATAGACTCCATTACTTGCTTCGCAAGGTTGATTGGAATCGCAAATCCGATGCCCATAGAGCCACCATTATTTGAGTAAATGGCAGTGTTAATTCCGATGAGATTACCGCGGGTATCTATGAGTGCACCTCCAGAATTTCCGGGATTAATTGCGGCATCTGTTTGTATAAAATTTTCAAAGGTATTGATGCCAACATGATCACGACCTAACGCAGAAACAATTCCGGAGGTGACAGTTTGACCAACTCCAAAGGGGTTGCCAATCGCAAGAACAACATCACCCACATGCACAGACTCAACCTTACCAAGTGTAATTGGCGTTGGTAGTTCCTTGGCCTCAATCTTTAAAACAGCAATATCAGTTTCAGGATCGCTACCGATCACTTTTGCTTTTACTTTACGGCCATCTGCTAAAGCCACATCAATTTCATCTGCATCACTAATCACGTGATGATTGGTCAAAATATAACCTTCGGGACTAACTAAAACACCAGATCCTAAGCTTGAGCTTGGTTCTTTCTCTGGTGGCTGATCTCCAAAGAAAAACTGAAATAAAGGGTCTGAAGAATTCGGGCTCCCACCCTTACGGGATTTGGGTTTCGGGCTCATCTTACTAGTAAAAATATTCACCACAGCAGGCATTGAGCGCTTTACTGCATCATGATATGAGCCAGGATTTAGTTGACCATCGTAGTTGCTCTCCATAAATGAAGTGGTGCTTGCCAAAGAGGCAACCCTCGACTCTGAAAGCCATTCCGGTTTTAGAGTAGCAACAATAAATAAGGCCGCCAACATTACAGTGACAGTCTGTGCAAAGAGGAGCCAATATTTTTGTAGAGAGGAATTCATATAGAGATGTTTGAGATGTATGCCAATGAGATAAGAAAAATTTTCTTTATCTTTTCACACACATCTTTATAAATGCCATTGAGTAATTTATTTTTTCAGGCTGTCACGAATTTCGCGCAGCAGAATTACATCCTCTGGAACTGCTGGTGGAGGTGGTGCATCTAACAGGCGAATTCTATTCACTACTTTGACCATTTGGAAAATGACAAATGCCAACAGGATGAAATTGATGGAAATGGTGATGAAATTTCCATAGGCAAAAATAGGTACCCCAGCTTTTTTGAGGGCATCAAAGGTTCTTGGAACACCCTCTGGGATGCGGCCAAGGACCAGGAAAAGGTTCGTAAAGTCGATATGACCCCC
Organism: Polynucleobacter meluiroseus; assembly: GCA_943372325.1. Taxonomy (GTDB): domain Bacteria; phylum Pseudomonadota; class Gammaproteobacteria; order Burkholderiales; family Burkholderiaceae; genus Polynucleobacter; species Polynucleobacter meluiroseus_I. The sequence continues at coordinate 144,789 of CALRYF010000005.1, read as the reverse complement.
TAAAAGGGTCGAAATAACAGGCATTACGATGTCATTTACCAGGGAATCCACAATTTTTCCAAAAGCGCCGCCAATAATGACGCCAACGGCTAAATCAATCACATTCCCCTTGACGGCAAAGTCCCGAAACTCCTTTAAAACGCTCATAAATGCTTCCTTTTTCGATTTGATACAGATTAACCGGAGATTAACCCCATAACTTTCTTACTTACCCCACTTTTTACTTTAAAATCTTACCTTTAAGCAATTTCCACCCTTAAATACCCTTTTTAGGAATTTTGTAAATGAGTGACAAGCCCAGCATGGACAAGGATCGCCGCAACTGGCTGATAGCTACATCGGCGGTTGGCGGTGTAGGTGCAGCCGCAGCCCTTTACCCTTTTGTGGACAGTTTTGAGCCTTCCGAGCGTGCAAAAGCCGCTGGTGCCGCTGTTGAAATCGATATTACTGGTATGCAGCCAGATGAAATGCGCATGGTTGAATGGCGCGGCAAGCCTGTTTGGGTGATTCGTCGTACCCCTGAGCAAGTTGCGGAGCTATCTAAGATTGATGGTGAGTTAGCTGATCCAAACTCATTGCGCGACCCAGCCCAATTTACCCCTCCTTATGCTCAGAACCAGTGGCGCTCAATTAAGCCAGAGTACATGGTTGTAGTCGGTATTTGTACGCACTTAGGATGTTCTCCTACAGCTAAATTTGAATCAGGTGCTCAGCCCTCTTTGCCAAATAATTGGCCGGGTGGCTTCCTTTGCCCATGTCATGGTTCGACATTTGATATGGCCGGCCGTGTATTTAAGAACAAACCAGCCCCAGACAATATGGAAGTACCGCCACATATGTATTTGAGCGATACCAAGATTCTGGTTGGCGAAGATAAGAAGGCCTAAGGAGAAATAAATGGCATTTCAAGAAAAACAAGTCCCAGCAGACGCCTCCGCCGCTGTAAAGCTAATGGCATGGGTTGACTCACGTTTGCCCGTTACAGATGCGTTTAAGCGTCATATGAGTGAGTATTACGCTCCTAAGAATCTGAATTTTTTCTATATTTTTGGTGCTCTAGCAATCGTTGTTTTAGCTATTCAGATCATTACCGGTATTTTCTTGGTTATGAACTACAAGCCTGATGCTGCAAAAGCATTTGAGTCTGTTGAATACATCATGCGCGAAGTGCCATGGGGTTGGTTGATTCGCTACATGCACTCTACCGGCGCTTCTATGTTCTTTGTGGTGGTTTATATGCACATGTTCCGTGGTTTGATCTACGGTTCTTATCGTAAGCCACGTGAACTGATTTGGATTTTCGGTTGCGCAATTTTCTTGTGCTTGATGGGTGAGGCGTTCTTTGGTTACTTGCTCCCATGGGGTCAGATGTCCTACTGGGGTGCTCAGGTTATCGTGAACTTGTTCTCTGCGATTCCTTTTATTGGACCGGATCTTTCATTGTGGTTGCGTGGTGATTATGTGGTTGGCGACGCTACTCTCAATCGCTTCTTCGCATTCCACGTGATTGCTATTCCATTGGTGTTGATTGGCTTGGTTGCAGCCCATATTTTGGCTCTGCATGAAGTGGGTTCAAACAACCCTGATGGCGTAGAAATTAAAAATACATTGGATGCAAATGGTCACCCAGTTGACGGTATTCCATTTCACCCTTACTACAGCGTGCATGATGTGATGTACTTGGGTGGCTTTTTAATTATTTTTGCCAGCATTGTTTTCTTTGCTCCAGAGATGGGTGGTTACTTCCTCGAGGCAAATAACTTTATCCCGGCTAATCCGTTTGTAACGCCGACACACATTGCACCGGTTTGGTATTTCACGCCGTTCTATTCAATGTTGCGGGCAACTACCACCAACTTCTTGTTGCCATTGTGGATTTTCTTGGCAGTCATTCTTGGAATGTTTGCCTTGAAGAGCAAAGACATCAAGGTTAAGGGCGCATGTGTTGCAATCGCCTTGGTATTGGCTGCTGGCTTCTACTTATTTGATGCCAAGTTCTGGGGTGTTGTGATCATGGGTGGCTCAGTAGTCATCTTGTTCTTCTTGCCTTGGTTAGACCACTCCCCAGTGAAATCGATTCGCTATCGTCCTCAATTCCACAAATACATCTACGGCGTATTTATCGTTAGTTTTGTGATTTTGGGTTACTTGGGTATCGAACCACCATCACCAGTATTTGAAAAGATTTCTCAGATTTGCACGATTTATTATCTGGGCTTTTTCTTGGCAATGCCGTTCTGGAGCAAGCTTGGCACATTCAAGCAAGTTCCAACACGCGTTACTTTTGAATCCCATTAATTCAGATATCAGAGAAATTAGGAACTAGCATGAAACGAATTCTGCAAACTTTGATGGGTGTATGCCAAGCTACAGTTTTGGTGGCTGCCCTTGGTTTAGGTACGAGCGCTTTTGCAAGCGAAGGCGGCTTTCCGCTAGACAAAGCACCAGACCGCGTAAGTAATAATGCGTCACTACAAAATGGCGCGAAGATTTTTGTGAACTATTGCTTAAATTGCCATTCAGCAACCAGCATGCGTTACAACCGCTTACGCGATATTGGTTTGACCGACCAGCAAATTAAAGACAACCTCATTTTGACTGATGCCAAAGTGGGTGATCTGATGACGATCTCTATGACTCCAAAGGAAGGTAAGGCCTGGTTTGGTAAGACTCCACCTGACCTCTCTGTGGAAGCCCGCGCTCGCGGAACAGATTGGCTTTACACCTACTTCCGTACCTTCTACAAAGATGACACCACTCAAACTGGTTGGAATAACTTGGTATATCCAAACGTAGGTATGCCACATGTGCTCTGGCAGTTACAGGGTGAGCGCGCTGCCAAGTTTGAGGAGCGTAAAGATCCTCATGATGACAGCAGAATGGAGAAGGTATTTGTAGGCTTTGAACAGCTCACTCCAGGCACTATGAAGTCACAAGAGTACGACGACAACATTGCCGACTTAGTTTCTTTTATGTCATGGATGGCCGAACCAGTTCAGTTGGAGCGTAAGCGTCTGGGCGTAGTGGTACTCTTATTCTTAGCTTTCTTTACGCTCTTAGCATGGCGCTTGAACAAGGCCTACTGGAAAGACATTCACTAATTGAATGAATGGGTCCCGCAGCTGGGGCCCATCAATAAAAAGATTTAACGCTGTTGTGCGTTTGTTGTATTGAATTAGAAATTTAAGGAAATAAATTTATGATGGTGTTGTACTCGGGTACTAATTGCCCATTCTCGCAACGCTGCCGTTTGGTGCTTTTTGAAAAAGGCATGGATTTTGAAATCCGTGATGTCGACTTGTTTAACAAGCCTGAAGACATCTCCGTAATGAACCCTTATGGCCAAGTTCCGATCTTGGTTGAGCGCGACTTAATTTTGTATGAGTCAAACATCATTAATGAATATATTGATGAGCGTTTTCCTCACCCACAATTAATGCCGCCTGATCCTGTAGCACGCGCACGCGCACGCCTCTTCCTTTTCAATTTTGAGAAAGAGTTGTTTGTGCACGTAGCAGCTTTGGAAAATGAAAAAGGGAAAGCTGCTGAGAAGACTCACGAAAAAGCACGTTTAGCAATTCGTGATCGTTTGACTCAGTTGGCACCAATTTTTGTGAAAAACAAATATATGTTGGGCGACGAGTTCTCGATGCTTGATGTTGCAATTGCACCATTGCTATGGCGTCTTGAGCACTATGGCATCGATCTGTCTCGTAATGCCGCCGCTTTACTGAAATACGCTGAGCGTATTTTTAGCAGACCTGCTTACATTGAAGCTTTAACTCCTTCTGAGAAGGTAATGCGCCGCTAAGCATTTCTAGCGGTTCATTACTCGTCGGCATGTCTGACATTCCAAGCAATAAGCCTTATCTAATCCGTGCTCTACATCAGTGGTGCACGGATTTTGGTTTTACGCCCTTCATAGCCGTCTTTGTAGACTCTAGAGTGGAAGTCCCAATGGAGTTTGTAAAGAATGATGAGATTGTTCTTAATCTCTCCCTAGAAGCTTGTCACCAGCTTGCGATAGAGAATGATTGGATTAGTTTTCAGGCTAGATTCGGTGGAGTCCCTAGAAAGATTATGGTGCCTGTGAGCCATGTCTTAGCCATCTATGCCAAAGAGAATGGACAGGGAATGTCTTTCCCGTTTGATCCAGCCCAAGCTCGCGAACGCAATACCGCTGATATGGTGGACGACACCCCTGAAAAGCCTAAAACCACAAGACCTTCCTTGAGGATTGTGAAATAGGATAAAATATATTCCGTTGCCCCTTTAGCTCATCTGGTAGAGCAACTGATTTGTAATCAGTAGGTGGTCTGTTCGAGTCGGACAAGGGGCACCAAAAATACAAAAACCTCTAAGGCAATCGGCTTAGAGGTTTTTTCTTGGGCGCTCTACTTAAAGATGTAAGTTTGTTTTTCTGGTCTCAGGTAGGTAAAACAAAGCAATCACAGCAGCGCTCGCTAAAAATACGGTGGGATACCATAGTCCCGCACTATCACTTTGCCAGCGTTGATTTATCCAGGTCACAATTAAAGGCAGTAAACCACCAATCCATCCTGCAGCTAAATTATGCGGTAGCGTTGCTGCACTATTTCTCGTTTTGGCAGGAAAGAGTTCAGCCAGTATTGCTGTTTGTGGGCCCACTACCAAAGCAAGCACTAGAGATAGGCCAATTAGTAAAGTGCCGATCAAAATGAGATTAAAGGCTTGACCTGGATTGCTGAGATATTCCACCCCAATCATCTTAAGGAGATGAAAGGCAGGCAGAATAAAAATAGCACCTAAGAAAAGTCCGCAAACCACTACTGGTTTGCGACCAATTTTGTCTGATAACCAACCGGCAAATATAGTCAACGGAAACAAAGCCAGCGTCGCATAAACGCTGAGCCGGTCAACCAACTCTGGCGCTAGCTTGATGGAAGTTTTTAGAAAAATCGCCGTATACACTTGTACGCAAAAAAAGAGCACTGCTCCGCCTGCAGAGATGCAGAAGAAAAGCAGGAACATTCGCTTACGCGTTTGCGGATCTCGAAAATTATTCAGCAGTGGGCTATCAGATTTTTGGCTGGTTTTGCTGAGCTCCAAAAAAACTGGCGTTTCTTCTAAAGCCATTCGTGCTTTGAATGCAATGAGTAGTAGCAAAATGGAAATCCAGAATGGCACGCGCCAACCCCAAGATTCAAAATCTTCGGGCGATAGATAGCTCCTCAATACTGCAATTTGCAGAGTTGAGAACAGAATGCCAAGTGGACCCATGAGTTGCAGAAAGCTCGTTTTAAATCCCCTGGATTCATTGCCAGCATGCTCAGTAAGGTAGACAGCGCTTCCGCCAATTTCACCGCCTGCAGAGAGCCCTTGCAGCAGCCGCAGGCCAACCAAGAGGATAGGAGCCCAAATTCCTATTTGGGCGTAGGTGGGTAAAAAGCCGACGCTCACGGTTGCGGCACCCATCAATGCAATGGTGATCATAAATACAGGTTTTCGGCCTATACGATCGCCCATAGATCCAAAGAGGGCTGCCCCAATAGGTCTGACAACCATACCAACCCCAAATGTCGCTAGGCTAGCCAAAAGCGCTGTATTGGGGTCTGTAGAGGGAAAGAACAGGGGGGCAAAAACAACTGCCAGTGTGGCGAATGTCAGAAAGTCATACCACTCCAAAAAAGTGCCAAAGCAGGCAGCAACAGCAACTTTTCGATAGGAGTGTGGATTCTGTTTTTCCATTAAGTTATTGATTATATTGAATTAATTGCATTTAAGTAACATATTTGTTGCACAGCAGCAAAAATTGCTTGATTTGTCATATTCCTTCAGTTACAGTTTGATGGTGCAGTGCAATATTTAAGGTATCAAGAGCTTTCCATTTCTTAAATCGTGCGCTTAATTGACTAGTTGTACCACTTAATTTCTGGAGAAATACATGAACCAAGATCAAATCACCGCTAAATTGTCCCAAATTAACAGCAAAGGCCTTGAGGCATCATTTTCTTTGAGCGAAGCTGCTTTGGAAAATGCTCAAAAATTGGCTGAGTTGAACTACGCTGCTTCTAAAGATGTATTGGTGAATACTCAAGACGGCATCCAACAAATTTTGACAGCTAAAGATCCAAAGCAAGTTACTGAACTTCTCAATGCTGAAACATTGCAATCTGCTGGTGATCAAGCTGTTGCTTACCAAAAGAAAGTTAGTAAAGTTTTGCGTGATAGCAATAAAGAATTTGTAAATGTAGTTGATGCCAGCATCGACCAGTTGCAAGATGGTTTCCAAGATTGGCTTAACACTGTTGCTGCTAACGCTCCTGCAGGCTCTGATGCATTCTTATCTTCATTCAAGACTGTATACGGTAGCGCATTGCAAGGTTTTGAGCAGTTCCGTGCTGCTAGCAAGGAAGCTTTTGCAACTGCAGAAAAGACTGCTGATCAGGCAATCGAAACTGTACAGGGTCAAATCACTCAAGTTAAGAAAGCTGCTACACCTGCTTCACGTAGCCGTAAATCAGCTTAATTGATTGCTGAATAAGAGTTAGATTTAGTAGTCAGTATTAAAAAACCCCGCTCAGTTTCTACTGAGCGGGGTTTTTGTTTGCCTAAATTTATTAAATATTTTCTAAGACTTTCGACTGAAATTATTCAAAGTCAGAAGAGGACTCAATTAGGGGCGGAGCCAGATTTTTACTTGGTTTCACGCCCAGCTCGCGCACCTTTTCAGCAGAGCGGATGAGATTACCTTTACCAGTTTTTAACTTATTGAATGCATCGTGATAACTGGTTTGTGCTTGATCTAAACGCTGCCCTAACTTTTCTAGATCATCCACAAATCCAACAAATTTATCGTAGAGATTGCCACACTGCTTTGCTATCTCTAACGCATTGCGATTTTGATGATCTTGTCGCCACAGATGGGCTACTGTTCTTAAGGTTGCCATTAAGGTGCTTGGGCAAACAAGCACAATATTTTTTGCTAGAGCCTCTTGATACAGATTTGGCGCGGTTTTTAAAGCAAGCAAAAAAGCTGGTTCAATAGGCACGAACATCAAAACAAAGTCGACTGAGCCTACGCCGTACAGGGAGCTATAGTTCTTGCCAGAAAGGCCTTGAATATGTTGGCGTAGAGACTGAATATGCGCTGTCAACTCTTGCTCCGCTGTCGCTGGATCGGTAGTTTCGGCATGGCGGGCATAAGCTGTTATCGAAACTTTACTATCCACTACTAGGCTTCTACCTTCGGGTAGCTTAATAACTACGTCTGGCTGAAGGCGTGAGCCATCAGTTTGAGTATGGCTATCTTGTACAAGGTACTCTTCACCCTTGCGCAGGCCGGATGACTCCAAAATCGACTCTAGTACCAACTCGCCCCAATTGCCTTGAACCTTAGAGTCTCCCTTTAGAGCCTGGGTGAGGGAGCGTGTCTCATCGGACATCCGCAGATTGAGATTTGCCAAGCGTTCAATTTCGCTTTTGAGGGCATGGCGTTCACGCGCTTCATTGCCGTATGAAGTACTTACCTGCTCTTTGAATTCCGTGAGCTTGGTTTGTAAAGGCTTTAATAGGGCATCAAGACTCGCTGCATTTTGTTCAGTAAAGCGCTTGGATTTATCTTCCAAGATCTCATTGGCTAAATTTTTGAACTGATTTGTTAAAGCTTCTTTAGCTTCATTGAGCGATTCAATTCTACCTAGACCTTGTTTGCGTTCTGAATCTAATTCAGCTTCTAGGCGAATAGCATTTTGTAAAGCCTGGTCGCGCTCGCTACGTAAACTGAGCGCTAGGGCAAGCTCTGTTTGGGCTTGCAGTTCAAGGCGTGCAAGGGCAGAGCGTAAGTTGAGTACATAAACTAAAAGGCCTGCACAAACTCCAATTGGCAGGCCAAACAGCAGAAGCGAGCTTAGATCAAAGGTCACCTGAATACAGCTGGTTAGGCCTTAACGAGCTTTTGGAGTTCGCCAGACTCAAACATCTCAGTCATGATGTCAGAGCCGCCAATAAATTCACCATTGATATAGAGCTGAGGAATAGTTGGCCAATTAGCAAACTCTTTAATGCCTTGACGAATTCCAGCATCTTCCAAAACATTGACAGTGTGAAGTTCTTCTACACCACTAGCACGCAAGATATTGATGGCGTTGCCAGAAAATCCACATTGTGGAAACTGGGCAGTACCCTTCATGAACAATACAACGGGGTGGCTAGTAACGATTTCTTTAATTTGAGCTTGTGCGTCCATATGTTCTTTCTACTAAGTTTCTACTACGGCAGTCCTATTGCTAAGACGGTTTGAAAATGAGGTTTATTTGATTTTAGACTTATTGTGAAAAAAGGTTATTACCGCCTATTTTCTACCTGAGGCGACGCGGTAATGGCCCCCCAAATCAAGATGGGTTTCAATATCACGAAGCCCTGCTGACTTCATTAGAGCAACAACTACTTCAGATTGGTCAAAACCGTGTTCAAGGGCTAGCAAGCCATTTGGATTGAGGTAGATTTTGGCGCCGGTAATAATCTTTTCTAGGCAGGTGAGCCCATTGCCATGATCAGTCAGGGCAGAAATTGGTTCAAAGCGCAGATCACCCTGACTTAGGTGTGAATCTTGGGACGAAATATAAGGCGGATTACTCAGGATGATGTCAAAAGACCTGTTTCCATTCAATGCCTCATACCAACTCCCCTGCAAAAGCTGCACTTGAGAGGCAACATTTAATCGTGCCGCATTTATCTTGGCAATTTCGAGGGCCTCTATAGATTGATCGGTCGCGGTAATTTTTGCGCTGGGAGCTTCATGAGCAATTGCTAAGGCAATGGCACCAGATCCCGTTCCTAAATCCAAAATGCTTGCAGGGGTGTTTAAGCGTTTTATTTCACGCAAACCAATCTCAACCAGTAGCTCTGTTTCTGGGCGCGGTATCAGAACGCCAGGGGCCACATAAAGTTCAATATTGTGAAACCCTCTTTTGCTAACTAGGTAAGCAATCGGCTCCCCACTGAGTCGTTTAGCTTCCAACACTTTCCAGTCTGCCATGGCTTCTGTGCCAAGCACCATGTCATCGCGAGACAGCAGGGCCGAGCGAGGAAGTTGGTAATGTTTTTCAAGAACAAAAGCCATGAGAATTTTGGCCTCAGCCGAGATGAGTGCCGACTCTCTCAATAAAGCGCGTAGGCTTAAATCTTCACTCACAGTTTAGCTATTACTTGCTGATGAATTAGCTGTCACCAAGCGCTGCAAGCAGTTCTGCTTGATGCTCAGATGCAAGCGCATTACAAAGATCATCAATATCACCATCCATCATCGCATCAATTTTATAAAGCGTGAGGTTGATGCGATGGTCAGTGATGCGACCTTGAGGAAAGTTGTAGGTACGAATACGATCGCTACGATCACCTGAGCCAATCAAGGATTTTCGGGTCTGGGCTTCGAGTTGGTGCTTCTCGCGTTCACGCGCATCCATGATGCGTGAAACTAGTACCTTCATTGCCTGCTCACGATTGCGGTGTTGGCTACGATCATCTTGGCACTCCACTACGGTACCGGTAGGTAGGTGGGTGATCCGCACTGCAGAATCAGTCTTATTGATGTGCTGACCGCCAGCACCTGAAGCGCGGAAGGTATCAATACGTAACTCTGCAGGATTAATTTTGACTGCTTCAAGCTCATCTGCTTCTGGCATAACAGCCACCGTGCAGGCAGAGGTATGAATGCGTCCTTGAGTCTCTGTTTGCGGTACGCGTTGAACACGATGACCACCAGATTCAAATTTGAGACGCGAGTAAACGGATTGACCAACTAGGCGCAAGACAACTTCCTTGTATCCACCTAAATCGGATTCAGCAGAATTGACTATCTCCACCTTCCAGCCTTGCCGTTCAGCAAAGCGGGTATACATGCGCAGAAGATCACCAGCAAAGAGGGCGCTCTCATCTCCGCCAGTGCCCGCCCGAATTTCTAAGAAGACATTGCGCTCATCATTTTCATCTTTGGGGAGTAAGAGCTTTTGCAGTGTGCCAGCGAGCTCTTCCATTGTGGCCAAAGCTTGCTTTTGCTCTTCGTCTGCAAAGTCCTTCATTTCAGGATCTTTGCGCATTTCTTCTGCTGCTTGAGCATCTGCCTCAGCCTGCTTATAAAGGCCAAACTGCTCTACAACCGTCGCAATATCAGAATGTTCACGCGTGAGCTTCCGATAGGCATCCATATCTTTGGTTGCTTCTTCGGAAGTTAATAGGGAGTTAAGTTCGGCTAAGCGCGTGTCTAGGTGGTCTAGCTTAGCCCGCATGCTGGGCTTCATCTAATGGTCTTCTGACTTGGAATGCGAGGCGAATAATTTAGGTAACAACTTAATCAAGGCATCACGCTCAGCGCCATTAGAGTGTTGCAGCGCATGGAGCGAGCCATGCAAAAATTTATTAGTGAGGCCTTGCGCCATTGCGTTGAGAACTTCTTGGGGATCTTCACCACGCATTAAACGTTTCATTGCGCGCTCAAGTTCCAGTTGACGTAAGCGTTCACCTTGTTGCTGGATGTCCTGAATCAGCGGAACTGCGTTGCGACCGTCCATCCAATGCATGAAGTTACCAACACGATCTTCAATGATGGCTTCTGCTTGACTCACGGCTGCTTGACGTAAGTTAGCGCCAGTCTGAATCATCACTCCTAAGTCATCTAAGGTATAGAGATAGATGTCATCCAACCTGGAGATCTCTGGTTCAAAGTCCCGGGGTACTGCTAAGTCAATCATGACCATTGGTTTATGGCGACGCTGTTTTAGGGCGCTCTCAACCATGCCAAGACCAATGATGGGTAAGGAGGATGCGGTGCTAGAAATAATAATATCGAACTCGTGCAAGCGACCTGGTAGCTCTGAGAGCTTAAAGGATTCAGCCTGCACATCTTGCGCAGAAATAGAATCTGCCAATTCTTGGCCACGTTCAATGGTGCGATTAGCGATCGCTACATTCTTGGGTTTATGCGCAACAAAATGGGTAGCGCATAAAGTGATCATGTCACCTGCACCGATAAATAAAACCTTTTGATCTGCTATTTTTTCAAAGATTCGCTCAGAGAGGCGAACAGATGCAGCTGCCATCGAAATCGAGTGAGCACCTATTTCTGTTGAGCCACGAACTTCTTTGGCTACTGCAAAAGTTTTTTGAAAGAGTTGATTGAGGTAGGTTCCTAAAACACCAGCATCATTTGCAGTGCGTACCGCATCTTTCATCTGACCTAATATTTGCGTTTCACCGATCACCATAGAATCTAAACCGCAAGCAACTCTAAAAGCATGTCGAACGGCTTCCGATTGTGGCAGTGAATACATGTGTGGCTCAAGACTACTTGGAGCTAGTTGTTGGGTTTTGGCTAACCAATCAAAAGTAGCCTCATGTAAAAGTCCTGCAGCGTTGGCATCATTTGCTGCACAGTAGACTTCGGTACGGTTACAGGTTGACAAAATCGTTGCTTCTGGCAGCCCAGCCTGATTCGCGCCAACTAAATGTTGGCGAAGATCGTGTAACGCTTCTTGAAGAAATTCAGGGTCAAAGGCGACCTTTTCCCGAACGGCTAGCGGCGCTGTGTGATGATTGATGCCGAGTGTCAACAACTTCATAATGACGATTATAGATTTGATGACAGCATTAATGGGGGTATGAATGGGGTTTTTAGCTTTTCTGGTGATTGGGGGTATTTCTGGGGCTTCAGCCTGGATTTTTTACCCTAGAGCTTCCAATGGCTCTAGAGCCCTAAAGATCGTCACAGCCTTTTTATTTGGGTTTATTGCAGCCACTAGCAGCTCGTATTTAGGGCAATACTGGAGTTTTTTCCAATCCGGACAAATTCTGGAGTGGGCTAGCGCTATTTTTGCTGCTTGTGCAGTGGGTTGTGTCTTTGCAGCTTTAGCTAAATAAGTCGGTTTTATTTTCTTTCACCCACTGAATAGGCGAATCTTTGTGCTCCATCAGCCATTGATTAGCTTTGGTGAAGTGAGCGCAGCTAGCTTTGCCTCCAGGCTCTAAAAATGGTTTATCTGTTTTATAGACACCTAGGCCCGAGGGGTGCGAGGATTGCAAAACCAGTTGACCTAAACCACTCTCAATCAATGGCAATTTAGATTGGGCATGACCACCCCATAACATCCAGACTAAATTGGGCTTTTGTTTTGCTAAAGCACTAATCAGATGATCGATCAGGCTTTTCCAGCCTAGATTGGTATGGCTGCCTGCTTCTCCCAGCTTGACGCTTAAAGCGGTGTTGAGAAGGAGCGCCCCTTGCCCAGCCCAGTGATGAAGATCTCCATTTGGCAAAGACCCAAATCCTTCTAGTGCGAGTGCTTTGCTGATGTTTCGGAGTGAGCTAGGAAATGCGCGTGAGTTCACCGCGATCTCTGCCGGGATAGAAAAAGCCAATCCTTGCGCTAAGCCCGGTGAGTGATAAGGATCTTGCCCCAGGATTACCATTTTTACAGATTTAACAGGGCAAAGCTTGAGAGCTTTAAAAAAGTGTTGAGGCTCAGGTCTGACAAGGCTGGGATCCAAATTTAAAACAGCTTGTAAATTGTTCTCTAGGGATTGCCAATCTGTTGAATTGAAATAATTCCCCAGTAATTCACGCCAATCATTTGGAATATCGTCTTTTGAAAATAGCACTTTCAATTTCAGTCAAATATCTTTCTTAGGTATCAGTTCATATTGCAACGGTATCTGAGCTGACTGGAGGGAGACCATACGTTCATGCTCAAGATCATCGCGATAGAAGGTAATGCGAGTGTGAGCATTTTCAGAAAGACTACCTAAAACTTTATCCCAGCGTGCACTAGTAATGCGCTGCCCATCAATGCTAGCCAGCAAATCCCCGGCGGCCAGGCCTGCTTCTTGGGCAATGCCACCATCAAGAACATGTGTCACTTTCAGCCAGCCATTTGCATCAGCATGCCGCATGCCAAATTGCAACTTCAACTTTTCTAGGGTGGATTGAGATTTTGGTTGTACGGAAATAAGATTTGAGCTAATCCATTTTTGCAGTGGAATATCTTCAACGCCAAAAATATAGCGTGTCTTTATTTCGTGCCAAGTCTTGTTAAAGCCATCACCTAACAATTCGTAAATTAAATCATCCAATCCATCTTCTGGAATGCCATTGCTGCCATGCTTATGCCAAAGTAGGCGCATCAGATCATCAAGAGATAGTTTATTTTTAGAGAAGGCACGGATTTGTAGATCCAGACCAAGTGCTAGCAAAGCACCTTTGCCGTAGTAGCTCACGACTGCATTTGGGGTGTTCTCGTCCGCTTGGTAATACTTGGTCCAGGCATCAAAAGAGCTATCAGCCAAGCTCTGTTTCTGGCGTCCAGGCCCGCGCAATATCCCATTCCAGTTATCTGCAACCAACTTTAAATAGGTTTTGAGATTAATTCGTTTGCTGCGTAATAGTTGGAGGTCATCGTAATAACTGGTAAAGCCTTCAAACACCCATAGTAGGCGCGTGTGGTTACGCTTGGCCAAATCATAAGGTTGAAAGGCTTTGGGCTGAATACGTTTGACTAACCACGCATGGAAGTACTCATGACTGCATAAACCCAGAAATTCCCTATAAGCAGATTCTTCAAACAGAATATTTTCTTGAGGGACTTGATCTCGTCGACAAAGAAGTGCAGTGCTATTGCGATGCTCAAGACCACCGTAGCCATTTAAAACGGCATTGACCAAGAAAAGATATTCCCCAAAAGGGGCTTGCTTAGTTTTGGGTTCAAAGAGATTGATAGTACTTGTGCAAATCGCTTGCAGATCTTCTGCAAGACGCTTGGTATCTACTATGTGATTACATCCCTGTATTGCCATTCGGTGCGCAACACCGTTTGACTGCCAGTGCACGAGCTGGAAGTCACCCATGGCTACAGGGTGGTCTATCAAATCATCATAGTTTTGCGCCAGATAAAAACCAAATCCACGCTGATCCGTTTTAACTTCTCTTAAAGTCGTTTGTACTATCCAGTGATCGGCAAAGGCAAGCTCTGGCGCAGTGATGGCGAGTGAGCAAGGCAAATGCTCCTGACCTTTAACGGCTAGGCACAAGCTAGTAGCGTTAAAGAAGGCCCGTTCGGTATCCAAATAAGCCGCACGTACTGAGGAGTCAAAGGCATAAACAGTACTGAGGATCTCTATAGGACCATTAACAGGCGGTAAGCGCCAATGGTCGTTATCGATGCGTTCGAGCGCAATTTTTTTTCTAGTACCCACGATTGAATAAGCCTCAATCGATTCCACTTGCTTACTGAAATCACGAATTAAATAACTTCCCGGAATCCAGGCAGGCATTTGCAGCACCTGGCCAGCGGGGTCAGGATTACTTATATGCAGCTTGACGCGAAAGTGATGACCATGAAGGTCAGCTGGCCAGACTGTGTATTGGATTTCAGGTAAGTCGGCAAGATTCATGATGATTATTTCAACGAGCTAAATTTCTTTTCAATATCCGTGATCTGAACGGCACCAGGGAAGCGGCTGCCATCAGTGAAAAATAATGTCGGCGTACCAGTAATTCCATAGGTTTTAGCAAAAGCCATATTTTTATCCAGTGGCGTGCTGCATTCGCCCTTGCCACTAGGAGCAATACCGTTAATCATCCAATCTATATAGGCCTTATTTGGATCAGAGGAGCACCAAATTTGTTTTGATTTTTGTGCAGAGTCGGGAGATAGAATCGGAATTAAATACGTGTAAATCGTGACGTTATCGAGCTGCTGTAGAGATTTATCCAAACGCTTGCAATAACCACAGTTGGGGTCAGAAAAGACTGCTAGCTGGCGACTGCCGTTGCCGCGGACATTCTTGATGGCGTTGGCTGGTGTTAAGTCACTCCACTTAATTCGGTTGAGGTCTGCTTGTCTTTGCTCAGTAATATTTTTCCCGGTAGCAAGTTCAATGATCTCCCCTTGAATCAGGTATTTTCCAGAAACATCGGTATAAAAAATGTCATTTCCAACCAATACTTCATATAAGCCTGAAACAGGCGCAGGTGCAACACTCTTCACTTTGGCATTAGCGCCCAACTTCTTTTGGATTTCTGCTTTTACTTGCTGCTCTTGTTGTGCATGAAGCGGGCTAGACCAAATCAGCGTTGCAGTAATAAAGGTAATGGCAGATAAGAATTTACTCAAAATCAATTTCTCCTAAGGCGCGTTCAATTAAGCGCTGTTTGATAAAGTGGCTTTTATTCACGAGACCGAGGCCCCAATTCCGAAGTTGTCGTTCAGTACTACTGCTTGCAGAAAATAATTTCTTGAGTTTATCGGTAACCCATAAGAGTGCGCTCGTATCGCCTTGGCGCTGTCGCTCGTAGCGGCGCAAGAGTACTAGGTCGCTCGGTGAGCGGAAGGACTCTTTTTTCCCCAGGATGTGAAGCAGTACTGCCACATCGCGCAAGCCAAGATTCAGTCCTTGCCCGGCTAATGGATGCATCACGTGCGCTGCATCGCCAATCAGAACAACCTTAGGGTAAGCTTCCGGACCAATAAATCGCTGCGCACGAATTTTCCTCAAGGGGAAAGCCGCTGGAGTTGAGTTGAGGGTCAGATCACCCAACTGTTTAACAATTGCCCCATGAGCAATAGATGAAAACTCAGCTAGCCATTGGGCTTGATCTAGTTTTAATAACTCTGCAGCACGCTCTGGTGAGGTTGACCAAACCATCGAGACTTGCTTCCCAGGTAAGGGCAACATAGCAACGATGTCACCACCTGGTAAGAACCACTGAAAGGCAGTTTCTAAATGGGGATAAGTACAAAGCCAGTTAGCAACCACGGCATTTTGTGCATAACTTTCTTCGCTGACACTGATACCTAGTTCATTGCGAATAGGGGAGTTAGCGCCATCTGCTGCGATTACTAGTTGTGCACGAATGCTGCCACCATTTTTTAGATGGAGCGTACTACCTTCGGCATCAACATCAACCTTTTCTACTACATCACTAATACGCTCTAATTTATTTTGAAAGCGCGAAGCTTGATCAAGGGTATGTTCGATTAAATTGGATTCACCAATCCAGGCGAGCTGCGGCGTGCCCGCTTCAAATGCAGAGAGATGAAGACAATCATTTTTTTCACCTCTATCACCATAGATCCGCATATCTCGAACGGGTTGCAGACGACTGTGCTCAAGTGCATCCCAAATTTGTAAGTGGGCAAGCAATTTTTGAGTGCTGGGGGAAAAAGCATAAATTCTTTGGCCCCATTGAGGTCCTTGCGGGGTGGGGACCTTGTGCCCTAAATCAGGAGCAATCTCGACAGTATTTAGGCCGAGCTGGGCAAGTCCCAGGGCGCAAGCCTTGCCAGTAATGCCTCCACCAACCACCACGACATCTACAGTGCAGTTTGGAGTGCCTGGGGTCGAAGGCTTTGCGGAAAGATTTGGGTGAACTTCTGACATAACTCGATGATATCGAAACCAGCCCCTTTACAATACGGACATGTCTTTGAAATGTGGCATCGTCGGCCTGCCTAACGTCGGCAAATCTACCCTCTTTAATGCGCTTACCAAGGCTGGGATCGCAGCGGAAAACTATCCTTTCTGCACGATTGAGCCTAATGTGGGCGTTGTAGAGGTTCCTGACCCCCGTCTAGCCGCTTTGGCTGAGATCGTGAAGCCTGAGCGCATCCTGCCGGCAGCCGTCGAATTTGTCGATATTGCTGGCTTGGTAGCTGGTGCCTCAAAAGGCGAAGGTCTTGGCAATCAGTTTTTAGCGAATATTCGTGAAACTGATGCTATTACCCATGTCGTACGGTGTTTTGAGGATCCCAACGTAATCCACGTTGCTGGAAAAATCGATCCAATCGCTGATATTGGAGTGATTGATACTGAATTGGCTTTGTCGGATTTAGCCACGGTTGAAAAAACCCTGAATCGTTCAAGTAAAGCCGCAAAGTCAGGCAATGACAAAGAAGCTGCCGCTTTGGTTGCCGTTCTAACTAAAGTTCAAGCCCATTTAGATTCTGCTTTACCAGTTCGTAGTTTGAATCTCAGTGACGATGAAAAATTATTGATTAAACCTTTGTGTTTAATTACCGCTAAGCCTGCCATGTATGTTGCGAACGTGAAGGAAGATGGTTTTTCAAACAATCCGCATCTTGAAGCAGTCAAGCAGCATGCTGCAAAAGAAAATGCTCCAGTCGTAGCGGTCTGCGCTGCTATTGAAGCAGAAATTGCTGACCTTGAAGAGGCTGACAAAATTGAATTCTTGGCGGACTTGGGTATGGAAGAGCCAGGCTTGGACCGTGTGATTCGCGCTGGTTATTCATTACTCGGTTTGCAAACCTACTTTACTGCGGGCGTTAAAGAGGTGCGTGCTTGGACTATTCATGTGGGTGATACAGCGCCGCAAGCTGCAGGTGTTATTCATACGGACTTTGAGCGTGGCTTTATTCGTGCCCAAACTATTTCTTATGATGACTTTGTGCAGTTCAAAGGGGAGTCTGGTGCCAAGGAGGCAGGCAAGATGCGCGCCGAAGGTAAGGAGTATGTTGTAAAAGACGGAGATGTATTGAACTTCTTGTTTAACGTCTAAAGTAATCTTAGCTTTACCCAATAAAAAAGCCCTTTTCAGGGCTTTTTGCTTTTGAGAATAATGGACCAGTTGTTTTAAGCTGTCTTGACTGCCTTCTCTAAGCATTTAGAAATTTCTTCATAGCGCTTGAGTGCCATCTTAGTAGGAAGCACTTCTTTTTTGCGACCATCGGCATTTACTGCCATTTTGATGTATCCCAGGGCGCTGAGATTTTTCAGGCGACCGTGCAAGGTAGCTTGTGAGCCAAGCTCAGTTAAGGAAATTAAATCGCCAACCAATATTGCTTGTTTCGCTTGAGCGGAAGACACAATCGTATCGAGCAAACTTTCTTCAATGCAATCCAGCTTCTTACCGGGGTTGATGCGGTCTAAGGCATCCACAAGGTTGAGAAACTTGAGGTAGGAGGAAGTTTTTAAGATTGTCATAAATTAGGATATTCAATATTTATCAGCTGTATGGCTAATCAGTATATTCCCTAAGTTTAATTCCAGCAATTGACGCACATCAAATTTAAAAATAATCCATACTTTGTGCAATGTCTAAATTATTTAGTATTTCTTCAGAATGGTTAATTGGATGCGCTATCAGTGCGATGGCGTACACACTTCTTTTTTATCTGAATAGCTGGCTCACTGGCAATTTAGTGTTTGGTTTGGGAGTGAATTGGATCTATCTACCTGCTGGCCTGCGCTTATTTCTGACTCTGATTTTTGGTCTGCCTGGTGCTATTGGGATCGCTGCAGCATCATTTTTGATTAGTTATTACGGTGCGTTCCCGCAGGATGTGGCAACTTGTGTTGGCATTGGATTGATTTCAGGTTTTGCGCCTTATTTAGCGCGATTTTTTGTATTCAGCAATCTTCGTCTTGAGTCAGATCTCAGTAATCTGAATTTCCAGAAACTCATTGCTTGTATTTTGATTTATGCCCTACTCTCAGCAGGCTTACATCAGTGGTGGTTTTCTACTATGACCTTAGAAGATGCCGGTAGCATAAATCACTTTGTCGTGATGTTTATTGGGGATGTATTAGGTTCGCTTCTTCTGATTTCTTTGATCAAATATTGCTTAGATCTATTGAGAAAATCTAGGAGAACAGCTCATTAAGGGCTTTGCCTGGGTCGGTGGCACGCATGAATGCCTCGCCAACCAAGAATGCATTGATTTGATTGTGACGCATTAGTTCTACGTCAGCACGATTCAAAATACCAGACTCTGTAACCAAGGTTTTGTTATTTGGAACCATGGACATCAAAGAGAGGGTAGTTTGTAGTGTGACCTCAAAGGTTTTGAGATTGCGATTATTGATACCAAGCAATGGCGTCTTGAGTTCTAGCGCTTGCTCTAGTTCTGGGGCATTGTGCACTTCAACCAATACATCTAGACCTAGCGCATGAGCACAGGCTTCGAGCTCTTTCATTTGATTCAGTTCAAGACAGGCCACGATAAGCAAGATTGCGTCGGCACCAATGGCGCGTGCTTCATAAACTTGATAGGGGTCGATAGTGAAGTCTTTGCGAAGAACTGGGATATTGCAAGCAGCTCGAGCCTGCTGGAGATAGTCGTTGCAGCCCTGAAAGTAATCTTTGTCAGTCAGCACTGATAAACAAGCAGCACCATGGTTTTCGTAGGATTGAGCGATAGCTGCAGGCAAGAAGTTCTCGCGCAAAACACCTTTGCTTGGGCTTGCTTTCTTAATCTCTGCAATAACGCCTGCTTTTCCAGCAGCGATCTTGTTCTCTACTGCCTGGATAAAGCCTCTTGGCCTTAAAAGAGCGTCTCGATTGTTGGCTTCTGCTTGCTCACGTTGATTAGCAAGTGATACTTTCTGCACGCAGCTAGCTACTTCAATCTTTTTAGTGGCAACAATTTTGTCGAGAATATCGCTCATGAATAATCAATTATTTGGATTGAGTTGCTGCCACAAAGGCATTTAACTTTTGACGTGCTGCTCCAGAGGTGACGGCTGCTTTAGCTAGTGCAATACCACTAGAAATATCTTTGGCTACCCCGGCTACGTAGAGCGTTGCTCCAGCATTGAGGCAAACAATATCGCTGGCTGGACCTAACTTGCCGTCGAGCACGTCCAGAACGATTTTTTTAGATTCTTCAGCATTCGCAACTTTGAAGCTATTGCTAGGGGCGGTATTTAAGCCAAAGTCTTGGGGCTGAATTTCATACTCACGAACTACTCCATCCTTGAGTTCGCCCACCAAGGTAGGACCCTCTAAAGAAATCTCATCTAGACCATCTCGTCCATAAACCACGAGAGCATGCTCCATTCCTAGGGCTTGTAATACGCGTGCTTGAATACCTACGAGGTCAGAATGAAATACGCCCATCAAAATACGTTTGGCATCAGCAGGATTGGTGAGGGGGCCTAAGATATTAAAAATCGTCCGAACACCGAGTTGCTTACGAATAGGTACTACATTCTTCATTGCAGGATGATGATTGGGGGCAAACATAAATCCAGCGCCGACTGTTGAGATGCATTGAGCAACTTGATCGGCTGATAGCGCTAGGTTTACGCCTAAAGCTTCTAAAACATCGGCGCTACCAGATTTACTGCTTACGCTACGGTTGCCGTGCTTGGCAATCTTTGCGCCTGCACCTGCAGCTACAAACATAGCGGCGGTCGAGATATTAAAGGTATGAGCACCATCACCGCCTGTACCAACAACATCTACTAAATGACTGCGGTCATCTACTTTGACCGAGGTTGCAAACTCACGCATCACTTGCGCGGCGGCAGCGATTTCACCAACAGTTTCTTTTTTGGTACGCAGGGCAACTAGCAGGCCAGCAACCAACTCAGGCGACATTTCTCCGCTCATGATCAGACGCATCATCGCTGTCATCTCATCATGAAATAACTCGCGATGTTCAATGCAGCGTTGTAAGGCTTCTTGCGGAGTAATTGGCATGGCGCTATTAGTAGACTGTTATTTGTTTTGTAAAAAATTCTTGAGTAAGGCATGACCATGCTCAGAGAGAATGGATTCGGGATGAAATTGCACACCCTCAACTGCAAGTTTTTTGTGGCGTACACCCATGATCTCGCCATCAGATGAGGTTGCAGTCACTTCTAGCATTGCTGGCAAGGAGCCTTTCTCAATAGCTAGCGAGTGGTAACGCGTGACTTTAAATGGGTCTGGTAAGTTCTTAAATACTCCAACACCTGTGTGATGAATACTGTCTGTTTTACCGTGCATCACCTTTTGAGCGCGAATTACTTTGCCACCAAATGCTTCACCGATCGCTTGGTGTCCCAGGCAAACACCTAGGATTGGAATTTGACCAGCATAGCGTTTAATAGTTTCGACAGAGATGCCTGCCTCTGAAGGGCTGCAGGGCCCAGGTGAAATGCAAATACGTGCAGGATTGAGCTTGGCAATATCTTCTACTGCAATTTCATCATTGCGAAAAACTTTTACTTCTTCGCCGAGTTCTGCAAAATACTGAACGAGGTTATAGGTAAATGAATCGTAGTTATCAATCATTAGGAGCATCAAGTCCTCCTTGTACTAAATCTGCTGCAGTGAGTACTGCTCGTGCCTTGGCTTCAGTTTCTTTCCATTCAGCTGTTGGATCCGAATCAGCTACAACACCGGCGCCAGCTTGAGAGTGCAGCATCCCATCTCGAATCACGCCAGTGCGAATCGCAATCGCTACATCCATATCTCCCGAAAAGGAGAGGTAGCCTACTGCACCACCATATACACCGCGTTTCACAATTTCCATTTCATCGATGATTTCCATTGCCCGAATTTTTGGCGCACCTGACAGCGTCCCCGCTGGGAAAGTAGCTCTCAACACATCCATATTGCTCATATTGTCCAAAAGATCGCCCTCGACTGAGCTCACAATGTGCTGAACATGGGAGTACTTCTCGATAGACATGGAATCAGTTACTTTCACTGAGCCAGTTTTGGCAATGCGACCAACGTCATTGCGAGCTAAATCAATCAACATCACGTGCTCTGCGATTTCTTTCGGGTCTGCTAAAAGCTCTTTAGCTAAGCGCTCATCTTCCTCTGGATTGGCACCGCGAGGGCGAGTGCCAGCGAGCGGTCGTATGGTCACAATCTTCTCGGCAGCCCGTTTTTCTTGACGGACCAAGATCTCAGGAGAGGAGCCCACGATTTGCATATCGCCAAAGTCATAGAAATACATATAAGGCGATGGATTAAGTGAACGTAGCGCTCTGTAAAGTGACAATGGAGAATCTGTAAATGGTTTGCTAATGCGCTGACCAATCACAACCTGCATGCAATCGCCGGCCAATATATATTCTTTGGTTTTGAGTACTGCATTTTCAAAATCAGCCGCTTTAAATTTGCGAATGAGATCAGTTTTGGTGCTTGCTAAGGACGCCGGCATATTTACTGGCTTACCAAGACAGGTAAGCAACTCTTTTAATCGATCTTGTGCTTTTTCAAAGCCATTAGTAACGCTAAGATCAGCGTAAACAATAAAGTAAATTTTTCCAGCGACGTTATCAATCACTGCTAACTCTTCAGTCAGCATGAGTTGAATATCGGGAACACCTAATTCATCCGGTAATTGATGTTTAGCTAAACGTGACTCGATATAACGAACAGTGTCATAACCAAAATAACCAGCAAGGCCGCCGCAAAAGCGGGGCATATCTGCTTGTAAGGCTACCTTAAAACGCTTGAAATACGCATCAACAAAGTCGAGTGGATTATCGGTGTTGGTCTCAACAACCTTTCCATCTGTAAGCACTTCATTGACTGGGGAAGTAGGGGTACCTACGGTTCTCACAATCGTCCTGGCAGGCAGGCCAATAAAGGAGAAGCGGCCGAAACGCTCGCCACCTAAAACAGACTCTAGGAGATAAGTATTTTTCGTTCCAAATGCTTGACTGAGTTTGACGTAAAGCGACAAGGGGGTTTCAAGGTCTGCCAAAACCTCCTTGATTAGAGGAATGCGATTGAAACCCTGTTTTGCTAGGGTATTAAATTCTTCGCGCTGCATTACGCTTTTCCTGACTTTACTAATTCAGTGCGCATTGCTTGGATTACTTGTGCGTAATTTTCTTGTGCGTATATCGCTGAACCTGCAACAAAAGTATCGGCACCAGCTCGTGCTACTTCCGCAATGTTGTCGACTTTAATGCCGCCGTCTACTTCAAGACGAATATGTCTTCCAGTCTCAGCTTGATAGCGATCAAGGCGGGCGCGAACTTGAGCAATCTTCTGCAGGGTGCTTGGGATAAATGATTGACCGCCAAAACCTGGGTTCACTGACATGAGTAAAACAAGATCAAGTAATTCCAGAGTGTGATCGAGATGATCGAGAGGTGTAGCTGGATTAAATACGAGACCTGCTTGACATCCTTGATCACGAATCAAGTTCAACGTGCGATTGACGTGTGGACTTGCTTCTGGATGAAAGCTAATTAAATTGGCGCCGGCTTTAGCAAAATCGGGAACGATACGATCTACCGGTTCGATCATCAAATGGACATCGATTACCGCCGGCTTGCCGTCTTTATTTGCGTAAGGGCGAATAGCCTCACAAACCAAGGGGCCAATGGTGAGATTAGGTACGTAGTGGTTATCCATCACATCAAAGTGAATCCAGTCAGCGCCTGCCACTAAAACGTCCTGTACTTCCTTGCCTAGGCAGGCGAAGTCGGCCGATAAAATGGAGGGGGCAATGACAAATTGACTGTTTGAGGATGATTTTTGGCTTTCCATCCCTAGATTCTAGCTTGCAGTTGGCTTAAGGATGGAGCAGAATTCGTGCATGAATCCCCACGAAATGAGCATTACGGTCAAAGCCCAGTATCTTCCTGAGCAATCTGACCCCGATAACCGCCAATTTGCCTTTGCTTATACGGTCACCATTCGAAATACTGGAACAGCCAGTATTCAGTTGATTGCCCGCCATTGGTTCATTACTGACGGGGATAACGATGTCCAGGAGGTGCGTGGATTGGGTGTTGTTGGCCAGCAACCCTTATTGCGTGCTGGTGAGCATTTTGAGTACACCAGCTGGGCTACTTTGCCTACGCCTGCAGGAACTATGCGCGGGGAGTATTTCTGTGTGACTGAGGATGCCCAGTTCTTTCAGGCCCCCATTCCAGAATTTGCCCTAGTGATGCCGCGCACGCTGCATTAATGCAGGGAGTGGGAAAGCTACTTTTTGCCCTTGCCTGTCCAAAGGACAATAAATAGCAAAAGTCCCAAAGCAACAGCGCCTTCAAAGACAAACAGCAGCATTGGGTATTCATCGAGTAAATTGGCAATCATGATTTCTAAATATAAGTTAATTCCTTTAAGTGTATTCGCTATCCTCATTGCCAGCTTGATTGCAGGGTGTTCTGCGCCGCCGACACGGGGAACTGGATACCGATCAAGTGCTTCTGGTGCTGCGCCATCTACTTACAGCTCTTCTATCGCTAGTTTTAACGCCGTTGCTTGGCAAGCTTTGCCTGGTTGGCAAGAGGATGATTTGTCGCAGGCTTGGCCCGCTTGGTTAAAAAGTTGTGATGTCTTGCGCAAGAAAAGTAGCGAAGTCAATTGGCGGCAGGTATGTGCTCAAGCTGCCAATATTTCTAGCCGTGACACACAGGCCATCCGCAAATACTTTGAAAGTAATTTTCAGGCTTATGAAATTCGCAATAGCGCTGGCAGTGATACAGGTTTAATTACTGGTTACTATGAGCCAGTCATGAATGGTTCACTAACCCGAACTAGTACTTATACCGTGCCGCTTTATAGCTATCCTAACGCGTGGCGTAAATCAAAACCGAATCCTGGCCCAACTCGCGCAGAACTAATGAGTTCAGGGCTTTTAAGAGGGTCTGAAATTGCTTGGGTTCAAGACCCTGTTGAGGCTGCCTCCATGCAAATCCAAGGCTCTGGAAAAATTCGCCTTGAAGACGGACGCGTCTTGCGTCTTGGCTATGCAGGCACTAATGATCAACCCTTTAAATCATCTGCCCAGTGGTTGTTAGATCGCAAAGCAATTACTCGTAGCGAAGCAACCATGCAAGGTATCTCCCAATGGGCTAAGCGCAATCCTGGTCAAGTGAATGAAATGCTCAACGCTAATCCACGGTTTGTATTCTTCAAAGAGTTACCCGGTAATGTGGCGCCAGACTTGGGTCCTAATGGTGCGCTAGGTATTCCATTAACCAGCGAACGCAGTATCGCAGTCGATTTGCAGGCCATGCCATTAGGTGCACCAGTTTATTTGGCAACAACTAAACCATTGAGTAACCAGCCTTTGCAAAAACTCGTTCTGGCTCAGGATACGGGTAAGGCTATTGTAGGTGGTGTCAGAGCAGACTACTATTGGGGCTCAGGAGATTCTGCTGGAGAAATGGCAGGTCGCATGAAACAAAGCGGTAGGATGTGGTTATTGCTTCCACGTTAATTGAATACATATCACTGAAAGAAATTCATGAGCTACAAAACAATTTTGACTGAAGTTGAGGGTAAGGTTGCCATCATCACTTTGAATCGTCCCGAAGTACTCAATGCATTGAATGATCAACTCATGAATGAGCTCGGTACTGCTTTGTTGGCTTTTGATGCAGATGACAATATTGGTTGCATGATTGTTACTGGCAGTGAAAAAGCATTTGCTGCTGGAGCAGATATTGCCTCAATGGCCAAGTACACCTTGACAGATGTTTATCGCGGCGGCTTTATTTCTCGAAACTGGGAAGAGATTAGAAAAGTCCGTAAGCCGGTAATCGCAGCAGTTTCTGGTTATGCCCTTGGTGGTGGATGCGAACTGGCTATGATGTGCGACACCATCATGGCTGCTGATAACGCTAAGTTTGCTCAGCCTGAGGTGAAGTTAGGCATCATTCCTGGAGCCGGGGGCACACAACGCTTGCCACGTGCGGTATCAAAAGCAAAAGCAATGGATCTGGCTTTGACAGGCCGCATGATGGATGCTGCTGAGGCTGAACGCTCAGGTTTAGTTGCCCGCATTTTCCCGCAAGCAGACTTGTTGAAAGAGGTAAAGGCCATTGCCAAAGGAATTGCAGACATGCCTTTATTAACCGCGATGATGGTGAAAGAGAGCATTAACACTGCCTATGAGACTACCTTGTCTGAAGGTATTCATTTAGAGCGCCGTCTCTTTCATGCATGTTTTGGAATGAATGATCAAAAAGAGGGCATGGCTGCGTTTATGGAAAAACGACCCGCCAAATTTACCAACTCTTAATTAAATCAATTCAAAAAGAATTTAGTTTTTTTCTAGGAAGCGTTGAGCTAGTTTGACCCAATAGCTCACGCCTACTGGAATCAAGGAGTCGTTGAAGTCGTAGGAAGGATTGTGTAAGTGACATGGGCCCATGCCATGACCTACAGACCGATGATCACCATCACCATTACCCAAGAATACGTAGCAACCTGGCTTTTCGAGCAACATGAATGCAAAGTCTTCAGCGCCCATCGTAGGGTCGACAGCGCTATTGACATTCTGTTCGCCAACTAATTCACTCATAACTTCTATTGCAAATTTTACTTCTGCAGCATGATTAATCAGTGGTGGGTAATTTCTGGAAAAAGTAATTTCAGCTTGACAATCAAATGCACCTGCAACATTGTGGGCGATTTCTCGAAGGCGTTGCTCAATCAAATCCAAAACATCTAAGGTGAATGTGCGTACTGTGCCACCAATAAAGGCGCTATCTGGAATGACGTTACTAGTCTCACCTGCATGAAATTGCGTGATGGATAAAACCGCAGCATCTACAGGGCGTTTATTGCGGGTGATAATGCTTTGCAAAGCAAGTACTACTTGCGCGCCAGCAAATACAGGATCGGCGCTGTTATGAGGTAAAGCAGCATGACCGCCTTTACCAGTGATGGTAATTTCAAAAGTATTGCTAGACGCCATCATTGGGCCTGAGGTGACGCCAAAATGACCTGCTGCAAAGCCGGGCCAATTATGTAGACCAAATACTGCATCGCATGGGAACTCTTTAAAGAGCCCATCTTTAATCATTTCATTCGCTCCAGCACCGCCTTCTTCAGCCGGCTGGAAAATAAAAATCACCGTACCTTTAAAGTCTCGATGATTTGATAAATACTGCGCAGCTCCGAGCAGCATCGCAGTGTGACCATCATGTCCGCAGGCATGCATCTTTCCAGGATTTTTGGAGGCATGAGCAAAGTTGTTATGTTCTTGTAATGGCAGTGCGTCCATATCAGCACGTAAGCCAATCATCTTGCCTGGGCCTAAATCTCCATCTAAGCGACCAACCACGCCTGTTTTTCCCATGCCACGGTAAACCGTAATTCCCCAGCTAGAGAGTGCTTCAGCTACGAGATCAGCTGTGCGATTTTCTTCAAAGCGTAATTCAGGATGCGCATGAATATTGCGTCGAATTTCCTGAATTGCTTCAGCGGAATCAATAATTTCTGGGGATAAATGCATGCCTTCATCTTATCCGAAAGTCTTTGGATATGCCTTTTGCAGGAAATTACCGCGAATTATTTCTTGGGTAAATCAATGTGCTGTGCAGCAAAAGTGAGCGCTTCTAATGAATAGGGACTGTTATCCGGTTTTTGGAGTGCTTTTGGCAGCGTTGGGATAAGACCCAGAAAAGGTGTGGAAATTCTAGCTTTAAGGGTTTCTAGATTTTCCTGAAGTAGCGGCATTTCTGAAGTCAGAGTATTAGCAATCCATCCTGCCATATTTAAATTGCGCGCTTTGAGGGCCTCATAAGTCAGGAGAGCATGATTAATACAGCCTAATTTCATACCCACTACAAGAATGATGGGTAAATGAATTGCTTTAGCAAAGTCGCTTAAATCTTCTTGATCATTAAGGGGTATTAGCAAGCCACCAGCGCCTTCAACAACGACACAATCTGCTTGATTTTGAACATTACGAAAAGTTTGTAGCATCACACCCATTTCAAGCTTTAAGCCCTGGCGCGTTGCCACTAGATGGGGGGCAGCTGGCTGATCTAGGAAATAAGGGCATAAATTTAATTCATCTGAACCTAAATTGGAGGCAATGCGCAGTGTCTCCACATCCTCATTGAGCGTTTTACCTGTTGCATCTTGATAAGTGCCGGCAACCACAGGTTTAAAGCCAATTGTGTGAACACCCTGTTCGCGCAATTTCAGAATAAGAGCGCCACTGACTAAGGTTTTCCCAACCTCAGTATCCGTTCCAGTAATGAAGTAGCCATTACATTTATTCATGACTTACTTTTTCAATTACTTTTTGCTCAATTGCTTTCAAAGTGGTGATTAGCTGACGCAATTCGGTTTCACTGTGATTGGCAGAAAATGTAATACGTAATCGTGCACTACCATTTGGCACAGTAGGCGGACGAATCGCTGGAATCCAGTATCCCGCTTCATCCAATAGCTTCGCTGCAAGAAGGGCATTGGCATTACTACCTAAGATGACAGGCTGAATTGCAGTGCAAGAAGATACTTTTTCCCACTGAGAAAATTGCATTTCATCTTGCCAAATATGAATGAGTTTATTAAGTTGGGTTCGGCGACTACTACCTTCACTTCCCTCAATTATTTCTAAACTCTTGGAAAGGGTATGCGCAATGGCGGGCGGTGTTGCTGTGCTGTAAATAAAAGGACGCCCCTTTTGAATAAGCCATTCAATAAAGGTTGCTTGTGCGCAAACAAAAGCGCCGCTGACGCCGGCAGCCTTACCAAGGGTGCCAATATAGATGATGCGATCAGAGTAAACATTTTCTTGCTCCAAAATGCCATGACCGTGTTTTCCTAGCACTCCAAATCCATGCGCATCATCAACTAGTAACAGCGCATCGTATTGCTCAGCGAGTTTTAACAACTCTTTTACTGGAGCAAGGTCACCATCCATACTAAATACACCATCCGTGACGATGATTTTTAGAGGTCTTTGATCTACTTTAAGTAATTCTTTTAATGAGTTTATTTGTGTGTGATCAAACAAAGTCACACTCGCTTGGGTCTGTGCGCTGGCCAAACGAATACCGTCAATGAGAGAGGCGTGATTCAGTTTTGCTGAATAAATACTGGCATTGCCTTGGGCCCCAAGTCTCGCAAGCGCAGTGATTGCTGTTAGGTTGGCTAGGTAGCCAGTACTAAAAAAAAGTGCGCGCGCCTTAGGAATATGTTGTTCTTGAAAAGAAGCTAACTGATTTTCAAGTAGCTCATGAGCCATGCTATGTCCGCTGATAAGATGCGAGGCCCCGCTACCCACTCCGTACTTCTCGCCGCCTTCAGCAAGCGCTTTAATTAGCTCGGGATGGTTTGCTAGACCAAGGTAGTCATTGCTGCAGAAGGCTTTTAACTCACGTCCGTCTACCAGAGCTTTGGTATCACAGGGAGATTGGGTGGCCCTCAGTTTTCGCTTCAGTAATTGCAAATCTAGATCAGCAATTTGCTCTTGCGCAAAATGCAAAGCCTTAAAGGCGTTCGAAGAGTTCATCATGCCAAAGTCTTCTCAAGAGCAAGTTGGACAGCATGGCCTAATTGCATGGTTTCTTCTAGCGACAAAATATACGGAGGCATGACATAGATAGTATTGCCTATAGGTCTAATCAATACGCCTTTTTCTAAGCTATTAGCAAACATTTGTCGCGGGAATATCTTGGGATTTTTTAGATGCTCATGTTTGATATCAAATGCCAGAATCATGCCTTGTTGACGCCAGTGCTCAATACGAGCATCCGTTTTTGCCCATGTAAATGCATTTGCTAAATCTTTTGAGCGTGCAATATTTTTTTCTAATACTTGGTCGGTTTCAAAAATCTCGAGACAAGCCAGTGCAGCAGCACATGCTAATGGATTGCCAGTGTAAGAATGAGAATGTAAAAATCCTTGTTGCGTTTGATCACCATAAAACGCTTGATAAATCTTGTTGGTCGTAAGGCAAAGTGATAGTGGCAGATAGCCACCGCTAATACCTTTAGAAAGCGTCAAGAAGTCTGGCCAGATACCAGCGTATTCACAGGCAAAGAATTTACCCGTCCGGCCACAGCCCACAGCAATCTCATCGGCTATCAGATGGACCTCATAGCGGTCACATAGGGCTCTTGCTAAACGAAGATATTCAGAGGAATGCATGGCCATCTGTCCAGCACATTGAACCAGTGGCTCAATAATGATGGCAGAAATATTTTGATGCTCTTTAACCAGCAGCTCCTCAAGTTGTTTAGCTGCATACTTGGCTACATCTTCAGCACTCTCCCCAGGCTTTGCTTTACGCGCATCAGGGGAGGCGATAGTGAAAACATCTTGCAAGAGTAGTCCGTAGGCTTCTCGAAAAATAGCGACATCTGTTACTGCCAATGCACCAAGAGTTTCTCCGTGATACCCATTTTCTAGACAAACAAATTTTTTCTTTTGTGGCTTGCCACTGAGCCGCCAATAATGGTGACTCATCTTTAATGCAATCTCGACCGCTGAGGCGCCATCAGATGCATAAAAAACATGGCCTAAACGGTGATTGGTCAGCGCAGAAAGTTTTTCTGATAATTCGACTACCGGACGATGAGTAAATCCTGCGAGCATGACATGCTCAATTTTTTCGAGTTGCGCAGTAATGGCTTGATTAATGCGTGGGTTAGAGTGACCAAATAAATTAGTCCACCAAGAGCTGATGGAGTCGAGTAAGGCATTTCCGTTTTCGTCATAGAGCCAGGCACCCTTACCTTTTGTGATGGCTACCAGCGGAAAGGACTCATGCTGCTTCATCTGAGAACATGGATGCCAAACGGCCGCTAGGCTGCGATCAACGAGGGGGGCTTGATTTAAATCAGAAATAACCTTCATGTTTGATATTTGACCACTAGTTTTTCCAAATTCGGGCCTGTATCTGTTATGTTTATGCCTTGAATCTACCTATTTTCTGGAATTTACTCATGCAGGACACCCAAACTGTTGAAAAACCCTTAACCCAATTCAAATCGAAGGCTGATTTGCATCAGGGAGTAAATCTAGCGGTCGAAGCTTCTGGAGAGTGGTCAGTAGCTCAAATTGAGGCTTTATTTGCGCTTCCCTTTAATGAGTTGATGCTAAAGGCCCAAGAAACCCACAAGGCTTATTTCCCAGAGGGTGATGTGGAATTAGCTACTTTGCTCTCCATTAAAACGGGGGGCTGTCCTGAGGACTGCGCTTATTGCCCGCAGGCTGCTCGTTATGACACCGACGTTAAGGCCGATAAGTTAATGAGCCTAGAAGAGGTTTTAGAGGCTGCTAAAGCTGCTAAAGCTGCTGGCTCCAACCGTTTTTGTATGGGTGCTGCTTGGCGCGAACCCAAAGATCGCGATATTGAAAAAGTAACAGCCATGATTAAGGGTGTTAAAGCCCTAGGACTAGAGACTTGCGCCACCTTGGGCATGCTGGAGGCGGATCAAGCTCAAGCTCTACAAGAGGCTGGTCTCGATTTTTATAACCATAACTTGGATACCAGCGAGGATTTTTATCGCTCCGTAATATCAACCCGTGGCTATCAAGATCGCCTGGATACGATTTCTCATGTGCGCGCTGCTGGTATGTCAGTGTGTTGTGGTGGCATTGTTGGTATGGGTGAGTCCAGAGAACAGCGAGCTGCATTTTTAGCCCGTTTAGCCAATTTGAGTCCTTATCCAGAATCAGTGCCGATTAACCACTTAGTTCCAGTAGCAGGCACTCCATTAGCGGAGCAAAAGCCTCTAGATCCACTGGAGTTTGTTAGAACCATTGCAGTTGCTCGGATCGCGATGCCTAAAGCTCGCGTGCGCCTATCTGCCGGTCGTCAGGAGCTTGGTAGGGCAGTTCAAGCCATGTGTTTCATGGCTGGCGCTAACTCGATTTTCTATGGTGAGCAACTACTCACTACCGGTAATCCTGAGGCTGAGCAGGACCGCGAACTGCTAGCAGAACTCGGTTTGAAGACCAAGCAAAGCTCCAAAGCAGAGATTTTGATTTAGTTTTGACATGTCGCCTATAGATCGTCTCATTCTGGAATTTGATACCGCGCTTCGCTCCGTAGCCGGCGGCGCAAATGCGCAAAGACCAACACCAGGATCTGATCAGGGGAGTAATGCCGGATTGGATTCTGCCGAACGTAAACATGCAGCAGGACTCATGCGCGTGAATCATGTGGGCGAAGTTTGTGCACAAGCGCTATACCAAGCGCAAAAATTAGTCGCTCGAAATCCCGAAATTCAGGAGATGTTGAATCATTCTGGACAAGAAGAGATGGATCATCTTGCTTGGTGTGAAACTCGTCTGCATGAGCTGGGTTCGCACACGAGTTATCTCAACCCACTTTGGTATACGGGATCCTTTGCAATCGGCTTGGCAGCAGGCTTGGCGGGAGATAAGTGGAGTTTAGGTTTTGTCGCTGAAACAGAAAAACAAGTTGAGAATCACCTAGAGAGTCATCTCGAAACACTACCAAAAGAGGATCAGCGTTCACGCGCAATTGTTGATCAGATGCGTATGGATGAAATTACTCACGGACTGGCTGCAAAAAATGCCGGTGGTGCACATTTACCCGAGCCGATCCAAAAAATAATGCAGGCTATGTCTAAGATAATGACGACCACTGCTTACAAAATTTAAAACCAAAATACGATTTACTGCCGAAAATCCATTTTTAATTAATTTTGATATATTTTTTAATCCATTACTGTTTATAAATACAGTATATTGAGGGATTAACTAGCCTAATAGCTAAGATCTATTCTTAAGTATATTTTCCAAGCCATTGTTTCAAGTAGCTATTTTAATATCACCATTTTCTCAACACATGACGCTAAGTGTTTGTAAACACTAGAGAAATTCCTAAAAAAACTCTCAAAAACACTTGACCCTCTTAGTGCGATCCTCTAAAGTGGGAGGAAGTGTGAAAAAGTGGGGTAAATGGTGTTTCAAGGTGCGTCAGCTCTCAATTTGGATGCAAAAGGCCGCATGTCTGTGCCGGCAAAGCATCGTGACGCCTTGTTGGTGCAGGGTGATGGTCGAATCACGCTCACAAAACATCCCGATGGCTGCTTATTACTTTTCCCGAGGCCGGAATGGGAAACCTTTAGAGCAAGAGTTGCGCAACTGCCGATGGATGCACATTGGTGGCGCCGTATTTTCTTGGGTAATGCAGCAGAGATAGATTTAGATGGCGCTGGTCGCGTATTGGTAAGTCCAGAATTACGCGCAGCTGCCGGCATAGAAAAAGAAGTGATTTTGCTCGGCATGGGTAGTCACTTGGAATTGTGGGACGCGGCTACATACGCTGCAAAAGAACAGGCTGCCATTGCGCAAGGTATGCCTGAAGCACTCAAGCAATTTAATTTTTGATGACAGGGTGCCATGAACATAACTCATCGCCCAGTGTTACTGGCCGAGGCGGTGACGGCGCTAGTTGGCGGTCCGCTGATTCAAAATCAAAGCGCAACAAACAACATTCTGCTAATCGATGGAACCTTTGGGCGCGGCGGTCACACGCAAGCTTTACTCAAAGAATTAAATCCTACTGCGCGAATGATTTCGTTCGACAAGGATTTGGATGCGATTGCAGTGGCGCAGAAAATCAACGATCCACGATTAAAGATAGTGCACGACAGTTTTGCGCAGATGGACCAGTATGCAGAAGCAGAATCAGTCGATGGAATTTTGTTGGACTTGGGTATCAGTTCGCCTCAAGTAGACGAAGCGCATCGGGGATTTTCTTTTCGCCGCGAGGGTCCGCTCGATATGCGCATGAATACCGATCATGGTTTGACAGTGGCACAGTGGTTGGAGCAGGCAGCGCCGGAGGAAATCACACGCGTGATTAAGACGTACGGAGAAGAGCGCTTTGCATTTCAGATTGCGAAAGCCCTTGTGGCTAAGCGCGAGGAGGGCTTGTCCCCCAAAACGACAACTGAGTTGGCTAATTTGGTGGCAAGCGTTGTGCGTACTCGCGAAGCAGGGCAAGATCCTGCAACCCGGACTTTTCAGGCATTGCGTATTTTTATTAATCGCGAGTTAGAGGACTTAGAGCTTGGCTTACAAGCAGCTTTGAAATTATTAAAGCCTGGCGCAAGACTTGCGGTGATTAGTTTTCATTCCTTAGAAGACCGCATTGTGAAGCAGTTTATGCAAGCACATGCAAAAGTAGAGGTTCCACGTGGCTTGCCTGTGCGTGAAAAAGATTTGCCGCAAAGCGCGCTCGAACTCATTGGGCGCGTTAAGCCAAGCGATGCAGAAGTGTCTGAGAATCCTCGCGCTCGCTCTGCAATCATGCGTATCGCTGAAAAACGCATGGGAGCTGTTGTATGAATCGAGCTACCTTTACTCTGCTTGCCTTGCTTTTAATTTGTGCCTTATCTCTGGTAGCAGCTCAGCAACGTGCGCGTAAATTATTTATCCTGCAAGAGCGCGCTCAGATACAAGAGCGTAAGTTAAATCAAGAATGGTTGCGCCTAGAGTATGAACAGCGCAATCTATCCAAATCTGCACGTATCCGTGATGTTGCCCGTAATCAATTGCGGATGTCTCCGATTTCTCCTGAGCGTACTTTGTATTTGAGGGAGACTAAATGAGGCCAGTTGGTTTTTCTACGACACCAAATTTAGTGTTGCGTCTGCCGATGTGGCGGTCACGCTTGATGCTATTTCTTTTGTTCTTTGTTTTCATGCTGCTATTGCTGCGTGCTTTTTGGATTCAAGGCCCAGGGAATGCATTCTATGAAGCCAAAGGTATACGGGGTACTCAGCGGGAGCTAGAGTTACCCGCTAGTCGTGGAAAGATATTGGATCGTAATGGCCAAGTTATTGCAACGAGCTTAGAGGCTAAATCCGTTATTGCCTATAACGATACAGTTCCAGATGATTTAGCATCAGACAAAGTGCAAAAGCTAGCTAGTCTTTTGCAAATCAGTGAAGCTGAATTGCGTAAAAAATTAAAAGAAGAGCGTAAACAGGTTTTCTTAAAGCGCCAAGTCGATCCGGCAGTGGCACAGCAAATCAAGCAGCTGGAAATTCCAGGCATTGGCTTGAATAATGAATATCGTCGCTTCTATCCTGAAGGTGAGGCGATGGCTCACGTAGTCGGATTCACGAACGTCGAAGATCGTGGTCAAGAGGGCATGGAGCTTTCTAGAGAGAAAGATCTTGCCGGTCATCCGGGGCAAAGACGCGTAGTAGTTGATCGTCTTGGACGTGTTGTTGATGAGATGGCTATTTTGCAATTACCGCAAAATGGAAAAGACCTCAATTTATCTATCGATAGCAAAATTCAGTACTTGGCATATAACGCTGTGAAAGATGCAGTTGAAAAGCATCGCGCAAAAGCCGGTGGCGCCGTAGTGCTCGACACTCAAACAGGTGAGATCTTGGCATTAGCCAATTACCCGAGCTATAACCCGAACGATCGTAAATATCTCACCGGTGAACAATTACGCAATCGCGTATTAACAGATACGTTTGAACCTGGCTCCACCATGAAGCCGCTCACTGTAGCTATTGCGTTGGAGAAGGGCGAAATTAAACCAGATACCAACATGGTCATCG
Source organism: Polynucleobacter meluiroseus (assembly GCA_943372325.1). Classification (GTDB taxonomy): domain Bacteria; phylum Pseudomonadota; class Gammaproteobacteria; order Burkholderiales; family Burkholderiaceae; genus Polynucleobacter; species Polynucleobacter meluiroseus_I. Next base: position 109,752 of record CALRYF010000005.1, on the reverse strand, counting down.
GGGCAAAGTATTTAGTTGGGCCTAAGCCTATTACCGACACTCACCCCTATGGAAACTTAACCGTTTCTCAAATTATTCAGAAATCAAGCAATATCGGTACCGCGAAAATTGCGCTCAATAATCTCACAGCAGAAGAGATGTGGGACTTCTATACATCGGTTGGCTTTGGCCAGGCCCCTAAAATCGGCTTTCCAGGTGCTGTAGCTGGAACGGTGCATCCCTTTAAAAAATGGGTACCTTCTGATCAAGCGCGTATTGCATTTGGATATGGTATTTCTGCATCGCTTTTTCAAGTAGCGCGTGCTTATACAGTTTTTGCACGCGATGGTGAATTAGTTCCTCTAACGATTGAGCGTAGTCCAGGAATCAAGCCGGGGACTAAAGTACTTTCTCCAAAAACTGCAATAGAAATGCGCAACATGATGGAGTCGGTGACTGAGCCAGGAGGTACAGCCATTAAAGCGCAAGCTGAAGGATTCCGTGTAGGCGGTAAGACTGGAACAGCGCATAAGTTAGTTGGCAAAGGTTACGGCAATAAATACCGCGCCTATTTTGTTGGACTAGCTCCAATTAGTGCCCCACGAATTGTTGTTGCAGTCATGGTCGATGAGCCTACAGGCGGAAGCCATTACGGTGGCGATGTCGCTGCACCAGTGTTCTCCACGATTGTGAGTGAAACGCTACATACATTGAATGTTTTGCCGGATAACAAAGTCAAGCAAATGGTCTTGCAGGATAAGACCCCTCAGGAGCTAAAAACTATCAATGCGCAAGCTCAACATGTGGTTTTGAAACGATGAGGATGAGCTTGAAATTAGATACCGATCATCTGATTGACCATTTACATACTCTAGCGAATCCCCCCGCAAAAGTATGTGCGGATAGTCGCCAGATTCAGCCTGGCGATATCTTTTTTGCCTATCCAGTTGGCCATGGGAAGGACTTGAGGGATGGCCGCCAATTTATTGGTGATGCTTTAGAGGGCGGTGCAGCTGCTGTCGTTTTCGATCCAGCAGGAATGGAAAATCAATTCATAGATCATCCACACTGTTTTGCAGTTGAAAATCTTGCTGCCAAAGTAGGGGAGCTATGCGCACAATGGTATGGCTATCCAAGTAAAGCATTAAAAATTATTGGCGTTACTGGCACCAATGGTAAAACCTCCATTACGCAGTGGCTAGCCCAAGCTTTAGATTCCAGCAGTCATCGCACTGCTGTGTTGGGTACTTTAGGTACAGGCTTCCCAGGTGCATTAGTTCAAACCGGCTATACAACTCCAGATGCCCCTAAATTACAAACTCAGTTAGCAGAATTACGTGATAACGGAGCAAAACAACTAGCGATGGAAGTTTCTTCGCATGCTTTGGATCAAGGCCGCATTGCTGGAATCGAATTGAATTGTGCAGTGTTCACTAATCTGACTCAAGATCATTTGGATTACCACGGCAGTATGGCGGATTATGCCGAGGCAAAGGCTAAGTTATTTCAACAATCTGGCCTCGAGCATGCGGTTATCAATTTAGATGATGCCTTTGGTCGAGAGTTGGCCATGAATTTATTGGCTAAAGAAGGTTTGACAGTTTGGGCATATGCATTAGCCCAATCTGGATTTGATGGGTTTGAAAAATTTGGTGATCGCTTGCACCGCTCTTATGCAAAATATAGTGTGTTGAATGGCGCAGGATATGACTCACAATTTAATTGTGATGGGCTTGAAAGTGAAGATTTGCATATTCCTCTACTTGGCGAATTTAATTTAAGTAATGCGCTAGCCGTATGGACGATATTGCTTTCTCAGGGGTTAAGCACTAAAGAGGCTGCTCAAAAAGTCAGTCAATTGCAGCCAGTTCTTGGGCGTATGGAGCTCATTCGATTAGGTAAATCTCAAAAGAATGAAGGTTTATTAGCGGTTGTAGATTATGCGCATACGCCAGATGCTTTAGAGAAAACTCTCAAAGGATTGCGACCCATTGCGGAACAACGCGGTGGAAAAGTATGGTGTGTATTTGGTTGTGGCGGCGATCGCGATAGCGGTAAACGCGCACTGATGGGTGCCGTTGCCCAACGTAACGCTGATCAAATATTGATTACCAGTGACAATCCTCGTTCAGAAGACCCGCAAGTCATTATGCAGATGATTCGTGGTGGGATGAAGACGGATGCGCAAAATATTCAAATGATTGCAGATCGCGCAGCAGCTATCATGGCTGCAATCCGAAATGCGGATCCACGCGATATTGTTTTGATTGCGGGTAAGGGTCATGAAACCGCGCAAGAAATCAATGGCAAGAAATTTGATTTCTCTGACCAAGAGCATATTCGCCTAGCAGCTGGAGGGGGCGTCTGATGACGATCATGACAACCCTTGCGCAAGCACAGGCCATGTTGCCTGGAAGTACATTAATTAATACGTCTTCAGAGGCCGCTCAAGAACGAGTTCTTTCTCGAGTCGGTACGGATAGTCGTCAGATTGAGCGCAACGAATTATTTGTTGCCTTAGTTGGCGAACGTTTTGATGCCCATGATTTTTTATCTGATATAGCCAAGGCTGGTGCTGGAGCTGCCCTTGTTAGTAGCCCAGATAAATGTCCTGCGGACTTACCTGCAATTTGCGTTTCAAATACTCGCGTTGGCTTAGGAAATTTAGCAAAAGCATGGCGTACAAATCACCCGATTCCCTTGGCATTGGTTACCGGCAGCAATGGTAAGACCACTGTTAAAGAAATGATTGCCTCTATTTTTAAAGCTGCTGTTGGAGAGCAACACACCTTGGTAACCAAGGGTAATCTCAACAATGAGATTGGTTTGCCATTAACACTATTGAAGTTACGATCAACTGATCGTCTTGCAGTAGTTGAGCTTGGTATGAATCATCCAGGTGAAACGGCGCAGTTAGCCGCAATCGCTCAAGCAAATATTGCATTAATTAATAATGCTCAACGCGAACATCAAGAATTCATGGCTACAGTAGCTGCAGTGGCTGAAGAACATTCCGATGCGATTCGTGCTTTGCCAAGTGATGGAATTGCTGTATTCCCAGCAGATTCAGAATTTGCAGATGTTTGGCGCCAGGTTGCTGCTGGTCGCAGAGTTATTGATTTTGTATTGGCTTCTTCGCAGACCAAAATATCAGCTGCAGTCACTGGAAATCTTTTAAGTAATGGGCTGGTGCAGATACAAACGGAACAGGGTGCAATCGAAGTGCAGTTAAATACTTTAGGTAGCCACAATGTGCGTAATGCACTGGCCGCAAGCGCGGTAGGAATAGCTGCTGGCGTAAGTTTAGAAAGAATTAAACAGGGTCTTGAGTCTTTTGCACCAGTAAATGGACGCATGCAAGCAAAAACGATCGATTCAAATCACACTCTAATTGATGATAGCTACAACGCAAATCCTGATTCTGTAAGAGCTGCGATTGATGCCCTGAAACAATCAGGCAACTTATCTTGGTTGATTTTGGGTGATATGGGAGAGGTTGGCAATCAAGGACCCGAATTCCACCGTGAAGTTGGTGCTTATGCTGCTGAACAGGGAGTCGCAAAGTTATTTGTCTTGGGTGAGCAATGCCAATTTGCTCTGCAAGGATTTAATGAGGTCATCAGTAATCGTACGACTACATCTAGCGCAATGCATTTTTCGGATATGGATAGCCTGATTGCCCAATTAAGAGATGCATTGCATGCTCAGTCTAGTGGTAGCAATCAGCATTTAAATATTCTGGTTAAAGGTTCACGGTTTATGCGTATGGAGCGTGTTGTGCAGGCCTTGTTAGAGGAGGCTAAAACATGCTCTTAATCTTGGCGCAATGGTTACAGGATGACTTTGGATTTTTCAGGGTATTTAACTACATCACTTTTAGAGCCGTGATGGCAACGGTAACAGCATTATTGATTGGCTTAGCTGCGGGCCCTTGGGTGATTCGTAAATTGACTGCATTAAAGATGGGGCAGGCAGTTCGCACTGATGGACCGCAAACTCATTTAGTGAAATCAGGCACCCCAACGATGGGCGGTGTATTGATTTTGATTGGCATTTTTATCTCCTGCATGTTGTGGGCAGACTTAAGTAATCGTTTTATCTGGATTGTGATGATCGTGACCTTTGGTTTTGGTGCCATTGGCTGGGTAGACGACTATCGCAAGGTTGCTAGAAAAGACCCCAAGGGAATGGCCTCAAGAGAAAAATTCTTTTGGCAAACCCTGATTGGTTTATTCGCGGCTATCTATTTAGCATTCTCAGTTTCTGAGGTGAACAACCTCAAAGTATTGCAACTTTTCTACGAATGGCTCAAAAGCGGCTTGGCTTTAGATCTTCCAGCAAAAACAAACTTGCTATTACCTTTTATTAAAGAGGTTAGTTATCCGCTAGGCATGATGGGTTTCATCATCTTGAGTTATTTAGTGATTGTTGGTAGTAGCAATGCAGTGAACTTAACCGATGGTCTTGATGGTTTAGTGATCATGCCCGTTATTTTAGTAGGGGCAGCACTTGGTGCATTTGCCTATGTGATGGGTAATGCTATCTATGCCAAATACTTATTATTTCCGTATATCCCAGGTGCTGGTGAGTTATTAATCTTTTGCGGCGCAATGGGCGGTGCTGGTTTAGCTTTCCTCTGGTACAACGCCCATCCAGCGCAAGTATTCATGGGTGACGTTGGTGCTCTTGCATTAGGTGGTGCACTTGGAACTATTGCAGTAATTGTGCGTCAAGAGATAGTGCTCTTTGTGATGGGTGGAATTTTTGTTGCAGAAACTGTCTCCGTAATGTTGCAAGTATTTTGGTTCAAGCTCACTAAAAAACATTTTGGTGAGGGCCGTCGGATTTTCCGCATGGCGCCATTGCATCATCATTTTGAATTAGGTGGCTGGAAGGAAACGCAAGTAGTTGTGCGTTTCTGGATTATCACCATTCTTTTAGTCTTAATTGGCTTGTCTAGCTTGAAGTTACGGTAAACCAAAGTAAATATGTTGATCATAGAGAACCCCTTTGCAAATGTAGCTTTTATGGCTGATGAGGGCTATCAGGCGCCACATCGTTTCCTGATATTGGGATTAGGTGAGTCTGGCGTGGCGATGGCTAAGTGGTGCTTGCGCAATGGCGCAGAGGTTCGTCTAGCAGATACGCGTGAACAATCTACATTTACTAGTCGTCAAAATGCTTGGCTAGAAGAATTACGTATTGCCGGTCTACAAGATACTTGTTTTGGCCCTTTGGGTGATGGCCTACTCAAAAATATTGATGTCATTGGTATTAGTCCAGGTTTATCGCCATTGCAAGAGCCAACTCAGTCTTTCTTGGCTAAGGCGGAACAAGCTGAAATTGATGTTTGGAGTGAGATTGAATTTTTTGCTCGAGCAATATCTGCCTTAAGTCGTATGGCGCAAGCGCAAGACCAGTCACAAGAATCGGGTTATGCCACTGCAGTATTGGCTATTACCGGTACCAATGGCAAAACAACCACTACTGCATTAACTGGTCAGCTATGTGAGCGAGCTGGTAAGAGAGTAGCTGTTGCGGGCAACATTAGTCCTGCTGCTTTGGAAAAGCTCATGAGCTGCTTGGGTACAGCAGACCAAATTGTAGATATGCCTGATATATGGGTGTTAGAACTATCGAGCTTTCAACTGTTCTATACCTATACATTTAATGCTACAGCCGCAACCGTACTGAATATTTCTCAAGACCATTTAGATTGGCATGGGGATATGCAGGCTTATGCACAAGCTAAAGCAAAAATATTTGGCGACGATACAGTGTGTATTCTGAATCGCGATGATGCTCTGGTAATGAAGTTGCTTTCTGATGAGCAAAAAATAGAGAAGTCGATTGTGACTTTTGGTTCTAACCGTCCAGATGAGCAAGGTGCTTTTGGTATTGAGCATGATCTGCGTGCTGGTGGAATTGATTGGCTGGTATGGGCTGAGGTAGATGAGGATGTCGAGCCTAAGCCTAAGCGTCGTCGTAAGTCTGCGACTATTGAGGAAGATGAGCCATTGCGTCTCAAGCGCTTGATTCCTGCAGATGCTTTAAGAATACGTGGCCGACACAACGCATTAAATGCCTTGGCAGCTCTTGCTTTGGCACGCGCCGCAAATTTGCCAATGAACGTCCTCTTGCATGGCTTGCGTGATTACCATGGCGAACCACATCGGGTACAAAGCATTGCAATTGTTAGAGATGTTGAATATGTGGATGACAGTAAAGGCACGAATGTGGGTGCTACTGTCGCCGCATTGAATGGTTTAGGAAGTAATGAGTCAGGTAAACGCATTTGGTTGATTGTTGGTGGTGATGGCAAAGGTCAAGATTTCAGTCCACTTCGTGAGCCAGCCTTGCGCTTTGTGAAGGGCGCCTTTTTGATCGGCAAAGATGGGGCAACGATAGGTCAAGCCCTAGGCTCTGATATTCACAGTACAAACTGCGGCGATCTGAAGTCTGCTGTTCAGGCAGCCGCAGCACAAGCAGTATCCGGAGACCTGGTATTACTCTCTCCAGCTTGCGCAAGCTTGGATCAGTTCCGCGATTACAAGGAGCGTGCTCAAGTATTCGCTGCAGAAGTAGCAGAATTGGGAATGCAATTTGAAGGGGTTCAGGCATGAACTTAAAAGATAAATTATTTCCTGAAAATCGCCTTGGATTAAACCGCTTTTGGAATTTTTCCCGAGGTGGAATTGATAACTTCCGTACTGGCTTACGAGATGCTGTTTCGGGTGTAGAACAAACGCGCTCGCGCATGATGGACTACGACCAGTTACTCGTATGGGCGGTTTTATCTCTAATGCTGATCGGTCTGGTGATGGTGTACTCAGCCTCCATTACTTTGGCTGATGGACCTAAGTACGCTAACTACAGTAGTAACTTCTTCCTGATTCGCCACATGATCTCTTTGACAATAGCAATTGGCGTTGGGATTTGGGCCTTTAAGATACCTACCAAAGTATGGGATCGTTACTCACCAGTTATTTTTGGATTTACCGTTCTGTTACTAATCATCGTACTGGTCCCTGGTTTGGGTAAGGGTGTGAATGGCGCCAAGCGCTGGATTTCCTTAGGTGTAATGAACTTCCAACCATCCGAACTGATGAAATTTGCTGCAGTCATCTTTGCTGCCAGTTATACCGTTCAACGCCAGGAGTATCTCCATTCATTTGTTAAGGGCATGCTCCCTATGGGCATTGCAGTTGCTCTAGTAGGTGGTCTGCTAATGGCCGAGCCAGACATGGGTGCATTCGTAGTCGTTGCCTTAATTGCATTTGGCATTCTCTTTTTGGGTGGCATTAATGCCAAGTTATTTGGCGGTTTGATTGTGGTTGGTTTATTAAGCGCTGCAACCATGATTGCGCTCTCCCCATTCCGTCGTGGACGTATGTTGGCCTTTATGGATCCTTGGCAAGTGGACAACGCTGCGAATAAGGGTTATCAGTTAACGCATTCACTCATGGCCTTTGGTCGTGGTGAATGGTTTGGTACAGGACTTGGAGGTAGTGTTGAAAAATTACATTACTTACCTGAAGCGCATACAGACTTCATCATGGCTGTGATTGGCGAAGAACTGGGTTTTGTTGGTGTTGTTGTCATGATCTTCTTGTTTTACTGGATCGTACGCCGTGCCTTTTTAATTGGCCGCACTGCTTTGCAGCTAGATCGCAGCTTCGCAGGACTTGCTGCTAAAGGGGTTGCCATTTGGATTGGTTGGCAGGCATTTATCAATATGGGCGTAAATCTTGGCCTGCTTCCAACGAAAGGTTTGACCTTGCCATTAGTGAGTTATGGCGGTTCTGGAATTCTGATGAATGTAGTAGCTATAGCAATGTTGCTGCGCATTGATTTTGAAAATCGCATTCTCATGCGTGGAGGGAAGCTTTGACAAAACCCTCAATTTTGGTCATGGCAGGTGGCACTGGTGGGCATATATTCCCAGGCCTTGCTGTTGCTGAATATCTACGGATTTGCGGTTGGAATGTCTCTTGGTTGGGTAACCAGGCGGGCATGGAGTATCGCCTCGTGAAATCTTGTGATTTTCCGTTTGAGGCTGTCGAATTCGGCGGACTGCGTGGCAAGGGATTAAAAGCAAAGCTGATGCTACCCATCAATCTCATACGCGCTTGTCATCAAAGTTGGAAGATCATGCGCCGAGTAAAGCCGAATGTCGTATTAGGTATGGGCGGTTACATTACCTTCCCCGGTGGTTTGGTCACTAAGTTTCTAAAGCGCCCATTAGTCTTGCATGAAGCAAATTCAGTAGCCGGTAGCGCCAATCGTGCATTGAGCAAAATTGCGATGCGAACTCTCACTGGCTTTCCTGACACGATGGCGCAAGCAGAGTGGGTTGGTAACCCGATCCGTGAAGAGTTTGATCACATGCTTACACCCGCTGTACGTTATGAGCAGCGCCAAGGACCTCTTTCGATATTAGTGGTCGGCGGTAGCTTAGGAGCTGCAGCGTTGAATGAAAACATTCCAGCTGCTCTGGCATTAATTCCGGAGGAGTCGCGCCCAACACTAATCCATCAGGCGGGTGATAAGCATTTAGCTGATCTGCAAAAACGATATGCTGATTTAGGCGTCACGGCAGATATTCGCCCTTTTATTGATGACATGCCAGCAGCATACTCACAGGCAGATTTAGTCATTTGTCGTTCGGGTGCAATGACAGTTTCTGAAATAGCGGCTTGTGGTGTTGCCTCTTGCTTGATTCCATTTCCATTTGCAATTGATGATCATCAGACTGCGAATGCAGAGTTTCTATCAAACGCAGATGCTGCAGTTTTATTGCCACAGCCATCACTTAATCCACAAGACTTAGCGTTGATGATTCAAAACCTCAATCGTACTGACTTAAAACAAATGGCATTACGTGCGCATGCTCTAGCAAAACCACATGCTACCCAGCGTGTGGCTGAAGTATGTGCAGATTGTGCAGGGGTGGGTATATGAAACATATTGTGCAGCAGATTCACTTCATCGGTATCGGTGGTGCGGGCATGAGCGGCATCGCGGAAGTGCTACTGAACTTGGGTTATCAAGTTTCAGGATCAGATCTTGCTGATGGTGCGGTTACCAAACGACTGAGAGAGTTGGGCGCGGTAATTCACATTGGGCATGATCCTAAAAATATTGGTACTGCTGAGGCAGTAGTCATCTCTACGGCAGTTGCAGGGAACAACCCAGAAGTTTTAGCTGCACGAGCAGCTAAGGTTCCAGTAATTCAGCGTGCTGTGATGTTGGGCGAGCTAATGCGCCTCAAGCAAGGCATTGCGATTGCTGGAACACATGGCAAAACAACTACGACTAGTCTGGTCGCATCCGTATTGGCTGAAGGTGGCTTAGATCCGACATTTGTGATTGGTGGCAAGCTCAATTCTGCAGGGGCTAATGCGCGCTTGGGTCGCGGTGATTTCATTGTTGTTGAAGCTGATGAATCAGATGCTTCTTTCTTGCAATTATTTCCAGCTATGGAAGTGGTAACCAATATTGATGCTGATCATATGGATACCTACCAGCATGATATGGCTCGTTTGAAGCAAGCGTTTGTTCAGTTCATCCAACGCATGCCATTTTATGGTGTGGCAGTACTTTGTATTGATGATGCCAATGTACGAGACATCATTCCATTTGTATCGCAGCCTGTTCTTCGCTATGGCTTATCCGATGATGCAGATATTCGTGCAAGCAATGTTCGTGCAGATGGAACCCAGATGCACTTTACGGTTGATCGTCGCACGGTACGCAGACATGGCAATAAACCGGGCCCATTAAATATCACTCTCAATTTACCTGGCTTACATAATGTGCGTAATGCCTTGGCTGCAATTGGTATTGCAACAGAGTTGGGTGTAGGCGATGAAGCTATTACTAAAGCACTATCTGAATTTAGTGGTGTTGGTCGTCGTTTTCAGCGTTATGGAGAAATTCCGTTGGCATCTGGTGGTAGCTTCACCTTGATTGATGACTATGGTCATCACCCAGTAGAAATGGCTGCAACTTTAGCTGCTGCTAGGGGTGCTTACCCAGATCGTCGTTTGGTCTTGGCATTTCAGCCGCATCGTTTTACTAGAACTCGCGATTGCTTTGGTGAATTTGTACAAGTACTCAGAAGCTTTGATGCCCTGGTATTAACTGATGTTTATCCAGCTGGTGAAGCAAAAATTCCAGGTGCAGATAGCAAAAGTTTAATGAAAGCTGCTATTGCGGAGGATAAGCATTCCAAAGCTTTATTAAATTCGAGTGCAGTTGCATATGCTGCAAGCATTACCGAGATGCCAGAAAAATTGAGTCAAGTTTTAAGAGATGGAGATGTATTAATTACGATGGGCGCAGGATCAATCTCTGCCTTGCCGCATACCTTGTCGGAGGTAAAGCATGTCTAAGCTAGGCGCTAATTTGAACTCCTGGGGTGATCGTGTGAAGTCTAGCTTGGCTGGTTTAGAGGTTAAATCTTTTGGTCGAGTTGGTGTTTTACTGGGCGGTAAATCTGGCGAGCGAGAAATCTCCCTCATGTCAGGCAATGGGGTCTTGGAGGCTCTGCGTTCGAAAGGCGTTGATGCGCATGCCTTTGATACTGGTTTGCGTTGCCCTACCAAGTTAGCTAAAGAAAATTTCGATCGCATATTTATTTCCTTACACGGCCGTTTTGGTGAAGATGGAACTATTCAAGGTTTGTTAGATTTATTGGGCTTGCCTTATACCGGCAGTGGAGTGTTAGCTTCTGCTTTAGCCATTGACAAGATTGTTACCAAGCAAGTCTGGATCAGCAATGGACTGGCTACTCCTGAGTTCGAAGAGTTAACTGCTAATAGCGACTGGAATGCAGTAGCTCAGCATCTAGGTTTGCCATTGATTGTGAAGCCTGCGCACGAAGGTTCTTCATTAGGTTTAACCAAAGTTAAATCCGTAGATGAGCTACCAGCTGCTTATAAGCTTGCTGCTGGATTGGATACAAAAGTCATTGCAGAAACTTGCATCATAGGTGACGAACTCACTTGCCCATTAGTTGGTCAAGGTAAAACAGCTGAAGCTTTGCCAGTGATTAAAATCATTCCGCCACAGGCAAACTACGATTTTCATAATAAGTATTTTTCTGATGAAACTCAGTATTTATGTCCTACAGGACTTGCGGCTGAAGTGAATGCGGCTGTCCAGGAATTGGCTTTAGCCGCATATAAAGCCTTGGGTTGTCGTACGTGGGGTCGCGCCGATGTGATGTTGGATCAAAAAACCGGCAAACCTTATTTACTGGAAATGAATACCTCTCCTGGTATGACCTCTCATTCCTTAGTGCCCATGGCTGCCAAGGCTGCTGGTATTGAGTATGCCGATTTGGTGCTTTGGTTATTGAGTCAAACATTGCAGCAAAAAGAGGGCGCCTCTGCATGAGCAACTTCATGGATCGCTTCGGTGAAATCTTCTCCATGTTGATGTCGCCACTTTGGAATCATTCAGAGCGGATGGAGAAGTTAAGCCGTTTCTTCTTCCGTTGTTTTGTAGTAATGCTAGTGGTTGGTATTTTAGTTTGGCTTAGTCAGCGCCCAGTCTTTGCTTTAAAGCAAATTCAAATTGAGCCAGTTTCTGGGCAAACACTAAAACATATTAAGAAAGCTTTTGTTAAGCAACAAGTCTTGGAAACAGTGCAGGGTAATTTTTTCAGTGTGCGTTTAGAGGATGTGAAGCGTGGCTTTGAGAGTATGCCTTGGGTGCGTCACGCGAATGTGCGTCGCGTTTGGCCAAATGGATTGGTAGTCAGCATTGAAGAGCAAAAGCCTTTTGGTACCTGGGGTGGTGCCGAGAGCCATACCCTCATGAATACACATGGCGAGTTATTTGCAGGGCGTGTTTCGGAGGTTGGCGACGATGTGCGTTTAGTGGATTTTTCTGGACCTGCAGATGCTGGTAAGGAAGTCATGAGTCTTTATGAAAAAGCCAATAATTGGTTTAAGCCATGGGGTGCAGAAGTAACTAGTCTTGCCTTGACTGAGCGCTATGCATGGCATGTCAGACTTTCAAATGGTATGAAAGTCGAGTTTGGGCGTGACGAAGAAAACTCCGATAAAAATTTAACGGAAGAGCGTGTAGCACGCTTGTTTAAATATTGGCCACAAGTACAAGAGAAGTGGGGAAATCGAGTAGATGCAGTCGACTTGCGATATGCAAATGGTTTCGCAGTTCATCTTGCTTCTGCAAGTTTGAAGAAGAATGAAGTAGACAGCAAAAAAAGTGAGCTGAAGCAATGAGGAGTAGTAATGAGTAAAGACAATCGCGATATTTTGGTTGGTTTAGATATTGGAACTTCCAAGGTAGTTGCCTTGGTTGCTGAATTAACACCCGATGGTCAATTTAATGTAGTCGGTGTTGGTCAAACAGCGTCTAAGGGTTTGAAAAAGGGCGTTGTAGTCAATATTGAGGCAACTGTTCAGTCGATCCAGAAGGCGCTTGAAGAGGCTGAGGTGATGGCTGATCGCCAGATCGTACAAGTCTTTACAGGCATTGCGGGTAACCACATTGTGAGTTTTAACTCAAGTGGCATGGTTGCTATTCGAGATAAAGAAGTGGGCTCTGGAGATGTGGAGCGCGTATTGGAAACAGCAAAAGCAATCAATATTCCAACTGATCAACAGATTCTGCACATCCTCGTTCAAGAATTCATTATTGATGGGCAGGAAGACGTGCGCGAGCCTATTGGCATGAGTGGTCTGCGCTTGGAAGTGAAAGTACATATTGTTACTGGCGCTGTGAGTGCTGCTCAAAACATCGTGAAATGCGTACGTCGTTGTGGTCTTGAAGTAAACGATTTGATATTGCAGCCCTTGGCTTCGAGCTTGGCGGTACTAACCGAAGATGAAAAAGAGCTAGGTGTTGTATTGGTAGATATTGGTGGCGGTACAACGGATATCGCAATTTATTGCCAAGGCTCGATTCGTCACACTGCAGTGATTCCAATTGCAGGCGATCAAATTACGAACGACATCGCCATGGCATTGCGGACACCAACAATTGATGCAGAGGACTTGAAGATTGCGCACGGTATTGCCCGTCAAGAGATGGCTGATCCAACTGCAATGATTGATGTTCCTGGTGTTGGCGATCGTGAGCCACGTCCGATGTCTAAACAAGCCTTAGCTGCAGTCATTGAGCCGCGTGTTGAAGAGTTATTCACGCTTGTAAGAGGCGTGGTGCGCGACTCTGGATATGAAGACATGGTTTCTTCCGGAATTGTCTTAACCGGTGGCACCGCATTAATGCCCGGCATGGTGGAGTTGGCTGAGCAAGTCTTCCTAAGGCCGGCTCGCATTGGTACACCTGAATACCGTGGGCATTTACATGAGGTTTTGCGTAGCCCTAGATATGCCACCAGCATTGGCTTGCTGATGGAAGGCCAGGCGCAGCTATTGCGTGGTCGTCGTGTTTCTCAATCAGGCGCGTTGCAAGGAGTTATTTCGCGCATGAAGGAATGGTTTGCAGGAAATTTTTAAGCAATTTTTTAAGTTTTTTTCGTCGTCGTCAATGTAGTACGTATTTACCTAGGAGGGTATATGGAATTTGAAATGTTAGATCAAGAAACAGCTGGCAAGACCATTATTAAAGTGGTTGGAGTCGGTGGCGCTGGTGGTAATGCTGTCCAGCACATGATCCGTCGTGGTGTTAATGGCGTAGAGTTCATTTGCATGAACACCGATGCTGGCGCTTTACAGCGTTCTGCGGCATCTGTGAATTTGCAACTGGGTTCTAGCGGATTAGGTGCAGGCGCTAAACCAGAAATTGGTGCTGCTTCAGCAGAAGAAGCTCGCGCTCGCATTGCCGATACATTGCAAGGTGCACACATGGTGTTCATTACTGCTGGTATGGGTGGCGGCACTGGTACTGGTGCAGCCCCAATCGTGGCTCAAGTAGCTAAGGAAATGGGCATTTTAACGGTTGGTGTTATCAGCAAGCCTTTTGATTTTGAGGGTGTAAAGCGCTTGAAGGTTGCAGAGAATGGCGCTGCTGAACTCGAGTCTTATGTAGATTCACTCATTGTTGTGCTGAATGAAAAACTCTTTGAAGTGATGGGTGAAGATGCTGAGTTCGATAAAGCATTTGCTTGCGCTGATGATGTGTTGCATAACGCAGTTTCTGGCATCGCTGAGATCATCAATGTACAAGGCTTGATTAACGTCGACTTTGAAGATGTGAAGACAGTGATGGGCGAACAAGGCAAGGCGATGATGGGAACAGCAACAGTTTCTGGTATGGATCGTGCCCGTTTAGCTGCTGAAGCTGCAGTTGCATCGCCATTACTGGAAGGCGTAGATTTATCAGGTGCACGTGGCGTATTAGTCAATATCACTGCTAGCCGTTCCTTGAAGTTATCTGAGACTCGTGAAGTGATGGCTGCAATTCGTGGCTATGCTGCTGATGACGCAACTGTCATCTTCGGTACTGTGTATGACGAGAGCTTAGGTGATGCATTGCGTGTGACTGTAGTAGCTACAGGCTTGAATAATCCTCAAGCGCGTAAAAACAACCAGCCTGAAGTAGTTTGGAGACAAGCTACTGGTACGCATGATGCAATGCCAACGATGGCCGATCTCAATAGCTTTGCTCCTGCCAGTGCTTCAGCGGCAATGAGTAAAGTGAGCTTGGATTCTGCTTTAAGTACTAGCGCAGGTTTGGCTCTCACTGGCGCAGGTAATGCCCCAGCAATGGCAGCTCAACCAGCAAGTACTGGCGTTGACTATAGTCAATATGATTTACCGCGGGTTTTTCGTAGCTCTCGTGAAGCGACTCCTGCACCTACATTAGGTGCAGATAGCTCTCCTCAGGCTAAATCCATGTTGGACAAAGGGGCTGATTACTATGAAATTCCAGCCTTTTTGCGTAAGCAAGCAGATTAATTGACTGCTGAATACAATAGGTGATTGCAAAATGCCAGCGCGGCGCCCCTCCGGACGACGAATCCCGCGCTTGCGTTGGCATACTTACTAACAATTATTTATTGGAGACGTCATGATTGCTGTTGGACAAAAATTACCAAACGCCACTCTTTATGAGTTTATGAATGAAGAGAGCGAAGGCTGTTCCTTGGGGCCAAATGCTTTCGAAGTGGAAAAGATTGCAGCTGGAAAAAAGATTGTGTTATTCGCATTGCCTGGCGCATTTACACCTACTTGCTCTGCAAAACATGTTCCTGGTTACGTTGAGCACTACGATGCGATTAAAGCCAAGGGTGTTGACGAGATTTGGTGTGTTTCCGTAAATGATCCATTTGTAATGGGTGCATGGGGACGTGATTTAAAAGTAGGTACGAAAATTCGCATGCTGGGTGATGGTAGTGCTGAATTTACTAAAAAGCTTGGTTTGGAGTTGGACTTAATTGCTCGCGGACTCGGTGTGCGTTCAGATCGCTATGCCATGATTATTGAAGATGGTGTTGTGAAATCGCTAGACCGCGAAGCTCCAGGTAAGTTTGAGGTTAGTGATGCTGCCTCTATTTTGAAAAAACTGTAATTTGAATTCATTCGAATTAATTCAATAGCTCATACCCCCTGAATTTAGATATCCAAAAATGCTAAAGCAACGCACGATCGCTACTCCGGTTAAGACCGTGGGGATTGGTTTGCATTCTGGTCGCAAGGTGACAATTTCTATTAAGCCTGCGCCAGTAAATTCAGGGGTGCAGTTTGTCAGGGTGGATACACCCGAACAGTCAGTGGTACCTGCAACTGCCTTAGCGGTATGTGATACAAGACTAGCCTCTGTGATTCAAAAAGATGGTGTGCGTGTTTCGACAGTAGAGCACTTGCTATCGGCCTGTGCCGGTCTTGGCTTAGATAATTTATTAATTGAACTTGATGGTGAAGAAGTGCCCATCATGGATGGTAGTGCCGCCTCATTTTTATTTTTAATTGAATCAGCTGGTTTAGCTGAGCAAGAGGCACCACGTCAATTTTTAGTGATTAAAAAACCAGTTGAGGTACGTGAAGGCGATAAGCTTGCACGTCTAGAGCCATTCTTTGGGTTTAAGTTAGATTTCACGATTGATTTCAAACATCCGGCGGTAGATAAAACAGGTCAACGTTTTGTAGTGGATTTTGCTGAACATGCATACCGCAGTGAAATTGGTCGTGCACGTACCTTTGGTTTTGCGCACGAAGTAGAAGCCTTGCGTGAAATAGGTTTAGCTCGCGGCGGTAGTTTGGATAACGCCATTGTTTTAGATGAGCACCGAATTTTGAATAACGAAGAACTTCGTTATGAGGATGAATTTGTGCGTCACAAAATCTTAGATGCTATTGGCGACCTTTATCTCATTGGCCATCCAATCATTGGTGCTTATGTTGCTGAGAAGTCCGGCCATGCCCTCAATAACGCACTTTTACGTAAACTCTTAGAGGATCCTAGTGCTTATGAGATCAGCTCTTTTGCCGAAAATAAGGCTCCAGGATCTTATTCCCAGGAAAGTCAGCCCCTCTTTTTCTAGGGGTATCTGAAGTTGTTTTTAGCTACTTAGGCTTGTTTTTAAGCAGTTTCTCAATAGAGGAACGCAAATCTGAATCTGGTCCTAACTTCTCCAATAAGGACTCCCAAGATTTTTTAGCAGCTTCATTAAGTCCTTTTGGTTTCGAGCGCTGCTCCTCTAAGCGGGGTTTTACCTCCCATGCCGCTGGAGCCGGTTTAACCCGTACTTTTATAGCCTTACAAGACAAGCCAGATTTTTCTAACTCATTGATTAAGCTAGGTAATATTTGTTGAAGGCGGGTAGCAATGCTGGCGCTATTGACCAGCAAAAAAAGCTCATCTTGCGAGCCAGAGCGCCAGCCAGCCTCTATTTTTGAGCTGAAGTGCTCTAGATCGAACTTTGCCAAGGCTAAATTAATGACCGTCTTGAGTTTGGCTAAATCCTCAGTTTTAGCCAAAATTCCCCCAAGGCCATTAGATTCGCGCAGGTAATCCATCCAGTCGTGAGCCGTGTGCTTGCGGGATGGTTTGGGGGTAAAGTTCATAAAAATGGGGTTGTGGGTGATAAACTCAAGGTCTTCATTTTCTTCAATATCCCATGGTAATCGGTCTTCTTAAAACCCTGGTCGGCAGTCGTAACGACCGCCTCTTAAAACAGTATCGCAAAGTCGTTGCCAAGGTCGGCGCTTTTGAAGCGAGCCTGCAATCTTTGGATGATGCTGCTCTTGCTGCAAAAACTGCGGAATTCAAGTCACGCATTGCTGCTGGAGAGTCCCTGGATGATATTGCAGCCGAAGCTTTTGCTGTAGTTCGCGAGGCCAGCGTTCGTGTGATGAAGATGCGACATTTTGATGCGCAGATTCAAGGCGGCTTAGCTTTACATCAGGGCAAGATTGCTGAGATGGGTACGGGCGAAGGAAAAACCTTAACTGCTACTTTACCGGTCTACTTAAATGCACTGACAGGTAAGGGTGTTCATGTTGTAACCGTCAATGATTATTTGGCGCAGCGTGATGCTGAGTGGATGTCCAAGTTGTATAACTTCTTAGGCATGAAGGTGGGTGTGAATTTATCCCAAATGGATCACACCACTAAACAAGAAGCTTATGCCGCTGATATTACTTACGGCACTAATAACGAATTTGGCTTCGATTATTTACGCGACAATATGGTTCAGGATTTGGGTCAGCGCGTGCAACGAGGTTTAGCTTATGCGATTGTGGACGAAGTTGACTCTATTCTGATTGATGAAGCGCGTACGCCATTAATCATTTCTGGTCAGGCAGAAGACCATACTGATCTCTATATCAAAATCAATGCACTACCTTCTCATTTGGAGCTTCAAATAGGCGAAGAGAAGGCTGACGGTACTGGCGTTGAAAAGCCTGGTGACTACTGGGTAGATGAGAAATCGCAGCAGGTTTATTTGACTGAGCAGGGTCACGACAAAGCTGAAACTATTTTGGTTCAGCTAGGAGCGCTCAATGATGGCGACTCTCTTTATTCCCCACAAAATATTACTTTGATGCATCACGTGTATGCAGCTCTGCGCGCCCATTCTCTGTATCACCGTGATCAGCATTACGTTGTTCAAAATGGCGAAGTCATCATCGTGGATGAATTTACAGGCCGTTTGATGCAGGGTCGTCGCTGGTCTGATGGATTGCACCAGGCTGTAGAAGCTAAAGAAGGGGTACAGATTCAGAATGAGAATCAAACCTTAGCCACCATTACATTCCAAAATTATTTCCGTATGTATGGCAAGTTAGCCGGTATGACTGGTACTGCCGATACAGAGGCATATGAATTTAAAGAAATCTACAACCTAGAAACTGTTGTGATTCCTCCAAATCGCATTAGTCAAAGAAAAGATAAACAAGACCAAATCTACAAGTCTTCTCGTGAGCGCTATGACGCCGTGATTAAAGATATTGAAGATTGCTATGGGCGTGGTCAGCCAGTATTAGTTGGTACTACTTCGATTGAAAACTCTGAGTTGATTGCGAAATTACTCGATCAGCGTAAATTGCCACATCAAGTCTTAAATGCGAAGCAGCATGCGCGTGAAGCAGAAATTATTGCTCAGGCGGGTCGCCCCAAAATGATCACGATTGCTACCAATATGGCGGGTCGTGGTACTGACATTGTCTTGGGTGGCAACGTCGGTAAACAGTCATCCTTGATTGAGCTTGATAGCGCTCTTTCTGATGCAGATAAAGCAGCCAAGATTAAGCAATTACAGGATGAGTGGCAAAGTATTCATGATGAAG
The DNA here is from genome assembly GCA_943372325.1 of Polynucleobacter meluiroseus. Lineage (GTDB taxonomy): Bacteria > Pseudomonadota > Gammaproteobacteria > Burkholderiales > Burkholderiaceae > Polynucleobacter > Polynucleobacter meluiroseus_I. The sequence goes on along the minus strand of CALRYF010000005.1, from coordinate 91,045 downwards.
TGCTGGCAGCTGGTGGCTTACACATTATTGGTACTGAGCGTCACGAGAGCCGCCGTATTGATAACCAGCTAAGAGGGCGTTCAGGTCGTCAAGGCGATCCAGGTTCTTCCCGTTTCTACCTTTCATTAGATGATGCGCTTCTGCGTATTTTTGCTGGTGATCGTCTGCGTGCAGTGATGGACCGACTCAAAATGCCAGATGGTGAGCCGATTGAGGCTGGCATGGTGACCCGTTCGATTGAGTCTGCACAACGTAAGGTCGAAGGCCGTAACTTTGATATTCGTAAACAGTTGCTCGAATATGACAACGTTGCGAATGATCAGCGTAAAGAAACTTATCGCCTCAGAAATGAAGTGCTTGAGAGTGTTGATATTGGCGATTTAATTGCCAATTTGCGTGAAGATGTTTTGCGCTCTGTTTGTTCGGTTTATATACCTCTAGAGTCGATGGAAGAGCAGTGGGACTTAGCTGGATTAGAAAATGTTCTCGCTAGCGAGTGGGGCCTTACGCTTGATTTGAGGAATTGGGTTGAAAGTGCTCAGACTATAGAAGATACAGAAATTATTGACCGCGTATTAGAAGCTGCTAAAGATGTTTACGACGCCAAGGTCGAACTCTCTGGACGTGAATCCTTTGCTGGTTTTGAGCGCTCAGTATTGTTGTATAGCTTAGACAGTCATTGGCGTGAGCACTTGGCTGCGTTAGATCATTTGCGTCAAGGCATTCATTTGCGCGGGTATGCTCAGAAAGATCCTAAGCAAGAGTACCGCCGCGAAGCATTTGAGCTGTATGGTGAATTACTCAGCGTTATCAAGAATGATGTTGTGAAAAACATCATGACCGTACAAATTCGTAGTGCTGATGAATTAGATCAGGCTGCCGAATCCATGAATGATGACTTAGCGAAACTTTCCGACGTTCAGTACCAGCATGCTGATCCAGAAAAAGAGGTAGCTGGATCAACTGGCGACCGAGGTGCTGCAATTGATATTCAGCCAGCGCCAATTCGAACTGGGCCAAAGGTCGGGCGCAATGATCCTTGCACTTGTGGCAGCGGTAAAAAGTATAAAAATTGTTGCGGCGCATTAGCCTAGCTGAAGTTTTCAAATAGCATGCCAATGGGGGTCATGTACCCCCATTTCTTTTGGTCTGAAATGCCTAATTCAGGGCTTTCCCTAGCTATCTAGGACTATTAATTTCGATGATTATGACTGCTTATATGCAAAAAATTGCATTTATAAGCAAAGGAATCAGCATGCAAAAGTCCCTGCACATTAACGCAGATAAATGTACTGGTTGTCTTCAGTGTGAGATGGCTTGTAGCTACGAGCACTATGGGGTTTTTAATACCTCCAAGTCACGAATTAAAGTATTTGAGTTTCATTTGACGGGTAAAAAGGTTCCCTACACCTGTACCCAGTGTGCTGAAGCGTGGTGTTTGCAGGCATGTCCAGTAGACGCTATTCGAGTGGATGCTATTACCGGTGCAAAAGTGGTATCTGAAGATACCTGTGTCGGCTGCAAGGTATGTACGATTTCTTGTCCCTTCGGCACCATTAATTACGTTCAAGATACTGGCAAAGTTCAGAAATGTGATCTTTGCGGTGGTGATCCAGCATGTGCAACGGCTTGTCCAACGCAAGCCATTACTTACGTAGATTCGGATTGGACTGGTTTGGACAAGATGCGTGAGTGGGCCGATAAGCTCGGTAATCAATCTAGCGCAAACTAATAAAGCATAGGAAAAACTATCATGTCATGGGCTGGAAAACTACTCCGCGTTAACTTAAGCAAGGGCACTTGCCAATCAGAGCCAATCAATATGCAATGGGCCAAAGAGTATTTGGGTTCGCGTGGCTTGGCCTCGAAATACCTGGTTGAAGAGTTGGATCCCAAGGTGGACCCGCTTTCACCCGACAACAAAATTATTTGGGCAACGGGTCCTTTAACAGGAACTATGGCTTCAACCGGCGGTCGTTATACGGTGGTCACCAAGGGTCCATTAACTGGCGCTATTGCCTGTTCTAACTCCGGTGGTTATTGGGGTGCTGAACTCAAGATGGCTGGCTGGGATATGGTGATCTTTGAAGGTAAGTCGCCAAAGCCGGTGTATTTGTTTATTGAAAATGACAAAGCGGAACTCATTGATGCTTCAGATCTTTGGGGTAAAACTGTTTGGGAAACTGAGCCGGCAATTAAAACCAAGCACCAAGACCCCCAAATTAGAGTTTCCTGTATTGGGCGCGCTGGTGAGAATCAAGTGCTCTACGCAGCAGTTGTGAATGATTTGCATAGGGCCGCTGGTCGCTCGGGCGTGGGTGCGGTGATGGGTAGTAAAAATCTTAAAGCGATTGCTGTCAGAGGAACCAAAGGCGTTGGCAACATTCGCGATCCAAAAGCTTTTATGGCTGCAACTGCAGCTGCGAAAGCGGTGTTAGCTGGCAATGCAGTTACTGGCCAAGGCTTACCAACTTATGGCACTCAAGTATTAATGAATGTGATTAATGAGGTTGGTGGATTGCCAACCCGAAATCACCAAGATGTTCAGTTTGATGGCGCCAAAGATATTTCTGCTGAAGCGATGGCAACCCCTCGTGCTAGCGATGGTAAAGCGCATTTAGTCACTAATCAAGCCTGCTTTGCTTGCACTATTGCTTGCGGTCGGATTTCTAAGATCGATGAAACCCATTTCACTGTAGAAAACAAGCCACAATACTTTGGGGCAAGTGGAGGCTTAGAGTATGAAGCCGCTTGGGCGCTTGGCGCAGCAAATGGTGTCAATGATCTTGAGGCATTGCAGTTTGCCAATATGCTTTGTAATGAAGATGGCTTTGATCCTATTTCATTTGGAGCTACCGTAGGTGCTGTCATGGAGCTTTATGAAATGGGCGTTTTGACAAAAGAGCAGCTCGGCATCGAGGCTCCTTTTGGTTCAGCAAAAGCACTGAGTTACTTTGCTGAAATTACAGCTAATGGCACTGGGTTTGGTAAAGAGCTAGGCCAGGGATCGGCGCGCCTCACTAAAAAATATGGGCATCCAGACCTTTCTATGAGTGTGAAGGGGCAAGAGTTCCCGGCTTATGATGGCCGTGTTATTCAGGGTATTGGCTTGGCGTATGCCACTTCTAACCGTGGCGCTTGTCACTTACGTGGCTACACCATCGCCTCCGAAGTGTTGGGCATCCCAGTCAAAACAGAGCCAGCTGATACGCAAGGTAAGCCCGAGTTAGTGAAAGCCTTCCAAGACGCGACAGCTGCATTTGATTCTGCGGGTATTTGTGTCTTTACAAGTTTTGCTTGGACCTTGGCAGACGTAGCTCCTCAACTGCAGGCCGCCTGTGGAGAAGAGTTTACGGTTGAAAATTTAACCACCATTGGCGAACGTATTTGGAATATGGAGCGTGATTTTAATAATCGCGCTGGCTTTACCCATAAAGATGATAAGTTGCCTAAGCGCTTGATGACAGAGGCGGCAAAAACTGGCCCAGGCAAAGGGACGGTAAGTGGTTTAGACACAATGTTGCCGGAGTACTACAAGATTAGAGGTTGGGATCAAGAGGGTCGCCCAAGTGCAGAAACTTTAAAACGTTTGGGACTCTAATTCATCATATGAAGCATGTCATTTTAGGAAATGGCCCTGCTGGAGTAATTGCTGCCGAGATACTGCGCAAGCGTTCGCCTGAAGATGAGATTGTCATGATCGGTTGCGAAGATGCGCCGCCATATTCTCGTATGGCTATTCCCTATCTATTGATGGGAAATATTCAAGAATCTGGGACGTATTTACGCAAAGATCCGGACTACTTTGAGAAATTACAAATTCAGCAGGTTCGTGGCAAGGTGATTTCTTTAGATCTGCAGGCTAAAAAACTGACACTTGATGGAAATGGTGGTCAACTTGGCTACGATAAATTATTGATTGCTACCGGCTCGGTGCCTATGCAACCGCCCATTCCGGGGATTAGCCTCCCGGGCGTCCACCCTTGCTGGACTCTAGACGATGCTCGTAGTATTGCTCAGTTAGCTAAACCAGGCTCACGCGTTTTGCAAATGGGTGCAGGTTTCATTGGCTGCATTATTTTAGAGGCTCTAGCGAGCAGAAAAGTGGAGCTAACAGTTGTTGAGATGGGCGATCGTATGGTTCCGCGGATGATGACTTCTGTAGCAGGTGGAATGATTAAGCAATGGGTTCAGGCGCAAGGTGTTCAGGTTTATACAGATACACGAGTCGAAGAGATTTCTAAATCTTCCTCTGGTTTGGCAGTAAAACTTTCCAATGGAAAAACGATTGAAGTGGACCTCGTCATTTCTGCGACTGGTGTAAAGCCCAATATTGAGTATCTTCAGTCTTCAAGCCTTGAGCTTGGTATTGGCGTGCTCGTGAATGACTCTATGCAGACATCTAATCCGGATGTATATGCAGCTGGTGATGTTGCTGAAAGTATTGATTTTTCAACTGGCCATAGGATTGTCAATGCCATCCAGCCAAATGCTGCTGAGCAAGCCAGAATTGCTGCTATCAATATGTCTGGTGGCCAAGCGCAAAGTTTGGGTGCGCTACAAATCAACGTGCTAGATACCCTTGGATTGATCTCCTCCTCCTTTGGTCTTTGGTCTGGGGCTAAAGATGGTGATTATGTCGAGGCTGTTGATTTAGACCATTACAAATATCTTCGACTTGAATTTTTGGACGACATTTTGGTGGGCGCCACTTGTATTGGTAGTACTGAACATATTGGCGTCCTGCGGGGATTGATACAGGGAAAAGTTGCTTTAGGCGAATGGAAACAGGTTTTAATGGAAGAGCCCACCAAAGCAATGGAAGCCTATTTGGCAAAGGGTCAAGCGCAATCGACTTGGATGAATTAAGCTTGAGATATGCAGATTACCCTCAAGCTCTTTGCCAGCCTGGCAAGCTACTTACCTCCCAATAAGAAAAACGGCATTGAAGCCGACATTGAAGTTGATGAAGGTTGCACGATCGGCGACATGATTGTGCGTTTTAATATTCCTAGTAAATCGGCCCATTTGGTAATGGTGAACGGGGCATATATCAAGCCAGCGCAACGCGATGAATACGTACTCAAAGAACACGACGCTTTAGCTATCTGCCCCCCAGTTGCCGGGGGATAAGGTTTTATTGCCGATATATGCGTGAGGTGATTAGGGAGATGGGTTGTTCCGTCGATGATTTGGTGCGCTGGTTTCCTCTGGCGATGGGCGATTTTTATACCCAAACAAGTCTTCACTTAGATGGTATCGAGGTATTTCACCCTAAAAAACCTTTAATTGCGATAGCTGGCGTCACCAGAGCCCCGCGCAAAATAGCGCTTCTCTCTATTCCGGTATTGAGTTTAAGGTTCTTATTTGATGAAAGTTTGAGCTCTGCGGAGTGCGGACGGATCATGGAGTGTTTTGATCTTTATACTCGTAGGGGTGGAGGATAACCTTCAGACCCATTATTTATTTTCATTGATTGAGTGTTCTCATGGCCGTTAACTTACCCCTCCCCCAAAAAGCCGAACTCAAGCCTGTTAAGGGCTTTGAGATGGGCATCGCCGAAGCCGGCATTAAGAAGGCAAATCGCAAAGATTTATTGGTCATGACTTTAGCCCCCGGCTCACAGGTAGCTGGAGTATTTACCTTAAATCGTTTTTGCGCTGCCCCTGTACAAGTTTGTCGTGAGCACTTAGCGCAAGAAGGTCGCAATGGTGAGATTCGTGCCCTGGTAGTCAATACTGGTAATGCCAATGCAGGGACAGGTGAATCAGGTATGAAGCATGCCTTAGACACTTGTGCTGCGTTGGCCAAAGATCTCAAAATAAATCCAGAACAGATTTTACCTTTCTCGACAGGCGTGATTCTTGAGCCGCTCCCAATTGAAAAAATCATTAGCGCTTTACCAAAGGCAGTAGCTAATCTGGGTGAAGATAATTGGTTGGATGCTGCGCAGGCCATCATGACAACCGATATTCAGCCAAAAGCGACATCAGTAACGGTGGATACACCTTTAGGTAAGGTAACTATTACTGGTATCTGTAAGGGTGCTGGCATGATTCATCCCAATATGGCAACGATGTTAGGGTTCATTGCAACTGATGCTGGGTTTGCGCCTGGTCTATTGAATGATCTGACTCGTGAGATCGCTGATCTCTCATTTAATGCCATCACGATTGATGGTGATACCTCTACCAATGACTCTTTCATCATCATGGCGACGGGTCGGTCAATAGTGCAAATCAAATCAGTTGGCGATCCTAGTTATGCCGTGTTGCGAGAGGCATTAATTGCTCTGGCCAGAAAGCTGGCGCAAATGATTGTGCGCGATGGCGAGGGCGCAACGAAATTTATGACGATTGAAGTTGTGGGCGGTAAGACTGAGCAAGAGTGTCGCTTAGTTGCTGAGGCAGTTGCGCACTCACCTTTAGTCAAAACGGCTTTCTTTGCTAGTGACCCTAACTTAGGGCGTATTCTGGCGGCCATTGGCTATGCGGGGATAACGGATTTAGACGTAGATCGTGTGCAAATGTGGTTGGGCGACGTGTGGGTTGCTAAGAATGGTGGGCGTAATCCAGACTATCAAGAGGCTGATGGCCAGCGGGTAATGCAGGCTCCAGAAATCACAGTCAAGATTGACTTGGGTCGGGGCACTGCTGCACAAACTATGTGGACTTGTGATTTATCACATGATTACGTATCGATTAATGCGGATTACCGCTCATAAAAGATTGCTCGAAATATGAATGAAAAATTAGATCGTCTTCTAGATCATCTTGATACTTTTTTACCAAAGCCTTTAACTGAGGAGCAGTGGAAGTCTTCCACTGCATTTAGATGGCGTCGGCGTGACAGTATTTTTGGCAGCATTGGTTTCTTGCAGCCAGTAAAGCACGTGTCCGATATCACTTTCGAAGATTTACAGAATATCGATCGTCAGCGTGATGCGATTCGCGAGAACACAAAAAACTTTATTCAGAAAAAACCAGCTAATAATATTTTGCTTACTGGTGCCAGAGGAACAGGCAAATCCTCCTTGATTAAGGCGAGTCTGCATGAGTTTGCTAGCCAAGGACTGCGCCTCGTTGAGGTTGAAAAAGAATACTTGGCCGATTTGGCTGACATTACCGACCTTTTGGCTGAGCGCCCTGAGCGCTTCATCATCTTTTGCGACGACTTGTCATTCGAAGATGGTGAATCTGGCTATAAAGCCATGAAATCTGCCTTGGATGGCTCTGTTTCGGCCCAAGTCGACAATATATTGATTTATGCCACATCCAATCGCCGTCATTTATTGCCTGAGTATATGAAGGATAACGAGAGTTATGTTCATAACGATGATGGAGAAATTCATCCCGGTGAAGTGGTTGAAGAAAAGATTTCCTTATCGGAGCGCTTTGGCCTTTGGTTATCTTTCTACCCGCCAAAACAAGACGAGTATTTGGCTATCGTGGCACATTGGCTACAGCATTTTGGTTTGAGTGCTGCGCAAATTGAGGCGACGCGTTCGGAGGCTTTGGTCTGGGCGCTAGAACGTGGTTCACGCTCAGGTCGTGTTGCTTGGCAATTTGCTAAGTATTGGGCCGGTTCAAAGACCTAATCATTAATTCATGAGCGAAAAACAACGCCCCATTACTGTAGTTGCCGCTGGAATATTAATTGATTCTGAAGGCCGTTATCTTTTAGGTCAAAGGCCAGAAGGAAAACCTTACGCTGGATATTGGGAAGTTCCTGGTGGAAAAGTTGAGCAAGGTGAAACTGTTTTTCAGGCGCTCCAACGTGAACTACAGGAAGAGCTCGGTATTGACATTCACTCTAGCGAAGAATTAACAGTTTTGGAGCATGACTATCCGCATGCCTATGTGCGTTTGTATGTGAGCATCATTAGAGAATGGTCTGGCACCCCCAAAGGATGTGAAGGCCAAGCCTTATCTTGGGAGATTATTAACTCTGAATCACCTAGCGTCGAACCCTTGCTACCAGCCGCATGGCCAATGCTGGAGTGCCTGCGGAGGATTTTGGCTTAAAGCTGACAGAGGGTTAGCTTGAATGGCACATCAGCACTGACCAACTGTGCTTTTTTATCCCGCTCCGATTTTAAGAAGCGCACTGAGAGTAAGTATTTATTAGCGCTAATTTCTGAAAATAATGTGTCATCTTCAACTGCAATACGCATTAGCTGGTAGACCTTGCCAGAAGGCGCCTGCTGAAAAGATCCATTGTGCGCAACGACATCCTTGGCTTCACCTGATTGACGCAGTAGTCGCAAAAATAATTGACATGCCTCCTGCCATGGCAGGAGCGGGCTAATATATTTTTCGAGCAATTCACGACGCTCCGAAGTAGGGCTATTTTTCCAAGCGTGGTAGCTGGGTAAGTCAATCGGACTAGTACCGCCAGGAATATTTAATCTCGTGCGAATAGCGTTTAACCATTCACTTTCAGTAATGACTGAGTTGGGTCTGCCTGCAGATTGATTGATGCTACCTGCAACTGCATCAATTTCAGAGAGGGTTTGTGAGAGCGCCTCTTGATCAACCTTTTGTGATGACTTCAAGCCATTGAGTGCATATTTTTGACGCTCAAATTCTTTGAGTAATAGGGACTTAATATCACCACGAGCGCCAATATCACCAAGATCGAACAAGATAGAGATGGCATTGTGATGTAACTCTGGATCATCCGAGCGGACGAAGTGGTTGAAACGGGCGAACAAATACTCCAGTCGAAGCATGCTTCGAACTAATTCATTAAAGGGGTATTCGTAGACGATCACAAGCCCATATTCTATGACGAACTGCTGCGATCTTTCTGAATCTGTAGGATTTTTTGGTGCAACTTCAAAACCTCAGCTTGCAGGCTACCCACACTACCTTCGTTTTCGATCACCATATCCGCATGGGCAATACGTTCTTGTCGGCTTGCTTGAGCCTGAATAATTCTTTCAACTTCATTTCGGGATAATTTGCTGCGGTGCATCACACGCTCAATTTGGGCTTCCTCGGGACAATCAACTACTGCGAGGAAGTCCAATAGGGGCAGCCAGTTGCCAGATTCAATTAATAAAGGAACCACAAAAATCAGGTAAGGGACCTTTGCATTTATCAGCGCCTTAGCCTGACTGATGGTTTCTTCCTGAATTAGTGGGTGGGTAATTGCCTCCAAAGTCTTTCTTGCCTTTGGGTCTGAAAATACTAGGCTACGCATCTTTGCCCTATCTAGCGCTCCACTTGAATCAATAAACTCTGAGCCAAACTGCTTTTGAATGAAAGGAATTGCACCACCATTTGGGGCTGTGATCAGATGGGCAATCAGATCGGTATCAACGATGCCGGCACCTAATTGAGCGAGTTGATCACTGACGGCAGTTTTCCCCGAGCCAATGCCACCAGTAAGGCCTACAAAGAGCGCATGCCCTTTTAGTGTGCCTAAGCCAGCTTGCTCAGAAGGAGGGTTTGTAGGGTCTGTGGCCATAACAACTCAATGATGCCAGCAATGGCAAGAAAAGGACCAAATGGAAATGCAGAGCGATGATTTTGTTTATTCCATCGTAGCCAAATCAAGCCACCAATGAGTCCAGTTAATGACGCCATTAAAAGAATGCCTGGTAGGTTAAACCAACCAAGCCATGCGCCTAGCGCGGCTAGCAGCTTGGCATCCCCCATGCCAATACCATCCTGCTTCTTGGCTAATCGATAAAGAGAGTTTAAGAGCCAAAGAGAGCTATAACCTAGGGTTGCCCCAATTGCCGAGTCCTGAAAAGAGACAAATCCTTGGTTGGAGAGGCCGCTTACCAATAGGCCAGAAAAGATTAGCGGTAGCGTGATGACATCAGGCAATCGGAAAGTACGCAGATCAATATAAGCCAAATAGCCTAAGACCAAGATAAGAAGTATTTGGATCCAATTCAGAAAAATAATGTTGCCCATTAAACAATCTGTCCTAGGTTAAAGATGGGGAGATACAAGATTATGACCAGACTTCCAATAACGAGTCCAACAATCATAATTAATAAAGGCTCCAAGCTTTGACTTAAGGTATTGAGTCGACTGCTTAATTGAGAGCCCAGTATTGATGCGCGTCTTTGTAGCATTTCGGGGAGTGCGCCACTTTCTGATGCTATGCGCAAGAGTTGCAGTGTCTCAATATCAAACAGTAGATGTTTAGGATCTGCTCTCACTATGGCATCGCCGAGAGACCAGCCACGGGTTAGTTGCTTGAATATTTCAGCGCTAAAGTCATGGCTGAGCCAGTGGTTGGAAGATTGCGCGGTAACTCTCAGGGCATCTGGAAGAGGTAATCCTGATTTCAGAAGATGGCCTAGTGTCCGACACCAGTAGGTGAGAGTTGCTAATCTGAGTAGTTGACCAATCATAGGTATACAGAAGCTTATGCGATCACACTGTTTTTGGAGTCTAGGGAGCTTTATCCACGCAAGCCCAAAAAGTCCTGCGAAGCTAGCCAGCGTGATCGCTATCACAATATAAAACTCTTCAAACCATGATGACGCAGTAATTAATACCTTGGTTGGGGTCGGTAACTCTGCTTGAAAATGAGTAAAAACATCCTTAAATACTGGGACAACCCAAATCATCATGATGATTACCAAAAGAAAAGAGCTGGTGAGTGTGATGATGGGGTAACTCAGGGCCTGTTGAATTTTGCGACGCAACTCCATTTGAGACTCAAGTTGTTGGCAAATTGTTTTTAGCGCTAGATTAAAATCACCAGTTCGCTCGCTAACACGAATGAGATTAATAAATTCCATTGAGAATAAATTGTGTTGGGCACGCAAGCATTGAGAAAAGCTTTCTCCCTTTTTGAGTTGTGTGTGGATACCGTTAACCCAAGGCAGCCAAGGCTTAGGGGCGCTTGAATAAATGAGCTCAATCGCATTTAGGAGGGGCAGACCCGCCTCTAATAGCGTTACGAGTTGTTCGGCAAATTGAAATTGATTTTGTTTGCTTAGTGCCATGTACCCACTTCTGCATCGAGGGCTGCTTGATTGATAAGGCCTGCTTGCACGTAACTAAGTCCCGCATCTCGCATGCTTAGGTGTGCAGCGGACGCGCTAAACAAATTGCTCTTACTCAATACTTCATGAATACCAATACGCCCAAAGTATCCACTGCCCTTACAGGCGGAGCATTGGACTTTTGTAATGTCATTTTGTCTAAGACATTCGAGGCAAGTCTTACGTACTAAGCGTTGTGAACTGACAGTTAAGAGGCAGGATTCAATAGACTCCTGATCAACTCCGAGGTTTTTGAGTCTGGGAACTGCCCCACAGGCATTACGGGTATGTAATGTGCTGAGAACGAGATGCCCAGTCTGTGCCGCCTGAATGGCTAACTGAGCAGTACCAGCATCTCTTATTTCTCCAATCATGATGACATCAGGGTCCTGCCTCAATAGGGCGCGAATAATAGTCGGAAAATCTAAACCTGCTCTTGGGTGATAAGCCACCTGATTCACTCCTGCAAGACGAATTTCAATAGGATCTTCTATGGAGCAGAGATTGCGATGGTCTTGATTGAGTTGACGAAGGCAGCTATATAAAGTGCGTGTCTTGCCGCTGCCCGTTGGTCCTGTAACCAAGATAAGTCCATTCGATTGAGCAAGAGATTGCTGAAAGATCTCTAATTGGTCTGATAGCAGTCCAATTTCTTGAAGATTTAGATCATCAACGCAACTTGGCAATATTCGGATAACTGCTTTTTCTCCATGAAGGGTAGGCAAAATTGAAACACGGCAATCAATATTGGGCTTGGAGAAGTCATGGCCAACGCTAAGACGTCCATCTTGCGGAAGACGTTTTTCTGCTATATCTAATCGTGCAAGAACTTTGATGCGCGTAATGAGGCGGTCATGAAGCTCAATGGGATAGTGCGACTGAATTTGTAGAAGCCCGTCTACCCGAATACGAATGAGGGTAGCCAGTGTTCCAGCCTCTATATGAATATCACTTGCTCTAGCATCTAGGGCATGTGCAGCAATTTCATACCAAGTGCGAATGATTAGTGAGTCATCGGTAGCAATACTCAATCTTGCTCTTGAGCTAGATTATTGGCGGGACGATAGAGTTTCACTGTTTTGACGCCCTGCTCATCAAACTGAACGATTTCCATGACGATGCCAGCAATGCGAATACTGACGTCATGATCAGGAATAGCTTCTAGTTTATCGAGAATAAGTCCGTTCAAAGTACGTGGTCCATCCAAAGGCAGATTGAGATTCAGTAGACGATTGAGATCCCTTAGGGAGGCGCTACCAGTTGCCAGGTAGGTGCCATCAGGAAGCCAGCGTGGATCGTTTGAGAGGTTGGAGAAAGAGGTGGTGAATTCACCAATGAGTTCCTCCACGATATCCTCAAAAGTCACCAAGCCTAGAACCTCGCCATACTCATTCACAACTAGACTTAAGCGCTGTTGATTGTCTTGGAAAAATTGCATTTGCTGTAATACAGGTGTGCCGCTGGGAATAAAGTAGGGCTCATTTAAGAGAGACCTAAAATCTTCGTGCTTCAAATCGGTATCACCCAATAAGGACAGAGCCTTCTTGACGGAGAGGATGCCAACAATACGCTCGCTATCACCATCGCAGACCGGTAATTTGTTGTGATAGCAGGTTTCTAGTTGCTGAATGACCTCATCAATCGGTCTTGAGAGATCTAAAACCTCAATCTTAGATCTCGGTGTCATCACATCATCAACGGTAATATTTTCAAGGTTGAATAGATTGAGCAGAATGTTACGGTGATGATTGGAAACAAAGCGGTTTGATTCTAGAACCAGGCTTCGTAACTCCTCCTTACTCATCGCCCTACTATCAGAAGAGGATTGCAGACCAGATACTCTCATCAGTCCAGACACAAAGCTATTAATGAACCATAGCAAAGGTTTGAGTACAAAAGTGAGTGGCAAAATAAACCAGCCGACGTTAGAAGCGATCTTTTCTGGGAACGCTGCACCAATCACTTTGGGGGTGATTTCACTAAAGATAATGATGAGCAAGGCAACTACTAAAGTCGCAATCGAGAGTACTAGACCGCTATCACCAAAAATATGCAAAGCAATACCTGTTACCAGAATAGGTAAAACGGTATTGATTAGATTATTAGAAATGAGCAGTACTGATAGCAGCGAGTCAATACGCTTTAAAAGTCTTTCGGCTAAAGCTGCGCCTGCATTGCCGCTATTGGCCATGACGCGCAGGCGATGACGATTAGAGGACAGCATGCTGGTTTCTGCCATGGAGAAAAAACCAGAGAGTGCTAGTAAAAATAGGACTAGAGCAATTTGGCTATAAAGGGGCCAATCGTCAAAAAAGTTGTCCATGGGGTCTGCCTGAAAAAAGTAAGGATGAGTCAATATAGCAAAGTGGCATATGACAGGCTATAGCTACAGAGTAAAGGCCTGTCATATGGCTTGTTTATTTGTGTCAGAATCATTCTCTATGGCTCGATCATTACCTCTAAAGCACGCTGAAGGCACTAGCTATTGCGTTATGCAAGCGCCTTTTGGGTGCTTGGGAATTCTGACGGAGTTAGTTGAGGGTAGTTTGATGCTTTCTAGAATTGATTATTTACCCGCTAATACGGATTTAATCGCCCCTCAGAATCAGCTGGCTAAAGAAGTTATTCGGCAGTGCAAGGCTTACTTTAAGTCTCCTCATTGGCAATTTGATTTGCCTATTAAACCGGCGGGGACTGAGCATCAGAAAAAGGTGTGGGCCAACATTCAAGATATGTCTGTAGGCAAGACAAAAACCTATGGTGAACTAGCTAAGCAGATTAAGAGTGGGGCGAGGGCTGTAGGTACGGCATGTGGAGCTAATCCCTATCCTTTAATTGTGCCTTGCCATCGAGTAGTATCTGCCCAGGGCATTGGTGGGTTTATGAAAGAAAACTCCCCTGGTCTATATCGCCAAATTAAGCTCTGGCTTTTAAAGCATGAAGGCGCTGTGTAGTCTTGTTTACTTAGCTAGTGATCTGCTGCTGAAGTAGAAAAAACTTTTCATCAGCGTATCGCTTCTGACGGCCCATTGCGTAAAGCTATAAAAACTCATTACAGAGCTCCTGGAGAGCTTTACTTCATCCTTACTATCAAATTGATTCTGATTGGCAATCTTCGAGAGCGTCATGACTGCCAAGCCAAAGGCTAAAAAACAAAAGCGCCGCATGCCTTGCTCTTGTTTAGGGATCAACAGAATGTACTCTAGTGAGTCTTGGAGTTTTTGGTAAGCAATTTTTAGAAGGTCAGCCTGACTTACGTTGACTGGTTTCCATGACACACCGCGCGCTTTATCCTCAGGAGAATCTTTGAGAATATTAGTCATTTGCAGGGCTTGACCAAATGCAATTGCTAATTTCTCATGACCTGTTATTTGTGTTTTAAAAGCAGGGAAATGATTGCTAAAGATGGTGGTGAGTAGTTCGCCAACGACACCTGCAACAACATAGCAATATTGTTCAAACTCAGCAAGGTCTTGAAGACCGGCCTGATTCTGTTTCCCATGAAAGAAGGACATGCCTTCAGACATGATGGAAACGCAGCGACTGACTGCTTCCTGATCCTGCTGAGAGCAGGTGTGCAAAATGCGTAGAACAGTTGGTGTATGAGCAATTAAATCTAGCTCATCTCGATTGCTGTAATTCTTTAGCGCATCTAGACAAGGCTCAACAAACTTTTCTGTGGGGGACTTTCCTAATACGGCATCTAAAAAGAGCGCCGATAGTGCTTGTTTGGTTTGTGCGCTTAAGTCGGCTGCATCCTCAATGGTGTCAACAATGCGACATAGCAAATAGGCATTACCCACAACCTTTTCAATGCTTGGGGGTAAAAGTGGAATGGTGAGGGCAAAAGTGCGCGATACAGATCCCAGAATGGCTTTTTGGTAAGCCAAATCGGTAGATGGATTCGATATAGGGATTTCTTTGGGCGCTTTCACCATTGAATTATGTCAGACCATCCCCTTTCATGGAGCGCTCCAAATGGATGTTGTTTGTTATCTACCAAATGTGACAAAGTCATATAATTTCATCAAATTTCACAAGGAGTAATTAGGCGTGCTTATTTGGTTCGTCGTTATTTACTGGGTCATCTCAGTTGGCATTGGCCTGTGGGCTGCCCTCAGAGTCAAAAATACCGCTGACTTTGCTGCGGCTGGTCACAGCCTACCTTTGCCGATTGTTACTGCAACTGTTTTCGCCACTTGGTTTGGCTCTGAAACCGTTCTTGGAATTCCAGCCACTTTTCTAAAAGAGGGTCTTGGGGGTGTAGTCTCTGATCCGTTTGGATCTTCTCTTTGTTTGATTTTGGTAGGCCTCTTTTTTGCCCGTCATTTATATAACCGGCGCATGCTCACTATTGGCGATTTCTTTCGTGAGAAGTATGGGCGTACTGTAGAAGTTTTGGTAACGCTCTGCATTGTGGTTTCTTATCTGGGTTGGGTGGCTGCACAAATTAAAGCCTTGGGTCTAGTATTTAATGTGGTTTCGGACGGCAGTATTTCCCAAACAGGCGGGATGTTGATAGGTGCGGGTAGCGTCTTGATTTACACCCTATTCGGCGGGATGTGGTCCGTTGCTATTACTGACTTTATTCAAATGATCATCATCGTCATTGGCATGCTTTATATCGGCGGTGAGATGACCCTACAAACTGGGGGCATCGGCGTGGTGATTGAGCATGCGGCTGCCGCTGGTCAATTTAGTAACTTCTGGCCGGATATGAATTTAGCTTCGATCTTGGGGTTTGTAGCTGCTTTGTGCACTATGATGCTCGGCTCCATTCCCCAGCAGGATGTCTTCCAGAGGATTACTTCTTCCAAAAACGTCAATATTGCAGTACAGGCTGCTTTGCTTGGTGGCGTACTCTATTTTATTTTTGCCTTTGTGCCAATGTACTTGGCTTATTCAGCAACCTTGATCGATCCAGATTTGGTAAAGAAATACCTCAATACCGATCCTCAAATGATTTTGCCTAAGTTGATTCTCAATCATGCTCCACTGATTGCACAGGTAATGTTCTTTGGTGCCCTTTTATCGGCTATCAAGAGTTGTGCCAGTGCGACCTTATTGGCACCATCAGTCACCTTTGCTGAAAATATTGTGCGAGGTTTTTTCAAGCATTTGTCCGATCAGGATTTGTTAAAAGTCATGCGAATTACCGTCTTATGTTTTGCGGTAGTAGTCACTTTCTTTGCGATTAACTCTGAGCTCTCTATTTTTAAGATGGTGGAGAGCGCTTATAAAGTAACTTTGGTTGCCGCTTTTGTTCCGCTGGCATTTGGGGTGTATTGGTCACGCGCCAATTCTCTTGGCGGACTGTTAGCGGTAGTGGCAGGGCTAAGTGTCTGGATTAGCTGTGAAATTTTGGCCCCAAATGCGATCATGCCACCCCAATTGGCTGGTTTATTTGCTAGTATTACCGGAATGATTCTAGGCAGCTTGGTTCCAAAAGACTCCTTAAAAACTGTTTAAGTCGATCGTTGCTTAAAAATAAGGCAACTAAAATTGTTGCACTGCAAAATAATGTTATTAAAATAGCAGTAATTCGAAATTTTTAGTTCTTATGGGGTTCCTATGAAAATCTGTGTGATCGGTGGAGGTGGCGCAATTGGCGGCTACTTAGCTGTTATGTTGGCACGATCGGGTAATGATGTAACCGTTGTAGCGCGTGGCGCTACCTTGGCCGCCATCAAAGAGCGTGGCCTAGCTTTAATTATGGATGACCAACCAGAGCCTTTGGTTGCGCAAGTCAAGGCAGTCGAAAAAATTCGCGATGCCGAAACTCCAGATGTAGTCATTCTGGCGGTGAAGGCCCATCAAGTTGAGCCGGTCATCGATGATTTGGCTGCCATCATGGGGCCAGAGACCATTTTGATTCCGATGCAAAACGGTATTCCTTGGTGGTATTTCCAAAAGTTAGGTGGCGAGTACCAAGATCACTCCGTTGAAACCGTAGATGCTGGTGGTGTCGCAAAGAACGCCATTAATCCAAACAACATTATTGGTTGTGTTGTCTATCCAGCAACCTTTACACAAGCACCTGGCGTGATCCGTCACGTTGAAGGGAATCGTTTCCCATTGGGTGAGTTGGATGGCAAGACTACCGAGCGTATTCAGAGAATGTCCGAGATGATGGGTGCGGCAGGATTTAAGTCCCCTATTTTGGATGACATCCGCTCAGAAATCTGGCTCAAACTTTGGGGCAATATGACTTTCAACCCAATCAGTTCGCTCACACATGGCACTTTGGAAGGTATTTGCCAATATCCATTAACCAAAGAATTGGCGCGCAACATGATGGCTGAAGCCCAGACCATTGCGGAAAAGTTGGGAGTGACTTTCCGCGTTGATATTGAGCGTCGTATCGCTGGTGCTGAGAAGGTCGGCAAGCACAAAACTTCCATGTTGCAAGACTTGGAAGCGGGTCGTAGTTTGGAGATTGATGCTTTGTTGGGTTCGGTCATCGAGCTTGGGAAGATCACTCAAACCCCAACACCTTGCTTAAATACTGTATTTGCCCTGACTAAGTACTTAGATGAGAATGTCCAGGCATCTAAGGGAAGTTTGGCATTGCCTTCAGTATCGGGCTACTAAAAAACAAAGCTTTTAATAGCTTTTGTAAAGTGTTCCGGTATTAAAAAACCCTTGCTACTCAACATAGCAAGGGTTTTTGTTTTATGGAGTATTGAATTATTCGAAGCGATTATCGAGACGACCAACTCCATCAATGATGATACTGACGTTGCTGCCTGGTTTCATCGAGCCTACGCCAACTGAAGTTCCGCAAGCAATGATGTCGCCTGCTTCCAGTGGCACATCTTGAGAAATCAAGCTCACTAGTTTTGCGGGTGAGAAAATCATATCCGCAATAGGGTAGTTTTGACGCTCTTGATCATTGAGGATCGTCTTAATAGTTAATTTACTAGGGTCTACGTCGGTAGTAATGTAGGGGCCAAATACACCAAAGGTATTGAAGCTTTTGGCTCGGGTCCATTGCGCGTAACCAGGATCACGATTCAGGATTTCAATCGCGGTGACATCGTTGATGCAGGTGTAACCAAAAATGGCTTTAGCGGCTTCCGCCTCATCCACTTCGTGACAATGCTTTCCAATCACAATGCCAAGTTCTCCTTCATAGACAACTTTTCCGGAGTAAGACTTGGGGGTGCGAATGACTTGGTTTGCTGCCAAGAAAGAGTTATTCCCTTTGAGGAAGTACAAAGGCTCAGCAGGTACAGCATGTTCAAGCTTGGTCACTAATGCATGAAAGTTATCTACCATCGCAACCATCTTAGATGGGGTGCAAGGGATATCGATTGTCACATCAGCCAATGCGATAGTTTTGCCAGTTGCTTTAGGCCCATTGAATAAATCACCTTCATACACCGCGATTTGGTCGCCCTGTACTTGCCCTAAACCACTTTTTCCTTGATGCTGAAATCTAAGCCACTGAGCCATAATAAGTTCCTATGAAGTTAAATATTTAATAAGCAATATCTTACAGGGATGAATTGATGTCTAAGACTTCTGAGCTCGAATTTGCACCAGTACAGGATCAGCCGGTTCGCTATATGGAGCGTACCCGCAGCTATTACCTGGGGCTAGGATACGAGAATCCCTATGTATGGGCCCATTACGTTAATGTGCCATTTACCCCCCTTCATAAGCCGCTTTCTCAGTCGGTATTGGGCTTAATCACGACAGCCGTTCCCTATCAAGCGGATAAGGGGGATCAGGGCCCAGGTGCTCCTTACAACGCTACAGCGAAGTTTTATCAGCCTTATCAGCACTCTATCGAAGGAAGCATTGATTTGCGAATTGCCCACGTGGGCATTGATCGCAAGAATGCCAATATGGAAGACAGTAATTGTTGGTTTCCATTGGGCGCAGCTAAGCGGTCAGTTGCAGCGGGGAGGGTAAAGATGCTTTCACCAAACTTTTATGGCTTACCGACGAATCGGAGTCAGCGTCACACATTGGAGGTGGATGCACCTCGTATTTTGGAGATGCTCAGAGCAGACGGAGTTGAGGTAGCAATACTGATTCCAAATTGCCCGATTTGTCATCAGAGTCAAAGTTTATTGGCGCGTTACTTAGAGTCTGCAGGTATTTCAACCATAGTGATGGGCGCCGCTAAAGACATTGTTGAGTATTGCGGAGTGCCACGATTTTTATTTAGCGATTTTCCTTTGGGCAATGCAGCTGCAAAGCCTCAAGATATATCTTCACAGGATAGTAATTTTGAGTTGGCATTACGGCTTTTAGAGTCGGCTCCTGTGTCTCGAACAACCATTCAATCCCCATTGATATGGTCTGATGACCCATCTTGGAAATTGGATTATTCAAATCTAGAGCAGTTATCTCCACAAGAAATTACACGCTTGCGTGAAGAGGCAGAGCAAGTTCGGATTACAGCGCGCGAACTCAGAGTCAGTAGCTTAGGATCTTAAGCTTGTCTTGCGAGAGAGTAAGCACACAATGCCTCTAGCGCTTTGCGGGCTTCGTTTGCAGGGAAATCTTTTAGGCAGTCTAAAGCCAGATCTGCCTCACGTTTTGCGGCTGCTTGCGTGTAATCCAGGGCACCAGAGTTTTGAACGGCAGTAAGAATTTGTGCAAAAACATCATCTGGTAAATCTTGGTTTTGCTCAATTGCTGCACGCACTAAAAGGCGTTCTTCATTACTGCCATTTTCAAGCAAGTAAATTAGTGGCAGCGTAGGTTTTCCTTCGCGCAAATCATCGCCAGCATTCTTTCCCATCTGAGCAGCATTGGCGGTGTAATCGAGCAAATCATCCATGAGTTGAAAGGCCGTGCCAATATGTCGTCCAAATGCAGCAGCTTGTTCTCGATGCGCATCAGTAGCGTTTGCCAGAATGGCACCTAGTTCTGTAGATGCTTCAAATAATTTTGCGGTTTTATAGCGAATGACTTGTAGGTAGCTTTCTTCATCTACCTCTGGGTCGTTCATATTGAGAAGTTGAAGTACTTCGCCTTCAGCAATCGTGTTGGTAGCATCTGACAGAATTTGCATGACCCTCAGGTCACTAGGCTTCACCATCATTTGGAATGCTCTGGAATATAGGAAATCACCTACCAAAACACTGGCAGCGTTACCAAAAGCGGTATTGGCAGTCTCACGACCCCTTCTGAGGGTGGATTCATCGACTACGTCATCATGAAGCAATGTGGCCGTGTGAATGAATTCGACTACAGCCGACATTTCCAAAGTGTGGGGTGTTTCCTTGCCGTTAGATAGGGCCTTGGCGACCAGCATCAATAGGGCGGGCCTGACCCGTTTGCCGCCTGCCTTGATGATGTAGGTCGAGATTTGGTCAATTAAGGCGACTTTTGAGGCCAAACGCAGACGAATAACCTCGTCTAAGGCCTTGAAATCTAAGGCAATTGGGGCCAGGATTTGGCTTAAGTCATTGATTTTGACAGTACTCATCATGCAAGATATAATAATGGGCTTAGCTTATCCAGGGTGGATTAGCTTAAATGTAGATATTAATTGAGGTTTCAAACCATGTACGCGGTCATAAAAACCGGTGGCAAACAATATAAAGTTGCTGCAGGCGAAAAATTGAAAATAGAACAGATACCAGCGGAAATCGGCAGCGAAATCACTCTTGACCAAGTCCTCGCCGTTGGCGAAGGCGCTTCACTGAAATTAGGTGATCCATTGGTTAATGGTGCAGCTGTGATGGCCACTGTCGTCTCCCAGGGACGTCACGATAAAGTGACAATCTTTAAGATGCGCCGTCGCAAGCATTATCAAAAGCACCAAGGCCATCGTCAGAATTTCACTGAAATTTTGATCAACACGATTAAAGCCTAATTCAGGGTAGGAGAAAGATATGGCACAGAAAAAAGGCGGCGGCTCAACACGAAATGGCCGCGACTCAGAATCTAAACGCTTAGGCGTTAAGGTATTTGGCGGCGAGCACATTAATGCTGGCAGCATCATCATTCGTCAACGTGGCACACGTGTTCATCCAGGTGCAAACGTTGGCATTGGTAAGGATCACACTTTGTTTGCCTTAATTGACGGTCAAGTGGAATTCGGCGTTAAGGGTGCTTTGAAGAAGGCCCAAGTTTCAGTCTTGCCTCGTTCATAAGGCGCCTGACTGAGACACGTTTGATTCAGATTTATTCCGAATTTAACTCTTAGGAACAGGCCTCGCTAAGCGAGGCCTTTTTTATTCATGAAATTTATAGACGAAGCACGTATTGAAGTGATTGCCGGGCAAGGCGGTGCCGGAAGTGCCTCTATGCGCCGCGAAAAGTTCATTGAATTTGGCGGCCCCGATGGCGGTGACGGCGGTAAAGGCGGTAGCGTATGGGCGGTAGCCGATCGCAATATCAATACGCTCATTGATTACCGTTATGCCAAAACGCACACTGCAAAAAATGGTGAGCCTGGTCGTGGCGCGGATTGCTATGGCCGTGCAGGTGACGATATTGAGTTGCGCATGCCGGTGGGTACGATCATTGCTGACTATGACACTGGTGAACCAATTGCGGATTTAACTACGCACGGCGAACGACTTTGTTTAGCTCAGGGCGGTGTTGGTGGTTGGGGCAATATTCACTTTAAGAGCAGTACAAATCGGGCGCCACGTCAAAAGACGAATGGTAAAGAAGGTGAGCGTCGTAAGCTGAAGCTTGAATTAAAAGTCTTGGCCGATGTCGGCTTACTGGGTATGCCTAATGCTGGTAAATCCACTTTGATTACTGCTGTTTCGAATGCGCGTCCGAAGATTGCTGATTATCCATTCACTACTTTGCACCCAAATTTGGGTGTAGTGCGTGTGGGTAATGAGCGAAGCTTTGTGATTGCTGATATTCCTGGATTAATTGAAGGTGCTGCCGAAGGAGCGGGTCTTGGCCATCGCTTCTTGCGACATTTGCAACGTACAGGGGTATTGCTTCATTTGGTTGATATTGCTCCATTTGATGAGAATGTGGATCCAGTTGCTGATGCCAATGCAATCGTCAATGAGTTACGCAAGTACGATGAGGCTTTAGTGGAAAAGCCACGTTGGTTAGTTCTCAATAAAGTTGACATGATTCCAGAAGAGGATCGGAAGAAAGTAGTCGCAGACTTTATCAAGCGTTTTAAGTGGAAGGGCCCTGTATTTGAGATCTCCGCTTTAACTGGCCTAGGCTGCGATAAGCTTTGTTACTCTTTGCAGGATTATTTAGATTCTGTGCGTCGTGACCGAGATGATGCTGATGAGCGCGCTCAAGATCCTCGCTATCAAGAGCAATTAGAAGACAAGAAACCAGATTAAATATCCACTTTGCACTTTGCTATGAATGCTAAAAAAACACAACGGATTGTTGTCAAAGTAGGCTCTAGCCTAGTCACCAATAATGGTGAGGGCTTAGATCATATTGCGATTGCCTTGTGGGCTGAGCAAATAGCAACCTTATTAAAGGCTGGCCATGAGGTTTTGATGGTGAGCTCAGGAGCTATTGCTGAAGGTATGCAGCGTCTAGGTTGGACTAAGCGGCCGCAGGAGATTCATCAATTACAGGCTGCTGCTGCAGTTGGTCAGATGGGTTTAGTCCAGGTATATGAAAGTTGCTTCGCACGCTTCGATCTTCGCAGCGCACAAGTCTTGTTAACTAATGCAGACTTGGCAAACGAAGAGCGCAATGCCAATGCAAGAGCAACTCTAGACACTTTATTGAAATTAGGCGTTATTCCGATTATTAATGAGAATGACACCGTAGTTACCGATGAAATTAAATTTGGTGATAATGACAGTCTTGCTGCTTTAGTAAGCAATTTAATTCATGCAGATCTCTTAGTGATTTTGACTGACCAAGGCGGTTTGTTCACAGCTGACCCTCGTCAAAATCCAAATGCTACATTGCTGTCTGTTGCCGTTGCTGGCGATCCTGCCTTAGAAAAAATGGCCGGCGGAGCGGCAAGTGAGCTCAGTAAGGGCGGTATGTTGACGAAGGTGTTGGCTGCCAAGATCGCCGTCAAAACTGGCGCTGCTACTATCATTGCCTCAGGCCGCGAGCCTAATGTTCTTACGCGTCTGTTAGCAGGCGAAAAAATTGGCACGTACTTAAGCGCCAATTAAGTAAATTACAACTTCTTTTTATTGAGCCCCATATGAATTGGTCGGCTTTGTGCTGCCAGTGAATCCATTTGGATTAAGTGATTGAAGAATATTTTTAATGCTCTTCTCTTGAGAGTTGAAGTTACAAAATGCGCCTTGAGCCAGCGCTGCTTGGTATCGATTGGGAATATTGCTATGAATGGTTCGCCAGCTAGATAGGGGATTTTCCTTCCAAACATTGTTCTCTAAAGTGCCATAGAGACGCCATTGAAATGAATCGCAGCGAATACCTTCATATTGGGATTGCACGCTACCATTGGGGCTCGTCAGCACCACAATATAGCGAGTGACTCCATCTGCACCAATAAGGATCGAGTTAGTGTCTACTGCAAATTTAAAGATGGTGTGCTCAGATACATAAAAGGGTTGTAAGCTTGACTGATTGGGAGGATTTAAGGGCATAGAAGTTGTGCCCTCCTTGAATACCATAGGTGCGAATGGATCTACACCACTAATTAAAGGATCGCCAGCACAAGCGGATAAAGCCAAAACAAAAATAGAGCTATAAAGTTGAAGTTGAAAACGTTTGGGAAAAGGGTTCATTTGGATTTATCTGTTGGATTTTCGTCTTTAGGGCTATCTTGGGAATTGCCGTAAAAAGATTGAATGAGATCAAGGGGTGATCCCCAGGCAAGCTGCTGCATGCGCATGCCACGGGTTAGAAAACGGGCTAATTCAGAGAGTGCGAGTTGGTAAACCTCACGTTTAAAGCCAATCACTGCATCTAGCTGAATCCAGAAGGGAACCCAGCGCCAGGCATCAAATTCTGGATGTTCTGAAGCACGTAGTTGAATATC
Organism: Polynucleobacter meluiroseus; assembly: GCA_943372325.1. GTDB lineage: Bacteria > Pseudomonadota > Gammaproteobacteria > Burkholderiales > Burkholderiaceae > Polynucleobacter > Polynucleobacter meluiroseus_I. The sequence goes on along the minus strand of CALRYF010000005.1, from coordinate 67,103 downwards.
ACTATCTAAGCCTACAAGGCGCAAGAGAAACCAAATTTGTTTTTGTCCGCGATATGCAGCGCGATGGACTCGAGTGGTGTTTTGGCGGCGTAAGTATTCCTCAGGGACGTCGTAGCGAAGCCAATCCCTGGTGCGCCCAATAATTTGGACGTGCTCCGGCAGTAAGCCAACCTCCTCTTGCAATTCGCGGTACATAGCCTGTTCAGGGCTTTCACCATGCTGAATCCCGCCCTGCGGGAACTGCCACGAATGCTGCCCAACGCGTTTTCCCCAGAAAACCTCGTTACGGCTGTTGAGGAGGACAATGCCGACATTCGGGCGATACCCTTCACGGTCAAGCATGATCGTGCCTCAAATCCTTTAAAATCAACGATTTGATTATATCCATACATGAAAGCCTCACAATCATTTCTCGCCACGCTAAAAGAAGCCCCCTCAGATGCCGAGGTGGTTTCGCACAAACTCATGGTGCGTGCAGGTTTAATCCGTAAGCTCAGCGCAGGCATTTACAACTATTTACCGCTGGGCTTGAAGGTCATTCGCAAGGTGGAAAACATCATTCGCGAAGAAATGAATCGTGCCGGTGCAATTGAATTACTGATGCCGATGATTCAGCCTGCCGAATTATGGCAAGAGACTGGGCGCTGGGAAAAGATGGGTCCTGAGTTACTTCGCATCAAAGATCGCCATGATCGTGATTTCTTAATACAGCCAACTTCTGAAGAGGTCATCACGGATCTAGCTCGTAATGAGATTAAGAGTTACAAGCAATTGCCTGTGAACTTCTACCAAATTCAAACCAAGTTCCGCGATGAGCGTCGTCCTCGTTTTGGCATTATGCGTGGTCGAGAGTTCAGCATGAAAGATGCTTACTCATTTGATCGAGATGTAGAGGGTCTCAAGAAATCCTACCAAGTCATGTTTGATGCCTACACCCGTATTTTTAAGCGTATGGGTTTGCAGTTCCGTGCAGTGACTGCTGACAACGGTGCTATTGGCGGCTCGGGTAGTCAAGAGTTCCATGTAATCGCGGATACCGGTGAAGACGCCATTGTCTATTGCCCAAATTCTGAGTACGCAGCAAATCTAGAGGCTGCTGAGTCATTGGCTTTAATTGCTTCTCGTGCTGCAGCCACTGCTGTTATGACTAAAGTACCAACGCCGGATAAAACAAACTGCGCAGATGTGGCGAAGTTCTTAAATGTGCCGTTTGAGTCCACCGTGAAGTCATTATTGTTTGCCGTTGACCAAGAAAAGGGTCCGGCAAAACTCTATATGTTGTTGGTGCGTGGCGACCATGAGCTCAATGAAGTTAAAGCTAGCAAGGTTCCTGGAATGACGGAATCTCGTTTTGCTACTGAAGCAGAAATTAAACAGGCTTGTAATGCTCCAGCTGGCTATTTAGGCCCTGTTGGTGTGAGTGCTGATGTCACTGTTGTTGCGGACAGAACGGTAGCCAATATGGCTGATTTTGTTTGTGGCGCGAATGAAGCTGGACATCACTTGACTGGCGTGAACTGGGGTCGTGATTTACCTGAGCCACTAGTTCTAGATATTCGTAATGCAGTGATAGGTGATCCTTCTCCAGATGGCAAAGGTGCTGTTGATATTTGCCGCGGCATTGAAGTTGGGCACGTATTTCAACTTGGAACACGCTATTCAGAAGCAATGGGTTGTACTTATCTTGACCAACAAGGCAAAGCGCAGCCAATGGTGATGGGTTGCTATGGCATTGGCGTGACCCGCTTGCTTGGTGCTGCGATTGAACAGGGTCATGATGAGAAGGGCATTATTTGGCCAATCTCGATGGCGCCATTTGAAGTCGTGATTTGCCCGATGGGTTACGAGAAATCAGAAGCGGTCAAAGCAGCATGTGATCAATTACATGATGAGCTGTTAGCTGCTGGTATCGATGTGATTCTGGATGATCGTAATGAACGTCCAGGCGCGATGTTTGCTGATTGGGAGTTAATTGGCGCACCTTTCCGCGTAGTCATTGGTGATCGTGGCTTAGTGGATTCTCAAGTGGAATTTAAGGGTCGTACAGATGCTGAATCTGAGAACATCCCACTTAGCGAGATCAAGTCAAAAGTGATTGCAGCAGTTCAGGCTGCTAAGCAATCAATTGCGTAATCAACTCGCGAATAACTAAAGCAGCTTATTTAATTATTTTTTAAAGAGACCGCCAATACCCTTGGCGGCTCCTTTAGCAGCCATGCCCGCCATGGCACGCGCCATCTTCCCGCCTTTAAATTGCTTCATCATGGCCTGCATTTGTTCAAATTGGGCAAGTAGGCGATTTACCTCCTGAACCTCTACTCCAGAGCCTGAAGCAATGCGACGTTTGCGACTTGCTTTTAGTAATTCAGGCTTTCGGCGTTCTTGAGGCGTCATGCTGTCGATAATTCCGCGCATACGCGTGGTTTGTTTATCGGCATTACTCAGGTTTGCTTTAGATGCCGCTTGTGCAACTTGGCTCGGCAACTTATCCATTAGGCTGGCCATGCCACCCATCTTTTGCATTTGCATGAGTTGATCTCGAAAATCTTCAAGATCAAAACCGCCTTTAGAAATCTTACTAGCTAGCTTCTCTGCTTTGGCAACATCAACATGCTGTTGCGCTTGTTCAACTAAAGCCAGAATATCGCCCATGCCCAAAATACGGTTGGCCATACGTTCAGCATCAAACGCTTCTAGGCCATCCATCTTCTCGGCAACACCGATAAATTTAAGGGGTACACCCGTAACCTGGCGAACAGAGAGTGCTGCGCCTCCACGGGAGTCACCATCTAACTTGGTGAGAATCACACCAGTCAACGGCAATGCTTCATGGAAGGCCTTGGCGGTATTAACGGCATCTTGGCCAAGCATGGCATCCACTACGAATAGGGTTTCGATTGGATTGAGGCTAGCATGCAAGGTTTTAATTTCTTGCATGAGTGCTTCATCAATACCGAGACGTCCTGCGGTATCCACCAAGACAACATCAAAGTAATGACGGCGGGCCCAGTCTAGGGCAGCGAGAGCAATATCGTTCGGTTTTTGACTAATGTTGCTTGGGAAAAACTCAGCACCAACTTGCTTAGTAACAGTTTCCAATTGTTCAATAGCGGCTGGGCGATAGACGTCACAGGAAACCGTGAGTACTTTTTTCTTTTTCTTTTCTTGCAACCATTTAGCAAGCTTGCCAACGGAGGTTGTTTTACCAGCGCCCTGTAAACCGGCCATCAAGATCACAGCTGGCGGCTGGGTTGCTAGATTCAGTTCGCCGCTTTGATTGGTATCACCCACCATTACTTGGGTGAGCTCACGTTGCACTACGCCAACCAGAGCTTGCCCTGGGCTGAGGCTACCAACCACGTCTTCGCCAAGGGCTTTAAATTTAATTTGTTCCAGCAAAGACTTCACTACTGGTAGCGCTACGTCAGCCTCCAGTAAGGCTAAACGGATTTCCCGCAGCATTTCCGAGGTATTGCTTTCGGTAAGGCGAGCTTCCCCTCGCATTGTTTTCACAACACGAGATAGGCGGTTAGTGAGATTCTCTAGCATTTATCGATTAGACTTTCCAGATGGACATTTTAGGTTACTCAGGATACGGATGGCTCCCGCCCGTACTTTATTTAGTTCTTTTGCTTATTTTGGGCATGAGAGCCAAGGACGGCGTGGCATCACCTCTTTTTACGGGGCTTGAACGAGCGGGTATTTTCGTGATTTTGATACTGCATGGTATTGAATTGCATGATTCCGTCTTTACGTCGCAAGGATTTGTCTTTGGATTTGCTCAGGATTTATCCCTAATTGCCTGGGTAGGCCTTGCATTTTATTGGTTCCAATCCTGGTTTTTACCCATTATTAGCTTGCTTTGGATGTCAATATTATTCGCTTTATTTTGCTCTTTGCTCCCGATCTTTTTTCCAGGAATGCTCATTTCTCCCGAGGCTGTTTCAGATCCTTGGTTCAAAGCGCATTTCATTGTGGCAACTGTTTCAGTAGGTTTATTAAGTCTAGCGGCTATGCAGGCCATGTTGATGACTGTTTATGACCGTGCCTTACATCGTCAATTGGCGATTACTCCTAATAGTCGCCTTGCCCATTGGTTGGAAGATTTACCGTCACTGATGACGATGGAAGGGCTGCTGTTTAATTTGCTGTATGTTGGTTTTGCACTCTTAACCATGACCGTTTTCTCTGGCTTATTGTTTTCACAAGCTTTATTTGGCAAGCCCTTTGTATTCGACCATAAAACTGTTTTTGCACTTGTCTCTTGGTTCTTGTTTGCTGGTTTATTCATAGCCCGCTGGAGAGTAGGTTTACGTGGCTGGGCAGCGATCCGTTGGGTATTGAGTGCCTACGTTGTTTTATTGCTTGCTTATGTTGGTAGTCGGTTTGTGTTGGAAGTCATTCTTCAGAAAGCATGACCTTTGCTTAAGTGGTTCGTCCTATCAGTGGGTGCAGGTCTTTTTTACCTTTGGTGGAAAGGTAAAAAGAAGGCCGAATTTAATTGGAAAAATACCTTTCAAGCGACTGCTAATAAGGCGTCTAAAGCCATAATGCCCATGAAAATGGTGCAATGCCAATGCTGCAAAGTACATCTACCTGAATCGGATGCGATTTCTCAAGATGACCGCTTTTATTGCTCCAAAGAGCATCTGAATTCTTTGGATGATCAGGGTTGGATTGGGTTTGCTAATTGGCGCTTGTCACCCAACCAGGATGCTAGACCAGAAAATGCGCAAACTGATTTAGCGATCATTCACCACATCAGTCTTCCGCCAGGTGAATTTAGAAACAAATCATCCAGTCAGCATATTGTTGATTTTTTCCAAAATAAGCTTGATCCAAGTGGTCATCCCTATTTTGCTGAGATCGCCGATCAAAAGGTCTCCAGCCATTTTTTAATTACGCGTTCGGGTGAGTTGATTCAGTTTGTATCCACCCAGAACAAAGCCTGGCACGCAGGCAAATCGCATTTTCAGGGTCGAGAAAAGTGCAATGACTTTTCCATTGGCATCGAGTTAGAGGGGGATGGCGATACGCCATTTGAAGCTTCGCAGTATCTAACCTTGAGTAAGCTCATTCAAAAATTGGCAAACACTTATCCCAATTTGCAATTTGCTGGGCATAGCGATGTTGCTCCTGATCGAAAAACGGATCCTGGAATTTCTTTTGACTGGAAAAAGTTCCAAAAAGAGACAACAATTTCAATCGAAAAATTACCCTTTGGGCTAGACCCTCGATAAGCCCTTTTTTGTATGTAAGCGTACGCTTACTTTTTTAGCCTTTGTCTAAAAAGGACTACAAAATACGCACCAAAATGACCCCAAAATAAGTGCAATACTTAGTAAAAGTACTGATAAATATTTGTCATAAATAGCTTACTAAATATCAAATAATTCCCTATACTTAGTGCCTAATGCGCTTCAAGACACTAGATGTAGTGTTTGAATCTAGCAATACCCCATTGTTTTTTAACGATTTTTTGTCCAAATAACTATATATAGACGCAGGAGCAACATGACATACGCTAATCCACAGACAGCAGGCCAACAAGCTGGAGCGAATAACCCAGGAATGAGTCCTGCAGGGGCGATAAATCAAGCCCCTTCTGCCAGCTTTGTAGCTGGTGGTGTTGGTGGCGCTCAGGCAACCCAATTGTCTGATTACAAAATTATTCGCCGCAATGGTTCAGTTGTTGCTTTTGAGCCATCCAAGATTGCAATTGCGGTAACCAAAGCATTTTTGGCGGTTAACGGTGGACAAGGCGCAGCATCTGCGCGTGTTCGCGAGCAAGTAGAGCAATTGACTCATGCAGTGGTGCGTGCTTTATTGCGTAGCCGTCCAAACGGTGGAACTTTCCACATCGAAGATATCCAAGATCAAGTTGAATTGGCTTTGATGCGTAGTGGTGAGCATAACGTTGCCCGTGCTTATGTTCTTTATCGTGAAAAGCGTAACCAAGAGCGTGCGGCTCAGCAAGAGGTTTCCCAAGAGGCGCAAACAGCTAATCAGGCCGGCGAATCTGGAATCAAAGTTACCGATAACGGTGTTGAGAAGTGGCTCGATATGGCTGCTTTGCGTACCGTGATTGAGGCAGCTTGCGAAGGTTTAGGCACTCATATTGATGCCACTCCAATCATTACTGAAACCATTAAGAATTTGTACGATGGTGTACCAATGGCGCAAGTCTATGACTCTGCCATCTTGGCTTCCCGTACTTTGATTGAAAAAGATCCTGCGTACAGCCAGGTAACAGCACGCATCTTGATGCACGTCATCCGTAAGGAAATCCTCGGTAAAGAAGTATTGCAAGGCGACATGCAAGCTGAGTACGGTACGTATTTTGCTAAGTACATTAACGAAGGCATCTCTGCTGAATTGTTAGACCCACGTATGCGTGAGTTTGACTTGCCACGCTTAGCTGCAGCCTTAAATGCTAGTCGTGACTTGCAATTCAACTACCTTGGTTTGCAGACTTTGTATGACCGCTATTTCTTGCACATTGAAGATCGTCGCATTGAAATGCCACAGGCATTCTTCATGCGCGTTGCAATGGGCTTATCTTTGAATGAATTGGACCGTGAGCGTCGTGCAATTGAGTTTTATGAAATCCTATCTACATTTGATTTCATGTCCAGCACACCAACCTTGTTCAATTCAGCGACGACTCGTCCACAGCTCTCTAGCTGCTACTTGACTACTGTGGATGATGACCTTGACGGCATCTACGAAGCATTGAAAGAAAATGCATTGTTGTCTAAGTTTGCTGGTGGTTTAGGTAATGACTGGACTAATGTCCGCGCTTTAGGAAGCCACATCAAAGGCACTAACGGTAAATCACAAGGTGTTGTGCCATTCTTGAAAGTGGTAAACGACACTGCAGTTGCTGTGAACCAAGGTGGTAAGCGTAAGGGTGCGGTTTGCGCCTACTTAGAAACATGGCACTTAGATATTGAAGAATTCTTGGAGCTACGCAAGAACACTGGTGACGACCGTCGTCGTACCCATGATATGAATACCTCCAACTGGATTCCTGACTTATTCATGAAGCGTGTGATGGAAGGTGGCGATTGGACTTTGTTCTCACCATCCAATACCCCTGATTTACATGACAAGTACGGAAGAGCGTTTGAAGAGGCTTATGTCGCCTACGAGCAAAAAGCTGACCGTGGTGAATTAAAGCCATTCCGCCGCATTCCAGCGCAGCAATTGTGGCGCAAGATGCTCGGTATGTTGTTTGAAACTGGTCATCCATGGATCACTTTCAAAGATCCTTGCAACATCCGTAGCCCACAGCAGCATATTGGCGTAGTTCACTCATCTAACCTCTGTACTGAGATCACTCTCAATACAAACGAGACTGAGATTGCGGTTTGTAACTTGGGTTCTGTGAACTTAACTGCTCACATGACAACGGATGCTAATGGCAAGATGATTTTGGACCACGAGAAGCTCCAAAGAACTGTACGCACTGCAATGCGTATGTTGGACAACGTGATTGATATCAACTACTACGCAGTTGCTAAGGCACGCAATTCCAACTTGAAGCACCGTCCAGTCGGTATGGGCATCATGGGCTTCCAGGATTGCTTGCACATGCAGCGTATTCCTTACGCGAGCGATGAGGCTGTGAAGTTTGCTGATTCTTCTATGGAAGCGGTTTGCTACTACGCTTATCAAGCATCCAATGAATTGGCTGAAGAGCGTGGTGTTTACAGCACATATAAAGGTTCATTGTGGGATCGCGGCATCCTCCCGCAGGATTCAGTAGCGATGTTGGCAGCTGAGCGCGGCGGTTACGTAGAGGTAGACAACTCTTCCACTATGGATTGGAGTGGTTTACGTGCGCGTATCAAGCAACACGGCATGCGCAACTCAAACTGCGTAGCGATTGCGCCAACCGCAACGATTTCCAACATCATCGGTGTTTCTGCTTGTATCGAGCCAACATTCCAGAACTTATTCGTGAAATCTAACCTTTCTGGTGAGTTCACAGTGGTAAACGAGTACTTGGTACGGGATTTGAAGGATCGCGGCCTCTGGGATGAAGTCATGATTGCTGACTTGAAGTACTTTGACGGCACTTTGTCCAAGATTGATCGTATTCCGCAAGATTTGCGTGATTTGTACGCCACTGCTTTTGAGGTTGAGCCAAGCTGGTTGGTTGAAGCGGCTTCCCGCCGTCAAAAGTGGATCGACCAAGCGCAGTCACTCAATATCTACATGGGTGGCGCTTCCGGCAAGAAATTGGACGACACTTACAAGTTGGCTTGGTTGCGCGGCTTGAAGACGACCTACTACCTCCGCACAATGGCTGCAACCCACGTTGAGAAATCAACTGTTGCTAGCGGTCAGTTGAATTCAGTTTCTAGTGGCGGCGGTGTCAATGGTACTGACACAGCTGCTGCAAGTGCTGCTGGCGGCGTTCAAGCCGACGGTCCAGTTTGCACAATGCGTCCGGGTGATGCTGGTTTCGAAGAATGTGAAGCATGCCAATAAGCTATTTGCTTATTGGTCATAAATAGAATTATTAGGAGAGAGTTATGTTGAATTGGGAAGAAGAAGTTGCTCCAGCACTAGCGAAAGCTGGTATTGCACCGCAGCCGGTTGCAGTGGAGCCACAACGCCCACAGCCAGATCAAGTGGCAATGGCGCCGCAAACTGCCGCACCTGCGCCAGTAGAGGCTGCTAATTTATCTGGTGGTGCAGCCTTGCGTGTCAATGCTGCTGATAAACGCGTGATTAACGCTAAGACTGACGTAAATCAGTTGGTTCCATTTAAATATAAGTGGGCTTGGGAGAAGTATTTAGCGGGTTGTGCAAACCACTGGATGCCACAAGAGATCAATATGAACCGCGATATCGCGCTCTGGAAAGATCCAAATGGCCTGACAGAAGACGAGCGTCGCATTATTAAGCGCAACCTTGGTTTCTTTACAACGGCAGATTCTTTGGCTGCAAACAATATTGTTTTGGGTACTTATCGCCACATTACTGCCCCAGAATGCCGCCAATACCTATTGCGTCAGGCTTTCGAGGAGGCAATTCATACCCACGCCTACCAATATATTGTGGAATCTTTAGGTTTAGACCAGTCCGAAATCTTTAATGCGTACAACGAGATTGAGTCAATTCGCGCTAAAGATCAGTTCTTAATTCCGTTTATTGACGTATTAACTGACCCCAATTTCAAGACTGGCACATTAGAAGCTGATCAAAAACTACTTCGTTCGCTGATTGTTTTTGCTTGCGTAATGGAAGGTTTGTTCTTTTATGTTGGTTTTACGCAAATACTTGCAATGGGTCGTCAAAACAAAATGACGGGTGCTGCTGAGCAGTATCAATACATCCTTCGTGACGAGTCTATGCACTGCAATTTTGGTATTGATTTAATAAACCAAATCAAGCTGGAGAACCCGCAGTTATGGACTTCCGAGTTCAAAGACGAGATCAAATCCATCTTCGAAAAAGCAGTCGAATTAGAGTACCGTTATGCAGAGGATACGATGCCTCGCGGAGTGCTCGGATTGAACGCGCCGATGTTCAAAGGTTACCTAAGATACATCTGTAATCGCAGATGTTTGCAAATAGGACTTGACGCGATGTTCCCAAATGAAGAGAATCCATTTCCATGGATGTCAGAAATGATTGATCTGAAAAAAGAACGAAACTTTTTTGAGACACGCGTTATTGAGTATCAAACCGGTGGTGCGCTTAGTTGGGAGTAGTAAGACAGTTTTAAAGCGCACAACTGGCTAAATTGGAGATTAGACGGTTGGATAGTTTTAGAAGTCAGCAAAACCAGACTCAAATCCGAAAACCCTTGATCAAGGGTGTGCGGGCTATTCTCTCTATTTTCTCCAGCACATTTAAGAAGCCGTTGTCCTTTGGGACCACGGCTTTTTTTCCAGGATTCATTAGCGTGCAGCACCTAGTATCAAGCCGTGCGCCGATGAATGGCTCGCTCGTCAGATCCAAGCGGTTGCAAAACCAGGCGGAAATGAGTGGTCGGGTCTTCTTAATGTAGTTTGTACTAATCCTCACGTGAAGGAGCAATACTATGGCAATCGCCAAGAAAAAACCTGCTGCAAAGAAACCAGCTGCTAAAAAAGCTGCTGCAAAGCGTCCTGCTGCTAAAAAAGCTGCTGCTAAGAAGCGTCCAGCTGCTAAAAAAGCTGCTGCTAAGAAGCCTGCTGCTAAAAAAGCTGCTAAGAAGCGTCCAGCTGCTAAAAAAGCTGCTGCAAAGCGTCCAGCTGCTAAAAAAGCTGCTGCAAAGCGCCCAGCTGCAAAAAAAGCTGCTAAGAAGCGTCCAGCTGCTAAAAAGCCAGCCGCTAAAAAAGCTGCAAAGAAGCGCGTAGCAAAAAAAAAGTAAGTAAGCCTGCTGCGAAGAAAGCGGGCTCAGTAGTAAAAAAGCCCGCGGCTAAGAAAGCTGCAATAGCAACAACTGCCGCTGCTTGGCCCTTCCCAACTGGCACACGTCCTTAATCAGACGGGTGTTACTAGAAGGGGTCTCTAACGAGACCCCTTTTTTTTATTTCTTAATTTAGAAATGAGTGATCTTAGCCAGCGCTAGGATCCTTTTGAATTAAAAGCTAAAGCCAAACGCTGCTTTAAATTGTTCAGCGACCTGATCTTTGCTAGGTTGGTGATTTTGCGGTCCTTGATGCGTAATCTTGATCGAACCCATCAAACTGGCGAGACGACCAGTAGTTTCCCAGTCCATGCCGTTTTCCAAACCAAAGAGTAATCCACCGCGGAATGCATCGCCGCAACCAGTTGGATCGACTACTTTTGCTGCTGGTACTGGTGGTATGGCAATGCATTTACCTTCAAAGTAGATGTCGGCACCTTCAGCGCCTTTGGTAACGATGAGCGCTTTTACGCGCTCAGCTACTTTTGCCAAACTTAAACCCGTCCTTTGAGAAAGCATTTCTCCTTCGTAGTCATTTACTGCCAGATAGCTAGCAATATCAACCAACTCCAAAAGCTCAGGACCATTAAACATTGGCAAGCCTTGGCCTGGATCAAAGATGAAGGGAATGTTGGCGTCGGCCAATTGATGGCAGTGTTCCCACATTCCTTGACGACCATCAGGCGCAACGATTCCGAGCTTAGCCGGTCCCTTGGCATTCTTGCCACGTTCAGCAACAACGGCTGAGACTTGGTTTAGATGTGATTCATTCATTGCACCCGGATGAAAAGCGGTGATTTGGTTATTAGCTTGATCCGTTGTAATCATGGCTTGTGCAGTAAAGGCACTGCCTATCTGCCGAATATGACTCGCATCAATGTTGAGTTGCTCAAGACGGCTCATGTAAGGGGTGGCATCACCACCTACCGTAGCCATAATGATGGGATCTCCACCCAGAAGATTCAGGTTGTAAGCAATATTGCCGGCGCAACCACCAAACTCGCGTCGCATTGTTGGGACTAAGAAGGCCACGTTCAGAATATGAATCTGCTCGGGCAGGATTTGATCGGCAAATTTGCCTTCAAAGTTCATGATGGTGTCGTAGGCGATAGAGCCACAGATTAAGCTAGCCATAAGTTACTTTCTGTTAGGAATAAATGGGGTGTCAATGAATTAATTTAGGGATAAAGCACTCGAACACGATAGCCAGCAGCGTTTGGAGGCAATGCAATAGGTAATTCAACTTGAATTATTTCACCTGAAGAGATCCCTCTTTTTAAAAAATCAGGATGCTTCTCTTGCCAAGCTTTGGGTAACCACTCTTGTGGAGAGAATTGCAGAGATTTGATTTCAGATTCTTCGGCATCAGTCAAAGAAATTTCTAAATTGGGAGCTAAAACTGCAATTGCTAAGCGATTTTGTATCTCAACTTGTAATAGAGATTGATTTGCAGGGTTTTTAAGCCCCTCTCTCGCATTTTCTGGCGATAGTGTGGCTGAAGTTATTTTCCACGCGGAAAAATCGCTTACAGTGCGATCTAGGCATCCTAATGCACGACAAAGTTTTGCATCAATGGTTTGCAGTAAGTGAAAAGCGCGAACAGATATTGTGTTCGACGTGCCATCGATATGCGGTGCTAATGCAGGTAGTAGCGAATTTCTAGAGAGATGCTCGCCAAAAACAAGTAAGACCAGCAATAAGAGCGTGAATAGAACTAGCTTAAGACTTTTTTTTTGAGCAGGCGCAGCAAATGCAGTGTCTTGATTGCTTTGCTTAGCCTGATTTAAACTGCCGTGTAGGCAAACCCAGCCTTCACTCTCTTTCCAGACGGAGAGTTTGAGCCATTGGCTATAGGTAGCAATAACTTCCTCTGCTTGGCGAGCGAGCACGCCTGATAAAACAATTCTTCCGCCTGCTTTCATCTTATTTACCAGTGCAGGGGCAAGAACTTGCAGTGGGTTTGCCAAGATATTGGCCATTACGATGTCATATTTAGTTTCTGCAGCGAGTTCTGGAGCATTTTCATTAGGCAGAACGAAGCGAATAGCGGTGTTGTTAATCTCTGCATTACTGCGTGCTGCAACCATGGCTTGAGGATCAATATCAGTGCCAATTACCGGTTTACAGCCTAGTTTTGCAGCAGCGATTGCTAAAATCCCTGAACCGCAACCGTAATCCAGCAAGCTTTGATTCTGTAAATTACTTTGTTGCTCAAGCCAAAGCAAGCATAAGTGGGTTGTGGGGTGACTACCCGTACCAAATGCGAGTCCTGGATCAACGGCCAGACAGATCGCATTCGGATCGGAAGGTGCATCGTGCCAAGAAGGTACTACCCAGATACGCTCACCAATTTGAATAGGGGCAAACTGGCTTTGAGTGAGCCTGACCCAATCTTGCTCCTCAACAGTTTTCTCTTGCGGAGGGGTTAGATTAAAACCGGCTTCTTTGAGCGAGGTGAGTAGCTCAGGAATAAATTCTGCGCTACCCGACGAATCAATTTCGGGATTAAAGAGGGCAGTAACTGCTGATCTATCCCATGCCTGTAATTCTGGTGAAAGACCGGGCTCTCCATAGAGTGGATTTTCATCATAGCCACCGGCAGCATCGTCCTCAACAGTAACGGACAAGGCGCCTAAGTCCAAAAGCGCATCACCCAAGGGTTCAGCAGTTTCAGCGGCTACCGTGAATACCAGTTCACGATAAGACATGCAGCGCTCGCATCACAATTAAGGCTTACCGCGACTTGCGGCTTGCTCTTCTAGGCGATGTTCCAAGTAGTGAATGCTGGTACCGCCTTCGATGAAGTTTGGGTCAAGCATTAATTCGCGGTGAAGTGGGACATTGGTTGTAATGCCATCAATCACCATCTCCGAAAGTGCAATTTGCATACGGCGAATGGCTTGTTCACGAGTATTTCCGTAAGAAATCAATTTCCCAATCATGGAGTCATAGTTAGATGGAACCACATAGCCGCTGTAGGCATGTGAGTCAACGCGAATTCCGGGACCACCAGGCATGTGGAATGAGCCAATTTTGCCTGGGCTCGGTGTGAACTTAAATGGATCTTCAGCGTTCAGACGGCATTCAATGGCATGGCCACGGAAAACAATGTCTTTTTGGCGATAGCTCAACCTGAGTCCAGCTGCAATCCGAATCTGTTCTTGAACAATATCTACGCCGGTAATCATTTCGGTAACCGGATGCTCTACTTGAACGCGGGTATTCATCTCAATGAAGAAGAATTCATTATTTTCATAGAGGAATTCAAATGTGCCAGCGCCACGATAACCAATCTTGCGACAGGCTTCGGCGCAGCGTTCACCAATTTTGGCAATCAAGCGACGATCAATGCCAGGGGCAGGTGCTTCTTCAATCACCTTCTGGTGGCGACGCTGCATGGAGCAATCTCTTTCACCTAACCAAATGGCGCTGCCATGGGTATCCGCCAAAATCTGAATTTCTACGTGGCGAGGCTTTTCTAAAAACTTCTCCATATAGACTTCGGGGTTGCCAAAAGCGCGGCCAGCTTCCTCTTTGGTCATATTGACTGCGTTGAGAAGTGCAGCTTCGGTATGAACTACGCGCATACCGCGACCACCACCACCGCCTGCAGCTTTAATGATGACGGGGTAGCCGACTTTTTTAGCGGTTGCAATAATTTCTTTTGGATTATCAGGCAGTGCACCTTCTGATCCGGGAACGCAAGGTACACCCGCTTTAATCATCGCGCGTTTGGCAGAAACTTTGTCGCCCATCAAACGGATAGATGCGGCTGTAGGACCAATAAAGGAGAAGCCAGATTTCTCAACACGTTCTGCAAAATCGGCATTTTCAGAAAGAAAGCCATAGCCAGGGTGAATCGCCTCTGCATCAGTTACTTCCGCTGCAGAAATAATTGCTGGCATATTGAGGTAGCTGAGCGGAGATGGCGCTGGCCCGATGCATACGGCTTCATCGGCAAGCTTTACATATTTCGCTTCTTTATCTGCGGTGGAATACACCACCACAGTTTTAATTCCCAACTCGCGGCATGCGCGTTGGATACGGAGAGCAATTTCTCCCCGATTGGCAATCAGAATCTTATCGAACATGTCGGCTCTGAGTTAAGTAACGGTGGATTGGAATGGATCTAATGATGAGGAGCTAGGCGATGATGAAAAGTGGTTGGTCAAATTCAACGCCTTGACCGTTTTCACACAGAATTTCTTTGATCACACCAGCTTGCTCAGATTCGATCTCGTTAAGTAGTTTCATTGCCTCGATGATGCAAAGAGTTTGACCCACTTTTACGGTATCGCCAATACTGACGAAGTTTGGAGATTCTGGATTTGGAGCGCGATAGAAGGTGCCCACCATCGGAGAGCGTGCAACAAAACCTGTTTCAGGAGCAGGTGCGTCAATAGCGGGAGCTGCTGGAGCTGGAGCGCTAGCTACGGGCGCAGCTTGCATAGTTTGTGCAGGTCCTGGATTGGCGTAAACCACCTGACCAGTTGGGGCGGAAGACCCTGCGTTAACAATACGAACGCGATCTTCGCCTTCATTTACTTCTAGTTCCGAAATACCTGATTCAGAGACTAAATCGATTAAGGTTTTTAGTTTTCTCAGATCCATATGAGTGCTTCCTCTCTAGTAACTCTTTAATTAGTTTTATTTTTGCAAACGAGTAATCGCTGCCTGCAGCGCTAATTCATAGCCAATTGCGCCAAGACCACAAATCACGCCAGTTGCAATGTCGGATAGGTAGGAGTGCTTACGAAATTCTTCACGCTGATGAATGTTGGATAAATGAATTTCAATAAAAGGAATAGCTACCCCCGCCAAAACATCACGTAAGGCAACGCTCGTGTGGGTAAATGCGCCCGGATTGATGATGATGAAATCAACCCCATCTTGTTTTGCCTTCTGAATGCGGTCAATTAACTCGCCTTCATGATTACTTTGATAGCTGCTGAGGTCGACAGATTGCGCTTTTGCTAGCTCACCCAGCTTTTGATGAATGTCTTCCAGAGTAGTTTTGCCATAAATCTCAGGCTCGCGGGTACCTAATAGATTTAGATTTGGGCCCTGAATTACGAGAATTGAAGCTTTTTTCGACATAGATCCCTGTTTTTAAAGGCAGATAAGCGTAAATGGCTAATTAACTTCATGCTTGATTGCTAATGGTTGAAGTATACCTTCTTAGCGCCCGACGAAGACCAATTTAGCGCTTTAAAAAGAGGGTTTTTCTATGCTTTTCAATGACGATATTAAAAAATATCGCCTGTTTTGCCTAATAATTAGGCAAAATTAGATGACGTTCAAAATATAGAAAATCATTAAAAATGACTATAAAGCAGATTTAATAGCACTTCTGATGTCATCTTCGCTTATCTTCCCTAATTTACTGTATGTTGCCTTGCCCTTGGCATTAATAATGATAGTGTAAGGAAGAGCGCCCTGAGAATTTCCCAGTTGCTTAGCAAGATTACTACCCTCAAGACCGCCGATGACAATCGGATAGCTCACTGGGGTACTTGATAGAAATTCGCGAATATTAGAGGGTGAATCGATGCCGATGCCAACAAATAAGACATTTTGCTGCAAAAACTCTTGTTGAAGCATGTCTAAAGTAGGCATTTCTTCAACACAAGGGGGGCACCAGGAGGCCCAAAAGTTCACAACCAGCACTTTTCCTTGCCATTTTTGGGTATCGACAGTTTTTCCATCGGGAGCTTGCCAAGAATTTGCAAAAAATGCCTTAACAGCAGGATCACTGGCCAGACCAGTTTTATAAATCCATTGCGAAGTCACTACTCCAGCAAGCAGGGCCAAAAGACTGATTGCGACGATGATGATCCATTGTCTGCGGTTCATTGCAACTCCTTCGCTAAAATTCATTCATGCATATACACATCTTGGGCATTTGCGGTACTTTCATGGGCGGCATTGCCGCAATCGCCAGACAGGCTGGACATCGCGTTACAGGTTGCGATGCCAACGTCTATCCACCAATGAGTACGCAGCTTGAAGCTCAAGGTATCAAACTGATCGAGGGGTTCTCTCCAGATCAATTATCTCAGTTTGAGACCATGCCTGATTTATTTGTTATTGGCAATGTGGTTTCTCGAGGCAACCCTTTAATGGAGGCAATTCTGAATCAAGGATTGCCCTACATTTCTGGGCCACAGTGGTTGGGTGAGCAAGTCTTATACGGAAGACATGTTTTGGCTGTGGCTGGTACACATGGCAAAACAACTACCTCAGCGATGCTGACTTGGATTTTGGAATTCAATGGCTACAAGCCTGGCTATCTGATTGGAGGCGTACCACTCAACTTCACAGTCTCTGCACATTTAGGTGATAGTCAATATTTTGTAATCGAGGCCGATGAGTACGACACGGCTTTTTTTGATAAGCGTAGCAAGTTTGTGCATTACCGACCACGCACTGCCTTACTTAATAATTTAGAGTTTGATCACGCTGATATTTTTGCTGATCTTGCGGCAATCGAAACACAATTTCATCATTTAGTACGTACGGTTCCTGGCGATGGTTTGTTGGTCGTGAATGGCGAAGAGCCAGCGCTAGCTAGTGTGATTACACGGGGTGCTTGGGCGCCTGTGGAGCGCTTTGGTCAAGAGCTGACAAATGAGTGGTCATTGATTTCTCAGGAAGGTGATGGCTTTATTGTGCGTCAGTCTGGCAAAGATGTGGCCACGGTAAAGTGGGCGCCTGATTCTGGTGTGATGGGTAGACATAATCAACTCAATGCGCTTGCAGCGATTGCCTCAGCTAATCACATTGGCATTTCTCCGACAGATGCTGCGCGTGCTTTAGCTGAGTTTAAAAATGTGAAACGTCGTTTAGAGCTGATTGGTGTTGCCAATGACATCACGGTTTATGACGATTTTGCGCACCATCCAACTGCGATCACCACCACTCTTGATGGTCTACGTCGCCGAGTCGGTAAAGCCCGCATCTTAGCTG
This sequence comes from Polynucleobacter meluiroseus, assembly GCA_943372325.1. Lineage (GTDB taxonomy): Bacteria > Pseudomonadota > Gammaproteobacteria > Burkholderiales > Burkholderiaceae > Polynucleobacter > Polynucleobacter meluiroseus_I. Next base: position 49,729 of record CALRYF010000005.1, on the reverse strand, counting down.
TACTAGAGCCGCGTTCGAATACGATGAAGCTGGGTGTAATGAAGGCTCAACTTCCTGGAAGTCTAGAATCTGCCGATAAAGTTTTTGCTTATGGCGCTGATGTTGGCAAAGAATCTTTGGGTTGGGATTTAGCTGAGGTGTTATCTCCACTCAATAAGAGCGAGCAAGACAAAGCAAAGGCTTTTAGTGATCTTGAGGCTTTGGTGAAGGCAGTTGCACAAGAGGCCAAGCCGGGGGATCACATTTTGGTAATGAGTAATGGCGGTTTTGGTGGCGTGCATCAAAAGCTATTAAATGCCATTTCGGCAAAGCAATAACAAAAAGTTAATACAGAAAGCAAAAAATGGGCGATAGATTAAAAGACAAAGTAGCCATCATTACTGGCGCCGCTAAAGGTATTGGCTTTGCTACCGCTCAGCGCTTTGCACAAGAGGGTGCAAAGGTCATCATTACCGATATCAACCTGGAAGCTGTGAATGGGGCTGCTGCACAAACGCCCAATGCAGAAGGCTATGCCATGAATGTCACTGATCGCGCGAGCATTCAGTCTGTCGTTGATCAGGTCATACAAAAGCATGGACGTATTGATATCTTGATTAATAACGCCGGTATTACACAGGATGCGCGCTTAATTAAGATGACCGAGGCGCAGTTTGATACGGTAATTGATGTCAATTTGAAGGGTGTATTTAATTGCACTCAATTGATTGTTCCTCATATGCTCGAGGCTGGCTCTGGTGCAGTAGTAAACGCCTCTAGTGTGGTCGGCCTTTATGGCAATTTTGGTCAAACCAATTATTCAGCCACTAAGTTTGGCGTAATAGGCTTTACTAAAACATGGGCGCGCGAGCTGGGTCCTAAAGGGATTCGAGTCAATGCAGTTTGTCCGGGTTTTATCGCTACTGAAATGGTCAAAGCGATGCCAGAGAATATTTTGCAAGACATTGAGAGGCGCAGTTGGCTTGGACGTCTTGGTACTCCTACTGAAATGGCCAATGTGTATTTGTTCCTGGCCAGTGATGAAGCTAGCTATGTCAATGGCGTGGCATTAGAGGCCAGCGGCGGGATCTCGCTCTAAGCATGAATCTTTTATATGAAGAGGGTGGCGATATTAAGATCGCCACAGTCCAGTCTGCTTCAGGGGCAGGGGATGCGGAGTCGTGGCAAGCTACTAGCCTTTCTGGAAAAAAGATCAAACTCAAAGCTAAAGAGGTATGGCTGCGTTTTGAAAAGCCAGAAGCTCAAGCAGCAATGGACGAGGCTCACACTCTCACCGCTGATATTGATTTGCAGTTCCTTTGGGATTGCGCGCCAGATGAAGAGTTTGGCCTAGTAGATGTAGCGCACGAGTACTTTGGATCGCAGGCTAGCATTCCCCAGCAGGTAGCATTAGCCATCGCCTTGCAATGCGCTCCTGTATTTTTTCGTCGCAAAGGACGTGGACGTTTTCAGAGGGCGCCACAAGAGCAGTTGCAGGCAGGCCTAGCTGCATTAGAGCGTAAGCAAAAAGAGCTAGAGCAACAAGCACTTTGGCAGCAAGAGCTGATTACTGGCACTTTCCCTGAATTGCTGAAGTCTTCAGCTCAGCAATTACTTTTCTCTCCCGATAAAAATACCTCTGCCTACAAGGCATTCATCGCGGCCTGTACCGAGACCGGTGAATCTCCCGCTCAACTCATGATTCGCTGTGGTGCAATTGATTCACCTTTGGCCTATCACCAAGGAATGTTTCTTAAGGCACATTTTCCGAATGGCGCAGATCACAATTCTGCTATTGGTATTGATCAAACTGCTTATGCCTCTGCTATTGCCGAGCTACCGCTTGCCCAAGTGCAAGCATTCTCCATTGATGATGCTGGCACTACAGAGATTGATGATGCCCTATCCGTTACACCAATCGAGGGTGGTCATAGAGTAGGCATTCATATTGCTGCACCAGGATTGGCGATTACTAAAGATGATCCCTTGGATCAGGTAGCTCGTAATCGAATGTCCACAGTGTATTTTCCGGGTGACAAAATTACGATGTTGCCCGATTCGGTGATTGAGCAATTTTCATTAGATGAAGGCCTGCCGAGGCCCGCCTTGTCGATTTATGTCGATATCAATGCAGATGGTGTGGCCGATCGAGCAAGCTTGCAGATGCGTGCAGAGATGGTGCCGATGGCAGCCAATTTACGCCTTGAGGACATTGAGCATCTCGTTAGCGAGGAGAGTTTGCTTGATGAGGGCGCTAACTATCCCTATCGCAAAGAACTGGCAACTTTGTGGCAGGCCGCCAAACTGCTTCATGCAGACCGTCAAGAAAAACGCGTGGTAAATGGTCTGCGCGCTGAGCAATTGGGCCTTATTGATCCCAATGCGCTAGCAAGAGACTTTCATTTTCAGATTCAGACTGTTGATGGGGTGCCACGTGTTGAAATCGTGCCGCGCCAACGGGGATCTATTTTGGATACCATTGTTGCTGAATGGATGATTTTTTGTAATAGCGCTTCTGGCCAGCTCCTGGCTGATCATGGCCTGCCAGGTTTATTCAGAACCCAGAAGGGCTGGGGCCCTTTGCGCACCCGAATGCAAACCACACCGGGACCACATGAAGGTCTTGGCTTGGACTACTACGCTTGGTGCACCTCTCCCTTGCGCCGATATTCTGATTTAGTAAATCAATGGCAATTAATTGCGCTTGCAAAGCATGGCGTCACCGCCAAGATGGTGGCGCCTTTTCCACCGCGTGATGCAGCGCTCATGGGTATTGCCGCTGACTTTGAGTCTTGCTATCAAGCCTATGGTGAATTCCAGGATCGATTGGAAAAGTATTGGTGCTTGCGCTGGATTACACAAGATGGTGAATCTAAGACGGTTCATGTGCGTCATCTCAAGGATGGCATGTCTAGAGTGGAGTTAGTACCACTACATTTACCCATTCCTGAATTAGCAACTCATCCGCGTATGACTCGTGCAGAAGTCGTGGTGTCGGAAGTCGATTTACTACAGCTGAGTGCAGGTGTTCGGGTGTTGGAGATTGAAGCAAAGGTTGACTCTACTGAAAAAACAGCAGACCAAGTCGCAGAGCCAGAGCCATCAGCAAATTCTGAAGCAGATGCTAGCCCAGATTAAGTCGCTGGAGTTTCCATGTCCCGAGTGGCTTGGTAAGTTCTTACCTTATCTCCATAGCGCTTGGAATCGCCATCCATTTCGATTTGCCTTATGCGTATCAATCATTCTTCACGCTCTTTTCTTATCAATTCGCTGGGGTGCTGGAGAGATTCAGAATCGCAGGCTCAATACTCCCTTGAGTGTTGTTCTAGTCAACGCTAGCAATAAAACCCCTCCTGAAAAAACGAATAAGTTGGCGCAAGCCGATTTACAGGGTGGTGGCAAAACCGAAAATCAAGAGGCTACTGCAATGCACCGCGCCAGATTAGGGGCACAGGCCAGGCTTGAGATTTTAGAGAAACAACAAAAGCAAATGTTGGCAAAACTGGACGAGCAGCGCACTCGTTCTGGCGGTCGCAAGAGTGGCGATGAGCAAAAAATTACCCCGCAACTTAATTCTTTAGAGGCTGAGCTTGCTAAACGGTTACAGGCTGATGGCAAAGAACCAAGACGTAAGGTGCTCACTGGCGCCAATACTAAGGCAGTTACTTTTGCGCATTATTACGATGCGATGCGCCAAAAGATTGAAGCTTATGGAAGTGCGTTTTTCCCAAGAGCAAATGGACGTCCTTTATATGGTAGTTTGGTGATCGTAGTCAGTGTTGATAATCAAGGCAGAATCACGACCAATGCCCAAGGTAAAGACGGTCTATCGATTGGGCGTAGCTCTGGCAACCCAGAGTTAGATCGACAGGCAATAGCAATTGTGAGGGCTTCAGCCCCGTTTGGCCCTTTCCCCTCAGAAATGCGCAATCAAATCGATGTTTTGGATTGGATTTCTACTTTTGAGTTCACTCGTGATGGTGTGGACCGGTTAGAACTACGCCGCTAGTCCAAAACAATTTAGAGAAGTTTATAAATTCGCTTATTCTCTAGTCATCATGAGCTCCATAAATTCAGACCTACATATTGACCCAAGCCTTTTTCCAGGTGTGGCTGTCTATGCTGTGGCTGGTAATCCGATTTCTCATAGTAAGTCACCAGTAATTCACCAGCGTTTTGCAGAGCAGGCCAAACAGCCTATGCGCTATGGCCGTCTTCAGCCTGAGTTGGATTCATTTGCTCAGTCCGCCAAGATATTTTTTGCCGCTGGTGGTAAGGGTATGAATGTCACAGTGCCATTTAAGCAGGATGCTCAAAATTTGGCGGATGTATTGACCCCGCGTGCCCAATTAGCGGGTGCCGTGAATACCTTGTGGAAGACGGAAGGCAAAATTTTTGGTGATAACACTGATGGTGCTGGGCTGGTGCGTGATCTCTTAGCGCAAGGAATAGCACTGCATAGCGCACGGATACTGTTGATTGGTGCTGGTGGCGCTGCTCGTGGGGTAATTGGTCCTTTACTTGAGCAATCTCCTAAGTCTCTGATCATCGCTAATCGTTCCAGCGCAAAGGCAGATGAGTTAGTTAAATTGTTTGCTGATTTAGCAGGATCTAAAGAGGTAGCGTTAGAGTCGCGGACCTTGACTGATTTGGAAGATCCTGAAAAAACACAGCACCCATTTGATTTGGTGATTAATGCTACTGCAGCAGGATTAACTGATGAGTCTCCATTGACATTAAAAGCAGTGGGAAACATCTTTGTGCCAAGCTCTTTCGCCTATGACATGGTCTACGGCAAAACTACAGCTTTTATGCAACAGGCCTTGCAGCGAGGAGCACGAGTTAGTGATGGTCTCGGGATGTTGGTCGAGCAAGCCGCTGATGCCTTCTTATTATGGCGGGGCGCACAACTAGCATCTGCTATTGATCCACGTGCAGTCTTGGCAGAGTTACGCAGTTAATTCAGCCTGATGCGCTGGCTTCTTTACCCAGTGAAATGTTTGCTCGCAGGATTTGTAGCGATGCAAATCTATTTCGCCTTGCAAATTGCTTTGTGGATTAGCGTTGACCCCAGTAGCACTGCGTTTCAGAGGGCAGAGCGTTGGCGACTATGTGGCTGGCATTGGACTTGTTCAGTGCAGTCCAAATGGGTGCCTTATGACAAGATCTCCAATAATCTCAAGCGCGCTGTTTTAGTTAGTGAAGACGATATCTTCTTTCAGCACAACGGTGTACGCATTGAAGACATGCAAAAAGCTTGGCAGAAAAATCAGCAAAAAACCCAAGCAGGTAATAAACCTAAAGCTGCTTTACGAGGTGGCTCCACTATTACTCAGCAATTGGCAAAAAATTTATTTCTATCTTCAGAGCAAAACTATTTACGTAAGGGGCAAGAGCTCATCATTACTGGGCTTTTAGAATTAACACTTTCTAAACAGAGATTATTTGAGATTTATCTCAATTCGGTAGAGTGGGGCGAAGGTATCTTTGGCATAGGTGCGGCTTCCCAACACTATTACGCTATAAGCCCAGCAGGACTGGGCCGAGATCAAGCTGCAGCGCTTGCCTCCGCTCTACCCGCGCCAAAGTGTTTTGATAAACAGCAGTACTGTCGTCGCGGCAGTATTAACTATTCCGTTCGCCAAGAATTTATCTTGGAGAATATGGATAGAGTGGCCTTAGCGCCTTACCCTAAGAGCGGTTCAGGCAAATAATTTTTTTGCTTACTATTTATTTTTTAGCAGCAACGCGTAGTGCATCGCGAGTAGTTAGTGCAACCGCTCTGGCAGCCCCTGCAAAATCAGCTCCTGAGCTGGCGTACAAGATAGCTCTTGAGGAATTAATGATCATGCCGGTTCCGGGCTTGCCTGCAATTTTCCCTGCATTGACTGTGGCATCAATATCACCACCTTGCGCTCCAATACCTGGAATTAATAAAGGCATGTCACCAACAATCGCTCGTACTTTGGCGATTTCTTCTGGGAATGTTGCGCCCACTACAAGACTAATCTGCCCAGAGCCATTCCATTCTTGGGCTGCAAGTTTCGCTACATGAAGATAGAGCGGTTCACCGTTAGGTGCGACATTTAAAAACTGTAAATCGGATCCGCCCGGGTTGGACGTACGACATAAGACGATGACACCTTTGCCTGTATGTTTCAGGTAGGGTTCAATCGTGTCAAAGCCCATATAAGGGTTCACGGTCACCGCATCGGCACCATAACGCTCAAAAGCCTCAAGAGCGTAATGGTCAGCAGTACTGCCAATATCCCCACGCTTGGAATCCAGAATTACAGGGATATGCGGGTACTTGTCTTTGAGGTGCTTAATCAACTTCTCTAGCTGAAGCTCTGCTCTTTGGGAGGCAAAGTAGGCAAACTGGGGCTTGAAGGCACAGACCAAATCCGAGGTCGCATCGGCGATTTCGCGGCAGAACTCATAGATACCCTCGGCTTTCCCTTGAAGGGAAGGGGGCAAGCGTTTGGGGTCGGGGTCAAAACCAACACACAGCATGCTGCCTTGGGAAGCCCATGCAGACTGGAGTTGCTGGTTAAAGGTATTTGAGCGAGAGTTCATTGGATTTGGCTTATTTTAGTGAAACTGTCATGCTCTATAGGATAAACTAGCGCACATTCCTTAGGAGTTCACCATGATCAACTTGTTCGTCCTGCAAAATGGCCGCCTCTCTCAAGAGCAAGTCGAAGATCGCAATGAATTGTTGCAATATGCCAATCCTATCTGGATTGACGTGGTTGATCCAGAAGAAGAGGAATTAATCTGGATTAAAGAGGCTTTTGGCGTACTCTTACCCGAGTTAGATGACTTGGGTGACTTGGAAGCATCTGCGCGTTACTTTGAGGCAGATGACGGCCACCTCCATATTCGTACTGATTTCTTGCTAGATGAAGATGAAACCTCTCGTAACGTTCGAGTAGCTTTTGTTCTTACCAAGCAGGTGTTGTTCTCTATTCATGACGAAGATTTGCCAGTGTTCCGTTTGGTACGTTTGCGTGCGCGTTTGCGTCCCGGGTCAGTAAGCAATGCAAAAGACGTCTTACTCGATTTGTATTCAACGGATGCTGAGTACTCTGCAGATGCTTTGGAAGAGGTTTATGAAAACCTTGAGCAGGCCGGTAAACGGGTTCTATCTGACAGCATTAATGATGCAGATGCTGCTGAAGTTTTGGAGACTATTGCAAAAGAGGAAGATACGAACGGACGCATTCGTCGTAATGTGATGGATACCCGCAGAGCCTTATCTTTCTTGATGCGCAGCAAGTTGCTCTCCGATGAGCAGCAAGAAGAGGCCCGCCAAATTTTGCGTGATATTGATTCTCTTGAGAACCACACCGCTTTCTTATTCGATAAGATTAACTTCTTGATGGATGCTACCGTCGGTTTCATTAATTTGAACCAATCCAAGATTATTAAGATCTTCTCGGTGGTATCTGTAGCCTTAATGCCACCTACATTGCTTGCAAGTATTTGGGGTATGAACTACAAGCACATGCCGGAGTTAGATACGACTTGGGGTTATCCAATGGCTATTTTGGCGATGTTGATTTCTGCCATCATCCCGCTAGGTTACTTCCACAGCAAAGGCTGGATGAAGTAAGTTGTAACGAGTGGTAGTTCGCTTATATTTAACTTCTGAGTAATGCGACTAACTCAGCAAGTGCAAATTCTGTTGCTGCTTGTCTGATCATTTGGCGATCACCTGCAAAGCACATCGTTTTAGTCAGCGTTTGATTTTCAGTGGCCCAGCCAAAGCAAACCGTTCCTACTGGCTTTTCTGCTGAACCGCCTGATGGCCCTGCTATGCCAGTAATGGAAATAGCCACATTACTTCCTGAATTGACCCGAGCCCCCTCAGCCATGGCTTTGGCTACTTGTTCGCTGACAGCTCCATGGGACTCAATCAGTTCAGTTGGGACCTCTAGACACTCTGTTTTAGCCTCATTGCTATAAGTAATGTAACCCCGCTCAAACCACTCGCTTGAGCCCGCCAGTTCGGTCAAGGTGGCGCAGACTAGGCCGCCCGTACAAGACTCAGCTAGCGATACTGTCCAATTTCTGGAAAGCAAAATCTGCGCTAAGGTTTTAGTGAGGTCGTTTGCGTTCATTGAGGTTCATTATTTCATTAGGAACTGAATTAAAGCCATCACAAGTAATGTGCAAAAAGCCGCAGCAAGATCGTCGATCACAATACCAAATCCACGCCAAATGATTTGCAGATAAGTTGAGTGTTGAGTGCTTGCACTTGACTGATCTTTAAAGTAACGATCGATCATGCCGATGGGGCCCGGTTTTATGGCATCAAAAAATCGGAAGATGACAAAAGCAGTGGCTTGCATCCAAATATTGGTGGGCATGATGAAAATCAGTACCAGCCAAAAGGCAACAATTTCATCCCAAACAATTCCACCAAAATCTTTCTTTCCCAGTTCCTCACTGACTTGTCCGCAGATCCAGCAGCCCAGCAAAATACCGCCACCGATAATCCAGAGAAAGTCCTCAGTGCTGAAAAAATACTCACCCACCAGAAAAGCTGCCCAAGCCCAAAGAGTGCCGGCAGTGCCAGGAGCTACGGGGCTTAAGCCACTGCCAAAGCCAAAAGCAAGAGTGCGACTAGCGGTCTGAAACACCCACTTCAAGTTTGGTCTCACTTCTGCAGAATGCTCAATATTCGTCATGAAGCAAAGTGATCAAATGAATTTAGAAAAGGCGCCGCTTCCGTATTGCTGAGCGCTATGCCAGATGCGTCTAGCAAATGTACTTTTACTTCAACATCTCTTTTTGGAAGTATTTTGCCGATTAGTGTCAAAGGTAAATTTATTGATTGGCTAAGGAGCTCAATTTTCTTGCGCTCACTCGAGGGTGCTGTAAAGCAAAGTTCGTAATCATCTCCACCGCATGCAGCAAATTGATTTTGAATGGCAATATCTTGTTTTAGTAATGTGCTCGATTTTGGTAATTGATTTAATTGAATCTCTGCATCAACCTGAGATTGCTTCAGGATGTGTCGTAAGTCACCAAGCAAACCATCTGATACGTCTAAAGCTGCACTCGCGATACCTCGCAGTTGAATGCCTAATTCAACTCTCGGGGTTGGTTGATGCATGCGATGTTCGACTTGCTGAAGATCGTTTGTAGGGAGGGTAATTTCATGACGCAGTGCAGCAAGAGCGAGCCTGGCATCGCCAACTGTTCCAGATACCCAAATATCGTCACCCGCTTTTGCCCCTGATCGACGGATGGCTTCTCCAGTGGGGGAGCTACCAAATGCTGTGATCGAGATTGTTAGGGGGCCACCAGTAGTGTCGCCACCAATGAGGGGGCATGAATATTCCTTGGAAATAGCAAAAAGACCTTTAGAAAAGCCCTCCAACCAGATCGGATCAGCCTTAGGGAGGGCAATGGCCAGTGTAAATCCCAGTGGTCTTGCGCCCATCGCGGCGAGGTCTGAAAGATTGACTGCAAGGGCTTTGCGGCCCAATAGCTTGGGATCAGCGCCTTCAAAGAAATGCCTGCCCTCGACCAACATATCGCTCGTAATGGCAATTTCTTCATTTGCAGGTGGGTTCATTAGGGCGCAGTCATCGCCAATACCTAAGGCAATTGCCGATTTAGCACTTGCGCTCAAGGAATCCGCACCCGCTTTAAAAAAACGTTCAATGAGGTCAAATTCCCCAGGGGGTTTGGAATGTGAAGGCATGCCCTATTTTATGGCTGTTATGTGATGAATGTCCGAGAGGAATAGAATTGAACTCTTAATAAGTCTTATATGAAATAAAGATAAGACAGAACTTAGCGAGTTAGTGGATGAGCAAAGAAAATAATAAAGAGCAACAAATTAAAGCTTTAAGAGAGGCGGCTCTTCAGTATCACGAGTTTCCGACCCCAGGCAAAATTGAAATTGCTCCAACTAAACAACTGACCAATCAAAGAGATTTGGCGCTGGCTTATACGCCCGGTGTAGCTGCTCCTTGTGAAGAGATTGTTAAGGACCCAGCCAATGCTTTCAAGTACACCGCCCGTGGAAACTTGGTTGGTGTGATCACAAACGGCACTGCTGTTTTGGGTTTGGGAAACATTGGACCACTCGCTAGTAAACCAGTGATGGAAGGCAAGGCAGTTCTTTTTAAGAAGTTTGCTGGCATTGATGTTTTCGATATTGAAATAAATGAAAATGATCCAGACAAGCTTGTAGAAATCATTGCGTCATTAGAGCCAACATTTGGTGGTATTAATTTAGAAGACATCAAGGCGCCTGACTGTTTCGTAGTTGAACGTAAGCTACAAGCACGCATGAAGATTCCAGTCTTTCATGATGACCAACACGGTACGGCGATTGTGGTTGCAGCCGCCATCATTAACGGCTTGAAGGTGGTTGGTAAAAAAGCAGAAGACGTGAAGTTGGTTACTTCCGGCGCGGGTGCTGCTGCGCTAGCCTGTTTGGATTTATTGGTGGATCTTGGCATTCAGCGTAAAAATATTTGGGTTACCGACTTAGCTGGTATTGCTTACAAAGGTCGTAAAGAATTAATGGATCCTGAGAAGGAGCCATTCTGCCAAGAAACGGATTTGCGTACGCTGGATCAAGCGATTGAAGGCGCGGATATTTTCTTAGGTCTTTCTGCTGGTGGTGTACTCAAGCAAGCCATGGTGAAGAAGATGGCACCTAAACCCTTGGTGTATGCCTTGGCAAATCCAACTCCAGAAATTCTGCCGGAAGAAGTGAAAGAAGTAAGACCAGATGCTGTTATGGCAACAGGTCGTACGGATTATCCAAATCAAGTGAATAACGTACTGTGCTTTCCATTCATCTTCCGTGGTGCCTTAGATGTGGGTGCCACCACCATCACGCGCGGCATGGAAGTCGCTGCGGTAAAGGCTGTGGCCGAGTTAGCCCGGGCGGAGCAGAGCGAAGTAGTGGCCTCTGTTTACGGTATTGAGAACCTTTCCTTTGGTCCTGAATATTTAATTCCCAAGCCATTCGATCCGCGCCTCATCACAGTGATTGCCCCAGCAGTTGCCAAAGCAGCAATGGATGATGGCGTAGCTACTCGCCCGATTAAAGATTTCGATGCGTACCGCAATCAGCTACAACAATTTGTGTACCACTCCGGTACTTTGATGAAGCCGCTCTTTAGTATTGCTAAAGGTGTTCCAGCAAATCAAAAACGCATCGTGTTTGCAGAAGGTGAAGACGAGCGTGTATTACGTGCGGTACAGATCATCATCGATGAGCATCTCGCAACCCCAATTCTGATAGGTCGCCCGGCAGTGATCGAGCATCGTATTGAGAAATTTGGTCTGCGTATGAAAGCTGGCGATGACTTTGAGATTGTGAATCCAGAAAATGATCCACGCTTCCGTGATTTCTGGCAAACCTACCTTGGTTTGACTGAGCGTAAAGGCGTTACTGCATCATTTGCAAAGCTAGAGATGCGTCGTCGCAATAGCTTGATTGGATCCATGATGATTATCAAAGACCAGGCTGATGGCATGATTTGTGGAACGATTGGTAACTCAGCAACCCATCTTAAATATGTCGATGAGGTAGTGGGTCGCGAAGCTGGTGCTAATGTGTATGGTGCAATGTCTGGTTTGATTTTGCCGGGTCGTCAAGTATTCTTAGTGGATACGCACATTAATATTGATCCAACAGCTTGCGAGCTTGCCGAACTCACTTTGATGGCTGCCAGCGAAATGCGCAAGCTAGGTATCGTACCCAAGGTAGCATTGCTCTCGCATTCCAATTTTGGTTCAAGTAATGCTCCTTCCGCAATCAAAATGCGCGAAGTGCTTGCTATGATTCAAAAAGCAGATCCCGCACTAGAGGTTGATGGTGAGATGCATGGCGATAGCGCTTTGGATGAAACTATTCGTGACGGTGCAGTAACGTCATCACCCTTAAAAGGCGATGCGAATCTACTGGTCTTGCCAAATATTGATGCTGCAAATATCTCTTACAATTTATTAAAAACAGCAGCAGGTAACGGCATTGCAATTGGCCCATTGCTATTAGGCGTTGCTAAGCCGATTCACATTCTGACTCCGGCTGCAACCGTTCGCCGCATTGTGAATGTGACCACTTTGGCGGTTGTGGAGGCTGCTGGTAACGCTAGAGGGATCTCTTAAGCGCCTTAAATTTATGTAAGTTAGCAATAACTTACATAAATTATTTATATATAAATCAGTACTTTACATAAAATGCACTGTATTTGGGCTTGATTTGATGGCGTGTTAAGGGTAACCTAGCACCCATCATGAATAATCGCTCTGAAAACAGCAATACAGCCAGCTTCGATGAACACAGCCGGGCTGAAAGTTGGGATAGCAATGATCGACTGGAAACCGAGTCATCCGCTGCCAACATTTATGCTGAAGGCGGTTTATCTCGTTTACAAACCTATGCAGCAAATCAAGTTTCGGGGAAAAAAGTGACAGCTTCTTGGCGTGCCGCTTTGGCCGTTCGCGATGCCGGACCGCCGGCAATGTTGCGCAGTGTGCGCCCTAATATCGTGCAATCTATTCGTGCTTTCCGCACTCCTGACTTACAAGAGGCGGCTACTGAACTGGGTCAACACTTCATTTATGCCAATTGCGCTAACGCAATGACTAAGGGTGAGGTTTTGGAGTCGATTGCGATTGCATACTCATTTACTAAGCAGCAGGCTAAAAACTACGATCCTTTGTTGGATGCCTTGACTACTACAGTTGATAAGTCTGGCCCACAACCTGGATTTGTTGTTGTGCTCGAGGGACTACCTTGCACTCAGAAATTTGACAAAGAAGCTCGTGAAACACTCTTAGATGTGTTCCGTGATGCTGTTGATTTCTGGGCTGAGCGCCGCACCCCATATCGTGTCTTCTATTCTTTTGCTTAATCGCTAAAGACTTAGAAGCTCAACAAATCGCCTCTACTTGAGGCGATTTTGCATTTCAGGGCTCCATACGCTGTGCACGGCTGTAATGGCGACTACGCCTGCGGTTTCAGTTCTCAGTACCCGCTCACCCAAAGAAACTAATTGATAGCCAGCAGCCTCTGCTTGGGCTTCCTCCTCGGGAGAATGACCACCTTCCGGCCCTATCATTAAGACGATATCTTGAGGATCATTTTCTAGTAGGACTTCGTACATACTTTTTGTAGCATCGGGGCTCAGCAGCAACTTAAGGACAGGTTTTGCATTTGCCTTTAAGTAACTCTCGAATGTTTGAATGGGTTCTAGGCTGGCAAAGACGGTGCGATCGCATTGTTCGCATGCAGCTTGAATGATTCCTTCCCAGTGCACAAGGCGCTTTTGGGCGCGCTCTAGGTCGCTTGAGCGGGTGAGCTTCAGGATGGAGCGCTCGCATTGCATAGGGGCAATATTCTGCGCACCAGTTTCAACGGCTTTTTCAATAATCCAGTCCATTTTGTCCCCACCAGCAAGTCCTTGGGCCAAAGTAATGGCATAAGGCGTCTCACGATGGGTGTCGGTGCGAATATCGCTAAGCTGCACTTGACCCGTTTTTCCGCTGAATGAGAGGAGCTCACCCCTGGCTACCTGACCTTTGCCGTCGAATACTGGGAAGAATTCCCCTGTTTGGACGCGTCGTACGCGCAAATGGTGGGCAACCTCAGGGGTGAGGGTGATTGGCTTTTGGGATTCCCATGGTCCGGGAAGATAAAATTGAGGCATTACTGAAATATAGCCAATTAATTTTCCAGAGAACACTTTTACGATGTCAAACCTTCATATTCGTATGGCCAATGCCATTCGTGCCTTATCCATGGATGCAGTACAGCAGGCTAATTCAGGACACCCTGGTATGCCAATGGGCATGGCAGATATTGCTGTTGGTCTTTGGAACGAACATTTAAAGCACAACCCAACGGATCCACATTGGATTGATCGCGATCGTTTTGTTTTGTCGAATGGTCATGGCTCAATGTTGTTGTATTCCTTATTACATCTTTCTGGCTATGACTTGCCGATTGAAGAGTTGAAAAATTTCCGTCAATTACATAGCAAGACTCCGGGACATCCTGAGTACGGAATTACTCCTGGCGTTGAAACAACGACTGGCCCACTGGGTCAAGGAATTTCTAACGCTGTAGGAATGGCTCTCGCAGAAAAATTATTAGCTGAAGAATTTAATCGTCCAGGTCACAACATCATTGATCACTACACCTATGCATTTTTAGGTGACGGTTGTTTGATGGAGGGAATCAGCCATGAAGTTTGCTCTTTGGCTGGTACGCTCAAGCTAAATAAGCTGATTGCCTTATGGGATGACAACGGCATCTCGATTGATGGCAAGGTAGTTTCTTGGTTTAACGAAGATACGCCAAAGCGTTTTGAAGCTTATGGGTGGAATGTAATTCGTGATGTAGACGGCCATGACGCTGAGGCTGTATCTGCTGCTATTACTAAGGCCAAAAAGAGCGATAAGCCAACTCTCATCTGCTGCAAGACCGCTATTGGTCAAGGCTCGCCCAATATGGCTGGCAGCGACAAGGTACACGGTTCACCATTAGGTGCTACTGAAATTGCAGCAACGCGTGTTGCCCTCAATTGGCCATATGCTCCCTTTGAAATTCCGAAAGATATTTATGCGGCTTGGGATTTTAAAAAACGTGGTCAAGCTGCTGAGCATGAGTGGAATAAAGAATTCCAAAAATACAAAAATAAATTTCCAGAGCTAGCGTCTGAATTACAGCGTCGCATGGCCGGTGAGTTATCTAATGATTTTTCATCTACCTTAAACGCTTATTTAAAGAATTGCCAAACTAAAGCGGAGACGATTGCTACTCGTAAGGCAAGTCAAAACGCGATTGAAGCTTTGGCACCAGCTTTACCAGAATTTATGGGTGGCTCAGCTGACTTAACAGGATCTAATTTAACGAATTGGTCAAGCTGTAAGCCAGTACGCGGTGATCAATGGGGTAACCACATTAATTATGGTGTGCGTGAATTTGGTATGAGCGCCATCATGAATGGCATTGCCTTGCATGGTGGTTACATTCCATTTGGCGGTACCTTCTTAACCTTCTCTGATTACAGCCGCAACGCATTGCGTATGGCTGCCTTGATGAGGTTACGCAGTATTTTCGTATTCACACACGACTCGATTGGTTTGGGCGAAGATGGCCCAACTCACCAGTCTGTGGAGCAGGTAGCGAGCTTGCGTCTGATTCCAAATTTGATGGTTTGGCGTCCTTGCGACACCACTGAGAGCGCTGTAGCTTGGGGCTGCGCTATTGAGCGTAAAAATGGACCTAGCGCCTTGATCTTTAGTCGTCAGAACTGCCCATTTGTCTCTCGTACTGCGGCTCAAATAAAAGATATTGCTCGCGGAGGCTACGTATTACGTGATCCACAATCTGGCAAGATTGATGCAGTCATCATCGCAACTGGTTCTGAGATCGCTCTCGCTATACAAACTGCAGAACGTTTGGCTGAAGAAGGCTTCGGAATTCGGGTTGTTTCAATTCCATCAACTACCGTCTTCGATCAACAAGAAGCCGCTTATAAAGCGAAGGTTCTGCCTGCCAATATTCCACGCATTGCGGTTGAAGCTGGCGTGAGCGATTTTTGGTGGAAGTATGGTTGCGCAGCTGTGCATGGTGTAGATACTTTTGGTGAGTCAGCACCGGCACCACAGTTGTATGAATATTTTGGTTTAACAGTTGATCAAATTGCAAAGACTGTTAAGCAATGTATCGCTAAGAAATAATCGAAATACGTAATAAATTCAATATTAGTAAGGGGAAATCAATGACAATTCGTGTCGCAATTAATGGTTATGGACGCATTGGCCGCATGGTATTGCGGGCTTTGTATGAAGATCAAGTAAACGGCAAGCCACGTCGGGATATCAAGATTGTTGCAATTAATGCAATGGGTGATATTGCCATTAATGCCCACCTCACCCAATACGACTCTGCGCATGGCCGCTTCCCAGCTGAGGTTTCAGTTGACGGTGATTGTATGGTAGTGAATGGCGATCGCATCAAAATGTTCTGCACACGTAATCCTGCAGAAACGCCATGGGGTGAGTTAGGTGTGGATTTAGTTTTAGAGTGCACCGGCAAATTCACTTCAAAAGAAAAGGCCATGATTCATATTGAGCAGGGTGCGAAGAAAGTACTGATCTCTGCGCCTGGTGAAAAAGATGTAGATGCAACGATTGTGTATGGTGTAAATCAAAATGTATTGAAGCCAAGCGATGTAGTGGTTTCTAATGCAAGCTGCACAACAAATTGTTTGGCTCCATTGGTGAAGCCGCTTTTAGAAAAGATTGGCATTGAGTCTGGTTTGATGACCACGATTCATGCATTTACAAATGATCAAGTATTGACTGATGTGTATCACAAGGATATGCGTCGTGCACGTTCTGCTGTTACCAGCATGATTCCAACCAAGACTGGCGCCGCTAAAGCAGTTGGTTTAGTTCTGCCCGCACTAGCTGGCCGCTTTGATGGTTTTGCGATGCGTGTACCAGTGATTAACGTTTCTGTTGTTGACTTAACGTTTGCTGCAAGTCGCGCCACCAGCGTAGACGAGGTCAATTCGATTCTCAAGGCTGCCAGCGAAGGCGAGCTCAAAGGAATTTTGGGGTTCAACACATTGCCATTGGTCTCCATCGACTTCAACCACGACCCGCGCCCTAGTATTTATGACGCATCCCAAACACGCGTATCTGCAGATGGCAAGTTGGTAAAGGTATTGGCTTGGTATGACAACGAATGGGGCTATTCAGTTCAAATGCTCAATGCGGCAGAAGCTTTAATGGCAGTAAAGTAAGTAATAATAGATAAGAGTAGCTAAAAGTATTTAAAAGTTGTTAAAAAACGTTTAAATCTTCTTTTTAGGCTTAATGATGTAAAAAAAGACCTCTTTTTGAGGTCTTTTTGCTTCTAAGCGTCTAAAAACCGCTTATTTTGCTTGTTTATTGCGGCAATTCTTCTTTTGGCATTGGCCGTACATTGCCAAAGAGTGTTCTTGAAGCTTAAATCCAAGGTTTTTAGCGATATCTTGTTGTCTCTTTTCAATTGCCTCGTCAACAAACTCCTCAACATGGCCGCAATCTATGCAAACGAGATGATCATGGTGTTGGCCCTCGTTTAACTCATAAATAGCCCTACTGTCGCCCTTGCTAGACTCAAAATGACTACGTAGCAGTAGGCCAGCCTGTTCAAACTGGGTAAGCACCCGGTAAACCGTTGCCAGACCTATCTCTTTATCCTCTTTAGCCAAGGCCATAAAGATATCTTCAGCGCTAAAGTGGGTTCCACCATTTTTGTGAAAAAAGTCGAGGATTTTCATCCGCGGCCCAGTTGCTTTTAAGCCAATATCTCGTAAATTTTCGGGGGTAGGGTTTTGGGTCATATTTATGGCATTGGGAGCTAAAATCAATGTCTTAATGATACGGCCAGCCATGCAAAATTGCCTTGAACTTTTTACCCGCTTTTTAAACCCTGTTTTGAAGGGCGTTCATGCCCCCGTTCGATTGGGAATCCTGTCTTTTGCTTTGCTAGGATTGCTGGGGCTGGCTGGTTGCACTTCTGCGGTTGATGAAACTCAACGCGCTTGGATGAATAAGATTTTTAGGCCGTACGTACCTGACGTTGTTCAGGGCAATTTCATTTCTAGTGAGCAGTACGCCAAATTGCAATTGGGTATGAATCGTGAACAGGTTCGCCAAATCTTAGGCACGCCATTATTGGCAAGCTACTTCCATGCCAATCGCTGGGATTATATTTTTGAGTTTAAGCGTTCGGGTCAGCCCATTAGTAAAGAGCGACGTGTGACCGTGTTCTTTGATGGCGATAAGGTTGTTAAGTTTGAAGGCGATGCATTGCCCACTGAAGTAGAAATGGTTGCAGAGATTGATAACTACGCCAAAACTAAGCGCTCATTTTGGGATGTCATCACTGGATCCAATAAGCCTCCAGTTACTCCACCGCTGCAGCAACCAGAATTATTGGTGCCAAGTAAAACAGATAACTTAGCGGCTGGCACAGCCGTACCTGCAGCAAATACAGGCAGCTCATTCTGGGACTTTTTTGGGTCTTCAAAAAAAGGACCAGATGCACCGTCTCCACAGTTAGGGCCGGGCACCTTAAATGATGTGCCAAAGCCAGTGGATTCTAAATAGTAAAAATTACTTTTGTATTGATGCCAAGATACCTTATTGGCTCACTTAAATAAGAAGCGAAGAAACAGATGATGAAGATTGCAATTGCAGGTGCTACAGGACGCATGGGTAAGATGTTGATCGAGGCCGTACTCAATACGGCTGATGCTCAATTGGTTGGCGCACTTGAGCATGCTGCTTGCCCTCAGCTGGGTGAGGATGCTGGTGCATTCTTGGGCAAAAAGACAGGTGTGATTATTTCGTCCGATGTTTCTCAAGTATTGGCCAATGCCCAGTTCTTGATTGACTTCACAAGGCCTGAGGGGACGATGGCTCATTTAGCTGTTGCTGAAAAAACCGGTACCAAAATGATTATTGGCACTACCGGTCTAACTGCTGAACAAATTTCTAGTTTGAAAAATGCTTCTGCCAAATTGGCAATTGTGTTTGCTCCTAATATGAGTGTGGGTGTGAATGCAACCTTTAAGCTTTTAGAGATCGCGGCCAAGATGCTCAATCAGGGTTATGACATTGAGATTATTGAGGCACACCATAAGCATAAGGTTGATGCTCCATCAGGTACCGCTCTCAAAATGGGAGAAGTGATTGCAGATGCATTGGGTGAGAAGCTAGAAGACGTTGCAGTGTATGCGCGTGAAGGCCATACCGGAGAGCGTAAAGAGGGATCCATTGGTTTTGCGACTATTCGTGGTGGCGATATCGTTGGTGATCACACCGTTTTGTTTGCTGGTGATGGCGAGCGTATTGAAATTAGCCATAAATCCTCAAGTCGTCAATCCTATGCTCAAGGCTCATTACGTGCCGCACGTTTCCTGCAAAACCAAAATACGGGTTTATTCGATATGCAAGATGTTCTTGGCTTGCGCAAATAATTAGTCAAATAAAAAAATAAAAGAAAAGAGTTGTCGAAGAATGAGTAAGGATTACGACTACCGCAGTATTGAAGCGGCAGCGCAAGCTGATTGGGAAAGTGCGCAAGTCTATCAAGTAACGGAAAATACGGTTGATACACAAGGCAAGCAAAAGCCAAAGTATTACGCCTGCTCTATGTTGCCTTACCCTTCTGGCAAGCTCCACATGGGGCATGTGCGTAACTACACTATTAACGATGTGATGGCCCGCCAGCTTCGCATGCAGGGCTATAACGTCCTGATGCCGATGGGTTGGGATGCTTTTGGTATGCCAGCAGAAAATGCGGCGATTCAGAATAAAGTGCCGCCAGCAAAATGGACCTACGACAACATTGCTTATATGAAAAAGCAAATGGCTGCGATGGGTTTAGCGATTGACTGGTCGCGTGAAGTAGCAACTTGTAGTCCTGATTACTATCGTTGGAATCAATGGCTTTTCTTGAAGATGCTCGAAAAGGGCATTGCCTATCGCAAGACTCAAGTGGTCAATTGGGATCCAATCGATCAAACTGTTTTAGCAAATGAACAAGTGATTGATGGTCGTGGCTGGCGCTCTGGTGCATTAGTTGAGAAGCGCGAGATTCCAGGCTATTACTTCAATATCACTGCTTATGCTGAGCAATTACTTTCTGGTTTAGATGGCTTAGGTTGGCCTGAGCGCGTCAAGACGATGCAGCAAAACTGGATTGGTAAAAGTCGTGGTGTGCGTTTTGCCTTTAAGCATGAGATTGCTGATGACCATGGCAACTTTATTCAAGATGGTCAGATGTACGTGTTTACTACGCGTGCAGATACTATTATGGGCGTTACTTTCTGTGCTGTAGCCGCTGAACACCCTTTGGCCACCAAGGCAGCGGCCAATAATCCTGCCTTAGCGGCGTTTATTGAGAAATGCAAAACGGGTAGTGTCATTGAAGCTGATTTAGCTACTCAAGAAAAAGAAGGCATGTTTACCGGTTTGTACGTCACACATCCTTTGACACAAGAACCTATTCCGGTCTGGGTTGGTAATTATGTTTTGATGTCTTATGGTGATGGCGCAGTCATGGGTGTACCTGCGCATGATGAGCGTGACTTTGCTTTTGCACTCAAGTATGACTTGCCGATTAAGCAGGTGATTGCGCTTAAAGGTGAGTCTCCCATGTTTAATGCTACTCGTTGGGAAGATTGGTATGCCCAAAAGGACGAAGTAGTTTGCTTTAACAGCGCTCAGTTTGATGGTTTATCGCATGATGAGGCAGTCAGTGCAGTTGCGAAAGAATTAGAAAAACTCGGTATTGGCGAAATCAAGACTACCTATCGCTTACGTGATTGGGGAATTTCTCGTCAGCGTTATTGGGGCACGCCCATTCCGATCATTCATTGTGGTGATGAGAGCACCCCGGGCTGCGGGGCAGTGCCTGTGCCAGAAGCGGATTTACCGGTGGTATTGCCAGAAGATTGTGTGCCCGATGGTAGTGGTAATCCACTGAACAAACGCGCTGACTTCTTAAATGTCAAATGCCCGAAGTGTGGCAAGCCTGCGCGTCGTGAAACTGACACGATGGATACCTTTGTGGATTCGTCTTGGTACTTTATGCGCTACACCGGACCCAATGCGAAGACCATGGTCGATGAGCGTAATGAATATTGGATGCCAATGGATCAGTACATTGGTGGTATTGAGCATGCAATCTTACATTTACTCTATGCACGCTTCTGGACTAAGGTCATGCGTGATCTCAAGCTTATTACATTTGATGAGCCATTCCAGAATTTGCTGACACAGGGCATGGTGCTCAATGAGACCTATTACTCTGAAGATGCATCAGGCAAAAAAACTTGGCTTAATCCTCTCGATGTGGAATTAGATCTGGATGACAAGGGGCGTCCTCAAGGTGCTAAGTTAATAGGTGATACCTCCAATGCGCCAGTAGTGATTGGTGGTGTTGAGAAGATGTCTAAGAGCAAGAATAACGGTGTTGATCCTCAGGCCTTGATTGATCAATATGGTGCTGATACGGCACGACTATTTGTGATGTTTGCTGCTCCTCCTGAGCAACAGCTCGAGTGGTCTGGTGCTGGTGTGGATGGTGCATCACGTTTCTTGCGTCGCGTCTGGATGTATTCCAGCAGTCAGGCTAGCGCCGTACGCGATGCTTCTGATAGCTTACCTAGCAGTTTGAGCGATGCTGAAAAAGAATTACGTCGCGAAGTGCACACGATATTGAAACAAGCTAATTTTGACTACCAACGCCGTCAGTACAACACAGTAGTTTCTGCTGCAATGAAGATGCTTAACATCCTTGAGCCGATCAAGTTAGAACAAAATAAGGCCATCAGTGCGTCGGTCTTGCGCGAATGCTTGAGTATTTTGTTGCGTGTTCTCTATCCAGTAGTTCCACACATGACTCATGTGTTGTGGAAAGACCTAGGTTACGTCAAATCTTTTGACTCTTTGCTTGATGCCCCTTGGCCTGTTGTAGATGAAGCGGCTTTAGTACAAACAGAGCTTACCTTGATGCTGCAGATTAATGGCAAGTTGCGAGGTGATATTAAAGTACCGGCTGATGCAAGCAAAGAGCAGGTCGAAGCCTTGGCTTTGCAAAGTGATTCTGCACAAAAAGTATTAAATGGTGGTGCGCCTAAAAAAGTCATTGTGGTGCCTGGTCGTTTGGTTAATATTGTTGCCTAACCTTTTATAGAAACTAAAGCGATGAGCGTAAATCAACTTCGACGTGCAATGCTAGGTTTAATTGCTACTGCTCCAGTCATGGGGTTGATCGCATGCGGCTATCGTTTGCGGGGAATGGTTGATTTACCGTTTAAGGTCATTGCTATTACCGGTAACCCATCGCCGCCACTCAGGGCGGATTTGCAGACTGCGATCTTGACTGGTACAGATGCAAAAGTAGCTATCAATCCTAAAGATGCTGATCTCATCTTAGAGATTACCAACGACATTAATGGTCGTGAAATCTTAGCCTACAACTCGAGCGGCCAGATATCTGCATATCGACTCAATATTCGGGTTGGCTTTAGGGCTTATGACTTAGCTGGAGCTGAGATCGTGCCTGAGGCTGAGATTTATATGACTCGTGATATGGACTTTACAGTCTCTACTGTTTTGGCTACTGATGTGCAGATTCAGCAATTCTTAACCCTGATGCGTAAAGACTTAGCTATCCAAATCTTGCGTCGCGTTGCCGCTGCAGCAAGAGCACCGCAATCAAGAGCATTCTAGGGATAAATAAGGCATGGTTAAAGTGGATGCCTTGCAAGTACATCTCAAGTCCTTGAGTTCTGGTGGTGCTTTGTTACCGCTTTATATTTTTAGTGGTGATGAGCCCTTATTGATGATGGAAGCAATGGACCAATTGAGGTCTGCCGCCAAAAAACAAAACTTTACTGAGCGCGAAGTTCTATTACAAGAACGCGGCTTTGATTGGGGTGCCCTATTAAATGCTGGTCAGACCATGTCTTTGTTTGGCGATAAGCGCTGGGTAGAGTTACGTATTCCGACTGGCAAGCCAGGTCGCGATGGGGCTGATGCACTCAAGCAGTTTGCTGCACAAATAGCATCACAGACAAATGGACCTGAGGGTCCTGATACCCTTGTTTGTATTGTCTTGCCTCGTTTGGATGGCAAGACCAAGACCTCGGCATGGTTTAGTGCTCTGGATGATGCTGGCATGGCGATACAGATTGATTCATTGGATCGCAGTCATTTGCCGCAATGGATTGCTGGGCGATTAAAACGTCAAGATCAGGAAGTAGAAGCCGGCCCCGAAGGTCAGCGTGCACTGGAATTTATTGCCGATCAAGTTGAGGGTAATTTAATTGCTGCCCATCAAGAGATTTTGAAACTGGGGTTGTTGTATCCCAATGGCAAATTAACTGAGGAGCAAATTCGTTCTTCTATTCTGAAGGTGGCGCGCTATAACGTTTTTGAATTAACTGAAGCCATGCTTGCTGGCGATCTAGCTAGGCTAAATCGCATGCTAGATGGCTTAAAAGGCGAGGGCGAGCCACTGGTGCTGATTCTGTGGAGCGTAACTGAAGAGCTTCGGATACTATCTAAACTAAAGGCAGCTAGTGATGCTGGTGAGTCTGTACAGAACCTGATGCGCGCTAACCGCATTTGGGGAAATAAAGAGCGTTTATACCCGGCAGCCTTGAGAAGAGTCCAACCCCAGAAGTTGCGTAGGGCGATGCAGGTTGCTGCAGGCTTGGATCGACAGGTTAAGGGTTTGCATGCGGCAGAGCTACCAGCAGATCCTTGGGATGGTTTACGTTTAGTCGGAAATTTATTGCGCTAAGAAATTAGAAATTAGAAACAAGAGATTAGAGATTAAGAAATGAGTTCATCCATTCAAGAAATGATGCAAGACATTGGGATGCGAGCACGCGCTGCATCGCGGGCAATGGCACGAGCATCGAGCGAGCAAAAGAATCAGGCTTTATTACATATTGCCAAAGTAGTTCGTCAGAAAGCAGATGAGATTCAGAAGATTAATCAAGTTGATGTAGAGCGTGCTAAAGCGAATGGGCAGGATGCTGCGTTTGTTGATCGCTTAACCATGACGCCTAAGACAATTGAAACCATGGCCTTGGGTTTAGAACAGATTGTTTCTTTGCAAGATCCTATTGGGCAAATTACCCCATTGCAAAAGCAAGCTTCTGGAATTGAGTTAGGTCAGATGCGTGTGCCCCTAGGTGTGATCGGCATCATTTATGAGTCTCGTCCTAATGTCACCATTGATGCAGCTGCTCTGTGTCTAAAGTCGGGCAATGCAGTGATTTTGCGGGGTGGTTCAGAGGCCATTGATTCGAATACCTTATTAGCCCAGATTATTCAGGATGGCCTAGCCGCTGCTGGCTTGCCCAAAGATGCTGTGCAGGTGGTTACCACTACCGATCGAAGCGCTGTAGGTGAAATGATCACCATGACTCAATACATAGATGTCATCGTGCCACGTGGTGGCAAGAGTTTGATTGCGCGCTTGATGGCTGAAGCACGCGTGCCGATGATTAAGCATCTTGATGGCATTTGTCATACCTATATTGATGCTGATGCAGACATCGCCATGGCAGTGAAGGTCTGCGATAACGCCAAGACTCAGCGCTACGCTCCTTGTAATGCGATGGAGACTCTATTGGTAAATCAAGAGATTGCTAATAAAGTGTTACCAACCCTTTGCAAGATTTATCAAGATAAGGGTGTAGAGCTTCGTGTAGATGGTTTGACTCGCAAAACGCTTGAAGCAAATGGGTTTCAGAATTTAGTCGACGCCAATGAAGAGGATTGGCAAACCGAGTACTTGGCTCCAATTTTGTCAATTAAGACCGTGGCCAATATCGATGAGGCTATGAACCATATTGAGCAGTATGGCAGTAAGCATACCGATGCCATCATTACCAACAATAAAGCGCAGGCTGATCGCTTCTTGCGTGAAGTCGATAGTGCCAGCGTGATGGTGAATGCCAGCACACGCTTTGCTGATGGCTTTGAGTATGGCTTAGGTGCAGAAATTGGTATCTCTAATGACAAGTTGCATGCTCGTGGTCCGGTTGGCCTCGATGGCTTGACCTCTTTGAAATACGTGGTCATGGGTCATGGTGAGATTCGTACCTAAAGTAAATAATTTCATCAATAAATAAATAGAGTGCAACACATATGAGCAATGCTTACCTCTGGGTAAAAACCTTTCACATCGTATTAATTACTTCGTGGTTTGCCGGTTTGTTTTACCTGCCTAGAATTTTTGTCAATTTGGCAGAAGAGAAAAATGCCGAAGCGTATGCCCGTCTCTTGGGTATGGCTGACCGCCTCTATCGTTTCATGACCATTTTGGCAGTACCAGCAGTCTTGCTGGGTTTAGTACTTTGGCTCCATTTTGGTGTTGGTCGTGGTGATGCATGGATGCATGCCAAGTTATTTTTTGTCATTTTAATTATTGGTTATCACCATGTCTGTTTGAGTTTGCTGAAGAAATTCCGTGCCGGTGTAAATACTAAATCTGGTGTTTGGTTTCGTTGGTTTAATGAAGTACCAGTCATCTTGCTGGTGATTGTTGTGGCTCTAGTGCTATTTAAACCTTAATACCAGACTACTAATACTGTTTTATTTTTAATACCCCTATTTAAAGATTGCTAGCCCCATGAGATTTTTTGTAGTTTGTCCAGGCGGTTTAGAAGTGCCGCTTGCCCAGGAGCTAGCAGAGATTGCTGCACGCCCAGAATGTAAGGCTTTGGGGGTTTGGGTTATTGATCCCACCCCTACCAGCCCTACGGGTGGGGTTGGCCTTGCTGCACCGATTTCTGCAGCGATGGCGCTGAACTTGCACTCCCGTATTGCGAGTCGTGTTTTATTACAAATGGCGCAAGCACCTTATCGACAAGAGGATGATCTTTACAAGTTGGCTAGTGGCTTAGCGTGGGAAGAGTGGTTTACCTCGAAACAAACTTTGCGAGTGGATGTCACAGCCCATCGCTCCCCATTGAAGAGTCTTAACTTTGCAACTCTAAAAATTAAAGATGCGATTGTGGATCGTCTGCGTGATGTGACTGGCGATCGCCCTAGTATCGATACCGCCTTTCCAGATGTCAGGGTACAAGCGCATTTAACGGCAACCCAAGTAACGATTTATTTAGATACCTCTGGTGAGGCCTTATTTAAGCGTGGCTGGCGGGATGAAAAAGGGGATGCACCTTTAAAAGAAAATTTAGCGGCGGGTATCTTGTCAATTACCGCTTGGAAACCAGGTCAAGCTTTGTTTGACCCAATGTGCGGTAGCGGAACGTTTTTGATTGAAGCCGCGCAAATGGCTCTGGCAATTCCTCCAGGCGCTATACGCGCAGGGATGTATGGTGACGATGCTAAGCCAAGTCGATTAGCTTATCGCCCTTTAATCACCTCTGCTCATGGCTTTGGGTTTCAGCGACTCAAACCGTTTCATGAAGCAGCTGAGCAAAAGCGCTGGGTAGAGTTGAAAGAGGCAGCCCTATCTTTGATGATGGAAAAGCGTAAGCAGTATCCAAGCGTTGAGACTTTAAAAATTACTGGTAGTGATATTAATGAAAAGTTAGTATCGATGTTTAAGGGTAATTGGCAAAGAGCACAATTACCAGATCAGCCTATAGTTCGTCAGGTTGATGCTTTGGCAGCCAAAGCTCCAAGTAATTTAAACGAGGGCGTGATGCTATTAAATCCCCCTTATGGCGAACGTCTAGTGATTAAGGGTGGCCGGGGCCAAGAGCGTGGATCTAATTCAGATGAACGTCATGATGATGCTGATGAGCCCGACAACCGTTTTGAGTTAAATCTTGAAACGGGTCGCCAGAGTGCTAAGCGCTCAAGTCGCGAGTCTTTGAAGAAGTTGCAAGCGCAAGAAGAGCAAGATCCGAAGTTTGTTGAGTTTTTACGTCAGTTTGGTCAACACCTCAAGGACGACTTTGGCGGTTGGAATATATTTGTCCTAACGGCAGATATGGCGCTTCCAGGACAATTACGGATTAAGGAATCTAAGCGTACGCCCTTGTTCAATGGGCCTTTGGAGTGTCGTTTATTTAAGTTTGAGATGCATGCCAAGCGGCCAGCTTAAAGTAGGTAAAACCTTAAAGTAAGATATTAAGCTTATAGAAAAGAAATAATAGGCGGAGAGTAATAAATGGAATTTAAAACGTATATGTGTTTGATTTGCGGCTGGGTTTATGACGAAGCCGCTGGTTTACCTGATGAAGGTATTGCACCAGGCACTCTTTGGAAAGATGTCCCGATGAATTGGACATGTCCAGAGTGCGGTGCGCGTAAGGAAGATTTTGAAATGATGGCAATTTAATTCGGAAGCAATGATGGCTACAGTTGATCAAAACGCAGTTTTATTTGAACGTGCACAAAAGACGATTCCTGGTGGCGTGAATTCTCCAGTGCGAGCCTTTCGTCAAGTCGGAGGAATTCCCCGTTTTGTTGCAAAAGCCAATGGACCATATTTTTGGGATGCTAATGGCAAGCGTTATATTGACTTAATCATGTCATGGGGCCCCATGATTGCAGGACATGCTAATCCTGAGGTTGTGGCTGCCGTTCAAAAAGCAGCTGAAACGAGCTTTAGTTATGGCGCACCTACTGAGGGTGAAATTGAATTGGCCGAGCGTATTTGTGCTCTCATGCCAAGCGTTGAACAAGTTCGTATGGTCTCTAGCGGCACTGAGGCAACCATGAGTGCACTGCGTTTAGCGCGTGGTTATACCGGTCGTGACTTAATTATTAAGTTTGAAGGTTGCTATCACGGCCATGCCGATAGCTTATTGGTAAAGGCGGGTTCTGGTCTACTCACTTTCGCCGACTCGACACAAAATGCCCCATCTTCTGGCGGTGTTCCACAGGATTTGGTGAAGCATACTTTAGTGCTGCCCTACAACGATGTAGCTGCCATTGAAGAAGTGTTTAAAAAGCAGGGCGATCAAATTGCTGCTGTAATCATAGAGCCGATTGCGGGCAATATGAATCTCATTCAGCCTTCAAAGGAGTTTTTGTCTGCTATACGCAATCTAACTAGTAAGCATGGCAGCGTTTTAATCTATGACGAGGTCATGACTGGTTTTAGGGTTGCTTTAGGTGGCGCTCAATCTTTACAGGGTATTACTCCTGACCTGACTTGCTTGGGCAAGGTGATGGGCGGTGGTATGCCGATGGCAGCCTTTGGCGGCAAGAAAGAGATTATGTCTTCGCTTGCACCATTGGGTAATGTCTATCAAGCGGGTACTTTATCCGGCAATCCTGTAGCAGTCGCTGCCGGCTTGAAGAACTTGGAGATCATTTCGCGTGAAGGTTTTTATGAGTGCTTAACAGGTCAAACTGAGAAGCTCATGACTGGTTTAAAAGCAGCTGCTGATAAAAACAATATTCCTTTTGCGGTGGATAGTGTTGGCGGTATGTTTGGTTTTTACTTTGCCAGCGAGGTTCCGACTTCCTATGAGGCGGTTACTAAAACCAATATCGAGGCTTTTAAGAAGTTCTTCCATCTCATGCTGGATGAGGGTGTGTATTTGGCGCCATCAGCCTATGAGGCTGGCTTCACTTCGATTGCTCATGACAACGCTGTGGTTGAAGCCATCATTACTGCTGCCGAAAAATCATTCAAAAATCTTTGAGTAAATAGTTTCTACTCCGAATGAATTATTACATTCGAAGTGGGTGGTCGTAACCACTTACCTGAATGATCTCCAGATTTTTGGAGTCCTTATTTGAGTTTGAGATTTCTAAGGCGGTGAGTTTGCCACCCCATACGCACCCAGTATCTAAGCCAATCACATTGTGTTGGCGCAGCAAGCCTAAGGTAGACCAGTGACCAAAATAGGTCAATACATTTTGAGTCTTTCTATTGGGGACTGCGAACCAAGGGATATAACCTTTAGGGCCTTGCTCCAAACCCTCTTTACTCTCAAATTCCATTTGACCCGTAGGTGTACAAAAACGCATACGAGTGAGTGCATTAGTAATAACGCGCAGGCGCTCGTAACCCTTTAGCTTATTACTCCACTTATTGGGCGTATTGCCATACATATTGGCCAGAAAGTCTTTATATGACTTACCTCGCAAAGTTTTTTCAACTTCTTGCGCACATTCGATGGTTTGCTGTAAATCCCACTGGGGTAGAACGCCAGCATGTACGGTGAGCACATCACCATTACTTAAGGCTAAAGGACGATTACGTATCCAGTGAATCAGTTCTTTGCGATCGGGTGCCGATAGGATGGCATCTACAGTATCTAAGCCCTTAGGCTTACGAATTCCGGCATCGATGGTTAAGAGATGTAAATCATGGTTACCAAGAATGCATTCAGCGCGACCCAACTCTTGTAAAGCTTTAAGTTGGCGTAATGCTCCTAGTGAATCAGGACCGCGATTGACAAGGTCTCCCAAAAAAATCATCTTGGATTTTTTTGGGAGCTTCTTAACGAGGGCCTTAAGGGAGGGTGCGCAGCCTTGCACATCGCCTACAGCATAGATCTTGCTCATGCTCTATTTTAAATCGGAACTGTGAGTATGGTTTGAATCAGCTTGAATGAGTTTAACAATTAGGCAACTTTTTTGACTACGCTATAGCGCACCAAGGTATTTTTACGAGCTTCATCATGATCTACCACTGGAAGTGGGTAGTCTCGTCCAAGAACCAACCCTGCAGCCTCTAGCTCAATGTGACCAGCCATCCAGGGGGCATGGATGGATTTCTTGGAGAGTTTGTCGAGTTGAGGCAGGTAGCGTTTAATGAACTTGCCTTCTGAATCAAACTTTTCTGACTGGGTAATAGGGTTAAAGATACGGAAGTAGGGCTGTGCATCACATCCAGAGGAGGAGGCCCACTGCCAGCCGCCATTATTAGAAGACAGCTCAAAGTCATTGAGGTGCTCTGCAAAATAAGCCTCACCCCAGCGCCAATCAATACCCAAATCCTTTGTCAAAAAGCTCGCCACCACCATACGCAAACGATTATGCATATAGCCACTTTGATTGAGTTGGTGCATTGCTGCATCAACTAGTGGATAGCCTGTTTTACCTTCACACCAAGCAGCAAAAAGTTTTTTAGCTTTTGTGCCCGACTCCCAAACGATATTGTCATAGTCTGGCTTGAATGCTGCACCTGATGCTAAACGTGGATGATTAGCCAGGATCATGAAGTAAAAATCCCGCCAAATGAGTTCACTTAACCAAATAGTTGCCCCCATGCTACCGGCTAGCATACGACGATGGGCTTCACGTACTAAGCCTCTAATAGACAACATGCCAAAGCGTAAGTGGGTAGACAGGTAACTAACACCTTTAATTGCCGGAAAGTCTCTGCCAACTTGGTACTGATCGATGCGTGGCAAGAAGTTTTCTAGGAAATATTGACCACCCTCCGAGCCAGGTGGGAGATAGCTCTCAATCCCAGTAGGGCAAAAACCCATCGACTCAAGAGAAGGAAATGCTTGATCTATTTTTTTAGGAATCGCCGCAAATTGACCTGGCTTGGGATTGCATTCATAAGCGGCAAGATCTTTTTCTTGGAGGGTCTTGAGCCAATTATTTTTATAAGGTGTAAAGATAGAAAAGACAGTATTAGAGTTTGTGAGAATTTCTTTTTTCTCAAAAATGACCTGATCTTTAAAGCTCTCAAATTCAATACCCAGTTTTTCTAGGGAAGCCTTCACTGTTGCATCTCTAGCTATCGCTGAAGGCTCGTAATCATGATTTACAAAAACAGTTTCAACACCTAATTCTTTAGCGATTGTAGGAATGCATTCTGTGGGTTTACCAAAGCGAACAATGAGTCCACCGCCTTGTTTACGGAGTTCATCATCTATTTGCTGCAGACCTTGCCATATGAAATCTACTCGGCGGTCATGCTTTAAACCCTTGGGGTCTAATTCACCCTTAAGCAGGGGCTTGAGAATATCTGTATCAAAGATAAAGGTAAGCCAAACCTGCTTACTGTCCTTCAGGGCATGGTGAAGGGCGGCATTGTCATAAAGGCGGAGGTCACGGCGGAGCCAAACAAGAGCTTTTTGCATAGCCCCTATATTAGGGCTTATTCAGCGTAAATGCAGGCGGTGGATTGGGGCAGTCGGGTTAAGATCCTAAGGAAATATGGATACGATCTTTTTTATTCTCTCGAAAGTTGTGCAATTTTGTATTGAACCTCTTAATTGGGTTCCTATATTCATCGCCTTTGCCTTACTCTTTTTGTCCTTACGAAAGCCGCATCTCTGTAAGAGATTTTTGGTATTGGCTTTGCTGGATCTTGCCTTGGTGGGCTGGCTGCCTGCATCGGAAGTCTTTCTTCGGGCGCTTGAGAACACCGTTACAAAAGTAGATTATTTAAAACTATCTAAGGATGAGGTTGGCGGCATCATTATTCTGGGTGGCGCTATTGAGGGTGGAGAAATAGCCCTTGATCGTGGAGAGATTTCTATTCGATCATCTGCGGAGAGGGTTACAAAGGCTTTCGAGCTAATACGTCAGAATCCGGAATTGCCTTTTATCTTTAGTGGATATTCAGGGCGCATTAATCCCAAGGGTGTATCGGAGGCAGATGCCTTTAAGCAGTTGATTAAAGAGCAAGGACTGAGTGAGGAGAAGGCGCATTACGAAAACCAATCTCGCAATACCTATGAAAATGTCCTTCATATGAAGCCGATGATTGAGGAATTTGGCTCAAAAACGGATACGGGGCAATTAAAGCCATGGCTTCTGATTACCTCGGCGAGTCATATGTATCGCTCTGCAAAGATTTTTCAAAAACAAGGCCTGAATGTGCTTCCAATGCCGGTTGATTATCAGACGGCTAATAGTCTGCAGTGGACAATCTTTGACTTGGAGGATGGGGTTCACAACTGGAACATCCTAGTACATGAAATAGTTGGCCTTTTTGCTTACTGGACTACCGGAAAAATCTAGATATTCTGTAAAATAGACCCTATGACTTCGGCTAAAAAAGCATCTCCTGCTTCAGAACTAGCTTCTGTATCGGAGTCCTCAATTTCCTTTTCTGCCGACCGTCTTGCCAATCAATTCTTAATTGCCATGCCAGGCATGGTAGATCCCAATTTTGCTGGCTCAGTTATCTATCTCTTTGAACATACCGATAGAGGGGCAATGGGACTGGTAGTCAATAGGCCAACCGAGGTTGATCTCAAAACCCTTTTTGACAAAATTGAGTTGAAACTTGAGATTGCTCCCTTATTAAACCAACCCGTTTATTTTGGTGGCCCCGTTCAAGTGGAGCGCGGCTTTGTATTGCATGAATCTGCTTCACTCTCTCCTTATAGCTCCTCTTTAATTATTCCAGGCGGTCTAACCATGACAACCTCCAAAGATGTTCTTGAGGCAGTTGCTATAGGTAAAGGCCCTGAACATTTTTTGATGACCTTAGGTTATGCGGGTTGGGGTGCCGGTCAGCTTGAGGAAGAAATCACTCTAAATGGTTGGATGAATGTACCGCTAGCACGAGAGCAAATGATTGAGATCATCTTCAATACACCATCGAGCCAGCGTTACGAAAAGGCTGTGCGTCATTTAGGTTTTGATTTGTCAGATCTTTCTGGAGAGGCTGGGCATGCCTAAGACATTGACTCTGCTATCTTTCGATTATGGAACTCGCAGAGTAGGTGTGGCAGTTGGTAATTCAATGACGCAGTCAGGCCAAGCTTTAAAAACAATTACAGCACCAAGTAGTGAGGCTCTTTTTCAGGAGATTGAGTCCCTATTGCAGGAGTGGCAGCCAGATCAGATCGTAGTCGGTCGACCAGTTCATCCTGATGGCACATCACATGAGATGACAGCCAAAGCAATCCGTTTTGGCAATCAATTACATGGACGCTTTCATTTACCAGTTCATTGGGTAGATGAGCGTTATACCTCGGCAGTTTTAGAGGGCAATCCAGAGATGCATGACAATCTAGATGCTCATTCTGCTGTTTTGATTTTGGAGCAATATTTTGCAGAGCAAAGTGCGCAGTCCCCGAATTAAAAATATATTCAGAAATAGAACTTATATAGGCTTTAGACCAAAGAATGAATGCTGAACAGTTATACGGAAGATTATTAGAGAATCTCCGCAAGAGAGGGCAAGAAGGCGCTTTTGAGCTTGCTGGACTTGCTATGGGTGGCGCCTGGATTGCAGAGCGCCTCGCGAGTGATCTAGGTCTGCCTCACTTTGGAGTAATTAACGTAGCCTTTCATCGGGATGATTATGCAGAGAAGGGCATGACTGCTTTAAGGACTGCCAGCACAATGACTACCCATTTGCCTTTTGACGTGAATGGTGCCAATGTCATTTTGATTGACGACGTCTTGTTAACAGGTAGAACTGTCCGCGCTGCTTTGAATGAGTTATTTGATTTTGGGCGCCCCGCTCAAGTTGAGCTGATGGTCTTGGCTGATAGAGGAAACCGCGAACTACCTGTGGCTGCCAATTTTGTCGGAGAGCGGGTTGATGTTCCTGAGAATCAAATTCTGGTTTTGGAGAAAGACACTGCTGGCAAGTTCAGCTTTCAGCTTGAGGAGCGTGAATAATGAGTCAGCTAGTAAATCAATTTAATTCGGCTGGAGAGCTAACGCATCTTCTGACGTTAGAGGGTCTTCCTAAAGAGCAGATTCTTCATATTTTGGATACCGCACAACAGTTCGTGAGTGTGACTGATCCAGCTCGTGAGGTAAAAAAGGTACCACTGCTGCGGGGAAAAAGTGTATTCAATCTTTTCTTTGAAAACTCCACGCGCACTAGAACTACTTTCGAGATTGCAGCCAAGCGCTTATCGGCAGATGTTATTAATTTAGATATTTCTACATCTTCGACCGCTAAAGGTGAGAGTCTACTAGATACGATTGATAACTTAGTAGCGATGCAGGCGGATATTTTTGTTGTGCGTCATAGCGTTTCTAAAGCACCTATCGAAATTGCTAGTCATGTCCCAGCTCACGTGCACGTTGTGAATGCCGGTGATGGTAGCCATCAACATCCTACGCAGGGTTTGCTGGATATGTACACGATGCGCCACTTTAAGCAAAACTTTAAAGGTTTAAAGGTAGCGATTGTCGGTGATATTGTGCATAGCCGTGTGGCTAAATCAAATATTTACGCACTTACGACTTTGGGATGTGAAGAAATTCGGGTAATTGGTCCAGAGAGCTTGCTGCCAAGTGATTTGGATATGTTGGGTGTGAAGGTCTTTCATAGTATGGAGGAGGGCCTAAAGGATGTAGACGTTGTGATGACCTTGCGTATTCAGAAAGAGCGCATGGAAGTGGGGCAAGTGCCCGAAGGGGACGCCTTCTTTAAGCAATATGGTCTAACACCAAGCCGTTTGGCCTTGGCTAAGTCAGATGCGATTGTGATGCATCCTGGACCTATGAATCGTGGAGTTGAGATTGACTCAATTGTTGCTGATGGACCTCAATCTGTGATCTTGAATCAAGTGACCTTTGGGATCGCAGTGCGAATGGCAGTAATGTCAATTGTGGCTGGTAATTAACTCTGTAATTGCTGCAGCAATGTGTTGATCAAAGTTGACATGGCTATCTAGTATTAACTCTTCTTGAGCCGCAGCACTAGAGTGTTCTAAATTATGGCTAATGACTACGCTGAACTGGCAAAGCTTAGATAAGCCAAACATTTGTGCCCATGAGTTATTTCTGTATGGGTTGATTTCTAAAACACTAACTTCATCATCTAGAAATAGTAAATTAAATACACCAGCACCCACCATATAAGTAAAGGTCTTGGCGCTTGCTAATGTATTGAGGTAATCCTTAAAGCTCAGCTTTGATAAGAAGACTTGCTCAATACTATTAGCTTTTAAAAATTCTTGATCAATATTGAGTAGATTCTTGCGGCTGAGCTCGTTTCTACCGTAAATCAAGTGTTTAGTCCTGACTTCAGCGATGTCATGCTTGGCAAAACAAATTGCTTTAATTTCGCGACAGATTTCTTGATAGTCTGGATAAATCTTTAAATCCCTACCCTCAGGAGTCACAATTAAATCCGAGAAAGCGTATGGAGTCTCGTAATCTAAAAAGATTAAATCCTCAGGTTCAATAACGGATTCTAAAAATTCCCTTTGAAATGAATTGCCTTTGATGGAGACGCATACGCGCTTTTTATTTTTTCGCCACTCAAGATAAAAAGGAAAAAATACATCATGAAAAAAATGGGCAATATTATCAGTATGAATAATGAGTAAATAAAAGGTTTCCCCTGTGAGGTTTTGTGTATTCGCCTCAAAAGGTAATAGTGGCCAGCGCTTGATAAAGTGGACCCGATCGTTTTTTACCAAAATAGGATTTTTGGTATATAGCCGATTTTTATGGAGAATGTAGTTAGCACTACCAGCTAGGCAAAATAGCAATTTCTGGAAGAGGTCATTCATTTTTAGCATGCTTGTTTAATATTCAATATGTAATAGGAAGCCTACTATAATTCTGATTACTAATGTGATTTTAAGTGGTGATATAAAGGTGCTGATTGAAGGCTAAATCTATTGCGCAACAGACAAATTGGCTTTTGCTTTCCCATGCATTCAATATGGATGGTAGAGCGGCTAGTTTAACCATTACCGATAAGATCCCTTATTTCTTAAAGGCAGGAATTAAGCCAATTGTTTTTAGTGCGATCACGGGCT
Organism: Polynucleobacter meluiroseus; assembly: GCA_943372325.1. GTDB lineage: Bacteria > Pseudomonadota > Gammaproteobacteria > Burkholderiales > Burkholderiaceae > Polynucleobacter > Polynucleobacter meluiroseus_I. The sequence continues at coordinate 14,546 of CALRYF010000005.1, read as the reverse complement.
TAAAGGACAATCGCTTTCCACATAAACAATTTTTAGCCTGGGGTCCAGCTGCTTTCAGATTTGATTTTCGTCATTGGATTGCCAATAAGTATGGGCGTGGTTTCATTTATAAGATCACCACAAGAACGGTATCCATTCTCTTGGCTCCATTTATTGCGATAGAGAAGCTGCTACTTGGCTACTCTAGTCAATGGTCATGGGCGCTACCTGCTTTTGTGCGCGGCTATTTTTTGATTCGTAGCGGTAAGATTGATGTTATTTATTCAATTGGTAGCGCTTGGTCGGCACATTTAGCAGGTGTGTGGCTTAAGCGTGCTACTGGCTTGCCATTGATTTCCGAAGTGCATGATCCGCTCGTAATTCGTAAGAGCCCTAATGATCAAGGATTCGAGAAGCCAAAAAATCGTGATGCTCGATTTCGTCATTACTTAGAGAGCCAGCTTTGCAAGTACTCAGACTATGTATGGTGGTTTACGGATGGCGCTCTCCATTACGCCAAAGTCAGAAATCCAAACTTAAACACCAAAGGTAATGCTACTGGTTTTGTAGTGATGCCAGGTGCAAACCCTCCAGGCGATATGCAAGGAGAATCTCAACATCAATATGGCGAGCATTTAAATATATGCCATTTTGGTTCATTGGCTAACGATAGATCACTCTCGATTATTTTGAAGGCGGCCAAGGTACTTTTTGCAAAGTATCCGGAGGCCAGAAAACATCTTCGCGTCCATGCTTATGGGGCACCATTAGATTCGCTATCGCTAGAGGCGATCAAGCAATACGACTTTTCCGATATCTTGCTTACGCATGGCCGCTTAGAGCATGATCCAGTTACCGGAAAATCTGGACGAGAGCGGGTTGCGCAAAAAATGCAAGAAGCTGATGTGCTTATCCTGCTGCATGGGAATGATGAGTGGTGCGCAGAATATATTCCGTCTAAGTTCTACGACTACCTCTGGTCTGGCAGGCCTATCTGGGGTATTACGCACCGCAATCCTCAGTTAGATCAAAAGCTCTTGGATCGTAAGTCCTATTTAAGTGCCGATGGAGATGATGAGGGTATTGCCATGGCGCTTGAAAGAATATGGCTAGATTGGCAGCAAAAGCAGCTTCTGCAGCCCGTATGGCAACCTATTGGTGTAGATCAGGCTGTTAGCAGTATTCTTTCGCATATTGCTCAAGAAAAGGCTGCATCTTGATGGACATCGTTCTTTACTGTAAATCGTATCGTAAAGATTTTTTGCGATTGCAGCGCTTATTGCAGTCTATCTCCGAACATAATCTCGATCGCATTCCTTTTTATATTTCTACACCACAAGCTGATCATGCTTTGTTGGTAGAGTTGGTGGGTAGTGATGGTTACCAGTGGATCTCAGACGAATCTATTCTTCAAGCAAACACAGTTGCTCCTATTGGCATTGAGAAAAATAAATCTGGTAGTTTGACCCAGCAAATTATCAAATCAGAATTTTGGCGTTTAGGTTTATGTGAAAACTATGTTTGCTTAGATTCTGATTGTATTTTTATTAAGCATTTTTATAAGTCTGATTTCTTGGCTAATGATGGAAATCCATTTACAGTCATTTATCAAAATAAAGAATACTTTCAGCTGGCGGTTGATCGTGGTTTTGACAAGGCTCCGCTTCAGCTAATGGCTGAGGGTGATCGAGTTAAGCAGCTATTTGGTCGCCAGGGGCCAAATTACTATTGTCCTTGCCCACCATTTATTTGGTCGACAAAGGTTTGGAAATCTCTAGAGGAGTTTTATCTTAAGCCTAGGGGGCTTACCTTCTGGGATGTCTGCACTCCAGAGCATCCAGAGACACTTCTTTATTTAGAGGCTTTGTTGAATTTCAAAGTGATCCCTTTGCATCCGATTGAGCAGTTATTCCGAATCTATTACTACGATTGGCACTACTATTTACTACGTAGAATTGGGGAGACTCCAGCGAAGATTAAAGAGCAATATCTTGGCGTCATATATCAGTCTAGCTGGGATTTAGGCCTTGACTACGGCGCGAGCCAAAAGTCGATTTTCTCAAGAGCCCTCAAAAAATTGAAACGATTTGGTCGTTATTTGCAAAGCTTTATCTAATGACTAAAAAGCCATTAATCAGTGTGCTGATGCCTGCATATAACTCTGAGCTGTATATAGCTGAGGCAATTAAAAGCATTCTGGATCAAAGTTATCAAAATATTGAACTCATTATTTTTGATGATGGCTCTACTGATGGCACTCGAAAAGTGATTCAAAGCTTTAATGATTCACGGATTGTAAAGATGCTCTCAGATCAGAATTATGGTGTCGTGAGAGCCCGTAATGACATGATTGATAGGGCTGCCGGAGAATATATTGCGTTGATGGATGCGGATGATATTGCTGATCCTACGCGTCTTGAAAGGCAGTTACGTAGCTTAAATGCTGACGAATGTGATTTATGTGGCAGCGCTCAATGGGTTTTAGATGAATCCTCTGGCAAATCAAAGAAGTCAAAAGATAAATTTACTGATCCTGATTTACGTGCGCTGCTATCTGTTTATTGCGGTCTGTGTAATTCGGCCATGATGGGTAAGGCAGAGATTTTTAAGCGCTTCAAATACGACACAACTATCTTAACCTCCGAAGATTATTACTTGTGGGTACAGATGGCCGCTGCAGGCTATCGCTTCATAAATCTGAAGGAGCGATTAATTACGTATCGCCGTTATCCTGCGCAAACGAGCTCTGTGCACTTAGATAAATTTAGAGTCACAACGATTGAAGTGCAAAAAAAATATCTCGAGCAATTGGGAATTTCTGCCGAGCTTTATCCACATCAGTTGCCATGGCCAAAGAGAATGGCAGTTGGCATGGCTTTATTACAAGCCCTTAACAAAAAATTTCCTGGAGTTTCCCTGCAGGCAAATGCTGAGATTTACGCACGCTTTCAGTATCGAAGAAATGGTTTGTGGACGCCATTAACACGCTTGGAGCGCTTGATCATCAGTCTTTGGGCTAGTTTCTAATTCAGTAGCTACAGCAGTTCCTGTAGATGGCTCTTGATTTGATCTTGCGACAGTTCTGATTGCAAGCTGGATACCTCTAACAATTGATTAGCTCCTCGGTACGAGTGCCACATCTTCGGCATGATCTTGGTTTGCTGGTTAAGCATGCCAGCCAAGTGGCTCATGCCACTTTTCGAGCCAATTAATAGATCGGCATGAAGGAGATGATGGAACGCGCTCATGAAATCACTATCAATATGCTCATACACCTTATGTGGAGTATTTTCAAAATGGGTCTTCCAGGAAAAGGGTAGTCCGCTTTCAGAGTAATATGTTCCGTCTCTTCCTTCGCTGAAAATATGAATGGCTAATTTTTTTTGAGTATTACGCAAAATCATATTGAGGATTTCCAAATACCATGCATCTGGCAGCATTCTGGAGGAAAGATCTGAGAATTGTCTACCTGGCAACAGATCACCTCTGCGAATATGAACTGCAATATTAAATGAATTGGGGTCTAGAGAGAGTGGGATAGGATGCTGCTCCCTAGCTTTTGAATAGGCCTTTAAAAACCATTCTCTAGTTGATGCGTATTCATAATCACCAAAGCGATTATTGCTAATCTTGAAAGCGATATTTGGTTCGGGATGGCTTTGAATGAATTGGTCAATGGCTCTATAAATAGCGTCATCGTTTTGTTCATTAGAGGGAATGTGAATCTCAAACGAAGGTAATTCTATGAGTTTAATTTCACCGCGCTGGATTTTTTTCTCAATCTCTTCGCGACTAGGTAGTAGTGCCATCGGATTGAGCATTGCGTTGAGATCATTGCCAATGTTATGGGTCTCATTAGCTTTGCGGCCTCTGATTTTGCGCAATGACTGCTTAAGGCGCCACTTAAAAGATTGATGATGAGACTTGGTGAGTTGGCTCTCTGAATACGCAAATTGCAATTGATTGCGATTCGCAATTTTCAGCGCTCGATTGATGATGCCCATGGAGTGTCCAATGCCAGCATCGGGATTATCGTAGTCGAGAATAAAGCGATTAAGCATTCTTTAAATCTTTAAGAATTTTTTCAATAATTGTAGATACGTAGGAGGTGGTATCAAACTCCATTGCTTTTGGACTTGCAAGAAATTGACGGATATTCTCTTGGTACTTAGTGTATTCATGCTCGTCTATGCTGAGTAGATGGCGATGAACTTCCGCTGTGCTTTTAAAATTCCTTCTATCGATAAAACAAGCACTAGGAATATGATTGGTAATCGTATGGGAGCCCCAGTAAACGGGCACACAGCCACTAAAAAAACAATCAAATATTTTTTCGCTAATGTAATCTGGAAGATTAGCGACATTCTCATAGCAGTATGCAAATTTTGTTTTGCAGTAAATAGATTCTTTGTCTGCTACTTCACCTGCATAGCTTGGAAATGGTTTGTAGCCAAATAGTTGGGTAGCTAAACGCTTCATGCGTCTAAGTGCTTTTTCGGAGGAGTTAAATGCAGGCTCCGGCTTGCTCCAACCCAGGCCAAATAAAGAGAAATACTTTGGAGCATGGGTTTCATACCAGCGTATTACTTCTAAGCGTTCTCGATAAAGATCATTTTCAAGACCCTTTGGGAAGGCCTTATTGGCATTAATGAGGCAGGAAAAAATCGGTCTTTCAGAAAAAGATGGCGTAGGCAAACTACGAATTTGATTCGGAATAAAGACGTGACTTACATTGGATAAGTTTGAAAAGTCCGTATTCCAGGTGAATACCCCATCGAACTGATTTAAGTAGCCCTCATTTTTGTTGAGCGGGCAAATATAGGGGTTTTCTGTAGCAATAAGGTACTTTGGGCCAGAAATTTGATCCAAGGGTTGGCCGTCATGCAAAATACTAAAAGCGATATCGCGCCCCTGATTGACATCTGGATTATTTAACTCAATTCCGTGTTTTAGAAACTCTGCTCTGAGCAATCGATTAGTAAAGGTAGGGTTGTAGGTATGATGTCTATCGATTTCCTCAAAAGAGGCATTTTTTACCCTATCAGGTTGATAGTAATTGGCAAATAACATTTTTATATGACTCTAAATAAGTTTCGAAAACCTGCTCGTAAGGCCATTATTGATTCCAAAATTTTGCTGGCAGGCCCCGTTAGGAATGTTGCGCATACGATTCAAAATGAGATTGAAACCTTAGTTGCAAGTCTCGGTAACTTTAAGGAAATTGATTGCTTTGTAGTTGAGAGTGATTCTAGTGATAATACCGCGAAAAAATTAGAAGAACTACAAGGAGTTATTAAAAACTTCTCTTTTGTTAGCGTAGGCAATTTAAGCAATAAATATCCAAGGCGCACTGACCGAATCGCTTTATGCCGAAATCTGATTATTGATGCTGTAGCCTCAAAACCAGAATATGCTGATATTGATTTCATTGCTATGGCAGACATGGATGGCATGAATGCACTAGTTACCCCAGCAAAGATTGCTCAATGCTGGGAAGTAGATGAGCCTTGGGATGTGATTACAGCTAATCAGCTGGGTGAGTACTACGACATCTGGGGCCTTAGTCACCCCTATTGGAATCCAATCGATTGCTGGGAGCAGAAGCAACAATTAGAAATTATCTTAGGTAATGAGATGGCGCAAAATATTGCCGTTACTTGTAAGCAGTCTCCAATCGATCCAAGGGCTGATCTGATAGAAGTAGATTCTGCTTTTGGGGGTTTGGGTATTTATACAAGAGAGGCATTTTTAGCAGGTAGATATGCTGGTACCGATGATCAAGCGAATGGAATTGATGTCGCTGACCATATTCCTTTTCACCGTGAGTTACGCCAAAAGGGCTTCCGTATTTTCATTAACCCAGCCTTAATCAATTGCGATAAGACGCCTGGCGGCACCGTTGAGGAAATTCCTCTGCCAAAGCCAAGAGGCGCGTTAAAATTAGTGCAGAAATTTGGTACCTTTTTATTTGGTAAAAAACGCTTTAATAAATATCTTCAATTAATGCAAACGCCATAAAGAATTGGCAATAAATAATTTAGTAGAAAAATAATGATCTTAGTTACTGGCGGTGCAGGTTTTATAGGTGGGAATTTTGTTCTAGACTGGTTAAAAGTTCCGGCTAATGAGGGCATTATTAATTTAGATAAATTAACTTATGCCGGCAATCTCGCTACTTTAGAGCCATTAAAAAATGATCCCCGTCATGTCTTCGTTCATGGCGATATTGGCGATAAAGAATTGGTCACCAAGCTACTAAAAGAATATCAACCTCGTGCAATCGTGAACTTTGCTGCTGAAAGTCATGTGGATCGTTCTATTCATGGGCCAGCAGAATTCGTTACTACCAATATCGTAGGTACATTCAACCTCTTGGAATGTTCGCGGGAGTACTGGAATGGCCTTGCAGAAAAAGCAAAAGCTGATTTTCGCTTCCATCATGTATCAACGGATGAAGTGTATGGCTCCCTGTCTTTGACGGATCCTGCTTTTACTGAAACCAACCCTTACGAGCCTAATAGCCCCTACTCAGCTTCTAAGGCTGCCTCTGATCATTTAGTACGCGCTTGGTTTCATACGTACGGATTCCCGGTAGTCACTACCAATTGCTCCAATAACTATGGCCCATATCATTTCCCAGAAAAACTCATTCCTCTGGTGATATTGAATGCCTTAAATAGCAAACCTTTGCCAATTTATGGAGATGGCCAGCAAATCCGCGATTGGTTATACGTAGGAGACCATTGCTCAGCGATTCGTGAGGTATTGGCTAAAGGTAAATTAGGCGAGACATACAACATTGGTGGGTGGAATGAAAAAGCCAATATCGATGTCGTCAAGACCATCTGCCGCATTTTGGATGAGCTCAAACCGCGTACAGATGCTAAGTCTTATGCAGAGCAGATTACTTTTGTGAAAGACCGTCCAGGGCATGATCGTCGTTATGCCATTGACGCTAGTAAGGTAGAGCGTGAGCTTGGCTGGCGTCCGGCTGAAACTTTTGATACCGGTATTCGTAAAACAGTCCAATGGTATTTGGATAACCCTGTATGGATTGAAGGTGTCGTGAGTGGCTCCTATCGCGACTGGCTGCAAAAGCAATACAACTAATTCAGATAAAGTGCCTGCGTGAATATTTTAGTATTTGGTAAAGATGGGCAGTTAGGAAAAGCCTTTAAGACTCTGTTCGATTCTCTTGCTATCCCCGGCAACATCAGCATCCGATACGTAGGCCGTTCTGAGTGCGATTTGAGTAATAGCACTTCATTAAATGCTCTTCTAGAAAAAGAGAGTCCCAAGCTCATCATTAATGCTTCTGCTTATACGGCAGTAGATAAGGCCGAGTCAGATATAGAAATGGCTTTTGCCATCAATGCCAAAGCGCCAGAATATATGGCGAAGTATGCTGCTCAAAAAGGCGCTACCTTTTTACATTTCTCCACCGACTACGTATTTGATGGAAGTAAAGACGGTTTTTACCGCGAGAGCGACGAGCGAAATCCTTTGAGTGTGTATGGCAAAAGTAAGGCAGCTGGTGAAAGAGCGATTGAAGAGGCATTTATAAATTTTTCCAATGGTCAGTTTGCAATTTTTAGAACCAGCTGGGTTTACGGTGAGGGTGGTAACTTCATTCGCACGATGTTGCGTTTAGCAAAAGAGCGCGAAGAGTTAAAAGTCATACATGATCAGCATGGCGTTCCAACGAGTGCGAGTTGGCTTGCAAAAGTCAGTCTGAGCTTAGCGCTAGATGAAGAATTTCAAATCAGACAATTTGATTCTGGCATTTATCACGCAGTTCCCGCTGGGGAAACAACATGGCATGCCCTGGCTTGTTTTGCAGTTAAGGCTGCTGGGGATACTGGAGTGGTGCTGAGGGCGCATCCAGATACTATTCAGCCCATTCTTGCCGTGGAATACCCATTACCAGCCCCAAGACCAATGAATTCCCGCATGGATAGCGCTAAACTGCGCTCTGCCTTAAAGAGTCAAGGTTTAAACGCTTCAAACTCTTATAATGAACCCCAAAATGTGCCAAATTTCCCAGCTTGGGATGGCATGGTTCAAGAATATGTATCGAGGCTAGCTGCAGACGGTTTGATCTAAAACTGCTCCCGCTGTCTGTGATGCGAGATAGGGGTAATTTGCATGTCAGTAAATCGTAAGGGCATTATTTTGGCCGGCGGGTCTGGAACTCGTCTCTATCCAGTGACTCAAGCCGTTTCTAAGCAGTTGATGCCGGTGTATGACAAGCCAATGGTTTACTACCCCTTAAGTACTTTAATGTTGGCTGGTATTCGCGACATCTTGTTGATTTCTACGCCGCATGACACACCTCGCTTCTCAGAACTTTTGGGTGATGGTTCTCAGTGGGGCCTCAATATTGAATACTGCGTACAACCGTCACCAGATGGCTTGGCGCAAGCATTTACCTTGGGTAAGAATTTTGTTGGCAATAGTCCCAGCGCATTAGTGCTTGGCGATAATATTTTTTATGGCCATGAATTAGTTGACCAACTCAATAGTGCAAATGACCGTAAGGCAGGCGCATCTGTATTTGCTTATCACGTGAATGACCCCGAGCGTTATGGCGTGGTTGAGTTTGATAAGGATTACAAGGCACTCTCAATTGAAGAGAAGCCATTAAAACCCCGCAGTAACTATGCGGTCACTGGCTTATATTTTTATGACAATCAGGTATGTGATATTGCATCCTCTATCAAGCCGAGTGCTCGTGGTGAACTGGAGATTACCGATGTCAATCGGGTCTATTTAGACAAGAATGAGTTGAGTGTTGAGATCATGGGTCGTGGCTTTGCTTGGTTGGACACTGGAACGCATGATTCTTTATTGGATGCAGCAGGTTTTATAGCTACCTTGCAAAAGCGTCAAGGCTTGATGGTAGCTTGTCCTGAGGAGATTGCGTATCGTCAGGGCTGGATCACTGCAGAAACAGTGCAAAAAGTAGCTGCGCAGTTGAGTAAAAATAGTTATGGACAGTATCTCAGTAAGATTTTGCATGAGATCAATACTTCTGCTCAACCAATTGCTCTTTCAGCTAAAAAGGCTGGTAAATGAGCGCACCATCTAAGTTGCAGTTAACACCAACCGCGATTCACGATGTTTTCATTGTGGAGCCAAAGATATTTGGTGATGAACGGGGTTGGTTTACCGAGTCATTTAATGCGGAAGACTTTACTAAAGCCACGGGCCTAAATGTGGAGTTCGTGCAAGATAACCACTCTTTTTCACGTCAGTGGACACTGCGCGGCTTGCACTATCAACTAGAGCAGACCCAAGGAAAGTTAGTGCGAGTGGTAGCAGGTAGCGTATTTGATGTGGCGGTTGATATTCGTAAAGACTCGCCAACTTACGGAAAATGGGTTGGTGTTGAGTTAAGTGCGGAGAACCATAAGCAATTATGGATTCCGGCTCAATTAGCACATGGTTTTTTAGTACTCACACCAACAGCTGAGTTTTTGTATAAAACGACCGATTACTATCACCCACAGAGCGAGGCTTGCCTGGCTTGGAATGATCCAACAATAGGTATTGAGTGGCCTCTGCCTGTAGGCGTACAGCCGAATATGAATGCCAAAGATGCTGCTGGCTTGCTTTGGGATGCAGCGCCTAAGTTCTAATCTTCGGTTGGGTAATTTCGAAAAGATAAGATAATCCTCTTATGAGCGATTTATCTTCGACCCATTCAAAGGCTACCCCCCCAAATCCTAAGATTTTGTTAGTGAAGCTCTCTTCTTTAGGGGATGTACTTCATAACCTACCTATTGTTTGGGATTTGCGAGCGCGTTTACCAAATGCACAAATTGATTGGGTGGTGGAGGAGGCTTATGTTCATTTATTGATTCCACTGCTGTCTAAGGATGGCTTTAAGGGAATAGATCGCATTATTCCTTTTGGTTTACGGCGTTGGAAAAAAAATCTACTCAAGCTCTCTACATGGCGGCAATTCTTTGCCTTCAAAAAAGATCTACAAGCAGTAACTTATGACGTATTGATTGAAACGCAAGGACTGCTCAAATCAGCTATTGTTTGCTCTCTGGCTAGCAAGACGTCTAATGTGGTAGTTGCTGGTCTAGCTAATGCGACAGAGTTTTCTGGCTACGAACCTATAGCGCGATCTTTATACAATCAGTCTGTGCAAGTGCCAACCCAGTGTCATGCTGTGGATCGCTCACGCTGGGTCATGTCTTCCGCTTTAGATTGGCCGCTAGTTGATCGCACCGATGCTCCGCAGTTTTATCCAAAGGCCTACATTGATTCTCTGAATGTACATTCCAGTGGAGCCCTCGATGGATTAAAGCAGCCGTATGTCTTATGTTTTCATTCGACCGCTAGAGAGGCTAAACGTTGGCCTAATGAAGATTGGATTGCTCTGGGTAAGGAGTTGGCCGGCCGAGGTTATCAGGTGGTTCTACCCTGGGGTAATTTAGCTGAACGAGCAGTCAGTCAGGAAATTGCTATACAAATCCCCAATGCACTAGTACCACCAGCATTTTCAATTCAGGATGCATTCTCAGTTACCGCTGGTGCTGCTCTGACGGTAGGTGTTGATACAGGCCTCACCCATCTTGCAGCAGTGTTAGGTAGGCCTACAGTAGAAATCTATTGTGACTCGCCCAGATGGAAGACAGAAGGATATTGGTCTGACAATATTCGTAATGTGGGCGATATTCAGACGCCACCAAAGGTAGCCGAGGTTATTGAAGCTTCTTTAAATTTGCTTGCTTAACGCAGTAAAGCGTTAATTGCGACTAAGTCTTCATCTGTTAATGCAGCAGCGTGTGCCTTTAATTTAATTGCATTCAGAATCGTGCTGTACCGTGCTTGCTGCAGCAAAGAGCGGGTATTAATTACTGAATCCAGCGCAATTAACACATCAATGTTGATTAAAGTGCCTACTTGAAAACCAAGCTTGCTTGACTCTAATGCAGATGAGGTTGAGCGTTCTGCTGCTTCATAGGCCTTAACGCTTGCGAGGCCACCATAGAATCCAGTAAAGGCAGTCCTAGTGTTTTGTGCAGCCGTACGACGATAGTTATCGTAGTTGGCTTTAGCTGCATCTAGAAGCGCTGCATTTTGCCTAATAAGGGAGCTGTTATAGCCACCCGATACTAAAGGGATTGTCATTTGTAGCGCAACTGTATTGTTGTATACATTCGTGCTAGATGGCGAGTAATTATTGGGGGTACCATTTGAGGTGTTGTAACCTGTTGTCCCTACAAAATTAACAGTTGGATAATTTAAAGCTTGGGAACCACGATAGGTACTTTCAGCAACACTGACAGAAAGTTGGCCTGCCAAAACATTAAAGTTGGACGATTCTGCTTGGTTAATCCAATCATCCAAAGTTTGTCCAGGTGGCAGGCTTGGGTTAACGCTTTCGGCAATAGGGTTGCCTTTAGCATCCTTACTCTTACTGCGCGGATCTTTAAGGACACCTTCAATCTTGGCATCCTTAACTAGTGGCTTTAAGGCACCTACAGGGCGCCCAACAATTTGCTCTAGGGCACCACGCTTAACAATTAGATCAGCCTGTGAAGCGATCTCTTGGGAGTTAGCTAAGTCTAGAGCCGCTTGAGCGGTATTGACATCTACAATAGTTGCAAGGCCTGCATCAAATTTTGCTTGAGCAACTTCGAGCTGCTGCTTGATCAGATCTTTTTTATTTTTATAGAGTGCAACATTATCTTGACTAGTGAGCGCATCAAAATACGCTTGTGATACTCGTAAGATGAGATCTTGTTGAGCTGAGAAGAAGCGCATATCCGCTAATTTAGTATTAAGGTCCCCTTGCTTAAAAAGCTCTAATGCCGCAACGTTAAATACTGGCTGGGTCAGGGTGACGGTATAACTCTTTTGGTCAAAGACGCGCGAGTTTCCAGGACTATTAGAAACCACTGTACTACCAGTGCCATGTTGATAGTAGCGAGTTCCAGTAGGGGTAGCATTAGCTTGGGGCATTAATAAAGAGAAGCCTTGCCAGAAAAGCTCTTTACTAGCTTGGTAGTTAAAGCGAGCAGCGGTTAATACTGGATCACTAAAGGCGGCTTCTTGATACAGCTGAATTAAATCATTCTGTTGCCCCTTGGTATCAGTAACTCTATTCCCAATCAAATTTGAAGGTGCAGAGACTGCTGGTACAGCCGGCTTACTTAGCGGTGGTGCTATCTGTGGCGGTTGCTCCAAGCCAATTAGGGTGGATGCACTCATTGGGGTAGGTAAGGCGGGTCTTGCTGCTGCATTAGGGCTTTGGGCCGATGCTTGGAATGACCATGTTCCAAGGCCAAGTGCTTGACTCAGGATCAAACCAAAGGCGGTAAGTCGAGAGAGTCTGAAGCGGGCTGGGATCATGTAATTCGGATACTTTTCAATGTGCCATGCAGTTTAAGGCTAATTTATTCAAAATGCTCATTTAGACACTATTTTGCCAAATACCCCGAGCGGCTTTCTATATACCTATAAAATTTGCCCCATGGATCTAATTTTGTTACTAAAAGCAGTCATTCTGGGGGTGGTCGAGGGATTAACGGAGTTTTTACCGATCTCAAGTACTGGGCACCTCATATTAGTCGGTGATTTGCTCGACTTTAACGATGATCGCGGCAAGGCTTTTGAAGTGATCATTCAGTTCGGAGCCATTCTGGCAGTTTGCTGGGAATTCCGTCAAAAACTGATTAAAGTCGTCACGTCTTTTGGCGGCAGTGTTGTTGCTCGTCGTTTTGTCCTGAATCTGCTAATTGCTTCAATTCCGGCGATGGGCTTGGCTTTCTTATTTGGAAAATATATCAAAGCAGTTCTGTTTTCACCTATTCCAGTGGCTAGTGCTTTTATTGTTGGTGCCCTCATTATTTTTTGGGCCGAGCGTCGGCAGCAAAAGATTACAACCGTTCCTAGTCACATTCAATCGATTGATGACCTCACTCCCTTTGATGCCTTGAAAGTTGGTATAGCGCAATGTACGGCTTTGATTCCAGGAACATCACGTTCGGGCGCAACCATTATTGGAGGTATGTTGTTCGGACTGCCGCGCGCAGTAGCAACCGAGTTTTCTTTTTTCTTGGCTATTCCAGTCATTGGTGGCGCTACTGCTTACGAGCTGATTAAGCTTTGGAAAGCCCCAGTCGCTTTCTCCGGAGAATTTACGCTGGCAATTATTGTGGGTTTTATTGCCGCATTTATCTCCGCCTTTATTTGCGTGCGTTGGTTAATTCATTATGTAGCTCACCATAACTTTATTCCATTTGCTTGGTATCGAATTGCATTTGGATTGCTAGTTTTATTTACTTCCTATACTGGCTTAATAGCCTGGTCCCATTAACCATTAAGTAATGCAATAAGTTCAGGAAATTCTTATGGATGCATCAATAGACGCAATTACGAATAATATCCAGCTAGCCTTGGCACCGGTGTTTTTGTTAACAGCTGTAGCTACTTTAATCAACGCCATCTCTGGCCGTCTTGCTAGGTCGGTTGATCGTATGCGTTCGATTCGACACTCTATTGATCGCGGCGAAGTAAAAGATGCTGTACTTTTACAACATATGAATAAAGAGGCTGATGAGGCCCAGATTCGTGGTCGTCTTTGTACGGCCGCCATCTTCTTTGATGTGCTCAGTGGCGTCTTTATTTCATTAACTGTTCTTGAACTATTTTTCTTTCAGGCTGGCGCTGTTCGCTCCCTACAGGCAACCTATGTTATTTGGACTTTTGTACTAGGCCTCATCTTCTTTATGACATCCTTATCTATCGTACTAGCCGAAATTGTCTATGCTTATCGATCAGCTGGTTGGAATACTCCAAAAATAGATAAATAGTAGATTCCATTCAATACCACTTTCCTTATAGAGATTACACATGAACAAAATCCTCATCACCGGTGGCGCAGGCTTTCTAGGCTCCCATCTCACTGAGAAACTTCTTAAAGAAGGTAATGATGTCTTAGTGGTCGATAACTATTTCACAGGCACTAAAGAGAACTTAGCGCATTTACTAGCAAACCCTCGCTTAGAGCTGATGCGTCACGATGTCACTTTCCCGCTGTATGTAGAAACCAATCAGATCTATAACCTCGCTTGCCCAGCCTCACCAGTGCATTACCAATACGATCCGGTACAAACTACTAAGACTAGTGTGCACGGTGCCATTAATATGCTCGGCCTGGCTAAAAGAACCAGAGCCCGTATCCTCCAGGCCTCCACTAGCGAGGTGTATGGCGACCCAGAAGTGCATCCTCAGCCAGAGGCGTATTGGGGTAAGGTCAATCCGATTGGCATTCGCTCCTGCTATGACGAAGGTAAGCGCTGCGCAGAAACCCTCTTTTTTGATTACAACCGTCAGCACAATTTAGATATCAAGGTAGTCAGAATCTTTAATACCTACGGACCACGCATGCATCCTAACGATGGCCGGGTTGTGAGTAACTTTATTGTGCAAGCCTTGCAAGGCAAAGACATCACTATTTATGGTGATGGCCAGCAAACCAGAAGCTTTTGCTATGTCGATGACTTAATCGATGTCATGGTCAAAATGATGAACTCCGAAGATGGCTT
>CALRYF010000004.1:0-233496 GCA_943372325.1 Polynucleobacter meluiroseus | reverse complement strand
GTTGCACCAGTCACGCGGTTCAAAGTCACTGCATTAGCGTTGGGTTGATTAAACGTAACGGTCGCATTTTTACCGACGTTAAAACTATCCCAGTTCACTACCGCACGTTGCGAAGTTTGGTTCACAGTCAGGGTTGCTGAAGTGGAATTTTGAGATGAAGCAATAGTGGCGTTTCCGGCGATAACTTTTCCGTTGGTTGGGAGGGCATTTGGAAGATTTGGGACAGTAGGATTTGCTGATGCAGTTCCGACTAGTAGGCAAGTTCCCATGAAAAAAGTTGCTATGTAACTTCCAAAGCTTAGTGCAGAATTTTTAATACCAATTTTATGGTCGGACTTTTTGCACCAACAAAATGCAAAAAAACCCAATAAAGGGGCAAATTTTTGCGCTAAATAGGTGACTTTGAAATTACAGGTTGTGTTTGTTTGCTGATCTACATGATCAGAATTTTTGGTCCAGAAAAATTTATCTGAACCGATCACTTTCGTAGATAAAGTGATGATTGAAAAACAGTATGCTCATTTACTTTTTCTTTATTAACACTATCAAAAGAATTGAGTCTCACTCAAAAACTTACTAGAAAACTAATGAATATTTATTGCCGAATTTCATACTAAAAATGAGTTTGATTTAGATCAAAAACTATGTCAAATATTAGCCCAACAGCTAACTTATTGCAATTGTGCAATGCATCCTCCCCGCAGAGCTAGTATTTATAAAGAGTCTTACATTTGCTGACTGATGCCTAGAGAGTAATTATCCATAATATCGGGATTTTGGGCGCCTCAATTCACTTAGTAAACTCACTGTTTTTGGGGAATATTTTCTTAATTTTTTTGAGAAAAGTAGTGCCTTGCTTTTATATTTTTATCTCTGGTGAAGATGATTTTTTAGGCGCTGGTATTGAGGGTATTGCTTTATTTTGCTTGCTTTGATTTGCTTCTTGCATGACTTGATTGATGGCGGATTTTGATCCTGCCAAACTAAAACGATTCACTGCAAATGCGCCAGATTGAAGTGCAACTGCAAAGCCAATTGATTCTCCATTTTGAATACCCTTTAGCACCTCATCAAATGGTTTTAGTATCTGAAAAAGATTGCCGTTAATTTGCGTGCACTCCATAGTAAGAGCGGAAGAACTTGGTGGCCCATTCATGAGCACAGAGTATTTTTCTCCGGGTGTACAGCGCAGGTTTTGGTGAAGGTAAAAAAGACATTGCTCCCCTGAGCAAAACATACCAAATGAAGATTGAGGTCCGTTGACGGTATATGCCTCATTAATCTGACCATTGAGTTCAGCAACCCAGTTTTGAAATACTAGCTTTTCAGCCTTTGCAAAACCTGAATTTACAGAAACCAGTATCAGAATACTGATGAGGAATCGCCTCACTGGACTACCCTTGAGGACATGCGTAAGCGCTTAAGCGTTTCCGCTAAATACTGTTGAATAATGGCTTGTCTAAGTTGATTTTTTGAAGCTTCAAAGCTAGGAATCTTGGATGAACGGGCATCGTCTACCCGAATAATGACCCAGACATCAGAAGCTTTGATTGGCGTCTTATTAAAGCCACCCTTACCTAGGGTTCCCACAACATCCGCTATTGGAGGAGCTAGTTGTGCGGGGCTAATCCAACCTAAGGATCCACCTTGAGGTTTAGTAACTGTATCCAAGGACACCTCTTTAGCCACTTTCGCAAATAAATCGCCATTTTGTAGGCGTCCGATGGTTGCGATAGCCTCAGATTCAGATTTAAGAATGATTTGACTAATTTTATATTGGGTTGCTTGGTCTGTACCGCCTCCAAGGTATTGCTTTTGCTTCTCGTACTCTTCTCTTAGATTTTCATTAGTAACGGGATTTTTCTTGAGATGATCTTCTATTAACGCCTGAAGGTACAAATTTTGACGTAGTTGGGTAATTTGATCTGGTAGATCGATTTCCTTATCTAAACCTTGCTTGACAACCTCTTGCGCAATCAATTGACGATTGATCAATTCATTCTTAATGGACTCCCGTAATTGTGGAGTATCTTTTTGCCCCTGAGCCAGAGCTGCTTGAAGATTGAGATTAAATAAGCCTTGTGTAATCGGCACACCGTTAACGGTGGCAATAAACTCAAAGTCAGCCTTTGGTTCGGATTTAATTTCTGATTGAGATTGGGGTTGAGCCTGAGTCTGTGGCTCTGCTTTGGTAACCGGCTTTGTCTGTGCTCTCACGCTACCAAGAGTAGACAGCATCGCTATTTTTATTAGAAATATTGCTAAGAATTGTTTGAGTGCGATCACTTGTCTGTTTAGCTCAAGCAATTAAAACTGATAACTACCAGTAAACCAGCCACGTGGATTGGTAGTTGTGCCATCAGTGGCAACCTGTTGGCCTGTTGAACTATATAAAGGGTTCTTACCAACTTGCCACGCAACCATGGCGCCTAGATTCCAACCCTGCCAATCCCATTTCAAACCAAGGCCTGCACCCTGCAAAGAATAAGTATTGTTTGCATTAGTAAGGCCCTGCCAATTTTGGTAGGTATTTTTGTATTGCTGTACTAGGCCTACGTCATAAAACATACTCGCAGTAATACGCTCTGGAAATTGATGGCGCAGTTCAACAGTACCAATACCGCCTTGTGATCCTCCACTTTGCGCAACAGGATAAGCACGGACGGCATAAGGACCGCCCATATAGATTTGCTCTGCAGAATTTAAATTCACAGAAGAAAACTGCCCGCTCACTGCAACATATGCAGTAGTTGATCCATCTTCAGTCAATTGTTGAGTGCGGTTGCCTGCAAAGGTGAACTTGGCAAAACTAGAAGGCGTATATTGACCATAAGGGGTACTGGTGCCGTAACCAAAACTGGTAGAAAGAATATTGAGGTTACCCATTACAGCAGCTAGAGAGCCAGAGCTAACACCGCCACCCCCTAAATTATCGTAATGATTGCCTGCAATACTTACGGTTGCATTTCTGATGTTGTAGGCGCTGATGGTCGTTAAAGTTTGGCTATTATTGTTCGTGTATTGTTTGATATCGAGGTTGGCTGTTACGTTTACGTTAGTGCCCTGAGTCCTAACTAATGGGTATGCAGCACTGACACCAGTAGTCCACGCATCACCATAACCAGCATTGGCTGTATTTGCGTAATTGCTAACGTTCTTATAGTTCAAAAAAGTTCCAGCTAACCCTAAGCGCAGGCCATCCCTGGACGCTGGCAAAGAGTAGGCAGATTGCACATATTGCGAGCCTTCTGAATAAATACCATTCACTGATATTTGATCACCAATACCCAATGGGTTGATCCCACTTAAAGCAATAACCCCCTGATTTGCTCCAGTTGTTCTACTGCCATAGTTATTTGCCTCTACCCTACCCTGATACCACTGTGGCTCTGTGAGTTGTAAGCGCAATGCAGTCTCGCCATCCTTCTCACCTGGTTCCAATTGGCTGGAGACCATAACACCAGGTGTCTCATTAAGAATAATCAAAGCACGCTCAATGGCTTGAGTATTGAGCGGCTGACCTACTGGATTTGCATAAGTAATGTATTGAGCGGCAGTTTCTTTACTAAAACGTGTAGGACCATTTGGAGTATCAACAATGACGCTACTCAACTTCGCTTCAGTTACTAAGATTTTTACAACCCCGTTAGCAATTTTTTGTGGAGGTAATATTGCCTGCACTGTAAATCCACTCTTGCGATAGAAATCCACAACAGCATCGCAGGCTTTTTGTAAATCATCAAAATTAACTGCACGGCCTACCCAAGGCTTTAACACCTCTTGAATGCTGGCTTCTGGAAGAATGCTAATACCTTCCAAAACAAACTGCGTCACCTGAAAAGTCACTTCATCCTTACGCGCTTCACCTGGTCGAGCACCATCTCTTGAGCTAGGCTCTGGAAGCGCTAAAGGAGATGGCAATGGCAATTGCTTCTCTAGGTTCTGCTGTAATGCGCCAGCATCTACCTGTGCAAATACTTGCGTAGATACTGAAAGGCTAATCACCACCAAGGCAATACGTGTTTTTTTGGAATGGCAAAGAGAAATAAAGGACATGTTGGGCGGTTAAGTATTTGAGGTGTATATCAAGCTAAGGTCTTGATAAATAATGTATAAATTTTACTTTGAATAAGGTGAATTCCCATTAGCTTAAGGGATAACAAGCGCCTTTGGCCTAAATTATCTGATTTCAGACAAAATAATGGTCTGTCGATTAAGATTTCATATGAATTCAACTGTTAGCACCCCTATTGCCTTTGATTACCCCCAGCAAAATGCTGCTGGAGTCACCTGTACTGCCCAAGCTTGGGCCAAGACGCCTCCGCAACTTCATGGCGCTGATAAGGCGACTGTCATTGCTCGCATTAAGCAATTATTGGTTGAGAAAGATGCAGCCTTAGTCGCCCACTACTACGTCGATGGCGACATTCAGGATTTAGCAATGGAGACTGGCGGCTTTGTTTCAGACTCTTTAGAAATGGCACGCTTTGGTAAAAATCATCCAGCCAAAAACCTCATTGTTGCTGGTGTGCGCTTTATGGGCGAATCCGCCAAGATACTCAGCCCCGAAAAACGCGTCTTCATGCCCGATCTGGATGCAACCTGCTCTTTAGATTTAGGTTGTGAAGCTAGTGACTTCGCTAAATTTCGGGCATTACATCCTGATCGTGTTGTGGTGGTGTATGCGAATACCTCGGCAGCTGTTAAAGCACAAGCGGATTGGATGGTTACCAGCTCTTGCGCTCTAGCCATCGTTCATCAATTGAAAGTTGAAGGCAAAAAAATCTTATGGGCACCTGATCGTCATTTAGGTCGTTACATTCAAGAACAAACTGGTGCTGACATGTTGCTCTGGAATGGCGCTTGCATTGTGCATGATGAATTTAAAGCGGTTGAATTAGAGATGCTTAAAGCCGCTCATCCTAATGCCATGATCTTGGTTCACCCAGAATCGCCCCAAGCAGTAGTTGACCTTGCAGACGTTGTAGGTTCTACCTCTGCCATGATTAAGGCAGTAGTAGAAGGCTCTGCTACTGAATATATTGTGGCTACCGATAACGGAATCTTGCATCGTATGCGCCAGCTGGCGCCTAACAAGACACTGATCGAGGCACCTACTGCCGGAAACAGTGCAACCTGCAAGAGTTGTGCCCACTGCCCTTGGATGGCCATGAATGGCTTACAAGGTATTTTGAATTGCCTTGAAAATGCTTCTGGTGAAATTTTCATCGACGAACCGATTCGCGTTCGAGCCTTAGGATGCATTGAGCGTATGCTCGACTTCACCAAAAATCATCCAGACTTTCTCGCTAAAGCCCAGCATGGTTTTGTAAAGAACATTGGCGTAGCTTAATAAAAAATTATGTTTGATTACAACGAAACTCTAGAACTAGCTCGTCAACGGAATATTGCTGATGCATTGATGGAAGACATCGGCACTGGCGATTGGACTGCGAAACTGGTTCCAAGTAAGCCAGTAAAGGCTCAGCTGATCGTTCGTCAGGAAGCTGTGCTTTGTGGCGTAGATTGGTTTGAAGGAACATTGAAGAAGCTCGATCCCAATGCACGGGTTACTTGGCAATACATGGAAGGCGATCTCATGAAGCCGGACACTAAAGTCTGCGACATTGAGGCCGACTCTCAAGCCCTACTCTCTGCTGAGCGTACTTGTATTAATTTCTTACAAACGCTGTCTTGGACAGCTAGCATTACGCGCCAGCATGTGGATGCGATTGTCGGTGCAAGCCCAAATCCTAAAGGCTGCGCCGTGTTAGATACGCGCAAGACTATTCCAGGGTTACGTCAGGCACAAAAATACGCCGTATTAGTTGGTGGTGGTAAAAATCAACGCCTAGCGCTGTGGCATGGCATCCTCATTAAAGAAAATCATATTGCTGCTGCTGGCAGTGTGACTGCAGCATTAAAGAATGCTCAAGCCCTTAATGCTGGAGTAGATATTCAGATTGAAGTGGAAAACTTTGCGGAACTGGAAGAAGCCTTAGCTGCAGGCGCTAAAAGCATCTTGATTGACAACTTCAACACTGAGCAAATGAAGCAAGCTGTCGCTATCACCGCTGGACGTGCTTTATTAGAAGCCTCTGGCGGTATCAATCTTGATCAGATGCGCGCCATTGCTAGCACTGGTGTAGACCGCATCTCTCTTGGAAAGTTGACCAAGGATGTACATGCGGTTGATTTCTCCATGAGAATCTTAGGCTAAATCCTTTTTGTTTTAGCGTTCCCTACCCTTATATATCAGCTGTTTCTCGAGCGCATTGCGGATGAATTCAATATTACTGCGCAAGCTATAGCAATCAGCCGTTGCAAACTTAGCAGCTTTTGAGCTAAGCACCCTCCGCTCCATCTCATTAAGTATCTCAATGTATTCGGCACGACGATTAGGATCAAAAGTTTGGATCGTATTCTGCTCAAATTTATCCAATTCTTTATAGATTGAATTAATTTGCTTCTTAGCCAAATTAGTTCTGTAAGTCGGAATGGATTTGATCACTGGGTACGCAAAAGCTGCGAAAGGGAGTAAGAGGAAAAACATTCGCTCTACAAATTCCGCTAGCCAAAATGGCAAATACTTCATCAAGGTCGGCGTACCTTTTTCATAATAAAACTTGGCCTCTTGACTCAAGGGAGCTTCAGTATTCATATAGACCGGAAACTCTCCTGCCTTTGAGAAATAGGATTTTGCTCCGTTAATCTCTTTAGCGGCCTCCAAGAAGAGAACTTGGATTGCTGGGTGTAGACGATCGTCAATTAAAAGATTAGTCGTAGTAGAAATCAGTTGAATGGGGTGATCTGGACTATTTTTTCCAAGATCAAAGCCCCCCATTGGCACCAGCAATTCCTCGAAATACGGCAATAAATGGGTGTAAGCATCAGCACGACTGAATGTCACCAAGTGAATATCTGGGTTTTTGATTAGCTTTTGCACATTTGGTGAGTCGTATCCATCAACCAAAAATACGGCATCAATCGCTCCCTGTTCAATCGCACTAACAGCCTCAGAGTTACTCATGCTGGACAAATTAGGCGCCTCCGGGTTTAGATGATTGAGCGCCATGATCTTCACTGCTTGAGCATGAGTACCGCTTCCAACTGCCCCAATATTAATTCTGAGTTTGGCAATATCTCGATCAGATACGTGAATACCCTCTTTAAAAGTATTCTTACGGTAAAAAATCCACACCGGCTCATAATCAACGCTACCAAGCGACTGAACGCCTGATAAATTTTCTACGGCAATCATGCCACCCTGAACTAAAGCTGCCTGAATAGGATCCTTGCGATCTATCAAATGCTGGAGATTCTCTTTGGAGCCACGGGTATCCACCAGTATGAGCTCAATGCCTTTTTTCTCAAAGTAAGCGCGATACTTTTCACCTAATACCTTATAGGATCCACCGATACCGGTAGCCATTGATACTTTGCCTGGGGGTGCTGGCTTTGCAAGCCAAATGACAATGATTAGCGCAAGAAGCAATAAAAAGATGAGGGGCCATACTTCTTTTAAGAAGTTAAGAGCGGTTTTGATTTCATCTGCTATGGTTTGAAATACCGCAGAGATATGTTCGTATATGTCCTCTTTAAAGCTGGCCATGAATTTCCTTGTGAGATTGCATTAGCTTATCACCAAAAAATGAGCCTATGTACACAGTCAACTTAAGAGGCAGAGCTGCTCTCAGCACCCTCTGCTTGAGGAGTGAGAATAGTTGGGTAAGAGACTGCCCAAGTACCAGGATAGTCCCGACTGTAATGTAGACCACGACTTTCTCTGCGCATTAAGGCTGAGCGGACAATCAGCTCTGCACACTCCAAAAGATTGCGAAGCTCAATGAGGTCACGAGTTACTTTGAAGTTAGCGTAATACTCTTGCACCTCATAACGCAGCAGCTTAATGCGATGCAGGGCTCGTTCCAGACGTCGATTAGTTCTGACAATACCAACGTAGTTCCACATTAAGGAACGCAGCTCATCCCAGTTATGGGCAATAACCACCTGCTCGTCAGCATCCTCGACTTGACTCTCATCCCATAAAGGTAAGCTTGGCATTGCTGGAGTCTTTAGGCTTGAAATATCTTCTGCGGCAGCCTTACCAATCACCACACACTCCAACAAAGAGTTGCTTGCTAAACGATTGGCGCCATGCAGACCGGTATAGGTTGCCTCGCCTACTGCGTAGAGTCCCGGTAAATCAGTGCGTCCTTTGAGATCGGTGACTACACCGCCACAGGTGTAATGTGCTGCAGGAACAACCGGAATGGGCTCCTTCGTAATATCCAAACCCAGAGTTAAACAACGTGCATAGATCATCGGGAAATGCTCTTTAATAAATGCCTCGCCTAAATGCGTGGCATCCAGATGAACGTAATCCAATCCATGCTTTTTCATTTCAAAGTCAATAGCTCTTGCAACAATGTCACGCGGAGCAAGCTCATTACGCTCATCATGTTCAGGCATAAAGCGTGTGCCATCAGGTAATTTCAGTAAGCCACCTTCACCGCGCATGGCTTCAGTAATTAGGAATGTACGATCGCTGGGGTGATACAAGCAGGTCGGATGAAACTGAATAAATTCCATATTGCCTACGCGACAACCTGCACGCCAAGCCATAGCAATACCATCACCGGTGGCTGTATCCGGATTACTCGTATAGCGATAGACCTTACCCACACCACCGGTAGCCAAAACCACTGACTTAGCTTCTATCGTCTCTACACGATTATTTTTAATATCGAGTGCGTACACACCATAGCAACGATTGGGCTTGCTACGTTGAGTCTTAGGATCCAATTGACGATTGGTAATGAGATCAAGTGCAATCCAATGCTCTAAGATCTGAATATTTTTATGGGCTCTGGCTTTATCTAAAAGCACTTCATGGATGGCCTTACCGGTTGCGTCCGCAGCATGCGCAATACGACGATGACTGTGGCCACCCTCGCGCGTTAAGTGCAGACCCATCGGCCCAGTTTCATCAGTTGTAAACGGGACACCCTGCTCTACCAACCAACGAATAGCTTCAGCACTTTCTTCAGCGATATAACGCGCAGTAGACTCCACAACGAGACCAGCACCCGCATCCAAGGTATCAGCCACATGCGAATCTATGCTGTCATGTTCTTTATCAACCACCCCAACTATGCCACCTTGCGCCCAGGCGGTAGCTGCCTCACCTAAACCCCGTTTAGCCATCAAAATCACTGGCTGCGACTCAGCCATGTGTAAAGCGACGGTAAGACCGGCTAATCCAGCCCCGATGATCAGGACGGGAAGTTCAGCTTTAGCGGTGGAATTTGAAGAGGGTTTGGAGCTGGCCATAGAGGGTTCATTCTAAAGGGCAAATACACAAAGCTGACATTTACTTATTTTTAGTAGATCGCGGTACAAATTTAGTCGAATTGCCCTTAGAGGCACTTAATGAGATGAGTGATGCCCTTACGAAGGACATGGGAAGGTCAGGATTGTCCCTGCAAGCTGCATGAATTTTTTCTTTAAGCTCTACCAAGCTAATTGCTAACTTATCATGCGGTGTTAATTGAGGCGCATTATTCATATAAACATTATGAGGCAAATGTCCACACAAGCTATCGCGTGAAAAGTAGATAAAAAATAGGGATTTAAATACAAAAAGGCTCCTTATGGGAGCCCTTTTGTGACTTGGTAGATATTTACTTAGACAATCGCCGCTGGATTAAGCTTGGGATCATTGGTGCCATAGCCCATCAATGCAGATGCCTGACCACCTTTAGCAAGCTTCACAGCGCAATACTTAAACTCTGGAATCTTGCCAAACGGGTCCAACGCTGAATTAGTAATCAAGTTAGCGGCAGCTTCGTAGTAGGCAAACGGGATGAAGATGACCCCTCGCGGCGTACCGTCATCTCTTCTAACGTGAATTGCTACTTCACCTCGGCGAGATTGGACAGTAATCACATCCCCGGCTGATACGCCTAACTGAGTCATATCCTCGCCATGCATGGAGACAGTAGCCATTGGCTCAATGGCATCTAATATTGTGGCGCGACGCGTCATACTGCCTGTGTGCCAATGCTCCAACTGACGACCAGTAATTAATACAAATGGGTATTCAGTATCTGGACGCTCATTTGCTGGGATGATATCGGCAGGAACAAGCTTCACTTTACCGTCACCAGTTGCAAATTGATCATCAAATACGATTGGTCGACCTGGATCTTCTGCAGATAAGCATGGGTAAGTAACGCTAGACTCTTTCTCAAGGCGCTCCCAAGTAATACCTTTAATAGCGCCATGCATGGCCTGGCGCATCTCGTCATACACTTCTGCAACACCGGCATCAGGACCTTGGTAATTCCAATTCAATCCCATACCCTTAGCGATCTCTTGAATGATCCACAAATCAGGCTTGGCATCACCAGGAGGGTCGATTGCTTTCTTGCCCATCTGTACCATACGGTCAGTATTGCTAGCGGTACCTACCTTTTCAGGCCAAGCACTGGCCGGCAATACAACATCGGCCAAAAGCGCAGTTTCTGTCATGAATATATCTTGCACAACTAAGTGCTCAAGAGCAGCTAGAGCATGACGTGCATGATTTAAATCTGGATCACTCATCGCTGGATTTTCACCTTCGACATACATGCCACGAATCTTATCCGGATCACTATCGGGCGCTGTGATCTTATGCATGATCTCTACCACGGTATAGCCTGGCTTCTTATCTAATGGCGTATCCCAGAACTTCTCAAACCAAGCATGGGCTTCTGGATTATCAACACGTTGATAATTGGGGAACATCATTGGGATCAAACCAGCATCACTTGCGCCTTGAACGTTATTTTGACCACGCAGTGGATGCAATCCTGATCCAGGCTTACCAATTTGACCGGTAATACTGACTAAGGCAATCAAGCAACGCGCATTATCCGTACCATGTACGTGCTGACTGACGCCCATACCCCATAAGATCATTGCAGACTTGGTCGTTGCAAATTCTCTAGCGACTTCACGCAGAGTTTCTGCAGGAATACCGCAGATTGGCGCCATTGCTTCAGGACTGTAGCCTTTGATATTTTCTTTTAAGGCTGCAAAATTATTCGCACGGTTTTGAACAAAGTCTTTATCTACTAGACCTTCTTCAATAATGGTATAGATCATGGCATTGAGCATCGCCACATCCGTGTCTGGCTTAAATTGCATCGTACGCCATGCATGCTTACTAATGTCGGTCATACGGGGATCGCATAACACAATCTTGGCTCCACGTTTAGCCGCATTCTTAAACCAAGTTGCCGCAACTGGGTGATTAGCTGTTGGATTAGAGCCAATCAAGAAAATCATGCTGGAGTGTTCCACATCATTCACTTGATTGCTAACTGCGCCAGAGCCCACACCCTCTAAGAGTGCCGCTACAGATGAGGCATGGCACAGTCGCGTGCAGTGGTCTACGTTATTGCTACCAAAGCCAGTGCGAACTAGCTTCTGGAATAAATAAGCCTCTTCGTTGCTACCTTTAGCTGAACCAAAACCAGCCAATACTTTTAAGCCGTGTTGATCCTTAAGCTTCTTCAAACCTCCGGCTGCAAACGCAAGCGCCTCTTCCCAGCTAGCTTCACGGAAGATATCAGACCAGTCTTGCTTGCCTTCTAAGATAGATTCATCTTTTGGAACGCCTGCTTTACGAATCAGTGGTTTTGTTAGGCGCTGTGGATTATGAATGTAATCCATACCAAAACGGCCTTTGACGCATAAGCGATTGTGGTTTGCAGGTCCATCACGACCTTCAACACTGACAATCTTCTCGTCTTTAACGTTGTAAGTGATTTGGCAACCTACGCCACAGAATGGGCAAACAGAATCTACTTTGCGATCAACAGTTTGTGAACCAATCAAGCCCTTAGGCATTAAAGCACCCGTTGGGCAAGCCTGCACACACTCACCACAGGCAACGCAAGTACTCTCACCCATCGGATCATTCAAATCAAATACGATCTCACTATGACCGCCACGCATGGCGTAGCCGATTACATCATTCACCTGCTCTTCACGACAAGCACGTACGCAACGATTACATTGAATGCAAGCATCTAAGTTCACCGCCATTGCTGGATGGGAGATGTCACTACTTACCTTCTCACGACGCAGTGCCTTGAGTTCAGGACGAACAGTCACATCCATGCGAGCAGCCCAAGTGCTGAGCTCACCATGTTGATTTTTTTGCTCTTCTTCTTTGCTATCCCCAACCCACTTAAAACCTTCGTCAGGCATATCGGAGAGGAGCATTTCCAAAACTAGCTTTTGACTCTTTAGCGCGCGCTCACTATTGGCTTTGACTTCCATACCTGGAGTAGCACTTCTGCAGCAACTAGGGGCTAAAGTACGCTCGCCATTAATTTCTACTACGCATGCACGGCAGTTGCCATCAGGACGATAGCCGTCCTTAAAACACAGGTGTGGAATATCAATACCGTGGCGTTTGGCTGCTTTGAGGATCGTTTCGCCTTCATAGGAAATGATCGTCTGGCCGTCTAGCTTGAACTCAACAGTTTGCAATTCGAGTTCTTTTGGATTTGTGGGTGCGTTCATGTTTGTCTCGTTTTTCCCTAATTTTTTATTAAGCTACTTCTTGCGGGAAATATTTATGAATACAACGAATAGGGTTTGGTGCTGCTTGGCCAAGGCCACAAATAGAAGCATCGACCATCACGGTTGCCAGATCTTCTAAAGTGTCTTGATCCCAAGACTTTGCTTGCATCAACTTGGCTGCTTTACCAGTGCCTACCCTGCAAGGAGTGCACTGACCGCAACTCTCATGCTCAAAGAAATGCATCACATTCAAAGCCATATCACGGGCTTTATCTTGATTACTAAATACCATGACTGCAGCAGAGCCAATGAAACATCCATAAGGCTGCAAGGTATCGAAGTCGAGCGGAATGTCGTTCATGGTCGCTGGCAAAATACCACCAGATGCGCCACCTGGTAAGTAACCATAGAACTGATGGCCTTCTTGCATGCCGCCGCAATACTCATCAATCAATTCTTGAATCGTGATACCAGCTGGTGCCAACTTGACGCCAGGCTTATTGACGCGCCCACTAACGCTAAAGCTGCGCAGCCCTTTACGATCATGACGACCAAAAGAACTGAACCACTCAGGACCACGTTGCACAATGTCACGCACCCAGTAAAGGGTCTCAAAGTTATGCTCTAAGGTTGGCCTGCCGAATAAACCCACTTGAGCGATGTATGGAGGGCGCATGCGTGGTTCGCCGCGCTTACCTTCAATACTCTCAATCATGGCAGACTCTTCACCGCAAATATAGGCTCCAGCACCACGACGTAATTCAATCGTCGGCAACTTAAATGGCGGATTGGCTTTTAACTTCGCTAATTCAGCTTCAAGCAATTCACGGCAACCGTGATATTCGTCTCGCAAATAGATATAGCAAGCATCAATACCAACAACACTAGCTGCGATCAATAAGCCCTCCAGGAAGCGATGTGGATCGCGCTCTAAATAAGTGCGGTCTTTGAATGTTCCAGGCTCACCTTCGTCGATATTAACGGCCATCAATTTAGGGGCTACTTGATCCTTAACAATGCGCCACTTTCTGCCGGCCGGGAAGCCTGCACCGCCTAGACCGCGCAGACCAGAGCTCTCCATCGCCTTGATGATGCTCTCAGCATCTTTCTTGCCGTCGAAGATTTCTTTTGCTAATGCGTAACCACCTTGAGCACGATAGGACTCATAGCCAACATAGTCAGGAGAAACTGTTTGCATTTCACCCTGGGGGGAAACTCCCCGCTCTGCCAGGCTAGCTGGCTCAAAGATTGCATCATCTTTAGCCATTGGGTGTGTTGTTAGATTATTTTTTACTGCTGCAGATACCTTATCTGTCGTGGCAAATAACACGGGGTACTGATGCACAACTGCAACAGGCGCCTGTTCGCAACGTCCAACACAGGGAGCTGCTGCTACTTTGATCTTTGGATTACCAAGAATACTGGGCAGCTTGGCCAACAGATTTTGTGCACCCGCTAACTCACAAGCGATGCCATCACAAACACGAATGAGAATATCGGCTACTGGATCATTACCGCGTACCACCTCAAAGTGATGATAGAAAGTGGCTACTTCATATACCTCTGCCATGGGCAAATTCATTTCTTTTGCTAGAGCAACCAAATGACGATCATGCAAAGCACGATATTCATCATTGAGCTTATGCAGATTCTCGATGAGCAAGTCGCGACGATGCGGCGCATCTCCAATTAACTGACGCACTTGGGCAATAGAGGCATCATCAGCTTGGCGGCCTTTTAACTTACTCTTGCGGCGAATGGTTTCCCTCAAATCATCTGCCGTTGCAATAGCAACTGCTTTGACTTCTCCTGAAGGCTTCGGATGATTCATAGTTTTTAGTCTCTAGTTTTTATGTGAACAGCCGTTTTTAATCCTGCATACCAATGGCTAAACCATTAATAGATATGCAAAATAACGCTTTATTTTGGGTTATTTATACCCCTAAGTCCTTGACGGCGCTCAAGGACTTGAATTAAGGGTTTACCCTATTACATCAGGGATGGGGAGGGTTTATCGCCAGGGGGTAAGGAGTAATCCAACTTGCGCTCATAGAGTCTTGCTTTATAGCAATCCTGATAGCCCTTGCTACCGATATTCCAGCCGATGGAGGTGCAGTCTTGCTGGGCGGCTGACTCAATGGAGCCACAGCCCGAAAGACTAAAGGAGGCAATCAATGCAAGGATGGCAAAAATGCGCATTTTTGTAGAATTCATGACCTCAAGTCTACTTGATTCTGATCTTGATATCGAGCGGAATACCCTCTTTGCCGGCCTCAACGGTCTTGACCTCACCTAAAGTGATGCGCTCCCTTAGGCCAGGATCGGCTTTAACCATAAATTCCGAAGCAACCTGCGCCCTACTTATTCCTAATTCCTTTAGCTCAAGCTCTGTGATTTCTGTTCCTGCAATTAACTCATCATGTAATTGTTCATTACGCTGCTCACCATCCGGAAGTGTCAAAAGGCGCTGCCCCAGCTTAATTCGTCCAATAGATTTCGCATAAGCCGACCTTAAGCCCGACTGAACTCGGGGGTCAGACAAACTTGGCGCTGGAATAGGCTCACCGGGTACGAGCTTGAATCCCGCCTCATTCAAAACAGCGGCATCCGCCTGAGCTCTAGCAAGTGCTTTTTTATCCTGCACGGGGTCATAAGTACCAATAATCTCCAAGCTGGAGTTTGGGCGTTTAGCAAGGTACTCGCCAAACTTTTCTAAGCGATCTTGATCGGGCACCAAGAATACGGCCTCTCCTGGCACAGCATTCACCCCTTCTTCACTACCTAGACCCACCAGAGCAGCGAGCGCCCTAAATGGCGCTGTTGCAATATTCGTCAACACATTACTCAAAGCCTGCCAAACTAGTCCACTGGCACTAAATTCAGGAGAGTCGACATTGCCCGCAATTTTGACAGTGACATCGATAGTGTCATCAGAGTCTTCTAATAAAGCAATTGCCAAACTCAGTGGTAATTTTTTTCCTTTAAAGTCTGGCACCTCATCACCAAGGACTACTTTTTTAATCACGATCTGATTGCTACCATTTAGCTCACCGTCTTTCGCACGGTAATTTAAATTAAGGTTCAGGCGCCCATTCGCAATTTGATAGCCAGCAAATGTCATTGCCGCAGGGTTAAAAACCGTGAGCGGCAGATTTCTAAAACTCATCAAGATGTCATGATTACGCCTTGGATCATCAAAGGAGGCTTGGCCCTTAGCCCGCAAGCTTCCAGAGCCTGCTACCACTCCATCCATTGCCACCGTAGCAAAACGTCCAGGGATATTACTTACGCCCAACAGAGTAGCATTGAATTTCTTCACATCCACTGTAAGGTGGGGTTGCATTGCAAAGTCTGAGTAAAAGACTTCTCCACCCCTCAGATTGATTGAACGAATATCTAGAATCAATGGAGGATCTCTCTCAGTTTTGCCCATTTCAACTGACTCAGATTTTGGCTCTTCTGTGGTTGGCTTAGAAAATAATCTTCTGAAATTAGAAAAGCCCTCTTCATTTATTTCAAACTGAAGAGTTGGTGCATCCACAATCAACTCATCGATCGATAGTGAATTACTACCTGCTTGCTTAGCTTTATTGATCTTGTATTCAAACTGGCGAACATCAGCCATCTTCCAAACAATCAAAGGCGTCTTCTGCCCCTTTTCAATAATTGCCAAATCGGCAATATGAATATCACCAGTGACTACATCTGCATTACCCCCAAACTTCATAGCGAGCTCCGCATTCAACAGGCCTCTCTGACCTATGAGCTCCTTATTTGCTGGTAACAAGGCAATCATAGGTGCCATTGCAAGATCTTTAATCTCTACTTTGCCATCAACTGATTTGGAATTCGTATTGAAATCCCAGTGTGAACGCATCTCTCCATCATCTAACTTCAAGTTGAGTTGCATGCCTAAGATGCCTGGCTGAGGGTTATCTATGCCACCAGCAATAGCGACACGCTCATAAGATAGCGTCTTATTTATTCCTGGAATTGATACCTGTAATGCCCCAAGATTGAAGTCATATTGACCGCGTATGCCACTCACCACTCCATTCTTATCGTAATTGGCGACCTTCAGAAGCTTCATTGTGAATGGCTTGAGCTCTTCTTTTAACTGGCTAGCTTCATCAAGCAGAATTAAGGAGGCCGAACTCACTAGCAACTGATCAATAGAGATCTTGATTGGTTTCTGAACTTCAGCTGGGTCTGGCGGCGGAATAGCCTTCTCTACAGAAGCTATGAGCTCCTGCCAATTCCAGGCACCTAGATGACTGCCCTTAGGCATCTTTTTCTCTACCAAGATCTTGGGGCCATCTAACAAAATCTCTCCGAAACCAAGCTCACCCCCAGCTAACTTACTCCACTTGAGCGTGATGGCCAGCTCTTTAATCTCGAGTAATTTGGGTTCGCCTACCTTGGCTAAATGCAGGCCTTTAAGTTCTAACTTCAGACTTAAGGGAGAGATGCTGAGATCTTGATAGCTGATCTCATAACCAATCTTGTTTCCGAATTGCGATACGGACTTTTTAATAAAACCAGGAAGAAAGAGGTGAGCTCCAGCCCAAAAAAGAATTAAGCAGGTACAAAAGAAAATGGCAAGCCGGAGCAGCCAAGACTTAAGGCGAAAAGACTGACTTAAGAACATTTAACGGGTACTGAAGCCCTCAGGAGAGTAACGATGGATTATGCTTTGCTAAGCCGGTGGAAAGCCTGCTTTCTGTGGCCACATATTGTTAAAGACATTAATGATGGGCTTTTCATAGACACCCGCTTTGGTGTAGGGCTCGTCTTGTAACCATGCATCTACATCCGCCCTGCTAGGGAAGTCGATTGCAATCAAACTACCCAAAGTAGTTTTTCCATCTTCCGATGTCAGGGGTCCGGCAAATGCCATACGATCGGATAGCTTAGCCAGGTAAGCGCGATGCTCAGGTCGAACTTGGACGCGCAAATCTGCGGTTCCCGGGCGATCCATCAACAAAATTGCAAAAATCATACATCTCTCCATTTCATAGATTATTTATCTTAACTTTATTTAGAAAAAGGCTGCTCCCATTTTGACCGATTATTGCTTGTACAGGCTGATCTACCGAAGATAACATTCGCTCAATTGCTGCTTATCGCCCTTGCAATCTCTCGAGCAACTATCAGGCTTTAGCTTTATATATTGAAGGGTGATCAGGGCCTCAAAGCTCCCCCGATCTCATGCATAAGCTTAGGGGCTCGCCTATACTAGCAAAAAGCTTATTTTTAGCCCTTCCCCGACCTAATGACAGAGTTTTATGAACCCTTTTTTAAAGCAGATATATCTTCGTGCCACCACCTTTGAAGAAATTCTTTCGGGTGATTTTCAAGACCTGCCAGGGCAAAAAGAGCATTCAAGTCTAGCCGCCTCTCGCTTAGCAGCATGGTGTCGTGCTACAGCTAGCGGTGACTGGCACCTTTTTGCTAAAAGATTAAAACGGGATAACTTAGATATTGAGTCAGTACTGCGCAGATTTAGCACAGTAAAAAGTGTTTCGGATTCTATGCCGCAATGGATTGATGATGCCCAGTGGATTATGCAGAATCTTCAAACTCAGGCATCTGAAGGCACTGTAAAGAAGTGGCAAAAGCGTCCTAACCAACTGCCTTTTCAAGACTTATTTTTAACTTGTGTTGAGCAAGCTATTCAAGAAGCTACCAGTGGTCTGTCCAGCAATCCGTCAAAGCACTTTTCTGAAGATGGCTTTCTTAGCCTGCAGGCAATATTACTGAAGCAAATAACGGACCTGAGTTCCCCAGTTATCTTTAGCTTATTCATTAAACATATCAAAGCGGAGGCTGCCAGCAATCCCCAGCTAATGATAGAGGCCTCAGAGACTGATATCTACTCAGCTTTTATTAGGCAACTTCAAGACCAGGGGCTCAAGCAACTCTTTTTAGAAAAGCCAGTACTACTGAGACTTCTGGCGAGCATCATTCGCCAATGGATCACCACTACTACATCGATCCTGAAACACATTGATTCTGATTTTTCAGAAATCATCACACAATTTGTATCCTATGACGGACCACACTTAATAACAGAGGTTATCGGTGACTTATCTGATCCGCATAATTTGGGTGACTCTGTTTTAATTTTCAAAATCAATGATCATACAAAGATAGTCTATAAACCAAAGGACCTAACCCTAGATCTTGAATGGTTTAATTTAAGCAATAAACTCAATGCACTGAATCCACCGATTGATCTGAAGGCTGTAAAAACGCTCAAAAAAGAGGGTTATGGTTGGACTGAGTTTGTAAACAATACCCCCTGCACTTCAAAAGATGAATTTGCGCTTTTCTTTAAGCGTGCAGGGTCATGGCTGGCACTTTTCCATTTATTTGCAAGCTCGGATATGCACTTCGAGAATCTCATCGCTTGCGGTGCGCACCCAGTACCCATTGATCTGGAAATGATCTTACAAGCTACTGCACCAGAAAATGAACTCGCTCAACCAGAGACGCTTGCCCTGAATGAGGCAAATCAAAAAATTGCAAATTCTGTTCTTATGGTGGGTATGCTGCCCGCATATACGCGTTTACCTAACAATGAAATCATTGACATGGGCGGTCTTAATGCAGTCTCCAGAACCGCATTAAAAGGCACCTGGAATAACGTCAATACCAATGCGATGCGCTGGTCAAAAGAGTCAGTCACTCAAGATCAATTAATGAATATCCCCAACGTAGACGGTGAATATGCCAAGTTGGGTGATTACCTATCCGAATTTATTACTAGCTTTGAAAGCTACTCTCAATTTCTCCTTGCGACAAAATCCGAAAAAGGAATTGGTTTTTTCTTAGATCCATTCAAAGATGCGCCCGTCAGAAAGCTCATACGTCCAACTAGGTTCTACGCGATGTTGATGCAACGACTGATGGACCATCGCACCATGGAGGATGGCGTTACCTGGAGTCTACAGGCTGACTTTTTAGCCAGGTTGGCCGATTGGGATAATCCTGAAGACCTCATTTGGCCTTTGCAAAAATCCGAACGTGATGCTTTGCTGAACCTGAATATTCCCCATTTCACAACCCCAGCAGGTGGTCAAGAAATTGATGATCTCAATGGAACCTTGATGACATCTTCTGCAATTAGTGGATTGGATAGGGCTAGAGAGCGCTTTGAAAATTTAACCAATGATGAGATTAATTGGCAAAAAACAGTGATTGAACTCAGCACATCGACTGTATCAAGTGCTACTAAAAATATTCAAAAGGAAAAGTACAAACATAATCGAACACTAGCTGAGCCCATAGAAGCGCTAGATGAAGTTTCATTACTTAAAAACTGCGCACAAGATTCTGCGCATCGAATTGCAAATGTTGCCTTAAAAAAAGGTTCCAGCATAGCCTGGGTGGGAATTGACTGGCTTGGAGATTCTGAGGTTGCGCAGCTAGTCTCCCTAGGTGCCGATATGTATACAGGTACATCTGGCATAGCCCTCTTTTTAGCAGCCCACTATCACGTCTGTGGATCAGAGGATTCCAAGGCCTTGGCATATAAGGCGCTTGCGAGTACGCGTCACCAACTAAAGCAAAATACTGCCGCTCGCTGGGCACGTAGCATTGGAATTGGCGGCGCCTCTGGAGTTGGCTCTGTCATTTATGCCCTTGCAACCATCTCACAACTTCTCAATGATCCAGAATTACTTGAAGATGCTTTAGCTTGCGCCAATCTGATTTCTGCCGATATTGTTGCAGCCGATGAGAATCTTGACATTATTGGCGGCAGTGCTGGAGCCATCCTAGGCTTACTCAAGCTCAACAAAATAAGTGGCTCTAGCATGGCGCTAGAGAAAGCCATTCTTTGTGGAGAGTATCTTTTAAAGAAACCTCGTGGCGGTGAAGTGGGCAAACGTAGTTGGGTTAGCCCACGCATGCTTTCAGCAACGCCGCTTAACGGCATGTCACATGGTGCATCAGGCTTTGCTTATGCCCTTGTCAAACTTTATGAAAAAACCCAGAGACAAGAGTTTTTAGATGCAGCAAATGAATGCCTTGAGTACGAAAAATCGAATTACCAGCCTGAAAAAGGGAATTGGGGTGATTTACGAGGCGATGGTAATGCGGATATTTGTCAATGGTGCCATGGGGCTATTGGCATTGGGATTGCGCGCCTAGGCATTAAAAATGCATGGAAGGCCTATCGTGAAGATGTCGATACTGACATTAATAATGCGCTGGAAACGGCATCAAAACATTGGCCAAATGCTACGGATAGTTTATGTTGCGGCACTCTAGGGTCAGTCGAATTTATCGGCGACAGTGGAAAAATTTTAGGTAGAGATGACTTAATAGCCTTAGCAAACAATCGCTTTATATCTTTAATTTCAGAGGCAAATAAAAATGGAGGTTATACCTACCTTACTAAAAATGCTGACTTTAATTTGGGACTATTTCGCGGGGAGGCAGGTGTTGGTTACACTGCTTTAAGGCGGCTTGATAGCAATCTACCCAACGTTTTACTGTGGGAATGATGCTTTTTTGTGAACCAATCTTATAGCTAATAAAAAACCACCCGAAGGTGGTTTCATGGTTTTTCAACATTGCCCTTGATTAGCAAGGTACACAGTAGTAAACACCAGTGATTGAGCCACCAGCTTTAGTTACTGAAGCAGAATCCTCTAAATTTTCATCGCTTACTTCAACCAATGTTACTTCTTGCAATTCGATCATTTGTGCTGACATAATAGCCTCCTTAAAAAAAGTATGTGGGATGTCCACAAACAAATCCTAGCATATATTTTATTTATACAAAATAACTGAAATCATCGATTTTGCGCACAATAAAAAACCACCCGAAGGTGGTTTCATATTTTCTCAATAATGTTCTTGCTTAGCAATA
Organism: Polynucleobacter meluiroseus; assembly: GCA_943372325.1. GTDB lineage: Bacteria > Pseudomonadota > Gammaproteobacteria > Burkholderiales > Burkholderiaceae > Polynucleobacter > Polynucleobacter meluiroseus_I. The sequence continues at coordinate 212,039 of CALRYF010000004.1, read as the reverse complement.
TACACAGTAATAGATACCAGTATAAGTAGTTCCTGCTGCAATAGCAGTAACTTCTAAAAGCTCATCACTTACATCAAACAATGTAACTTCTTGTAATTCGATTAATTGTGCTGACATATTAGATTCCTTAAAAAAGAAAGTGCGTGGGATGTCCACAATCAAATCCTAGCATATATTTTATTTATATAAAATAACTGAAATTATCGATTTTGCGCACAATAAAAAACCACCCGAAGGTGGTTTCATGGTTTTTCAACAATGCTCTTGCTTAGCAAGATACGCAGTAGTAAACACCAGTGATTGAGCCGCCAGCTTTAGCTACTGAAGCAGAATCCTCTAAAATTTCATCGCTTACTACAACCATTGTTGCTTCTTCTAATTCGATCATTTGAACTGGCATGTTGTATCTCCATAAATAAATTGTGGGAAATCCACGAGAACTATCGTATCACGGGTTTTATTGAAGAAAAAAATGAATTCTCTAAAATTGTGCAGATGTAAAAATTAATCTTTTATTCTTCCCACCTTATGTAGGGAATGTACCCAATTTGCATAAGCTAGCTTGGCAAACCCTGCCCTTCCAGCCCCATTATTCATGTCATCAAATATAGATTGCATAGAAAAGTTCTCAAATACAGGCAAGCCAGTAATCTGATGCGCTTTTTCCATAATATAAAGAATTTCCTCAGAGCTAGAAAGTAGCCCATCCCACCATTGAGGGCCGAAATTTGCCTTATATGCATATTGACTCAACTCAGGCGGCAATAGATCGGCAAAAAAGCTTCTAGCCCACCACTTTTGATGATCGGATTGCTCACCCTTGCGAAGAGATGCAAACATCTGCCAAAAAGGCGTCATAGCGGCAACATCCACATAAGAAGTTCCATGTGGCGCAAAAGTGTAGTCATGAAACCAGTTATCCTGCAAGGTAGGCCAGCGCAACTGATTTGGATCACTGCCCATTGCCTCTACCAGCATGGTATCAAATGCTGTTCCCTGGAGCACATATCGAATGTCATGCCCTCTGAGGATTGCCATAGTATTTGCACCAACATTGTGTTGCAGTGACAAAAAGCATGGTAAAAAATGTGCAGGCGTTCCTAGCAAGTTGGTAAATTGCTTGCCAAATGACTCAGTCAAAATCACGTTCTTGTGCTTTTTGGCGATGATCTCTTGAATACGCCTTTCAGTCCTGAACTTATAGAGCTGACTAACGGTGCCAACTAGTAGGGGCTCATAACCTAATTTTTCTAAGGCACCAATCATGATTGAAGAATCAAGGCCGCCACTTAATTCAACGGCGATTTTCCCTTTGCTTTTCTTAAGCAAACGATTGGTATTTTTTAAACAGGAATCGTAAGTAAGGTTATCACTTAGTTTGATATTCTTTTTGAGTTTGATAAAAACACCATCATCGTAAGACCACTTCGTTCTTGCTGGAACCGGATAAATACCTGGCAAAACAGGTTTGTATTCATTGAGATGAATCGGTAGCGTAGTTTCATTCTCGATGTGTGCAGCATAAGATTCTGGGGTAAATAATTTTCTAGAGAATGGCTGAGCAATGTCTAAAAATCGATTTTCGATGATGGAAAAATACTGCGTTGTATATTTAGAGTTATCTATTAGCAACATGATTCAGCCTTCTAATAAGCGTATGCTGCTATAGGCAGGTAATTAATCCAGTTTCTATCCCAGGGATCTGGCTGGTAATTATCTTCAATAATCCAAGCATGAAGATTCGTTTGGGGTAAGTCTGCCCCAATAAAAAGGACTCCCGATCTTTGAAACTCAACCGAACACTTTGCTACCGCTAGGGTTCTATTGAGACACCCTTCTTGATCGGTCTTGGCAGAGAGGCCTAATTGACCAAGGGCATAAAAGGCTTCCAAGGAATTGGCAAAAAGTGGTTTTGAAGCACTAGAATATTTATTGACGAACCAGAAGTTGAGTTTCCTCAAAAACAATATTCTTGCATATACCCTTTGAAGAACATCTAATCTTTGTTCATTGATCACATAGGATGACTTGAAATCGGGCGGCAACAACCTAAAGGGATCGTTGCAATACTCCAAAGCAAGCTGTATTTTTTGAGGCAATGCCTGCGCCTGGAAAGACGATAAATCCTTAATATCAGTTTGGTGTAGATTACCTGTGAGTGGATGCAAAAACCAACCAGCACTTCTGTGCTCGGTCGCTAAGGAGAAATATTTCATTAATGAATTTCAAAAACTGATTATTGTGGGTTAATAAAAAACCACTCCGTAAAGTGGTTTTTTATTATCTGTAATTAAAAATTTAAGGCTTGTATACAAACTCGTAATCCATGTAGGTGCCATTACTGCCTTTAATCTTACCCTGATTTGCATACTTAGTATTTTTTAAAAATAAATTTGCTAGAACTACTTTTAACATGCCGATCCCCTATTCATTGAGTGGAAATTCCACAGATTGAATTTAACATATCAAGAGAATTATTAACGCAATCTGAGACAAATTTCTGGATAGGAATTAATAGGCAATAAAAAACCACTCCGCAGAGTGGTTGTCAGGTCATCAATATTAGAAGCCGAAAAAGCTGAGACCATCGAATGACATACCAGAACCCCCTTTAATTTTTCCCTGATTTGCGTACTTAGTATTTTTCAACAATAAGTTAGCTAGAACTATTCTCAACATAATGATCTCCTATTCATTGAGTGGAAATTCCACAGATTGAATTTAACATAACAAGAGCATCATTGATGCAATATGAGATAAATTTCTGGATAGGAGTTAACAGGCAATAAAAAACCACTCCGCGGAGTGGTTGTCAGGCTATCAAATTAGAAATGAAAAACGTGACCATCTGCATAAACACCAGAGCAACCTTTAATTTTTCCCTGATTTGCATACTTGGTATTTTTTAACAATAAATTAGCTAGAACTACTTTTAACATGCTGATCTCCTATTCATTGAGTGGAAAACCCACAGAAACAATTTATCACAACTATTGAGATACTTCTGAAAATAGAAGGCCTTTTTACAAGGCAATGTATAGTTTAAAGAATATTGATCCAGAGGCCTTTTCAGTGCAAACCCATTCCCAGGCAAGTCCAATAACCCATTATCGAAAAGACTATAAAGCGCCATCTTTCCGCTTTATATCGGTTCAATTGCACTTTCAGCTTAATGCCGAAGACACTCGTGTAAGTAGCATTATTAAAGTGATGCCAAATGGGTCTTGGTCCGAAGAAACCCATCAACAATTGGTGCTAGATGGCGAAGACCTGGAATTGGCGTCATTACAGGTTAACGGTAAGGCGCACCCTTTTTATGAAGTTAAAGAAGATCAGCTCATTATTCGACAGCTACCTGAGGATGGAGCCAAAGAATTTGAGCTCTCAATAGAAACAATTTGCCACCCCAAGTTAAATACCAAGCTCTCAGGACTCTATCAATCTGGGGATATATTGCTTACCCATTGTGAGCCTGAGGGCTTCAGACGAATTACGTACTTCTTGGATCGACCTGATGTCATGACTACCTACCAGGTCACTATTGATGCCAATAAAGAGCTCTACCCTGTCCTGCTCTGCAATGGAAATTTGATTGATGAGCAAGAGCTGGCAGATGGGTATCACAGAGCTATATGGGAAGACCCTTTCCCCAAGCCAAGTTACCTCTTTGCGCTAGTTGCTGGTCAACTAGGTCGAGTTGAAAAAACCATTCAAACAAAAAGTGGCAAGAATAAGTTATTACAAATTTATTGCAATCCTAGCGATCTGGGTAAAACTGAACATGCTATGCAATCCCTCATACATGCCATCGCTTGGGATGAAGAAAAATATGGCCTAGAACTCGATCTAGAGCGATACATGATTGTGGCTGCGGCTGATTTTAATTTTGGTGCGATGGAAAATAAGGGCCTTAATATTTTTAATGCCCGCCTTATTCTGGCAAATCCCGAGATCACCTCTGATAGTACATTTCATACGATCGAAGGGATTGTTGCGCACGAATACTTTCATAACTGGACTGGTAACCGAGTAACCTGCCGCGACTGGTTTCAGTTAAGCCTTAAGGAAGGTTTAACAGTCTTTAGAGACCAAGAATTTTCCCTGGACCGCATAGGCAACCCAACAGGCCGGGCATTGCGAAGAATTAAAAGTGTGAACCTTATACGGTCAAGCCAATTTACCGAGGATGCTGGCCCTATGGCCCATCCTATAAGGCCGGAGTCTTATCAAACAATTGATAACTTCTACACTAGTACGGTCTACAACAAGGGTGCTGAGGTCATCAGAATGATGCAGACCATTCTGACACAAGAGGGATTTCGTAAAGGTATAGACCTCTACTTTCAACGCCATGATGGCCAAGCAGTGACATGTGATGACTTTATTAATGCCATGGCTGATGCCAACTCTGCAGATTTAGAGCAATTTCGACTATGGTACTCACAAGCAGGAACACCTCACGTTGGCGTTCAGGAATCATTTGACCCCGAAAAGAAAACCTATCGCCTTGAATTAACCCAAAGCTGCAGGACAACGCCGGGACAAGATCACAAGGAGAATTTTCATATTCCAATCCTCTTGAAGCTCATATCTCAAGAGACTCATCAAGAACTCAATACAGAATTTATTCATCACTTAAGGCAGGCTAAGGAGCTTATACAGATTGAGGGTGTTAACTCCAAACCTATTCTGTCGATCAACCGCCAATTCAGCGCTCCCATCATTGTTGACTATGAGCAGTCAGAAGAAAATATTATCAATCAACTTGAAAATGATGATGATGCATTTAATCGCTGGGATGCATCGCAGAAGATCAATACCGCCTTAATCTTAGGGGGGCGTCTTCCCTCCGATCGTCTGGTAAGTATTTATAAAGAATTGCTCTCCAATAATGAGATTGACTGCAACTATCGCGCTCTGATTTTAAGCATGCCAAATGAGCCATCCCTTTACCAACATCTAGAGGTAGTTGATCCAATCAAGTTGACGCTCGATCGACGCAAATTTATTCAATGCATTGCTCAACACTGTGAAAATGAGCTGGTAGCAACTTATTTAGCCATGAAGTCTAGCGGAGCATATACATTAGAACCTATTGAGATGGGCCGACGCTCACTAAGGGGCCTTTGTCTTGGCATGCTACTAGATCTCAATCCTGAAAAATACAGTAGCTTGGCCAAAGATCAATATTTCAATGCCAATAATTTCACAGATCGTATGAACGCCATTGGTCCATTGAGCATTTATTCAGCACCAGCAGCACAAGAGTGTTTGGACCACTTCTATCAGCACTATCAAGAAGAACCCACCGTATTAGATGGCTGGTTCGCAATTCAGGCTATGCGCATTCCAAGTAGCGCTGGTGAGGCTATTGCAAATCTTGAAGCCCTCATGCTAGATAAAGCTTTCTCCTGGACAAATCCGAATAGAGCCTCTAGCCTACTAGCCAGTTTTTTCTACGGCAATCCCCTCGCCTTCCACCAACTGGATGGCTCAGGCTATGCCTTCTGGAAGGATATAGTTTTAAAACTAGACTCCATCAATCCAATGCTTGCTTCCGGAATGGCACGGGCAAATCTCAATTGGCGCAAACTGAGTTTGAATCATCAAGTATTGATTGAAAAAAACATGCGTGAGATTTTAAAAAGCCCTTCTCTATCGATCAATGTGAGAGAAATTATCTCTAAGTCCCTAGCTTAAACACTCCCATTGAGTTTTTTTGGGCAATAAAAAACCACTCATCTGAGTGGTTTTTTATTAAGTTAGCCAGTTATCCAGGCATTAAAGTATTAACCATCCATGGGAGACATTGACTGTTTATGTTTAAACACATGCTTTCCAGTTCATCATCAGAGAAGTCCTTGATTAAAAGATCATCCATTGACTGAGCGGCGAGTTCCATATTTATCCTTTTAAAAAATGGGATTGATGAAAAGGGCTATTTTACCAAGACTGAAGGTGATGGCGGTATTGAGCCAGGAACTTTCAGCAAATTAATCAGCTGCGTCATAATATTGAGCACTGCTACGCTATGGCCATTATTCTCTTTGGGAATTGAGTAGTCAATCCCGCCATAATCAACATTAGCAACTGGTTTAGAGTCCCTTCTATCTGAGGAAGCCACTAACAAGGGCCTGCCAGCATTAATGTCAATAATGTCCGTACTCATTGGGCCGTCGCCATAGAGTTTAATAGTCTGCTTACGCTCATTTTGTACGGCAATAACCTTGCCTAAATACTCAAATACATCTTGGGTAGATCGTAATGTGATGGATAAAAAACGACCATTTTCACCAGGCTCATCTGTCATTGTTAGGCCAGTATTGTGCAGCTTTTCATCCTTGCCCTTAGCCTGTAGTGAGTCATGGCAAATGACGGCTTTACTGAAGTACTTTACAACATCCGCGGTATATTGATTTTTCTTGAAACAAAAACGTACTTCAGATTCTGGCTTATTGAGTTGATAGTATATTTTTTTATCTTTAACAACTTTATCGAGATTAATATTTTTATCTCTCAAGCCTACATATTGAATGATGGCATTGTTCTCGGTAATCTGCTGAGCAGACAATAGCGGGCTAAGAGCCTGCACCTTAAGGACTTGCTCGGTGCTTAAACCCGAAACAATCATCATATTTAACTCTCTCTGAAAGCGCGCATAATTTTCAGGAGAATCTGCTGGGTTATTCACCAAGACGTGTCTAACACCTTTTAAATCAAGATATTCAAAGCGCTCAATCAATAAAGTATAAATCAACTCTTTAGAATAATTTTCGCTCATAAAGTAATTAAGCACATCCAAAGGAATCTTAGAGAGAAATCCTTTTTGAAACTGAGCGTTTTGCAGCGAAGAAAGCGTGAAATTAAATGAGCGATTCGCAGTGAGGCTTAAGGATGGCGAGTAATAGGATCCGCCAGTTGGCGTAAAAAACGAGGACACGCCCTGACCACTCACTGAGTAGTTAAGAGAATAAAGGCCTACAGTCTCCGACATAGCGCCGGTGCCAAGTACGCTTGGGATATCTAAAAAAGCTAGAGGCATGCCCTGAGAAGCGCGAACAATATTCAATAAAATATTATTGTTTTGAAATAGCTCTACTTCGGCTTGATATTTTTGAGACATATCCGAGAAGCTGGGAGAAGGCAACGCACAACCGGATAATAAAATAGCACCCCAAACAGCGAGGGGGTGCCACAAGCGTAACTGGACTTCAGTATTGAAAATACGCATCTTGCCTTACAAAACAATTCTAATAATGAAAAGTGGCAGTATCAAAAGCAAAATTAATAAAAAGAGATTTTTAACGAATGAGATGAATACGGATAGGCCACCTTTGATGCCAACATCATCTGAATCAACTTGCCCCTCAGTCGTGGCTAACTTACCCTGCTTACGACTGCTGAACCAAAAAAGCAATGCTCCGACAACAATGCCGATAAGTAGGGCTTTAATGACAACAATTAAAATCATGGCTTTGATCTCGCTATCTAATTAATTTTCAGTCAATTTAACACAATCTAGATGAAATTAAAGGCAATTTTATCAATTTTTGCACTCAATTATCTACCACCAACCTTCTTTAAATGGGCCTCAAAAGCATTCAGTCGATTAAAAACAGACATCAACTGAACTAAGGTAGACCAGCTTCGCACTAGAAACTGGAAGGACATCTCCACCCGTTGAAATGCGCGTACTATTTGCTGCAAAATACCTAGGGTAATTACCCCTGATACGATCGTAGGGCCCAGAAGTAAATAGGGAATAACAATACTAAATTGCAGATAGGAATACTTCACCACATCAAAGTAGAGATAGTGAAAATAGAGGGAGAAATAGTTTTTTCTAATATTGGCAAATAGATCTCTTAGGAGACCCCTTTCGCCACGCGTTGCGTCATCTTCGGCATACACCAATTCTTTGCGATAGCTTGCCTCTACACGCTGGTTTTGAAACTCTAATCCGGGCAATTTCCAACCAACCAATGCCAGCAGTACCGTTCCGAATAAGGCAATAATGATTGCTGCAAAAACCAAGGAATGTTCTACTTCACCAAAATATGGAATAACTTTAACTGCCTTTGAGAGCTGCCAAAGTATGGGCAAGAATGCAAATAAGGTAAATAAAGACTCTACGAGATTGCCTCCCAGCATTTCAATTAAAGTGGAGAATTGCTTGGTGTCCTCCTGCACACGTTGGCTAGCGCCTTCGATATGACGTAAGTCCTTCCAATGCTCTAAATAGTATTCATTGAGGGCTTCTCGCCAGCGAAAGGTCCAGTGCTTCGAAAAAAAGGCAAGCACTACAGCTATAAATACGTAATAACCTGCGTACTCTGCCAGACCCATCAGGTTCTTATAAAAATCCCATATGGAGATCGTGTCTGGTTTTGCTAAGGCAGCCTGGATGGTATTGTAAAACTCACCAAACCACTCATTGATTCGGACGTCAATACTGACCTGGAGCCAGGTGCCGGCCAAAATGAAAAAGGTCCCAAACCAAGACCAAAACATCCATTTTTTTGCCAAAAAGAAGCATTTAAACATTTTTCCCGATCTCAGTAATTAGGCGAATATCAGTTATGATAAGTTGTATCAGGTTATTCATTAATTAAAGCATTTTAGCCAAAGTCCTATGTTCCCGTTGTCAGCCAAAACCATTCGTCTTCTTATTGCCAGCAGTCTTTATGCTTTTTGCTTGGTGGTGCAAGCACAGTCAGAAAACGTAGTGCCAAAACTACCGATGATGACATCAGACTTGAAGGCCGCCCCCGCCTCCGGGAGATTCACAAATGAAAGAGACTACCTTAAAGAAACTAGCCGCGGTGCACGCTATTGCGTGGTCAATATTCTTGAATATGGTTTTTTCGGAGCTGAAATTCACACATATTCATCCAGGAAATTCTCTGGTTGCAATGAAGATGCCTATCATCAGCTAACGGAGGCCTCAATTGCAGCACAGATGCGCACCAGTTTTAATGTCAGGCAGGTTATTAAGGGGGGTTTCCATAACATAGTCGCCAGCAGAGATTTGAATCCTTTCACAACCCCCTACATTTTTTTAGGGGAAATTCGACTGCAAAGGCACGTAATATTAAATGTCAACTACCTTTCATATGTATACAAATACATTACAGATAGTAAATTTCGTAGAGGGCTAGCCAATTCAAGCTACGTACCCCTGAGCGGAAATAGCCCCATGCAATACCTTTACAACCCAGGCGAGCAAGTTCACGAACTGGTGAGTCCCGATGGTAGGGTTTTTACAATGACCTCCTATACAGATTATCTTAATTCGTCTCTGACGCTAGAGAATTTAAAAGACATGGGAAGTCTACTAAACCTACCAACTGGCTGGCAATATCGCACACGTACTATAGACAAGCAAATTATCGTTAAGACATCGGCTCCTGCCTATGAATTTGTTGGGCTGTTTGATGAGTTCTCAAACTATTACGTCCAAACCAAATAAAAAGCCACCCGCAGGTGGCTTTCAGTAGTAACTGAGAAATTACTCAATTAGCAATAAAGCTGCGGGTTGCATGTTGGAATTCCATAATAAGAATTCGCGGCTTGACCACTAATTGAATGCTCCAAAGACTCATCGTTGAACTCTGAAATCATCACTTCTTCTAATTGCACTTGTTGTACTGGCATATTATTTCTCCAAATGATTATGTGGTAAACCCACAATTAGATGCTAGCATGGGCAATATAAATTAAACCATAGATGGAGATACTAGAGTTATATGCTCTTGGCTTCTCATTTCATCATTAGATTAAACCACCCTTGGGTGGTTTTTTATTTGAACGATCTAGCTGAGATCTTATGGACTCTGATTTGACTCTATTTACTGCTTTGGTTTTGCGCTTACTGCGCCTTTATCCATCTCACCCATAATTAAAGGTAAGCCCGTTGGGCCTTGACCAAAAACAATAATTTTGGAGTTGGTGGAATTAGCTAAGTTTTGCGTAGCTTCAATGCCACGCCAACGCAAATAACTATCACTCAACCCAGGACGAACAATATCCTGGAATTTACGAATACCCTCTGCTTCGATTTGCTTGCGCTCTGCCTCTGAACGTGCCGCACTCAGAATGTATTCATATCCTTGGGCTTTAGCAGCCTCAACCAGCTTATTCTCGATGGCTTCTTCAACTGCATCAGGAAAGCTAAACTTTTGGAATTCGATTCCAACAATACGCACCAAACGCACCTCATCTAAACCAGGAGGCGCTACGTTATTAATAATTGATAAGTCTGAACCAGTTCGAATTTGTTCTTGAACAGCGGCGATGTTTTTCGTAAATGCATCACCTGACGATAGGCGGCCAATAGAAGTACGAACTGAGGCAATAACGCTAGGGGTTACAAACTTCTCAATGTAATCAGGACCAACATATTTGTGAAGCATTGGAATGGTAGCGTCATAAACTCTAAACTGATAAGAAATCGTTAGCTTCGATTTGAGCAAATCACTGGTCAATACATCGACTGTGACTTCTTTTTTCTGAATCTGAGTGTCATATTGAGTAACACTATCCCAAGGGTACTTTAACCAAAACCCCTCACCTAAAACCTTATTTAATTCTGTACCCCCAAACAAGGGTCTAAAAATTACGCCATAGTAGCCAACAGGAATTGAAACGTGAACATGGGGCCACAAAACAATTAATGTTGCAAGAAACAAAAATAATCCAACGGCAAATGCAGCGAAATACCTCCTCATTAAGAGGTAGGTTTTCTTTGCATTGTGTTTTAAGTTAAAAATCATTTTTTTGCCTAACAGCTTTATATTAACTTACCCTGCTGCACGGTAATTACTTCATCAGCAACATCATAGTACTTATCATCATGGGTAATAGCGATAACTGTCTTACCCAGACCCTTAATATAGGGGATTAACTTCTCATAAAAGTATTTCCTAAACTCAGGATCTTGATCAGCTGCCCACTCATCCAGAACAACAAATGGCCTATCTTCTAGTAGCGCAACCATCAAGGCTAAGCGCTTCCTTTGGCCTGTAGATAGGCTAACTGTGTCAAATTCAGCATTCAGGACGGAAACCTTATCTTCCAAACGAAGCATCACAATCAGCTCTTGGGCCTGGTCAATTTTTGCCTGCACTAGACCATATAGCTTTTTAAACAGGTAAAAATCACTAAAGACAACCGAAAAGAGGTCTCTGTAACTGGCATTAGTAGGCTGAGGAATTGGAATCCCATCGACCAAAATACGTCCTTCACTAGGCTCATATAAACCTAGTAGCACCCTGACTAAGGTTGTTTTACCAGAGCCATTTTTTCCGCGAATGAAATAGACCTTACCTGCGTCAAAAGAAATATTCGCAGGACCAAAGTTAAAACCTTTGAACGCCTCCTGATCTGCATAGTGATAGGCGATATTCTCTAGGGTGAGATTTTGAATCTGGTTTGCAAAATTGGTAGTCGCAGCTGGCGGAGGAACCCAGGTATCCTCTAGCTTGCTGCGCAATCTCAGTAACTGCCGTGCAGAAATATCTGCCTGAGAAATGGATGGCAAGGATTGGATTACACCCTGGAAAGAGCCGACCATAAAGAGACTAGTTGTAGCCACCTTGACTACCACAGAGGAGAAATCGCTTGATAAAACGGGAACAACGAATACCAACATTCCCACCACCAAATAGAAAATTATCTGTACATAAACAAAGTGATTTGAAATAGAAATCAGCGAGTGTTCACGCAAACCTCTGGATTTTTTGGCTGAAAAAATAAGGTCTTCAATAAAGCTTCTTGACTTGGTTGAGCTCATTTTGAGCTCTTGAAAGCCATTTAAGAGATTGCCAAAATATTCGAAAGTGATGTTTTCTTCTTCAAAAGACTTTCGTAGTTCTGCATGGGCTACTTTTGCATTCTTTGTGAAAAACATGAAGGCAATGGCTCCCATGATGACTGTCATCGCACAAGCTACTGGCGAAAGAATCGCCAAGTAAATCAGGGAGAAAAACAGCATGGTGCATGACTGAATCAATGACACCAAAATCACAACAGATTGCGAAACAATTTGAGCATCACGACTAATGGCAGCCAGAATCTCACTCTTAGTTACTGAATTAAATAGATTTAAATCAGACTTGAGAACTAAGTTAATGATATTTAAACGAAAGCGATACATCATGCCTTGTATAGAAATCACATTCTCACGATTAATCGTCTTAGTGAAAAAACTATAGAAGGCAACGCAGAGCAAAAAGGCAAAGAACTCTAAAACAGGACTCTCGTTTTCAGCAACCATTCCTGCGCCTTGGTTTACCAAAACGATAATGAATGCGCCAGAAAGGCCAGCTAGCCCAGAAAAGAAAACGATACGCCTTAACTCCAACCGACTTTCGGTGAGAATTAAATCAAGTAATCCGTTTTTAAAAAATTTATCTATCACTACAAACCATAAGAAGAAAAACCCGCCCGTAAAGGGCGGGTTAGGTAAATACTAGCACGCCTAAGCAGGCTGTTGCTCTACTACTATCTCCGTTACTTCAACGGAGCCAGACTTGTTTTTGCGGAAAATCTGTTTTGCCTGCTCAAAGCGCTCTTTGAAAAAACCTTTAGCGTCATCAACATTGAAGTCGATCAAAGAACCGCTCTTTTCAAAATGCTTTACAAAAGTCATGCCTACTGCATAGGTGCTGGCATAAGACATTGCAGGCTGAGTTACTGCAGATAAAACACCACCAACAACCGGTATTTGACGTGCAACAAATGAGCCAATGCTTGAAGAAAATACTGTAGCTACACTTCCGCCGACCAATGCGCCAACGATAGAAATAACCAACTCTTTCTTAAACTCAACTCCATACACATCGCATAAGTCGTGAATCATCTTAATTTGTACGCCTGAAATAGCGGCCGTATCTAAAACAGGTAAGGGAATGAAGCCTGCAACGGTTGCCCACTGTGACCAATTTTTTACAGTTTGCTGAGCTAATTTATGACGAAAATCAATACCAATCTCTTCAGAAATTGTTTGGTTAATCTCATCATTGAGCATCTCTTCTGCGCTTACTTTTTCCATATTGATACCACTCCCTTCATAGTAAATAGTTTTAATACGAGTTCATTTAGATAATATAACTCATAGCCTTGCTATTGAGGCGCAAATACATGCTAGAGCCTGCATCATTTTGGAGCTGAAAATAAACGAACCTTTCAGGACTCTTTGCCAATATATAGCTTAATGCAAAGCCAACACCGCCACCCAAGACAAGCCCAAAGATCGCCTTGGGAAGCAATGAACCCCCATGAATCTGTGACTTCAAGGTTTTGGCACTAAAGCCAACAAAATTTCCGCTTTGATGAAAAAACCCGAATGTTTGAGTTTTTGGCTCAAATTGCAGTGAGGCCTGCTGCCAGTCACGAGAAATGCCCTCTGAGTAACCAACCACCCCATCAAGCTCCTGATAGACAGAAGCCTCTTTAGGGGGCTCTGGCTGGCTCTCTTTAACTGAATCAACCGCCTTACCCACCCTAAACTTGCTGACGGGTTTAGCTACCGGCTTTGGAACCAATTTAGGCTCAACCTTGGGCGCAAGCTTCGGAACTTGTTTAGCAGGAGCCTTTAGTTCTGACTTGATTCTAGTCTTAGGTTTGGCAGGAGACTTGACTGAAGTTTTCGCACTAAGTTCAATCTTAGGCGCTTGAGCAATCTTATCTAAAGGATTGAACTTAATCGTTTTTTTATCGCGTGCCATGAGCTAGACTTTAAATGATTTTGAGTACTTCTTGGGTAAATGAACGGAAGTCAGTTGCTGCGCCACATTTACTGTCATAGGCAATGATGGCTTTTTTATACGATGGCGCCTCAGCAAGACGAATATTTTCTCGAATATGAGAATCAAATACCTGACCCGCAAAATGTTCTTTCATCGTGTCCAAGACATCCTTCGAATGGCGGGTACGCAAATCTACTCTAGAAGGTAAAAAACCGAGCAATCTCAGTTTTGGATTTAAAACAGACTTTATCTTCTCAATCACAGCAAGCAGTTGAGCAACACCAGCTAATGTGAGGATATGCGTTGTCACAGGCACAATTAAATTATTAGCTGCAGACAAGGCATTCAATGTTACCAATCCCAACATTGGTGGGGTATCGATCAAGACATAGTCCCAATCTTTTGGATTTAGCTCATCAAGGCGGCGTTTCAAAATAGTTTCAACTGCCAACTCCCCTGCCAGCAATTTATCGAGCGAAGAAAGATCGGGAGATGAAGCAATCAGACTCACACCCCTACAAACGGAGGGATAAATTAATTCTGAAACAGGAGTCTTATCAGTAAAAATTTGTAGCGCGCTTAGAGGAAAAGTGGCCATCTCGCTAAGCCATTCCGAAGAATTACCTTGCGGATCCAAGTCAATTACCAAAACGCGCTTCTGTAATTCAGCTAGGCAAGCCGCTAAATTAACAACGGTAGTTGTTTTAGCACAGCCTCCCTTTAAGTTCGCAAGCGCAATCACGTTCATTTTTATACCCAGTCCTGAATTTCACCGAAATTGATCGTATGATCTAAGTTGCGCATCACAATATTTACATCAACCAAAATATCATAGCAAATGAATCTGAAAAAACAAATATATTTCAGGTAATTGCCATCACTATGTCTGCTCATTCAACCCAGCCTCCCTACTCCCTTTATTGGCCATGATTTCATATTTTGAGTCAAATACCAAAGGAAGGGACTTTGTTATCGGAGACCTCCATGGTGCCTATAAGAACCTCATGGTTCTGCTTGAAAAATTGCAATTTAATGAATCGCAAGACCGCCTCTTTTCTTTAGGGGACTTAATTGATCGCGGCGTAGACTCGGAGAAATGTTTAGACCTATTGAAACAACCTTGGTTTTTTTCAATCAAAGGCAACCATGAAGAACTGCTTGTAAAAACTCACGAGAATCCTAATTTACGCCCGCTATGGAATAAAAATGGTGGTGCTTGGTCTGAGAATATAGAGGCAGAAAAATTATCATCCTATGCAGATCTCGTTCGTGATTTGCCTTTGGTGATATCCATTCACTCCGACCTCGGCAGAGTCAATCTATTGCATGCTGAATTTTTTGGAGCCGATGAAGATTTAGATGCAGGTAATTATTCAGAAAAGATTCAGCAACAACTACTGTGGGGTAGACAACTCATTAGCAATCCAAAAGAATTCAGACCGCTATCTCAAATGTCAAAAACTTACTGCGGTCACTCTGTTGTCAAAACACCTATCAAAATTGGTGCACAGATCTTTATTGATACGGGCGCAGGCTTTATTTCTGAAGGTGGCAAATTAACCATTGCTGACCTAACAGAAAATCGCTTCTACACGGTGTAGTTCAAAGCCTCCCCGCTCTACTCCCAGATCAATACATTTGGCAATTGCGGATTAAGTTGCCGCAAAATCGTATAGCCTACTCCTGATATACCCCTGAATAAGCCAAGATGAAATTCGCCAATACCTCCGGCACCACCAAAGCGATAAGTGCTTTCATGTGCTGCATGAATGACATCTAATAATTGCTTGCGTGCCTCAGTCACCAATTCAGAATCTTGATGGGTTTTGCCAATTTCATAAAAAAGCTCTACTCCACCCATTGTGCCGCAGCACAAAGTATCCAACGCCTTGCTGATATTTTTACGCGCACCCCGAATAGATCTCTCCACATCGCGACGCAGTTCCGATTCATCCAAGTTAGAAAATTTTTCACTTGCTAAGCGAGCCAGACCAACCCCGATACCTCCATGACACCACATGCATCTCTGCATAGTGTCTCGCAAGCTTCTACCAGGTTGGTTGACGGGGGGCCAATTTTGATACTCCTCGTTAAAGCGCTCATTTTCAAAATTGAGACATTCCTGTGCAATGTCTTTAAAGTCCTGGCGACCAGTGGCCTTTGCCAGTGCAGCCAATGAATAGGCATAGCCTGCTGCCCCGTGAGACATTCCACTAATCGGATCCTCGCTGATCCCGTAACTTGAGAAGCTCTTATAGGCGCCGCTACCAAAACGATTTTGCTTAATTAAGTGCTCGCCCATCATGACCGCTTTTTCTAAAATCCATGGCTCGGGTGATGCACGGTAGAGCTTCAGAACTCCCAAAATTCCACCTGCCACACCCGCAACGACATCCAACTGACGATCAGCCTCTATCAATTCTTTCGTAAATAGCCCTGCAGCAACTTTGGCATCTTCAAGTAATTCATCGTTTTGTAAGATTTCTGAGAGTGCTGTTAATGAATAAACAACCGAGCCTAAGCCTGAAGCCCCACCAGGACCTAAAGATCGCGCAAAGCGATGTGCATTCAAACTCCTGATATCGTGACGCAAGCTCGCTAAAGATGCGATGGCGAGATCCTTCATATCTTGGTTGTTGGTAGCGACACCATAGGCGCCTAAAAACAAGCCAATGCCACAATTGCCACCATAAAGCTCAGGGCCAAGAGGTGCCAACTCTGCAAATCCAGTATCTCCAATCCACTGAATGCCAATCCAGGTTGCGCTCCCCTCGAAACGGGTTGCCAAATCTGCAACCGTCTTGGCGATCACACCCGCCTCCCGCAGAAGATAGCCATCATCTCCAACTTGTGATGAGTCCACCGGGACCGCCGCTGAATCATAGACCGCTTTATATTTAGCGATATTAGTTGTAGTAGCTTTAATAATTTGGCTTTGCCACTTTAGCTCGGCCTCATCCAGATTCTCTAAGCGCTCATAAGCTCGCTCCAGCCCTGGTTTAGATTGAATCTCAATATCCATACCTCGCTCATTGACGAGATTTCCTTTATTTACTGTGGAATAAAAAAATGGGATATTCAGATCAGCCATTTCTCCACGCTCTTCACGAACAACTGGCCACAAAGGATCATTTGACTTTTCCCAATCAGCGAAGCGACAAATGAAGTCGAGCTCAGCACTCCAAGTAATGCTGTCTTTCATATTGCGATGATCACGCGCCCTCTGAATCAAGGCATAGTAGAAACGAGTAGGCCTAAATACTTTGCGTGCATGCAATCCTTTGAATGGATCTAAGAGATAGTTAATCCCAACTTTGTCTCGCACAGTCATTAAAAATCGAGCATACGATTCAAAGCCTCCTAAAAAGCTATCCAAGTGATCACCAAGCCTCATCACCTCCCCATTCAGCATTGGTAGATTATTGGGGGGTTGGGAATCAAGTAACTCCTCATTGAACAGACCCATGCTGTCAGTATTGAGATAGCGCCATTCTTTTTTAATATTGGGATTATTGTTTTGCTCCAACCCACCAAGACTAATAACCTTGTTGTCTTTAGTAGCCGTATAGGTTGGCAGCATTCCGACCATTAATACAGAATTCTGGGTTTTGAGCACAGCAAGCTCTTGGGCTCGTTTTTCAGGAGATCCAGAATCTGTTTTAGGATCGCTTGCTTGTAGAAGCATTTCCACATCAATAGGAATGGGATGCTCGCCATCAGCAATGATATTTTCGTAATGCATATCCATGCCTGCAAACAAATGGAAAATAGCTAACCATGCTCCAGCCCGAAAATAAAAGTGCTCGACTTCAGCTTCAGAAACGCATGGATTATTGGGAATAAATTCTACCCAGCTGTAACCATCCATTGCTAACAACTTTGGAACTCTTAAGGCAATAGGAGGAACTGCAGTATTAAATTCTTGAATTAAGTTCGCCCAAGCTTGATCAAGAGCGGGATCTTTAGGCTTATAGACAAGCTTGGTACCGTCTGCAAACTCTAACAAATGGACTGATCGCCCGGAATTATGGTGATCGGATAAGCTAGGCTCAATACGAACAACTTGATTTAAGTGAGGTGAGCCTGGTTGGCAGAAGTTTTGCTGAATAAGTGAGTAATCCTGCGCAGTTCTGTTCAATAGTTCGCGACTTGCTTCAATCCATTGGCAAGTCATTACAGCAATTAAACGAAGCAATACGGGTTTTTCAGCAAATAAGCGTGCGAAACCTTCCTTTTGCATTTCAGATACAAAGCCCAGATAAAGCTTGCGGCTACCCACAGTCTCATCTGCCCCCTCTTCTTGATGGGCTTTCTTATAGCCATTAAATAGCTCATAAAAAACAGGGGTACATAGCAAGCTCAGATGGGCAACTAGAGTTCTACGCAAACAAGCAAGTGCTGCAGGGGTAAAAATTCGGTATTGATCCGAATCCGCCATTTTTAAGAATGCAGCATCGGCTAAACCGGTAAATAGATCATCAAATGGCACAGCCTGTGGATCTACGGTATTGCTTGAGCCTTGTAAGGGCATGCTTAAGGCCTCATTTACCCAAACCGCATCTTTAGCCCATTGAGGAACATTCGAGGCATTCGCTAATTTAGGGTTTGAGAACCTTCCTAAAATAAAACTTAAATCTAATTTATCGCGCTTCAGACGCTGAGTAAATAAATCCCAGTTGCCGCTTACGGCTGACTTACACCATGCAGCCAAACGCAGGCTGGCTCTGTCGGCGTAGAGCTTTTCCCCTGGCAGTGTAATAAAGTCATCTGAGAGTAACTCATCAATGGTGGCGGCTTTTAGGTAAATTTCAGGTGCTTGAAGTGACATGATTACAAGGATAACTTAGGGCATAAGGGATGAGCGAGATAAATCCAATCACTCCTCGAGGTTTTTTCCTATCGATTACCCTACTATCGGAGGGTGGGTAAATTATAGTTTTGATTGAAGATCTCATTTGCACAAAATATTTACCAAAAAAATCGTTTTTTATTGCACAACAACGGAAATTATTTGTTACGATAGTCATGTTGCCATAAGATTAGCAGCACCATTATGTGTAGCAATTAGTTTCCATGTTTAATCTTTCAGGAGTTTCAAATGAATAAAATCGAAATCCAAGCAAGCGATGTACAAGTAGAAGTGAAGTTGGACGAAGAACTCGAGAGCCTTGGTGGCCTTAAAGGTTCTGGTACTACCTCATACACATCTGGCTGCAATTCATCTAACTTGACAGATAGCTGCTGCTGGTAATAAGCATTGAATTTGTTTCATTGTAAAAAAACCACTTCTTAGAGTGGTTTTTTTACATTCACAATTTGAGTACTGTTCCAAATAAATAGAAACATAAACTCATCATTGTCAAATAATTGCGCTATGGCATTATTAATTGGGTATAGTAATTAGAGTAAAGTCGCTCATCACTAGGAGGAAGTATGGTCTTTGTTATTAAATTTATATTGCTATTCGCCATCATCGGCGGGATATTAGGATTGCTATTTAAAGGAAAAACTAAAGAGGCTTTTGGTGATGGCGCAGCAAATGGTGCCATCATGGGTGCCTTAGGTTTATTACAACTTCTAGCTATCGGCTTTCTCTCATTGATCGGAATTTGGGTTGTTATGAAAGTGTTTTAAGAATCTTTTAGCCCTCCCTACTAGGCCTCGCTCTGCGGGGCTTTTTAATTTGTAATCCCTGATCTGCACAAATAAATAAAAAACCACCCGAAGGTGGTTTTCTGACTACTTGGCGGAAGGGGCGGGATTCGAACCCGCGGTAGGCTATTAACCTACGCACGCTTTCCAGGCGTGTGACTTAAACCGCTCATCCACCCTTCCGTACAGCCGTTGATTATACGATTGCCGAAAGGGTTTCTGCCAAAAGCTGATGCCTGCTACTTATACAGACTCTTTGAGCTGCTCCAAAATAGCTGGATTTTCAAGGGTTGAGGTATCTTGAGTAATCTCTTCCCCTTTAGCGATCACGCGCAGCAAGCGACGCATGATCTTCCCAGAGCGGGTCTTCGGCAAGTTATCACCGAAACGCACATCCTTTGGTTTAGCGATAGGACCAATCTCTTTACCAACCCAGTTACGTAATTCAGTTGCAACCTTCTTAGCCTCTTCGCCTGTTGGGCGACCGCCTTTGAGAACAACGAATACGCAGATCGCTTCGCCAGTTAGCTCGTCTGGACGACCCACTACAGCAGCTTCTGCAACCAATGGGTTAGCCACTAAGCAAGATTCAATTTCCATGGTGCCCATGCGGTGACCGGAAACGTTCAAGACGTCATCGATACGACCCGTAATGGTGAAGTAACCAGTATCTTTGTTGCGAATTGCACCATCACCCGCCAGATATAAGGTGCCACCCAATTCTTCTGGGAAATAAGACTTCACGAAACGGTCAGGATCACCCCAAATTGTGCGGATCATGGAAGGCCATGGACGTTTTACAACTAAGATTCCGCCATTACCGTTTGGTACATCGATACCTGCTTCATCCACAATCGCCGCCATAATGCCGGGCAATGGCAATGTGCATGAACCCGGAATCATTGGGGTTGCACCTGGCAATGGAGAAATCATATGACCACCAGTTTCTGTTTGCCAGAAAGTGTCAGCAATTGGGCAGTTGGAATTACCAACATTTTCGTAGTACCACATCCATGCTTCTGGATTAATTGGCTCGCCTACAGATCCTAAGAGACGTAGTGAAGATAAGTCATAGCTCTTTGGATGCACAGCTTGATCATTACTAGAAGCTTTGATCAAAGAACGAATCGCGGTTGGCGCGGTATAGAAAATAGATGCCTTGTGTTTCTGAATCATCTCCCAGAAACGACCAGCATTTGGATAGGTTGGCACACCTTCAAATACGATCTCGGTAGCACCAACTGCGAGTGGACCATAAGTAATGTAGGAGTGACCTGTTACCCAACCAATGTCAGCAGTACACCAGAACACATCATTTGGCTTGATGTCAAAAGTCCACTTCATTGTGAGAATTGCCCACAAGAGGTATCCACCAGTGGAATGTTGAACACCCTTTGGCTTACCTGTTGAACCAGATGTATACAGAATAAATAATGGATGCTCAGCACTCACCCATTCTGGCTCACAAGTACCAGACTCATTCGCCGCAATGTCTTGCATCCAAACATCGCGCCCTGCAGTCATGGCGGTCTCAGCACCAGTGCGCCTGTTAACAATGACATGCTTTACATTGCCGCATTCGCCAGTAGAAAGGGCTTCATCACAAATTGCTTTTAGTGGCAAGGCTTTGCCGCCACGGAACTGACCATCGGCAGTAATCACTGCAACTGCCCCGACGTCAATAATGCGATCGCGCAAAGCTTGTGCAGAAAAACCACCGAACACTACAGAGTGAATTGCACCGATACGAGCACATGCTTGCATGGCGACAATACCTTCGATGGTCATTGCCATATAAATAATGACGCTATCGCCAGACTTAATACCCATCTTGCGCAAAGCATTCGCGAACTTGCTGACGCGCTCAAGTAATTCTTTATAAGTTACCTTGGTAACGCTGCCATCATCCGCTTCAAAAATCAGGGCAGTCTTGTCGCCATGACCTTTCTCAATCTGCAGATCTAAACAGTTATAAGAAGCATTGGTTGTGCCATCTTCAAACCATTTATAGAAAGGTGCTTTGGATTCATCTAAAACCTTCGTGAAAGGCTTTTTCCAATACATATTCTCTTTAGCAAGGCGACCCCAAAAACCCTCATAATCTGCACTCGCTTCAGCACAAAGCTTGTTATAGGCCTCCATACCTGGAATTGCCGCACTCTTTACAAAGTCTGCAGGTGGGTTAAATACGCGGTTTTCTTGCTTTAATGGTTCCATGCTTCACAGCCCTCTATCAAATAATCAATAATCTAAAATCAACTACAAATGCGAGAAAATGTCGCAAAATGACAGTTTTACACCCCTAAGACCTTAGAAGATAAGTGAAAACACTCGGGATTTGCTCTATGGCAAACCCTTAAAATGGGTCAAACCTTACTAATAATGTGGAAATAAGCCTAAAACCATGACAAATATCAAACAAAACGACCTCATTCAAAGCGTTGCAGATGCTTTCCAGTTCATTTCTTACTACCATCCCAAGGACTTTATTACTGCCATGGGCAAGGCTTATGAGCTAGAGCAAGGTCATGGCGCTAAGGATGCAATTGCGCAAATTTTGACCAATAGTCGCATGTGCGCCGAAGGCCATCGTCCAATGTGTCAAGACACGGGTATTGCAGTAGTCTTTCTGAAGATAGGTATGAACGTGCAATGGCCTGATGCAACGATGAGTGTTAGTGATATGGTGAACGAAGGTGTGCGTCGTGCCTACCTCAACCCTGACAATACCTTGCGCGCTTCAGTCTTAGCTGATCCGGCAGGTAAACGAAAAAATACCGGGGACAACACCCCTGCCGTGATTCATTATGAAATTGTCCCAGGCGACGATGTTGAAGTGATTTGTGCCGCTAAAGGTGGTGGCTCCGAAAACAAAGCCAAGATGGTGATGCTCAACCCTTCTGACTCAATCGTAGACTGGGTTCTCAAAACTGTACCTACTATGGGTGCTGGCTGGTGCCCTCCTGGCATTCTCGGCATTGGTATTGGCGGCACACCAGAAAAAGCTATGCTGATGGCTAAAGAATCTTTAATGGGTCCTGTGGATATTCAAGATCTGATTGCTCGTGGTGCCAAGACTCGTGCCGAAGAACTGCGTTTAGAGCTATACGAAAAAGTAAATAAGCTGGGTATTGGTGCGCAAGGTCTTGGCGGTTTGGCGACCGTTCTTGATATCAAGATCATGGAATATCCAACCCATGCGGCTTCATTGCCGGTGGCGATGATTCCGAACTGCGCTGCTACCCGCCATGTGCATTTCCATTTGCATGGTGATGGTCCTGCAAAACTCGAGGCTCCCTCCCTATCGGATTGGCCAGATGTCACTTGGACTCCAGATGTACAAAAATCTAAGCGCGTCAATTTAGATACCCTCACTGCTGCTGAAGTGGCGAGCTGGAAACCAGGTGAAACTTTATTGTTAAACGGCAAAATTTTGACTGGTCGTGATGCTGCGCATAAACGTATTCAGGACATGCTTGCTAAAGGTGAAGAACTGCCGGTCAGCTTTAAGGACCGCGTCATTTATTACGTCGGGCCGGTTGATCCAGTACGTGATGAAGCAGTTGGTCCAGCGGGCCCTACGACATCTACCCGGATGGATAAATTTACCGAGATGATGCTCTCCAAAACTGGCTTGATTTCCATGATTGGTAAAGCGGAACGTGGGCCAGAAGCGATTGAAGCCATTAAAAAACATAAGTCAGCTTACTTAATGGCTGTTGGTGGGGCTGCTTACCTAGTATCTAAAGCTATTCAGACTTCTAAAGTGGTTGGTTTTGCTGACTTAGGCATGGAAGCCATTTATGAGTTTGATGTCAAAGACATGCCAGTGACCGTTGCAGTGAATTCTGAAGGCATCTCGATGCACAACGAAGGTCCTCGCGAGTGGCAAGCCAAGATTGCTGGTATTCCAGTGAAGATTGCTTAACACCTCACTTGATTAGTAACTACTGAGTAAATATTGGCACTCATCGGGGTTTTCGATTCTGGCGTTGGAGGTTTATCCATATTGGATGAGGCTCTGCGCCAGCTTCCTCAGCATGACTATATTTATCTTGCTGATTCAGCTAATGCACCTTATGGTGAAAAATCAAGCGATTGGATTGCAGCACGCAGTCTTTCTCTTTGCAGATATCTAGCGGGCAAAGGGTGCGATGCCATCGTAGTTGCTTGCAATACTGCGACTGCTGAAGCCATTAAACATATTCGCAATGAGCTATCCATTCCGATTATTGGTGTCGAGCCGGGCATTAAGCCTGCAGCGATGCAATCACAAAACAATATTGTGGGCGTCCTCGCTACTGAGGCAACCCTCAAGAGCGATAAATTTAATGCCCTATTAAATACGCTACCAAATAACTGTCAATTCATTAAGCAATCTGGAGCAGGCTTGGTGCCTTTAATTGAGTCAGGTCAAGCTGACGGTGAGGATACCCTAGAGCTTTTAGCGAAACACCTTGAGCCCATTCAGGATGCAGGTGCTGATACCCTCGTACTGGGTTGTACTCACTACCCTTTTTTAAGAAAAGCGATTCGCAAACTACTGGGTGAATCCATCACCTTAATTGATACCAGTGAGGCAGTAGTAAGACAACTGAAGAGGCAACTAGAATCACTGAACAAACATAATAAAGCTCAAGAGTTTGGATCAATACTATTACTCAGTAGTAAGGATGAGGATTCATTGCTGTTAATGGCGCACGACTTAATGTCAGCGGATTTAACTACGCATTTAGTAAATGCACGGATTTTGGGTGAAGTGTGATGAGCGGCCTTCTCAAAAAATTAGATACGTTTTTGCCATTTAATAAAACAGAACGCATCATTATTTGTATTGTGGTGCTTTTACATGCACTACCCGCTCTCGAGTTTTTAAACTTCAGTAAACGTCCACCAAAAATGGATGACGAAAGAGTGATGGCCAATCTCGTAAGCCCAGAAGCCTCTAAAAGCCAGCAACCCCCTGCTGCAAGTCCACCAAAACCAAAAGAAGAGAAGAAACCAGTCAAGGAAAAGTCAAAAGAGACTCCCCCTGAGAAACCCAGCCCTACTAAGGCAGAGCAGCAGCCTCAACAAAGCCAACCTCAGAGCAAATCTGACGCCCCGCAACAAAATGCAGCTGTTGCCCCTGCAACCAGTGGGGGCGCTAGTGGCACACCTATTCAGACTGACATTGGTAAACTAGTTGTGGTTTATCAGCCAGATGCAGATGCTTACTACCCCTCGTTTTCTAAGCGCTCTGGTGAACAAGGCGCTGTTGTAGTTCGATTAATTATTGATGAAGCTGGTAACGTAGAAGACGTGGCATTACTCCAATCAAGTTCTTTTCCTAGGCTTGACCGTGCCGCAACTGAGATTGGCAAACGTTACCGCTTTAAACCTTTTTTAGTAAATGGCTCACCCCAAAGAATTTCCACCAATCTTTTAATTAAATTTAATCTCAAGAATTAATCATTATGAATACACCATTTGGCATAGCAAATCTCTGGCTTGAGGGCGATGCGATTACGCGGTTTGTGGCGCTGGTCCTTATCTTCTGCTCAATCGTTACTTGGGTGATTTTGTTAACCAGACTTTGGGATTTACGCAATCTACGTAAACTAAAACCTGAGCTTGAGCAATTTTGGCGTGCCACTTCTTTTGATGATGGCGTGCAGGCGTTCAGCAATCATGCTGCTAACCCCTACTTTCAAATAGCCCGAGCTGCTACTAAGGCATCAGCACATCACCAAAATCAATCCAGCAATCATCGTGAATTACTCCAAACCCTGAACTATTCCGAATGGATGTCTAGAAGCATCAAGAATAGTATTGATGGTATTGCGGCTGGGCTTCAGAAAGGCCTCACTTTCCTAGGCTCTACTGGTGCTATTTCCCCCTTCGTTGGTTTATTTGGTACGGTTTGGGGTATTTATCACGCCCTCATCGCAATTAGTAGCTCGGGGAGCGCCCAGATTGACCAAGTAGCAGGTCCAATTGGTGAGGCGCTGATCATGACGGCCCTTGGTCTAGCGGTAGCGATCCCTGCGGTGCTTGGCTTTAATGCCATTAATCGTGCCAATAAATTATTTGTTGCTGATTTAAACCGTTTTGGCAATGATTTATTAGCCTACTTCGTTACTGGTGCCCGCGTTAATTCTGGGGAATAGTCATGTCTTTTCATATGCAAGACGACCAAAGCGATGACAGCATCATGTCAGAAATCAACATGACACCTATGGTGGACGTCATGTTGGTACTCTTGATTATTTTCATCATCACATTGCCCGTGATTCAACAAGCAGTCAAGGTCGAACTACCGAAGGCCAATAGTGTTCGCAATGAAGTCAAGCCTGAATCAGTTCAACTCTCGATTGATGCCAATGGTCAAATATTTTGGAATAGCACTGCTATTGATCTAAAAACTTTTGATGGCTATGCAGAGAAGGCGGCCCAAAAAGAACCGCAGCCAGAAATTAATCTGCGTGCTGATAAATCAGTCAAGTATGAATATGTGGCGCAGGTATTGGCAGCGTCTCGTCGCGCTGGATTGACTAAGCTTGGCTTTGTAACCGAACCGAATTAATTGCTATTGATCTTTTACTAATCTAAAGCCCAAGTGAGACATCGGGCTAAAAGGATCATTACCCCTTCTAGCGCTTGGTCTGTAGGACTGACAGTAATCTTCATTGCACAAGAAAGAGCCACCCCTTATTCCGCGCTTCGGGGCGTTCGGAGGAACGCCTGGGTCCGCCGGATCAAAAGATTGTTCTGGGCCCAAGGGATTAATAATTAATTTATTGCCAAACTCTTTAGCCTGCATGGCGAAGTAATCAAAGCGGTACCAATCGGCTACCCACTGCCACGCGTTACCAGTCATATCAAATAGGCCGTAGCCATTTTGGGGAAACGTTCCTACTGCACTGGTTCCTATAGCCCCACCCGCTTTAGGACTGATCACAGGAAAAGCTTGCTTCCTTACATCCCAAATGTTGGCGGGTAACTTACTATCTTGCTCTAGTTGATC
This sequence comes from Polynucleobacter meluiroseus, assembly GCA_943372325.1. Lineage (GTDB taxonomy): Bacteria > Pseudomonadota > Gammaproteobacteria > Burkholderiales > Burkholderiaceae > Polynucleobacter > Polynucleobacter meluiroseus_I. The sequence goes on along the minus strand of CALRYF010000004.1, from coordinate 185,633 downwards.
GCCCCAAGCATACGTTGCTTGATTAAGACCGCCCCGCGCTGCAAACTCCCATTCCGCTTCTGTAGGCAACCTCTTACCAGCCCACTTGGCATAGGCCTTAACATCTTCATAACTCACCTGCACTACCGGGTGATTGCCTTTACCTTCAATATTACTTTTAGGGCCAGTGGGATGTTGCCAATTAGCGCCAGGGACATAAGCCCACCACTGTGAATAATCATCTAAACGGACTTTATTCGGGGTGCCAACAAAAACCATTGCTCCTGGGATAAACGCTGAGGCTGGAGGCTTGGGAATGCCTGGTGGCAGTTGCACTTTAATCGTATCCCAGTCAGGAATTTGCTCTGCAGTCGTTCTGTAATTGGTTTCTTTAACAAACTGGGCAAACTGATCATTCGTCACATGCGTGCTATCCATCCAAAAACCATTCACCTTGACGCGATGGACTGGACGCTCATTCGCTAGGGCTTTTTGATGTTCGCTGCCCATCAAAAACTCACCACCTGGAATCCACACCATACCGAGCGGAGCATTATTGCCATTGCTTTGTACAACTACCGGAGGTTTAGAACTTACCCCTCCCTTTTGAATATAAAGGTAAGTGGCTCCCCCTGCCACCGCAACTGCGGCAGCAAGAAGAACAAGGCGACGCAAGCTAATGAACTTCATTACTTAATACACTGCCGTTGCTTTTGTACAAGTGCCGGTGTTACTCCGAATAATTTGCCCATCAGCCGCATTTGTAAGGCCATCGTAATTAAAGTCAGCCCAACTGGAAGCTGCCCAAACTAATAGTTTCTGCCAAATACTAAGATCCTCTGCGTTTACTATGCCATCGATATTCGTATCACCCGGGCAAGGTGGTTGTGAGGCAAGGATAGTGTTCAGCTTTGACAAAAGGTCGTTATAAATCGCCGTCAATGTAGGGCTGCTGGAATAATCAAGAGCCGTATTATCAATTTTCGGTAATGGCACCTCTTGATTTACCTCAAATAGCTCAGTCGTAGTGATGGTCAGTGGTTTTTTCGTTACTGGATCGGTGCAGCTATCGATGGTCGCATCATAATTTTGGGCTGTATTCTGTACGAGCTTATAGCTTTCGTTGCGAACACCATACGTAGTCTCCGGAATAATAGTAATTAAAGCGGATGCTCCACCTGTACGATACTTTGCTTGATTCACTTCGCAACAGGATTTATAGCCAGTGCCGCCATTACTAATAACTGTTGAATCGGTATATCCCGGCCCCCACCAAACTCCAGAATTATCTTCACAAACACTTTTTGTAATAGGCACTTGAGTACAAGATCCACCCATGACACATGGACCGTTACGTCCATCATTCGCTTGAATATTAAAGCTGCCCATTGCGAAATTAAGAGTGCGAATAGCTGCTTGTTTTACATTGGTGAGATAAGCCATTAAGGGCGCTGAATCAATCACCCTTGGTACTAGTGCTGGTACATCTAAGCCGGCAATTTCGCCAAACAATTGAAATACGTCAACCATGTTCACCATATGATTGACTTCACGATTAGGCTCATTCACTAGAGGTCCTGACACAATCAAAGGAACCCAAATGCCAGTCTGGTATGCAGTCCCCTTAGCGCGTTGGGGATTAAATGGCGCATTCACTGATCCACCCAACGTGCCATTGTCACCAACTATCACAATCATGGTGTTACTTGCCTTCGGGTCGTAAACTAATTTACCATCAGCGCCCCGAGAAGCTAATCCAGTCTCGAGCAGTAGACGACCAAATTCGGTATCCATTGCTTCAGTGATTTGATTTTGTAATATATGCTGGCCTGGCAAAGACATGTTTTGACAGTTCACCGCCTCTGCAGTTCCAGGGGTCAGTGGCGCTAAGCTAGCTGGGGATTGCTGAAGTGGCGTGTGTGAAGCCGTAAAACTGACTGTCGCCATCCAAGGCTTAGATGCCTTACGACTATTGATCCAGGCAATGGCAGCGTTAGCTTCGATTGTTGAGCGATATCCTCGACTACGAGCATCTGTCAAAGGTACTTGCGTCACACTAGAGCCCTCATTCATAATCAAAGGCGAAACATAGTACGCATTCTGTTGATTAAAATTTAACGCTGCTGGAGCTGAGCTCTGACAAGATTGATTAGGTACAAAAATGCCACCCTTAGATGCACAGACCTTACCTGGCGCATCGCCACCAGCAGTAGCAACGCTCACTACACTACAAGAATTACTCGACTGATAGCAGGCGCCTGTTGTTGCGCCGTTTGAGAAGGCTGGTCCAGGTACAAATCCACACTGATAAGTTTCCCCAGTCAGAGTGGATACTCCGCCGGCAGTTGTATCGATTGAACCCGGCAAACCATCTACCCACCCGTAAAAATAATCCCAACCAAGGGCCGCTGGAGCTCCGTATCCGTCAGGATAATTATCAGGACCTGCTATATGAAATTTTCCAAACATGGCGCTTTCATAGTTAGCATTTTTAAGTAGCTTTGGCGTGGTCATGTCATAAGGCGACAGCTGTGAATTAGCTAAGTCATACTTTCCAATCGCACCAGGTATGTTGGTTCTAAATGGATAGCGCCCAACAAATGCTGATGCTCTGCCCGGAGAACACTCTGGCATTGACCAAGTATTTCTAAAGCGGATGCCTCCATTTGCGACAACTGCCAAATTTGGCATCTTCGGTGGATTAAGACCGCCATAACCAAATGCTTCCATTTGATCGATGCCCACATCATCCATGATGACAAACAAGATATTGGGCGTACCATTGCCAGCAGTCCCGACGCTTCCACCGGAGCCACTACCACCACAGGATAAAAGCAAACTACAAGCAAATAGCAAACCAAAGACTTGTAATATTTTGATTCTTGTCATTGAGTAAATTTCCATAAATCATTTAGATAGCCTGAGCTTCCCGATGCGTCCGGACCATAACCACCTAGCATCCATAAGTTACCCGCAGCATCTGACCAACCGATCACATCTTTGCGAGATCCTGGTTGATTGCTAGAAGCAAATACTCCGAGAGTGCCATAAACAGAATTTGCGCCTGGTTCGTTGCTACCACTCATCCAAGTCCATTGATTCGTGGAGGCGTTATATTTCCACCAGTCATTTAGCAAGCCGTTCTTAGTTGCACCATTACCATCAGCCCCAAACATCCAAAAGTTTCCAGAGGTATCAACCCATGCAAAAGGACCTCGATACCAACGTGCGCCTGGGGTATTGGCACTAGCAGCGACGCCCTGTGTACCGTATGTTCCAAACGCATTATTTACATTACTGCCATTCATCCAGGTCCATTGCTTAGTGGTGGTGTTGTACTTCCACAGATCATTCAAAATACCTGACGCACTGCCGGCACTGTCCCAACCGTTGCCACCAAAGAACCATAAATTATCAGAGCTATCTAACCAACTCACCGCATCCAATCTAGAGCCAGGCTGATTTGTTGAGGCGCTCACTGTTTTACTGCCATAGACTCCTGCAGCATTTGTCAGATAACTTGATGCACCAGTCTTGCCTGCCCCTCCTCTGAAGGTCCAAGTGGAATCGCTAGGATTAAATTCCCAAAGATTGTTGTAGGTAATTGTCAAAGCAGCATCAGCTGCGCCGCCAAAAATCCAGAGACGCCCATTACTCGTAATCCATCCATTGGCGCCAACAATACCGCCTGGCGTATTTGAGGTGCTTGCCACATCTTTGGTGGCATAGGCTGGCGCTTGATTAACTGCTTTACTGCCTGACACCCATGTCCAAAGGCCGGTACTAATGTTGTATTTCCATAAGTCATTTAAGGTACCAATAGCAGTCAATCCACCTGTCTCACCATAGCCAAACCCACCATACATCCAGAGATTTCCGCTGGTATCAGTCCATGCCACCGGCCCAATACGAGCACCAGGGGCATTAGTAGAGGCAGCAACCCCTTGAGAGCCATAGTTACCAACCGTGTTGGTAGTCAGCGAGCCATTCATCCAGGCCCACTCTTTGGTCTTAGGGTTATATCTCCAAAGATCGCTCAGAAAGGTAAGGGCATTTTCTGTGAGGCCGCCAAATAACCAAAAGTTACCACTTTGATCAATCCAACTAACAGAAGTGCTGCGCGCTCCAGGCATATTGAGCGTACTACCAACACCTTGAGCAGTGAAGTCGTAGCTATATGAACCACTATATTTACTTCCGCCAACCCAGGTCCAGCCAGTAGTTGAAGCTGCAGCAGGAGTTGTGGAAGATGAACTGTCAGAAGAGCCACCGCCGCACGCTGACAATAAACTTGCAGAAAGAAGGATTGCAAGAATATAGAGTAGTTTTTTCATGTGTGGTGTCGCAATGGGGATTGAAGCTACATAATATCCTGATGTAGCATGCCTATCTTAAGGGTTATCACTAATTTGAATGGCGATAAATAATTAAAGCTTTGCGCCACACTGGTCTAACGAAGCTAGACGCCGTGACTGAACCAAGCCCAGATTAATCTAGGCTTATTATTTGCCTTTGTAGGGCATTTTCGAGGGCAAGCAAATCTCATCGCTGGTGTGGGTGCCGTTACCGATAGTTGCGCCTAAGATACCGCCCTGTATTTTCTCTACTTTTTTGAGCTTACCAGTCACCGGATCAAGTGTAATGTTCGTTACTACATTGCCAGCTGGGTAAGCAACTCCCATAACCTCTTCCGGCTCAAACTTAGCTTCAATCAATATCAAGATATTGGGACGGGCAAGAGTAACGCTCTTGACAACTTGCGTTCCAAATGAATCCGACTGATCTAGGTCACGGCCATCTAAATAAATCTTTGCTTTTTGAGTGCCAGATGCAAGCGTCACTTTCATTGCGTACTCTTCGGTATAGCCTCTTTCAGAGCGTTTGCAATTAAATTCGAGAACGTCAATACCCCATGCAGTCACAGATGCAAAGGTTAGATAAGAACAAAGTAAGAGTTTAATTAGATTCATAGGTATGAATGTCTTTGGTGCCCGAGGCCGGAATCGAACCGGCACGACTTTTTTGAGTCGGCAGATTTTAAATCTGCTGTGTCTACCGATTTCACCACTCGGGCCCGCACTTACCACTAACAATAAAGCCGTGCTAAATAAATCAAGACATCCGAAATTTTAGCATGCAAGACCTATATAAGCCCCCAGAGCCCCTATCGCCCCACCGACCAAGGCTGGATTAATAAAGCAACTAAAATATCAATATGAATTTACCGGCAAAATCATCTGGTCTGCGCAAGCTTTTATGGGCCTTTATTTGGCTCATTGGAATCTGCCTAATAGCTGGTTTAGCGATATCTCTAGCTTACTTATATTCAGCCCAATCGAATATATCCGGTAAACGGATTATTAAAAGTCTAGGTGAATCTATTGTCATTAACTTTGATGAGGCAGATATTCCCCATATCAAGGCGAAAAGTCAGGCAGATGCTTATTTTGCATTAGGATATCTCCACGCTACTGAACGCTCTTGGCAACTAGAAATGAATCGTCGCATCGCTAGTGGGCGGCTTTCAGAAATCTTAGGCAAAGACACTGTCAATATTGATCGCTTTGTGCGCACACTCGGTGTTAAACGTGCAGCAGAACGCCAATTTGATCGCTACCCCGTTGTGGCAAAGCGATTGTTGCAATCTTATGCAGATGGCGTTAATGCAGGTAATGCGCAATTGGGATGGGCGCTGCCCATTGAGTATTTCTTGACTGGATCAAAACCGGGGCATTGGTCTCCTACCGATAGTGTTGCCTGGATGCTGATGATGGCTTATGACCTTGGCGGTAATTGGCATAAAGAATTACAACGACTTTCACTTTCCCAATACCTCAGTACGAAGCAAGTATGGGAAGTGACTCCACCAAATGAAACGGGTGATCCAGTCAGCAATATGGATTTTGCTAAGCTCTACAAAGACCTGAAGGTCTTTCATTCAGCGCCCGGCCCCGCGGAAAATAAGCCGCAAAACCTACCAGCAACTGAATTAAGTCAGTGGGAAAATCTAGGCGGCAAAGACGGTATTGGCTCTAATAATTGGGCTCTCAGTGGCAAGCTGAGCTCTACGGGAAAGCCGCTACTGGCTAATGATCCTCATCTTGGCCTATCAGCGCCTGCTATTTGGTATTTTGCTCATCTAGAAGCCCCGGGATTAAATGTCATCGGCGGCACACTTCCCGGAATCCCCGGGGTTGTTTTAGGAAGAACGGATAAGTTTGCCTGGAGTTTTACCAATACTGGACCAGACGTTCAGGATTTATATATTGAGCAAATTGACCCCAAAAATCCTGGCATGTATCGCGGTCCTGATGGTCTACTGCCTTTTAAAGTACATCAGGAGATTATTGACATCAAAGGGTCATCCTCTCTCACTTTCCTAGTAAAAGAAACGAGGCATGGCCCCGTTATCTCTGATTCCTATCGCCAAGCCAAGCGCGTGATTGATACGGATCGTTTTGCCTTAGCACTGCGCTGGACAGCATTAGATATTGAGAATCAATCCGTAGTTAGCTTGCTAGAAATGAATCATGCTGCTGATCTCGATCAATTTAAACACGCATTACGTAAAAACTATGCCCCAATGCAAAATGTAGTGATGGCGGACACTGAAGGAAATATTTCCTACCAAGCAGCCGGTGTCGCCCCGAAGAGAACCCTTCATCAGGGTCTGTATGGTGTAGCACCAGCGCCTGGCTGGGAGAAACAGTACGACTGGAATGGCTACGTACCTTTTGAGCAACTTCCCACTAGCAATAACCCAGAACAAGGCTGGCTTGCTACAGCCAATCAAAAAATCATTGCTGTCAACGACCCAAATCCTTTAACTGGCGATTGGGAGATGCCAACTCGCTACGACCGTATTGTCGATCTCATTAAAGCAAAAACTACTCACTCAATGAGTGATATGAAAACCATGCAAGGCGATACCTTGTCTCTTGGAGCAACGCCCCTGCTGGATCTATTTAAGTCCAGTCAATCCTCTCATCCAAATAGCGCAAAAGCCATGGAGATAGCTAGAAGTTTTAATGGCGACATGAGAGCGGATAGTGCAGGAGCGCTCATTTTTAATGCATGGGCTGATCAACTGACACGTAATCTTTTTTCAAGATTAGGTTATTTATTTACCGAGAATTACGGTTCACGCAACTATCGAGTACCGTTACTCAATCAACTGAAAAACCCCAATAGCCCATGGTGTGATGACCCTAAAACCGAGCTTGTGGAATCATGTCAAGACTCGTCCAATAAAGCCCTGGATAAGGCCTTGGAGTACCTGAGCAAAGAGTATGGCAACGACCCTTCCTCTTGGGCTTGGGGCAAAGCGCATATCGCCACCTCCGAGCACCGCCCTTTTAGCAAAGTCCCTTTACTGAGCAGTCTATTTAATATCAAGACTCCTTTCCCGGGTGATAGCTTTTCGGTGAACGTTGGCAGGCTGGAACTGTTGCGCTCGAAAAATCCCTATGAAACCCTGCAGGCACCTAGCTTGCGCACTATTTATGATTTATCTGATCTAGATAAATCCCTCTTCATATACCAGACTGGTCAATCTGGCTGGGTCCAAAGCAAGTTATATCGCAATATGAACTCTCTCTGGGGAAACACGGAATATCTACCTTTACAGATGAACCCAGAAAAGACTATTCGCCAGCTAGAATTCAATAATAAGTAATTAACTTAAAATCTATCAAATACTCCAATCCAGCTTCCGTGGTGGTTAAAATTAATCTTGTTGTAATCAAAAAATATTAAGGGCTAATCGCATGAAAAAAACTTCTCTTCTCATTGCGCTCAGTGCTTCCTTGCTATGCTCAGGCAATGTCTTAGCCGAGTGGGTGGAACTTGGTAAGACTGATCTTTTTACTCTTTATGCAGATCCTGCGACCATTCAAAAACAAGGTGATAAATCCCAAGTTATCTCTATGTTGGACTTTAAAAAACCGGGCCAGAACCCAAAAACTAAAGAGAATGCAAATTCAATTGTTGGTCTGAATGAGTTTGATTGCAGCTCTGTGAAATATCGCCCTATCGAATTTAAAGTTTTTGCAGAGAATTTAGGCAAAGGCAAAGTGGTAGAAGAGCAAAGTACTCCAAATAGTACTTTCGAGACGATTGAAAATGGCTCCTGGCCAGCTGGGGTTTTCAACGTTGCGTGCCGCAGCCAATAATTTTCTAGATTTTCGATTGCTCTTAGTACGCTGGATTCTCATCAGCGGTGCTCTGGGATTTTTGACTGCTTGTGCTGCACCATTAGTTGCACTGGGTAGCTCAGGAACAGCTGCGGCGAGCACCGTTGGTACCGCTGCTATTGCCAATCCCGGCACCGCAGCAAGCCTTACAACCACAGCTGCTACAGGCAAATCGCCTTTAGAGCATGCAGCTTCAGCAGCCACCAAAAAAGAGTGCAGTTTTTTTAATGTAATTGACTCTAAACCCATCTGTATTGATGTGGTTTTTCCAACGATTACAGATAATAGTCAACTTTATTGGGGACCCGCAGACTCACCAAGAGAGGCGGGTACAAAATGACTTGGCTAGTTAATCCGTTTCAAGACATAACAATCTAAAATCATTACCGATAAGCAACCTACTGAAAACCCATAATGACTACCGAAAACTACTATCTAACCCTCACCTGCCCCAATAAGCCCGGCATTGTTGCAGCAGTTTCTACTTATATATTTGAACTGGGCGGGGATATTGAAGAAGCCCAACAGTTTGATGACAAAGCGTCCAAACGCTTCTTTATGCGTGTTAGCTTTAGCTGCCCTGCAAATGTAGACTATCTTAAAGCTGGTTTTCTAGAAATTGCCAAGCGTTTTGAGCTCACCTGGGATATACGCGCAGTCAAAGATCTGAAGCGAGTATTAATCATGGCTTCCAAGCTTGATCATTGCTTGGTTGACTTGCTTTATCGCTGGCGCATTGGTGAATTGCCCATGATTATTTGCGGTATTGTGTCTAACCATCCCCGCGATGTCTATGCCAGCATTGATTTTGCTGATATCCCTTTCTACCATCTGCCAGTTACCCCCGACACGAAGTCAATGCAAGAAGCTAGACTACTAGAGATCATTGCAGAGTCAAAAGTAGATATGGTGATCTTGGCACGTTATATGCAAATCTTGTCGGATAACTTATCGTCTCGGCTTTCTGGCCGCTGTATCAACGTACATCATTCATTCTTACCTAGCTTCAAAGGTGCCAAACCCTATCATCAAGCACATGCTCGCGGTATCAAGCTCATTGGGGCTACTGCGCATTTTGTTACGAGCGATTTAGATGAAGGTCCGATCATTGAGCAAGATGTCACACGTGTTACTCACGGCGATACGCCAGATGATTTGGTTCGTAAAGGTAGGGATTTAGAGCGCACCGTACTCTCGAGGGCTTTGCGTTACTACCTGCATGATCGTGTTCTTATTAATGGCGCAACCTCAGTCGTCTTCTCCGACTGATCAAACTAAACTCGCTTTAAGGCCTTACTCCTGGGGATTCTAGGGGTAGGCCTCTAGCACGCCACATCAGAAATAACTCAAGCTGGGCCATTTCTGGCGAGCCGTACTCAAATTGTTGGGCTCTCACGCCACTCATACAATTACGCAGACGTCTCTGTACAGAGCCTAGGGTTTGCCACTCTAAGCGATAAATGGGATAAGCATTGGGATGTCCTTGCGGTATTAGGCTGCCGCCTAGCTTTAAGCCCGCCCTTTCTTCATGACATTGTGCGCAAGATAAATTGAGTTGTCCCATGCGCTCATTGAATGTCTGGCGTCCTTTTTTCATAAAAGTTGCGTTAGTTGAATTTTCACTCACAGTAATGGGCATTCCCTTGGATTGAAAAGCAATAAATGCTGTTAAAGCCAGGAGGTCCTTACTCTCATAGGCCAATGCGGGAGATGATTGAGTGCTTACTCGACACTGATTAATTTGACCCTCTAAGGTCTGGAGCTTACCTTTAATGACCTTCGGAAATTGAGTCGCCACGCCACGCATTGATTTTTTAGCATCACCATGACATGAACTACAGGACTTATTTTGTGGGCCTAACTTTTGCTGCCATAAGGCCTCGCCGTCTCTAACCCAAAACATGGCAGGATTAAGAGAGGCATCATCCTGCATTGCCTTATTTTCAGAAGACATTAATTCATAACTAGATTGCTGTTTGGGGGGCGCTGAATTTACTGAACCGACCCAGATGTAAGCAATTAAGAATAGATAAATGCTTCTCCGAAAAAGAAGAATCTGCTTATTCACGAAACAGTAATGCGTGCCTGATTAACGGCTTCATAACCATCATCTCCAACCCACTTGAACTCTAAAGTTCCAGATTCTGCAGCAACCGCTGTGAAGATGATTAAGGGATTTGCTCCAATGCCAGAATAAAAATCTGCTTTAAATACCTCTACATTGTTGTAGGTACAGGTAAAGGTACGAATAATATCCCGAGCTATCCGTTTGCCACCCTCGGTGTAACGAAAGCCTGACTCCATATCATGTTGCGCAATCGCGCGGATCTCAATAATGGAACCTTTTTTTGCCGTTGTTGGCATCGTAATTGATGTACGCGAAGTTTTACTCATACCATCTCCGTACAAGCTGAAAGGGTTACTAGAGTTTCTGCTGAGCCCTGCCAATAACTCCCATTACTCATCTGCGCAATCGCCCAGACCTTTTGACTATCTGCTAAACGAACACGAGTAGTGACGTTTGCCGTTCCAGAGCGAGGTGTGAAGTGAACAGTAAAAATATTTGGTGAAGGGTTACCCTCTGCAATCACATGAATAGTCTTCACATAATCATTCGCTGTCATCGGGCTATCGACACTAACCTTCAATACGACCAAGTTGCCGTTCTCCACTAGCGGTGGAATAGTTAAGGTGACCTTACCATTCTGAATAGAAGCGCCATCAGTGATCTTTTTGATTGCCTCGCTTGCATCTTCTTTTTTAGCAAAGGCAGCTAATGGATTAGTACAAAAACCAATAGCCAATAGTCCAAGACCTTGCACTTGTTTAAGCCAATATCGACGATGATAGTGTGTAATGTTTTTCATCTAGATTTCAGTTCTAATTGAGTTCTTATTAATTATTTAATGTTGTCAGGAAAGCAACGACATCCTCTATTTCTTGACCGTTCAAGATTGTTTGCCCTACAAACTTTGGCGCCACTCGATTCAATTGGGCAGTTTGGTAATAGGCCGGCATGATGGTTTGCGGATTAAAGTGAGCTGCATTGACAATTCGTGCCCGCAATTGTGGTGCATTCAAACGCGCTACGCTCACCTTAAGATCGGGTGCTAAGTTTCCCTGAAAACGCTCCTCCGGAAATGGGCCACTATGGCATAACAGACATAAACCCGTCTGACGACTCAGCACAATAGCTTTACCGCGTACCGGATTACCGGGCTCAGTAGAAAGGGACTCGAAAATCGAGTCCCCCTGAATGACTTGAGCATTTGCACCACCAAGACCGAGGATGACTAGCAATGAAAACGCTAGTGCAATCCTCTTTCTCATAGGCACAATTTCACTTTTAGATTTAAACCAACTTGATGCCGCTGTTTTTCAAAGGCACTGTACGCAGACGCTTACCAGTTGCACGATAAATTGCATTCAGAACAGCTGGTGCAGCTACTGCAATCGTTGGCTCACCTACTCCACCCCAGTCTTTACCGCCACCTTGGATGATGATCGTTTCGACTTTCGGCATTTGAGATAAGCGAATTGAGTTAAAAGTGTCAAAGTTCTTCTGAACAACGGCACCTTTTTCAATAGTGATCTCTTCTTCAAACAAAGCTGATAAGCCGTACATAAATGAACCAGAAACCTGACGTGCAATTTGTGCAGGATTGACTGCATAGCCTGGATCAGTTGCGGCAACAATGCGATGAATCTTCACCTCGTTACCGTTTGTTACAGAAACTTCGCAAGCTGCAGCAACATAACTACCAAAAGAACGCATTTGCGCTAAGCCGCGATGTACACCAGGAGCAGCTGGCTTATTCCAACCAATACCATCGGCAACTGCATTAAGCACTGCTACAGCACGAGGAAACTTTTCCATATGCTTGCGACGGAACTCAACGGCATCCATACCAGTAGCCTCAGCCATTTCATCCATAAACGTTTCCAAGAAAATAGCATTTTGGTTTACGTTTACACCACGCCAAAATCCTGGCGGCACATGAGTATTGCGCATCGCGTAATCAATATTCATATTAGAGAAGCTATAAGTGATACCGTGCTCACCAGTAGGATCTAGACCCTGAAATACCACGGGATCCTTACCTTTGTTCGCCTCAACTACAGCTGGACGAACTGCCGACAAAATAGATTGACCAGATAAGCGAATGTTCAGGCCAGTGATATTTTTCTTATCATCCATAGCCGCAGTCATCTTACACATCATGACCGGATGGTAACGACCCTGGGTCATATCCTCTTCACGAGTCCAAATCAGCTTAATAGGTGTGCCAGGCATTTGCTTGGCAATATTTACCGCTTGAGTGGTGTAATCCTGGAATGCGCCACGCCGTCCAAAGCCACCGCCAAGATTGACCTTGTAGACATTACATTTATCTGCAGGAAGACCTGAGGCGGCAATCACTGCTGCTAATGAAGCCTCACCGTCTTGAGTTGGAACCCAAGCTTCGCAAGAGTCAGCAGTCCATTTTGCCGTTGCTGTTTGCGGCTCTAAGGTTGCGTGATTCAAGAATGGATAGAAGTAAGTTGCTTCCAGGGTTTTAGATGCGCCAGAGAAAGCAGCTTTGACATCACCAACGGTATTGTGCGAAAAAGTATCGCTGGCAGTTAAACCCGCTTCCAGCGCACTCTTAATAGAGGCACTAGATACATCACCGTTACTACCGTTGTCCCAAATGATGCTAACTTGATCTAAGGCAGTTTTAGCTTGCCAAAACGTGTCAGCAATCACTGCCAAAGAGGAGTCGCTCACCTGAACCACTTTTTTCACACCCTTCATGGACTGCGCTTTAGTTGCATCGTAACTTTTTACTTTGCCACCAAAGACAGGTGATTGCTTAATAGTGGCAACCAACATACCTGGCATTTTTAAATCAATGGCATACACCTGCTTACCAGTGACTTTATCGGCTGTGCCGTCAATACGGTTAACGGATTTACCAATCAGTTTCCAATCCTTTGGATCCATTAATGGCACTTCTTTAGGCACCTCTAATTTCGATGCCGCTACAGAGACTTTGCCGAAAGTAGTTTTTTTGCCAGAAGGGGAATGGGTAATCACGCTATCTTTAGCAACGCACTCAGATACAGGCACATTCCATTGATTAGCTGCAGCTTGAATCAGCATCATGCGAGCGGCTGCACCGCCCTTACGCACATACTGTTCGGAAGTACGGATACCACGGCTACCGCCTGTTGAGTAACTACCCCACACTTTATTGCGCTTTAAGTTCTCAGCAGGTGATGGATAGTCATAAGATACTTTTTTCCAGTCGCATTGCAATTCTTCTGCAACCATCTGAGCTAAACCTGTAATGGTTCCTTGCCCCATTTCAGAACGAACAATTCGCACAACAACATCATCATTTGGTTTAACCACAACCCACACACCAATTTCTGGCGTGGCTAAAGGGGTCATTGCAGTTGTGCCCGTGCCCATTGCTGCATGTGCAGTGGACATGAAAGAGAGATCAAAGCCAATAGCTAAGCCAGTAGCAATGGCGCTAGAGCCGATAACAAAGTGGCGACGGGAAGAATTTGTATTAGTAGTCATTGTTTTTCCCCTTAAGCCTTGCTAACTGCATGAATAGCTGCGCGTACTTCTTGGAAAGTGCCGCAACGGCAAATATTGGTAATGGCAGCATCGATCTGCGCATCTGTAGGCTTAGGTGTATTACGTAACAAAGCAGTAGTTGCCATCACCATACCGGACTGACAGTAACCGCACTGAGGCACTTGATTGTCAACCCAGGCTTTTTGTACTTTAGAAAGCTGGCCATTTTTTTCCAAGCTTTCGATGGTCTCAATCTTTTTGCCGGCAGCGGCAGACACGGGGATTGCACAGCTGCGAATAGCTTGACCATCAAACAACACCGTACAAGCGCCGCATACACCAACACCGCAACCATATTTAGTGCCAGTCAAGCCAACTTGTTCGCGGATTACCCACAGTAATGGGGTTTCTGGATCAACATCTAGCTTGTACTTTTTGCCATTCACATTTAGTTCGGTCATGCGCGCTCTCCAATGGATACTTATATTAGTTTTAGGGTATTTGTATTACCCCTGTTTTTGGTGTGTTTATCTTACTCAAGAATTAATTTATTGCTATGCAATATAAATTTGGGGTTGTAAGATCAAGCTATGATTTTTGGGCTCGTACAAATACTCCTCTTTCAAAGCCTTGGCGAGCTTGTTTCTAAATTTCTTTTGCCAACGCTGCCTGGTCCCGTCATTGGGCTTGTGCTTTTAGTTTTATGGCTGGTGATGCGCAAGGGGATCAATTCTGAGTTAGCCATGGTGGCTGATGGCTTTAGCCAGTACCTTGGTCTACTCTTTGTTCCAGCAGCCGTTGGCGTAGTACTTTTCTTGCCACAGTTACAAGCCAATGCCCTCGCTATCATTAGCGCCCTAGTTGGTAGCGTCATTCTGACCATTGGATCTAGCGCCCTGGTTGTACGCTTTTTGAGTCGAAAAGAATCTCATGAGTGAAAAACACTCGATTGTCGAGATTTGGGTCTATTTATCTGGCAGCCCGCTGTTTGCCTTGTTTATCACGCTAGCGGCATATCAAATTGGCCTGAGCATCTATAAAGCAAGTCATCAGAACCCACTGGCTAACCCAGTGGCCATTGCCATTCTGATTGTGGCAACAACAATTCAATTGATTGAGATGCCCTACTCCAGCTATTTTGAGGGCGCCCAATTCATTCACTTTCTATTGGGTTCAGCGACCGTATCTTTAGCCATTCCTATTTATCGCGGTCTGAGTAGCCTAAAGGGGCGATCCATTCCTCTTGTCCTATCACTTTGCACTGGCGGCTTGGTGTCTATCGTTAGCGCGGTAGGGATCGCCAACCTACTGGGGGCAGACTCCAGCATCACTGGGGCCATGTACCCCAAATCCGTGACAGCGCCAATTGCGATGGGTATTGCTGAGCGTATCGGCGTCTCCCCTACTCTTACCGCTATCTTCGCAGTCAGCACGGGAATACTAGGAGCGATCTTGGCACCATTTGTCCTTAATGCATTGGGCATGAAGGCCTGGTGGCAAAGAGGCTTTGCGATTGGCATCGGTGCTCACGGCATTGGCACCTCGCGTGCGTTTAGCATTCATCCAGAAGCGGGAACATATGCCAGCCTAGCCATGGGCATGAATGGTGTTGTGAGTGCCGTTGCTGTTCCGATTCTTTACCATCTAATAAATAAGTAACTTAATATTAGACAACTTCAAGAAACAAAGTAGAAAAGCCAATGAATATCCCAGATCCAATTACCTTGACGCAAGATTTACTTCGTTTTAATACTATCAACCCTCCTGGCAATGAAGACGAGCTTTGTGACTATTTAACTAAGTTACTGGAGTCGGCTAATTTTGAATGCATGAATGTAGACTTTGCGCCTCGACGTCGCAGTATTGTTGCGCGCATCCCGGGTGCAGCCGATAGAGCCAATATTTGCTTTACAGGACATGTCGATGTCGTTCCCTTGGGAGATCGACCATGGGATCACCCTCCTTTTGCTGCTGAAATCGTTGACGGTAAATTATTTGGCCGTGGCTCTAGCGACATGAAAAGTGGTATCGCTGCATTTGTAGTGGCTGCCATGCGCACCGCTGAACTTGCAAGAGCTAAAGGTGGCATTAGCTTGATTATTACTGCTGGCGAAGAAACCGGTTGCGAAGGTGCCTTCTATATTGCAGCGCAAAAACAAGTGATCGACTTTATTGGCGACGTTGGTTGTTTTGTAGTTGCCGAGCCAACTGCGAATGAACCTATCATTGGCCATAAAGGAGCCTATTGGTTACGGGCTAAGGCTGAGGGCGTTACGGCCCATGGCTCAATGCCGGAGAGGGGTGATAACGCCTTTTATAAGATAGCCAAAGGCGCTCTCTTGCTTGAAAAATATCAGTTTGATAACCCGCCGCATGAGTTAATGGGTCAAGGTACTCTTAACGTAGGCACCGCCAAAGCAGGGCTCAACATTAATTCAGTACCAGATGCTGCTGAGATGACGCTAGATATTCGTTCTGTTCCAGGACAAAGTCACCGTCATATTTATGGCTGTCTCTGTAAAACACTGGGACCTAATATCAAGCTGGAAACTATCATGGATGTTGAAGGCATTTACACCCCGCCCGATCACCCCTGGATACAAAACGTCTACGCCCACTGCGAGGCAATCAATGGCGAACGGCCCACTCCGAAATCCATCTCTTACTTTACGGATGCTTCTGCACTAAAAGGCCTCATTGGAGACCCTCCAACCGTTGTCCTGGGTCCTGGTCAGCCTGAAATGGCCCATCAAACAAATGAGTTTTGTTACACCGAGAAAATCACGCAATCTACCAGCCTATTTGAAAGGCTTATTATAGATTGGCAAAACAACGAGTCATCTAAAGAGGCAATGACAAAATGAAAATTGAAAGCTCCCAATTTAAGGAAGTTGGTACCGATGCTGGCGCGGTAAATATGGATGCCTACTGGCTTCCCTACACCCCAAATCGCTACTTTAAGAATAAACCCAAGATCATGGTTGCAGCGAAAGGTGTTTATTACACCGATGATCATGGACGGAAATTATTTGATGGCGCTTCTGGGCTTTGGACTTCTCCATTAGGCCATGGTGATCCACGCATCATTGAGGCCATTCAAAAGCAATATCAAAAAATGGATTATGTGCCCGCCTTCCAGATGGCTAGCCCAGAAACATTTCGTTTAGCCGAAAGAATTGTCAGCTATGCACCTCCAGGCTTGAACAAGGTCTTTTTTGTGAACTCTGGATCTGAAGCAGTCGATACCTCTCTGAAGATTGCTCTCGCCTATCACCGCGCAAAAGGTGAGGCTAGTCGCTCTCGCTTTATTGGTAGAGAACGCGCCTACCATGGCGGATGTGTG
The DNA here is from genome assembly GCA_943372325.1 of Polynucleobacter meluiroseus. GTDB lineage: Bacteria > Pseudomonadota > Gammaproteobacteria > Burkholderiales > Burkholderiaceae > Polynucleobacter > Polynucleobacter meluiroseus_I. Next base: position 168,550 of record CALRYF010000004.1, on the reverse strand, counting down.
GGTGGAATTTCAGTAGGCGGAATCCCAACTAACCGCAAATCTTTTGGCTCAATCATGATGCCAGGAGTAGACCACCTTCCCCATACATTGAATCTGTCTCAAATGGCATTCTCTAAAGGAATGCCAACTTGGGGTGCGCATTTAGCCGACGAGCTAGAGCGCATTGTTTTATTGCACGATGCAAGCAATATCGCAGCCGTCATTTTGGAACCAGTCCAAGGCTCTACTGGCGTGATCGTTCCGCCTGTTGGTTACCTACAAAAGATACGGGAAATTTGTGACAAGCACGGCATCCTTCTGATTTTTGATGAAGTCATTACTGGGTTTGGACGTTTAGCCTCTAATTTCGGAGCAGATCGTTTTGGCGTCAAGCCCGACATGATTACTTTTGCTAAGGCCATTACTAATGGCGTGATTCCTATGGGCGGCGTCATTGTGCGCGAGGATATCTACAACACCATTGTTGGCGCAGGTGGCCAAGAACAAGTGATCGAATTTTTTCATGGCTTTACTTACTCTGGTCATCCTATAGCCACTGCAGCAGCACATGCATCTCTTGATATTTTCGAGAATGACGGAATCATGGAGAAGACCAAAGTATTAGAAAAAATTCTGGAAGATGGTGTTCATTCTTACAAAGGCATGTCAGGAATATTGGATATTCGTAATTGCGGTGTCGCGGCAGGTATTGATTTGGAACCTATTGCGGGCAAACCTGGCTTACGTGGCATGCAGGTTTTAGAGAGTTGTATTGAGAATGGAGTACTTGTTCGCATTACCGGAGATACGATTGCATTAGGCCCACCATTTGTAGCTACTCCAGCTGAACTAGAGTCCTTTATTGATACATTTGGCAAAGTGCTCAAGAAGGCTTTCTGATTATGGCAGTGGAAATTGCCGCGCAGCAGATAGATCAACAGCTTCGTGTTCGTGGGGATAGACTTTGCCGCTCTCTTTTGGACTTAGCGCAAATTGGTGCTACCCCCAAAGGAGGTGTATGTCGCCTTGCCCTTACAGAATTAGATAAGCAAGCGCGTCAATGGGTCATTGATAAAGCGCTGAAGCTAGGCTTAACAGTAGTGACTGATCAAATTGGTAATACCTTTATGCGGCGTGCAGGCAAAAGTCCAGAGCTAGCACCTATCATGACTGGCAGCCATATTGATACACAGCCGACTGGCGGCAAGTACGATGGTAATTATGGTGTGCTAGCAGGCCTAGAAGTCATTGAAACGCTCAATGATCATGGGATCGAAACTGAAGCCCCCATTGAAGTTGTATTTTGGACTAATGAAGAAGGTTCGCGCTTCACTCCTGTCATGATGGGTTCGGGTGTTTTTGCTGGCGCAGTCAGTCAAGAAGCTGCTTATGCAGCCAAGGATACCCAAGGGAACAATGTCAAAGATGAGCTGATTCGCATTGGTTTCTTGGGTGATCAAAAACCCGGAGAACATCCTTGCGGCGCTTACTTTGAGGCGCATATCGAACAGGGTCCAGTACTAGAACATAAAGATAAAATTATTGGGGTCGTTCCCGCAGTAATGGGACTACGTTGGTTTGATTGCACGGTACAAGGTTTTGAGGCTCATGCTGGACCAACACCCATGGACATTCGCAATGATGCTCTACAGAACTCGCTTGGCATCATGCAAAAAGTGGTTGCTTTAGCCAATCAGAACGCTCCACATGGCAGAGGCACCGTTGGCATGGTTCAAGTATTTCCGAACAGCAGAAATGTGATCCCGGGGCGAGTGCAGTTTTCTATTGATATCCGCCATACCGAAGCCGCCAAACTCGATCAGATGACTCAGCAGTTGAAGGAATACATACAAGCAGTCTCTTCTGAAAAATCTATTTCTATTGACCTTAAAGAAGTATCGTACTTCCCGCCTTGTAACTTTGATGCAGGATGTATTACTGCGGTTCGACAAGCAGCATCTACTCTGGGTTACTCACACATGGATGTCGTATCCGGAGCAGGTCATGATGCCATCTATATGAATCGCCTGGCACCCACTGGAATGATCTTCATTCCTTGCAAGGATGGTGTGAGTCACAATGAAATTGAAGATGCCAAAGCTGAGCATCTTGAGGCTGGCACTAATGTGCTCCTCCACTCCATCTTGGCATATGCCAAACCCTTGCAATAATTCAATCAGCAAAGACGATGACAGAGAAAAAGACGGTTGGTAAATGGGTTATTGCACGTTTTCAACACGAAACTAATACGTTCTCCCCTATTCCGACACCGCTTGCAGCATTCAATCCACACTGGGGTCTGGATGCTTATCAAGATCAAAAGAATGCCAGAACAGCCATGGGTGCATTTATACAAATTGCCCAAGAAGAAAATGTTGAGATGATTACCCCCGTCAGTGGATACGCCAATCCAAGCGGCACTGTTTGCAGGAAGGCATACGAGCAAATATGCGACAGTATCGTAGCTGCAGTTCAGGCAGGTTGTGATGCAGTTCTTCTAGATCTCCATGGCGCGATGGTTTCTGAATTAGCCGTTGATGGCGAGGGTACATTGCTTAAGAGAATTAAAGCGATTGCACCCAACATCCCTATTGCAGTAGCTCTTGATTTGCATGGCAATGTCACGCCTGCTATGGTCAAACATAGCGAGGTGATGGTTAGCTTTAAAACCTACCCCCATATTGACATGTATGAGACTGGCTTACATGCTGGAAGATTGCTGCAAAAAATGCTGAAGGGAGAGGTGAGTCCATTCATCGTTTTCCGCCAGATCCCCCTTCTATCTCATACCCTTAGAAGCAACACTAACGAGGGCGCAATGAAAGCTGCAGTAGATGCAGCCATTGAAATGGAATCTAGGTCCGGCATTTTAGGAATCTCCATCATGGCAGGCTTTAGTCTTGCGGACTTTGCAGATGCTGGTATGTCAGTGGTTGTGGTTGCAGATCAACAGCACCCTTCATCTGAAGCCATTGCAAATACAGTAGCAGATGAGCTAAGTAACTTGATAGTTTCTCAGGCAGATGGCTTTGTTTATGAAAGCACTCCGATTGAATTGGCCTTAAAGAAAGCGGCTGAAATTGCTGAGACTCCGGAGCAAGGTCCAGTCTTGCTGCTTGACCATAGCGATAATGTAATGTCAGGCGGCACCTGCGATACCACTGATATCTTAGAGGCTGCGCTGCAATTTGGATTAAGGAATATTGCTGCGGGGCCAATAGCAGACCCAGCAACAGTTCAGCAATTAATTGCAGCAGGTTTAAATCAAGAAGTTACCATTGAATTAGGCAATAAATCCGGCTGGACAAGTAAAGGTATGACAAAGCCACCCTTAAAGCTGACTGGCGTTGTTAAAGCCATCAGCGATGGCAAAATTACCGTAACAGGTCCTATCTTTACTGGCTCCATCCTCAATATGGGTCCCAGTGTTTTATTTAAAACAAATGATGTAGAGATCGTTATTAGCTCTGAGCGGGTTGAACCCTATGACATTGCTGTGATAACTAGTCTAGGTATTCACTTGGAAAGTAAATCATATGTCTTACTGAAATCACGCATGTACTGTAGACCGGTTTTCTTCCCCATTAGTAAAGGCTTTGTAGAGTGCGACTCAGATCAAGGCGGCCCTACTAGCTCAAATTATGATTGGTTTGATATTCAGCATATTCGCCGCCCTATATACCCATTGGATGCAAAGCTTGCTTCATAGCAAGTTTCATTTTTATGCTCTCCATCTTTAACGCCAATGAATTCATTGCGCTGGTGCTTTTTAGTGCTGTGATGACTTTTTCTCCTGGCCCCAATACGATGCTCACTACAGCAATTGCAACGAATGAAGGATTTCGTCGCACCATTCCATTTACCCTTTCAGTGCCGATAGGATGGCTCTTCATCATGCTTGCTTGTGGCCTAGGTTTAGGCGCACTGGTCACTGAAGTTCCAAGCCTCAGACTGGCGATTAAGTTATTGGGTTGCGCTTATTTAATATGGCTTGCTATTAAGTTATGTCAGCGTAAACAATTGGGCGATATCAATACTGCGAATCTGAATATGAACTTTTTCAAGGGAGTAGTGATTCAGTTTTTAAATATTAAGGTTTGGTTATTGGCAATCACCGTTACTGGATCTTGGATTATTCATTCTGAAGGCCAGCCTACCAATAATCCCAATGAACGACTCTTACTGGCTTGTGCCACAGTGATGTTTTTTGCTTTCACCAGCAACTTAACTTATGCAATCGCCGGGTCTCTTTTCAGAGAATGGCTGGGTTCAGGTAAGCGCCTGATGGTATTTAACTATTTCCTAGCGCTGGTATTGATACTTACCGCTTTATGGACCCTAAGTATTTAATTAGGTATTTAACTTAAAGTGGCAAGCCACAAAGTGTCCAGGAGAAACCTCCTCTAGTTTTGGCTCTTCTCGCTTACAGCGCTCTTGTGCATAAATGCAGCGTGTATGGAAATGACATCCACTAGGGCGATTGATCGGGCTAGGCACATCTCCACCCAGAACAATCTGTTTACGTTGTCTTGTTGGGTCCGGAATCGGAACCGCGGACAACAAGGCTTCAGTATAGGGATGGGATGGGCGAGAGAATAACTCTGCAGTTTCAGCTAGCTCGACTACACGTCCTAAGTACATCACAGCAATACGGTGGCTAATATGCTTTACCACTGCCAAATCGTGCGCAATAAACAAATAGGAAACACCAAATTCTTTTTGCAAATCGCCTAACAAATTGATTACTTGAGCCTGAACAGAAACGTCCAATGCAGAAACCGGCTCATCACACATAATCAGCTTGGGCTTAACTGACAATGCCCGTGCAATGCCTAAGCGCTGTCGCTGGCCACCTGAGAACTCATGAGGATAGCGTAGCATTTGATCGGGGCGTAAGCCAACTAATGCAAATAGCTCTTTGACTCGCTCACGACCCTCTGCTTGTGTCAGCTTCTCAAAGTTACGTAATGGCTCGGATACGATATCGGCAGCCCGCATGCGAGGATTTAAGGAAGAGTAAGGGTCTTGAAAGACGGCCTGTATTTCTTTTCTGTACGGCCTCATTTGCGCACGGGAGAGCTCATCAATACGTTCGCCGCACCAATGAATTTCTCCGGCAGTAGGATCTAATAGGCGCAAAATGGTTCTACCGACAGTCGATTTACCGCAACCACTCTCCCCTACCAAGCCTAAAGTTTCACCTTCATAGATAGTAAAGCTCACACCATCAACCGCGTAAACATAGCCTGCAATTTTGCTCAGCAATCCCTTGCGAATCGGATAGTGCTTACATAAATTATTGAGCTCTAAGAGCACTTTTTGGTTCTTGTTCATGCAACCCCACCTGCTGATACTGGATTCCAACACGACACCCAATGTCCGTTGCCATGCTCTTTCAAAACAGGAGATTCCTGAGTACAACGCTCACTCGCCACCGAACAGCGCGGCGCAAAAGCGCATCCAATGATTTCACTTCGCATCGAAGGAACCATGCCCGGAATCTCAACCAATCTCTTGGTGCTAGCGTCATCTAAACGGGGCATTGAATTTAACAAACCCAATGTATAGGGATGCATTGGTTTAGCAAATAAATCAAATACGCTAGCCTCTTCTACTTTACGGCCGGCGTACATTACCACTACCCTTTGCGCCATTTCAGCGACGACGCCTAAGTCGTGGGTAATTAAAATGATGGCAGCCCGCGTACGATCTCGCAACTCGCGCATGAGGTTCAAAATTTGCGCTTGAATCGTCACATCTAATGCGGTAGTAGGCTCATCGGCAATCAAAATCTCTGGATCACAGGCTAATGCCATTGCAATCATGATGCGTTGACGCATGCCACCGGAAAGCTGATGGGGATACTCATCAATACGTCTTTCTGGCTCAGATATATTTACCAGCTTCAGTAATTCTAAAATTCGACCGCGTGCCTCTTCCTTGGTGCAGTGCCGATGCAATTCCAAAACCTCACTAATTTGTCTGCCAATCGTCAGTACGGGATTGAGAGAGGTCATGGGCTCCTGGAAAATCATGGAAATCTTATCGCCCCGGATATCTCGCATCTCCTCATCCGAAAGCTTTAATAGATCCTTGCCATGAAAGAGAATGGAACCTGAAACAATTTTTCCCGGAGGAGAAGGAATCAAACGCAACAAAGATAAGGAGGTGACGCTCTTACCGCAACCAGACTCCCCCACAATGGCCAATGTTTCGCCTTCGGAGATGGAAAAAGAAACCCCATCAACTGAACGCACTACACCATCACGCGTATAAAAATACGTGCGCAGATCCTTTACTTCTAAGATCGATTTACCAGTGTTTTGACTCATCGTTTACATTCTCCTGGAAAGACGTGGGTCCAGGGCATCGCGCAAGCCATCACCTAAATAGTTCACTGCCAACACGGTTGCTGATAGAAAAATAGATGGGAACAATATGAGATAGCCAGCAATCTGAAACAAGCTTCTCGATTCCGCCATGATATTTCCCCAGCTTGGAATATTGGGCGGAGTCCCTGCACCAATAAACGAAAGAATGGCTTCTGTAATCATTGCCGACGCACAAATATAGGTGGCCTGCACCAGCAGTGGCGCAGCGATGTTCGGCAATATATGGCGCACTAAAGTTTTTAACAAAGGGGTGCCTGATGCGGCCGCAGCTTCGACGTAAGGCTGTTCACGTAAACCTAAAACCAAACTACGTACTAAGCGCACTACCCGAGGAACCTCAGCTAGCGTGATAGCAATGATGACGTTTTCAATGCTGGCTTTAGTTAAAGCCATTAAAGCAATCGCCAACAAAATGGAAGGGATGGACATTAGTCCATCCATGATGCGCATCACAATAGCATCCAACCAACGGATAAAGCCTGTCACTAAACCAATCGACAAGCCAATAATCGTGCTCAAAAATGCAACGGCGATACCGACCACCAGAGAAACGCGCGCGCCATACATGACTCGACTGTAAACATCTCTTCCTAAGGCATCCGTTCCAAACCAATTATCCCAGCTAGGTGGCTTCAGACGATTCAATGGCGCGACTGATTGCGGATCAATTGTTCCCAGGAACGGCGCAAAAATAGCAATGAAGGTCATAAGCAACAATGTTGCCGCACCAATTACTGCAAAAGGATAGCGCTTGTAGACAGCAGGCAACTGCACACTCAAAAATAAACGCACTTTTGAGATCTGCGCTGACTCACTTACCGCGCCCATAGCATTGTTATTAATCATAGAACCTAGTAACGAATGCGAGGATCAAAAAAGACATACGACAAATCAATTAACAAATTAATGATGACGTAAGTAGCAGAGAAAATCAGAATCACACCCTGAATAATGGGATAGTCACGACGTAAGATGGCATCGACTGTAAGGCGCCCAATTCCCGGAATAGCAAAAACAGTTTCAGTCACCACTGCACCAGAAATCAACAAGCCAATACCAATACCGATAATCGTAATGATGGGAACAGCCGCATTTTTAAGCGCATGGTGAATCATGATATTGCGCTCTGTTAAGCCCTTGGCTTGCGCTGTCCGAATATAGTCTTGGGACAAAACATCCAAGACACTGGCGCGCGTAATACGGGCAATTAAGGCTGCGTATACCGTACCCAATGCAATGCTAGGCAGAATCAAATGCTTAAACCAAGGCCAAATACCCTCGCTAATGGGGCGATAGCCCTGCACTGGTAACCAATTTAATTGCAAAGAAAAGAGCAGTATTAATAAGTAAGCCAAAACAAAGACAGGAATAGAAAATCCCAGTACAGAAAATCCCATAATGGCGTGATCTAACTTCCCTTCAGCGCGGGCAGCTGCGATTGCACCAAGCGGTACAGAAGTCAAAATGGCCACGATTAAAGTACAAATCGTCAGAGATAGCGTGGGCTCCACCCTTTGACCAATCAGTTTGGCAACCGGCAGACTATTAAAGATGGATGTTCCTAAATCACCGTGCAGCAACGCCCATACCCAGCTTCCAAAGCGGACTAAGAATGGCTGATCAAGACCTAATGATTGACGAATTCGGGCGATGTCCTCAGAGGTAGCCACATCCCCCGCAATAACGGCAGCGGGATCGCCAGGCGTGAGATACAAGAGAGAGAAAACAACAAACGCAACGACGGCCATCACGACCACCGTTGCGCCCAAGCGTCTTACGATATAAGAAAGCAAAAAATAACTCCTAAAAACTTAGTAATGAAGGAAATTATTTTTTCTCCACATTCCAGAGGAATGCCATTGGCGCCACAATAATCCCGGAGAGATTAGTACGGTATGCGGTTGGCAAAATAAACTGAGCTGTTGGAATGTAAGGCAAGAACTCAAATGCACGGCCCTGGACTGCTTCAGCTGCTTTCTTAGCACCAGCTGCATTAGGTGCATCAAAATAAGCTTCACGCAAGGACTCTAACTTTGGATCTGTAGGCCAGCCAAACCAAGCCTTTTCACCATTGCCACGCAGTGCAAAGTTCACGCCAGGATTAAGCAAGTCAGGTCCAACTAACCATGTATGGAAAATAGACCAGCCACCTTTATCAATTGGCTCTTTTGATGTGCGGCGAGTAATTAAGCTACCCCAATCGCCCGCTTGCAATTCCACATTCAAGCCCAATTTACGCAATAGCTCTGTAGTCAACAGGGACTGTGACTGAACAATCGGCTGATCCGCTGCGGAAATAATGACAATCTTCTCGCCCTTATAGCCAGACTCTTTAATCAATGCTTTAGCAGCTTCAAAATCACGCTTACCTGTCAACAGTGTTGAGCCAACATTGCTAGCCAAAGGTGTGCCGCAGGTGAAATAGGAAGCGCAAGGCTTACCATTGTCTGCACTGCCAGCAATACCTAAAACATAGTCTTGTTGATTCACAACCATGGCAACTGCACGACGCATCTTTTCATTATTGAATGGCGGATTCAAAAAGTTAAAGCGAATCATGCCCATTGAGCCCAAAGGATCAATATTTTGCACTTTCACACTGCTATTCTTAGCAAGCACTGGGATGAGGTCTGGAGGCATCTGCTCCCACCAGTCAGCCTCGCCATTGCCCAAGGCATTGGCAGCAGTTGCTGCGTCAGGAATGTAAAGCCACTCTACGCGATCAACCTTAACCACCTTACCGCCTGAGGCCCAAGATGGTGCTTCTTTACGAGGAACGTAATCTGTATTTTTGACATAAATCACTTTGCTGCCAGGAACCCATTCGTCTTTCATCATCTTGAATGGACCAGAACCAGTCGGATCGGTGATGTTGGTAAACGCATCAGTCTTAGCAATACGCTCCGGCATGATGAATGGCACGTTAGAGGAAGGCTTTCCTAAAGCATCCAATACGAAAGCAAAAGGTTTCTTCAGCTTTAAAACGAAGGTTTTGTCGTTGGTAGCAGACCAGGAATCTGTCGCCTCAGCGAGTTTTTGGCCGAGACCATCACGCTTGGACCAGCGCTCAATAGATGCAATCACGTCTGCAGAGCGAACTGGTGCGCCATCATGAAACTTAAGGCCATCACGTAAAGTAAAGGTATAGGTTTTCTTGTCGGGACTGACGGTGAACTTATCCACCATTTGTGGCTTGATTTCGAACTTACTATCCATCGCGAACAGGGTGTCATACACCATATAGCCATGGTTACGTGTGATGTATGCCGTCGTGCTGATAGGGTCTAAGATTTTGAGATCAGCTTGTGCAATAAACTTCAGGGTTTTTTGCTGCTGTGCTTGGACTGGCATTGAAATTCCGACAGTTCCAACAGCAACTGCAACAGGAACCACTGCCAACATTACCGAACGTCTTAATTTGTTAATCATATTGTCTCCGTAATTAAACGCACTACAAAACCAACTTTATCTTTATGGATGCCACCTTAACTACTCTATACAACTTGACTACTCACAACTATTTCTAATGCCTTAATTTGGTGCAGCTAAATAAGTTTTTACCATATATATAAGTTTGTGTTCTTGATATTTTTTTCCTACCAACTGAACCCCAGCCAAACTTGGAGCTGATAAATTAAAACCTGCTTCTGTAAATATGAGGGGCATCCCTAAGATAGGTAAGCCAGCGGCACCCATAGGAAGACTCAGCTCTCTAAGTGGCTTAGCCGCATCTGGCAAACCGCTTTCCACTACCGGCCCGCATGGCGTTAAGGGCAATGCAAGCATATCTACAGCCCCTACAATTTTGTCCATAGCCTGCCTGAACTCCTCTAATTGGCCATAAGCAATCCGCAGCACATCCGGATCTAGCGAGGCGGAGTGACGTAATTCATTTGCTACGGGTTTACCCAGTAGATCGGCATGTGCTTCGACTTCACCACACATCTGCTGGAAATCCTGCAAAAACTCCATCTGCAGTACCGTTAAGGCGCAATTTGTTGCGGCTGCAAAATTTGGCCATGTTTGCTCAACAAACAAAACTTTTGGGTTTTTCTGTGCTGCATGCATAAACTCATGAAATGCCTTTGCTACACCCTCATCCAAGCCAGCTAGCAAACGGGGATCCCAACCAATCCTGAGAGAGCTTGGCTCATCCTCAGGCTTGACTCTAGATGACTGGGGTAAGAATGCACTTCCCAAGAAGTAATCACAATCCTCTGTAGAGCGAACTATTGGACCAACTACATCTAAAGCACGAGAGCGCGGAACCACGCCCTCTAGAGGGAAAGAGTCACTTGAGGGTCGTAACCCTACTAGACCACACCATGCTGCCGGCATGCGAATAGAGCCGCCAGTATCAGAACCCAGAGCCATCGGCACGATACCCATGGCGACAGCTCTTGCACTGCCGCTCGATGAGCCACCCGAAAGACATCCAGGTAAATGTGGGTTCGGCACATTACCAAAATGCGCATTTTCTCCAGTTAAACCTACGGCCCACTCATTCATATTGGTCTTGCCAATCGGAATTGCACCCCGATCAATCAAACCTTGTAGAACCGAAGCCGTCTTCACTGCTTTCTTGGAGTACGCCTTAGGGCTAGCAGCGGTAGTAGTCAAACCGCACCAATCAATATTGTCTTTGACAGCAAAAGGAATGCCACAAAGATCGCCACACTCCTCGCCTCTACTGATTTTGGCATCTAGGGCATCTGCCAATGCCAATGCAGAGTCTGGATGAAGACTGATAAAGGTTGGAGAGGTAACTGAATCCAACTTTTCCTTGCCAGCCAGATCTAGAGCGAGTTCTACCTGTGAGCGTGCTGAACGCTTACCTGACTTCACACCAACTACGATGTCTTTTAACGATGGCCAGAAGTAATAAGGCTTCATTGAAAAAGACCGCTTTCCGTCTTATCCAAAAATTTCAAATGCCCGTACATTTTTGTCTCAAGTTTTTTATAGTAATAATTCGATACTATAGTATTTTTCTCAAATCTACCTCTCTCCTCCTAAGGTCTAATTATTGCTATGCAAAATACAGAAAACCTGATGACTACCGCAAAGCTAGCTGAATTTAGTGCCGCCTGGAATCGCCACGATATTGAAGCCCTCATGAACTTCATGACCGAAGACTGCATCTTTCAGACTGCAGCCGGGCCAGATGCTTGCGGTACACGCCATGTAGGCAAGTCTGCTGTCAAAAGCGCATTTGAAAGTGCCTGGCTGAACTTTCCCGATGCCCAGTGGATTCATGATCGGCATTTTGTCCATGAAAACTTTGGTGTATCTGAATGGACCTTTACGGGGACTGCCGCCGATGGGACTCGGGTTGAGGCTGATGGTGTCGATATTTTTACCTTTAAGGACGGCAAGATTCAATTGAAAAATGTCTTTCGCAAGAATCGTCCAAACTTGCCAGCAGCAAAATAAGTGGGAATGCCCTAGACTGGTTCTCCATGCAATACGACCCACTATACGATCCACTCACCTCCTCGAATCCCGGGGCAGGCCGAGACTATGCCCCTAGTTATTGGGTCGCTAGCGCTGGCACCCCACCCAAAACAGATGGTCCGGTAACTCACGATTTTGATACGGATGTCGTGGTAATTGGCTCAGGATCGACTGGCGTTTCTACTGCGCTTTATTTAGCGCAGGAGCATGGCATTCAAGCGGTGATCTTGGAAGCCAACCAAACAGCCTGGGGTTGCTCTAGCAGGAGTGGCGGTCAAGGCCAAAATGCCAGTGGCCGATTGTCAAGATCACAGTGGATTGAGCGCTGGGGTTTAGATACCGCCAAAAAACTCGATCGCGAAATTTATACGGGCTTTGAAAACTTTAAAGATCTGGTAAGTCAAGTCGACTGTGATGCAACTGATGGTGGTCATCTTTATGTGGCACATCGCCCAGAGAAGATGATTTATCTACAGAACGAAGCTAAAGTTCGTAAAGAGATCTTTGGTTACGACCCGATCTTGCTGAGTGCTCAAGAATTAAGGGAGCAATACTGCGATGATCATGATGCTGCTGGAGCGCTATTAGAGCGCGAAGGTGTTGGTATTCATCCGCTCAAATTTACCTTTGGCTTACTCAAGAAGGCGCAAAGCCTGGGAGTAAAAATTCATACAAGCAGTCCTGTTGAGTCTTGGGAAACCATCAATGGGATTCATCATATTAAAACTCCGTGCGGTATAGTGCGGGCTAAACGCATTGCCATCTGTACGGGTGGGTATGGCATGCAGGGATTAGCGCCGATTAAGAATCGCATTCTCCCTATTCTGTCAAATTCAGTAGTGACTAGACCGCTGACAGAAGCAGAGATCGCAGCTTGCAACTTTAAGTCACATACTTTCTTAACGGATACGCGCACACTGCGTTTTTATTACCGCCTTCTAAAAGATAATCGCCTACAAATCGGTAGCCGTAGCTCAATCAGCGGCGCCGATGCCAATGCACCTGAACATCTCCAGTTGCTAACGGATGGTATTGCCAGAAAGTTTCCGCCCTTAGCTGGAATAGAGATTGATTACTCCTGGTGGGGCTGGGTCGATGTTAGTCATGACATGATGCCGCGCATTACCCAACCCGACCCCAAGCAAAAGGTATGGCATGCCTTGGGTTATGGAGGCAATGGCGTTTCTTTTTCAACCTGGGCTGGAAAACGCCTTGCGGAACTTGTTGCGGGAAGTAAAACAAACGCAGAAGTATTTAAGCTCCCAATTTATAGTTCCCCTCTAGAGTTTCCTAACCTGTTTGGCAAAGTACGCTCAGAAGCATTTGCGCCCTTTAGAAGATTGGGGCAAAGTTTTCTCTACAAGTGGTACTGGCTAAAAGATGAGAAATAAATTTACTACCCTTGACTTCAATTTCTTCACTACTCTAATTTAATCCCTATAAAGGCTCTCATGAAATACGCCCATCGCTCTGTACATCGCATTGCACTAAGCATTGCTCTATCTCTAGGTTTAGTTCATGCCAGCATGGCAGCACCAGATACTGATTGGCCTAAAAAACCAATTCAAATGGTTCTTTCCTTCCCTGCCGGTGGCTCAACGGATGTCTTTGCACGCAGTATCGCTGTGCCATTAGGAGAGGCTTTGGGACAAGCAGTCGTTATTGAAAACAAACCCGGCGGTGGCGGAATGATTGGTATGACTGCCGCAGCCAAAGCAAATCCAGATGGGTACACCATTCACTTCAGCGCTTTAACAAATCAGGCAATTGCTCAGGCCCTTTTTGCTAACCCACCCTTTTCTCTGCAGAAGGATTTTGTTTCTGTTGCTTTAGTGGGCTCAGTACCTCATGTCTTAGAGGTGAACCCCAGCGTTCCCGCTAAGAATATGACCGAACTAATTGCATTCATTAAGTCCAAGAACGGTAACTTTAATTACGCATCACAAGGTAATGGCACCCTGTCTCACTTAGAGTCTCAATTATTTATGCAGCGTATCGGTGCTACTGGCGTGCATATTCCCTATAAAGGAAGTAGCTTTGCATTGCCTGACTTAATTGCTGGCAATACCTTGATGATGTTTGATAGCATCACCGCATCTTTGCCACATATTCAAAGCGGCAAGCTCCGTCCAATTGCAATTGCATCTTCAGAGCGCTCCCCTTTAATGCCAAACGTTCCTACATTTGAACAAGATGGCATGAAAAAATTTGATGTGGAGAATTTATTTGCTATTTATGCACCCAAGGGAACCTCACCTGCTGTAGTTGCTCGCCTAGAGAGAGAAATTCGCAAGATTCTGACAAACCCAGACTTTAAAGCTAAGCTAGCCAATCAAGGTATCCACCCTCAGTTTGCAAATTCAGAAAAGTTAACTGAGATCACACTTGCTGAACATGAAAAATGGGCCAAGATTGTGAAGGCCTCCAATATCAAGATCGATTAATTCATTTGTAACTGCATTCAACAACTAGAAAAAACTTCATGCTGATATCCCCTCCTTTTGGTGGTGGCCGTGCCCCTGTCTTAGCCAGAAATACTGTGGCTAGCTCTCAACCGCTAGCCACTCAAGCGGGCATTGAAGCTCTGCAGAACGGTGGTAATGCAGTAGACGCAGCACTAGCAACTGCAATCACACTTACCGTTGTAGAGCCCACCATGAATGGCATAGGGGGAGATGGCTTTGCTATTTTGTGGGATGGAAAAAAAATCCATGGCTTGAATGCCTCAGGGCGTGCACCAGCCGCTTGGACGCCGGATTATTTTGCTGACAAATCTGCTATGGATTTGATTGGCTGGAATACCGTAACGGTGCCAGGAATGGTTGCTGGTTGGATTGAGCTCTCCAGAAAATTTGGCAAACTACCTTTTGCACAATTATTTAAACGTGCCATTGGTTATGCAGAAAATGGTTTTCCAGTCTCACCTGTGATTGCACGCCAGTGGCGTGAGGCGATTCCGATCCTCAAGAATCAACCAGGCTTTTCTGAATCATTTCTAATGGATGGCAAATCTCCTCAAGCAGGTCAAATCTGGAAATACCCAGAGCAAGCGAAAACCTTAAGAGAGATTGCCGCTACAGAAGGTGAATCTTTTTATAAGGGCCCGCTTGCACAGAGTATGGTGGACTTTGCACAAGCCACTGGCGGCTGTTTCACGATGCAAGACTTTGCTGATAACCAGTCTGAATGGGTAGAGCCATTGGCTTTTGATTATGGAGACTACACTCTCCATGAAATCCCGCCCAATGGTTCTGGCATTGCAGCCCAAATTGCTTTAGGTATTTTGCAAGCCGCCAATGTGAAACAGTACCCCGCCAACTCAGCACAACGTATTCATTTACAAATTGAAGCCATGCGGATGGCATTTGCAGATGTCTATGCTTATGTTTCTGATGCCAAATCGATGCAAATGCCAGTAAGCTCTTTATTAAATAGAGACTACTTAGCAGGTCGTGCAGCCATGATCGATCACAAACAGGCTGGTACTTATGGTGCCGGGGATCCGCATTCAGGTGGCACTGTTTATCTTTGTGCCGCAGATGAATCCGGCATGATGATTTCTTACATTCAATCGAACTTCAAAGGCTTTGGATCTGGCGTAGTTGCGCCAGGCGGCATTGCTTTTCATAATCGCGGTATGAGCTTTAGATTAGAAGACGGCCACCCTAATCAAGTAGCACCAGGTAAGCGCCCTTTTCATACGATTCTTCCGGCCTTCCTCACTAAGGATGGCAAACCCACTATGGCCTTCGGTGTCATGGGTGGGAATATGCAGCCTCAAGGTCATATTCAGTTTGTGATGCGCTTTGTAGATGAATATCTCAATCCACAAGCCTGCTCAGATGCGCCACGCTGGCGTATTGATGACTTGGGTAATCTCACTGTAGAAGCTTCTATGCCTCAGAGCGTAGTAGATGGCCTGAAAGCATTGGGTCATACGGTTGCCGTGCAACCTGCTAACAGCCTAGACTTTGGTAGCGCGCAAGCAATCGCTAAGTTAAACGATGAGGTGGATTCTGCTTATATTGCTGGCAGCGATCATCGTAGGGATGGACTGGCTGCCGGGTTTTAAAGCAAAAATATGCTTTTAGAAAAGCACCTCACCAATCCAAATTATTAACACCAGCATTTGAAAAATGATTCAGCAATAAATCATCATCACTATCACTGGCGATAGCTTCTGCGCTTTCACGCCACCCTACCCTCACCTTCTTGTAGGGCACTTTGAGACACAACACATACCTACTTGCCGTAGCAGCATGTTCGTTTTTATTTTTGAGTTTATTTTTCATAAGAATAGAAGCAGAGAAGTGGCACTGCAATTTCAATAAAGCTACTATGCAAAAATTTTCTGAAATGAATTCCAGTATCTCTATTGGGGTGATTGATGCACTCAACTATTTATAGATTTATCCTTTTGATAAAATATGTATATACAATATTGAGGTGAGAGTATGCAGAATCTGGTCATTAGTCCAGCTATTAAAGAAAAGTTGCTCCAAAAACATGGCTTAAGCCGAATTGACGTTGAGCAGTGCTTTATTAATAGAACGCGCTCTTATCTTTTAGACAGTAGGCTAGATCATCTAACAGAGCCTCCAACTGAATGGTTTATCTCAGAGAATGATCGCGGAGTACTTGTTAAAGTGGTATTCGTATTTGATGATGGAATGATCTATTTAAAAAGTGCATTTCCGCCAAATTTAACAGAAATTCGTATATACAATACAATATCAATACCTTACTAAAAATGTCATTTCTAATGAATTGATGAACTAATAAAGCTTATAAGCGAGGAATGCGATGGTCGTAAAAACAAAGAAGGCAAAGATTCAAAACACAGCTGATGCTTGGGAAAATGGTGAATTGGGCATGGATATTCAATACGCCAGAGTAGTGGATAAGAAAATTGGCATTCAAATAGATGAGGCCCTAGGACTACAGATGATCTCCATTCGCCTTGAAAAGGACCTAATAGACTCTTACAAACTCTTAGGTACAAAATATGATATGGGCTATCAGCCACTCATGCGCGAGGCTTTAAAGCGATTCGTTGAAGGTGAATTTAAGTTGATTGCCAGTGAGGCCCTAGAAAAGCAAAAGGCAGCTAAACCAAAATTGAATACCATCAGAAGGATAAGAAAAGCTGCTTAAGACTTTATTTTGCGGGTAGGCAATTTAGATAGAAGCGCTTGATCTCTTGATCACAGCTGACATCTCTGGGTTCAATCGGTCTTTGTAGAGAGATGCCCTCAATTGTTTTACAGCGACTCAGGGCAACATAGACCTGCCCAGAGGCAAACGCTCCTGATGAAAGATCAACCTTCACCTTATCGAGCGTTTTACCTTGGCTCTTATGGATGGTTACTGCCCAAGCTAGCATGAGTGGTATCTGGACATAGGTGCCGATGATGCTGGGAGATATTTTTCCGGACATCATGTCATGGTCATAGCGATAGGACTCCCACTGATGGCCTGTTACTTCAACGGTATTAGCGTAAGGTCCGTTTTGCACCATCACCTTGACCTTGTCTGGCAATAATTCACGCACTACTCCTATCGTGCCATTGACCCAACGCTTCGGAAAACCTGGATCCGTTGCCGTGAACATCACCTTAGCGCCAACCTTTAAGGCAAGGTTATTGGCGGAGGGTAAATTGCGCTCATCGACATTGAACTTACCCGTAGTCTTGCCGCTGTAGACTTTGACATCGGCAGTAATCGCTCTTAGTCCTGCGCCATTGATTTGATCTGCTCTTGCATTAGTAGTGGTCAGAGTGATCGTCTGCTCATCCACTTCTGCATCCTTGCGGTAGCATTGTGCATTGAGTGTATCGAGAGCTTCATCGACGTCTTGATTAATGCGGATACGATTTAATAGTCCAGCAAAGTGCTCATCCTTTTGACGGAAGATCTTTGACAGCTCCACCATCGTGACATCTTTACGATGTAGCGCCATAGCGCAGAAGAAGTATGGCCCTTCGTACCCTCTTTCTGATAAGACCTGCATATCCGCACTAGAAACCACCGGTGGTAACTGAAATAAGTCCCCTACAAACATGACCTGAATACCACCAAAGGGCTGACTTTTATGAGGTCCATTGGCACGCAAAAATAAATCCATTGCGTCCACTACATCAGCCCGTACCATGGAGATCTCATCGATGATGAGCAGGCGTATATCTTTATAAAGGCGCTTATCTTTAAGGGGCTTAATATCCTCCTCTGGGAAGATTAAGCGTGGCGGCAATCTAAAGAAGGAATGAATCGTCACCCCTTTGACTTGTAGTGCAGCTACACCAGTAGGTGCAACAACGACAACGTTGCCGGGAATGGTTTCACGTAGATAACCAATTAAAGTGGTTTTACCAGTCCCCGCTTTGCCGCTAACAAATATATAGGGGTCGTGACGCTCGATTGCCTCAATTACTGCTTGGTAATCGGGGGTAATTTCAATTTCGGAAGAATCGACAACAGGACTAGTCATGCCCTATTGTTTCACGGCATCAGCCACACACCGAAATCCGATATAAACCACGGTGATATCACCAGACTTAGACTCGACATCACTCTCTTGTTGCCGTTCGGGGCCATACCACCAAGATGCACCACGAGTAATGTATCCGCCATTGCGTTCAGTTCCAGTCCACTCCCAAACATTGCCGCCCATGTCGTACATACCATTAACACCTGGCTTAGTGGTTTTAGTGGTTACATGGCCAGTGCCGCGATTAAGCGCGCCAGCGGGAGCTAAACCTTTGTAATTACCGCAACCACTAAGGCAATGAGATACCACTGGGGTAGCGCCTCCAGGAAACGGGTAGCGCTGACCTTTAATGTAGCCAGCCGGAGGATTAGCTCTTTGCTCCAGAAAGGCTGCTGATGTCCACTCAGAGTCGCTAGGTAATCGTTTACCGTAATAACGACAAATAGACTCTGCTTCTTTATGATTAAGATGCACTGCAGGCTCTAGATCATTCGCAGGAACTCCATAAGGTGTCTTCCAAGTCCAGCCTGGTTTTTGAACAAAGCCAGCTTCGTAATTGAGGCCACCACCCTTCTTTTCTGCAGAACTTACAAAACCGGTGGCTGAACTATAGGTTTTGACATCGGCAATATTCATCTCAGTTTGATCCCACATGAGATTGCCGATTTGAACTGTCGGGATAGTCGAACTTGGGGCGCTTTGACTAGGAGCAGATCTCAACATGAAATACAAAGCGATGATACTGAGCAAGACCCCAAAGAGAATTGTGGAGATGTCAAATTTTTTCATGGCATTAAATCCCATAGAAAAAGCTCCTTAAAGGAGCTTTTAATGAATATTTTGGGGCGAACGACGGGGCTCGAACCCGCGACAACCAGAATCACAATCTGGGACTCTACCAACTGAGCTACGTCCGCCACTGCAGAGCTAGATTATAGCTTTTTGCTCAAAAACCTGTCAAAAACACTCTCTCGGCGGCACTCTTAGGCATTTTCGAACTCAAAAGCAGCCCAATCCCCAAGGCATAAGCTGGCATCTATGAAAAAGTCTGTAATTGCCGCCTTACTCTGAACCTTAGCTAAGGCATGATGGTCTGAGAGCCTCTGGCGCCAATAGCGCGAGCCAGCCCTACCATGAGCCAGACCCAAAATGTGTCGTGTAAATGCGCCAATATAAAAAGGTTTGCCATTAACTTTGCACTCATCAAACCAAGCTTGCACTTGCTTCACCAATGCAATTTGAATACGGTGCCACTCTGTTTCACTGAAAAGATATCCAGCAGCATCGCCATCCGTATTGATCATGTCATCCCAGCCTAAGAGTAGCGCCGGGAAATGATAAGCCGCTCTTCCAACCATAAAACCATCGAAGTCATTCCAGTGACCAGCAATTTGCTCATTCGTTTCTAGACCGCCATTAAGCAACACCTTGAGATTCGGAAATTGCTTTTGCGCATCTAATCTTAGCTTTGCGGCCACCTCATAACGCAGTGGTGGTTTGCTACGATTCTCTTTAGGCGACAAACCTTTAAGTACAGCATTACGCGCATGTATCGTGACTTGGCTTGCCCCAGCATCCGCCACAGCAAGAATAAAGTTAAGTGCAAATTGGTAATCAGCTTCAGAGTTAGCCGCATCCATTGAATCCAGGCCCAAACGATGTTTGACGGAGATTGGAATATCTACTGCACTCTTCATAGAGCGTACACACCCCGCCACTAAATTTGGCTCAGCCATAAGGCAGGCACCAAAGGCACCCCGTTGAACACGCTCAGACGGGCAACCACAATTGAGATCAATTTCGTCGTAACCCCACTGTTGTGCTAGTGCGGCAGACTTTGCTAGATCAGAAGGCTCAGATCCACCTAATTGCAAAACAACCGGATGTTGATCTTGCGAATAATCTAAGTGACGGGGAACATCACCGTGCATGAGTGCGCCAGTAGTCACCATCTCAGTATATAAAACGGCCTCTTTAGTTAGGGTGCGATGAAAAGAACGGCAATGGCGATCCGTCCACTCCATCATGGGAGCGACTGCCAAGCGTTTTTTTTGGGGGTTATTCATAAACATCTATAAAAAGACAATATGCGTGCTATTTTAAATGGATAAGGGCAACCGAAGTTGCCCTTACTAAATCACTTCTAAGCACATATCAATTACTTAGATAACTTTGCCTCTAATTCCACGGCAAGATCTAAAGCGCCCATATACCCAGACTTCAAATGATTCGGCAAATCAGGGTCGCCCACCATAGAGCCCAGCGTCTCCACCAAACTGAAAACAATTCCTTTTGCAGCACTAATTGCAATCGTCTTATTCGCTACAGCTTCGTCAATATGATTGACTGCGTCGAGAAAGTAATCGTGTCCAGGAAGTCCATCTGGGCCTAAAGGTTCTTGAGCTTCCTCTTTCATTTTTTATCTCCTTGATAAGTTTTCTTAAATCATTTGATCTGCTTTGTAGAAAAACTTGCGTGCATAGGCCAGGATTTCTTTATCAGAAGGATGATCTACCGTTTCTACACCAACAATCTTTTCTGCAATGTTTGCGTCATGCTTGTGGGCATGTTTAATAAGCTCCAATTTTGCAGAGCCAGGCCCAAGAATTAAGATCTCTTTAGACTCATTTACAGCATTAATGACTGAGTGCAGGTATTTTGAATCTAGTGCCAATCTTCCACTACCAACTTCTCCGCCTTTGTGATGCAAATGCGCATGGGTGGTTTTACTACGAATTACCTCTGCTTCGCTAGCATCTGCGCTTAAAAACATCACGTGAGCTTCTTGATGGTCGATCCAAATTACTGCATGATTTAATGACATATTTTTCCTATTATTAATATTAACTACCCTTTGAGGATACTCCTGCATAACCTATAAATTCACAGGAAATCAGGTCTTATCTTGATTTGCGTCAAATTGGTTGTATTTGTATTAAATTCGTATACTGAGTCCGTTCAAACTTTAGTTCAATATGGCCATGTCCCCCAATAAGTACGTACCTATTCGATATATCCCTTTTTGTCTTTGTATTTTGGTGACTATTGCTAGCTTTGCCGCCATAGAGCTCCACCAGCAAGCATTTCGATTTTTCTTGGTGTTTGGATTTTTAAGTCTTGTGGGCATGTACGATCTCATTCAGACCAAAACGGCCATTCTGCGCAATTACCCCGTTATTGGCCACTTGCGTTTTATGCTGGAATTTATTCGCCCTGAGATTCGGCAATACTTTATCGAGGGTGACAATGATGAGACCCCCTTCTCTAAAGAACAGCGCACCTTAGTCTATTCACGTGCCAAAGCCGTTCCAGATGAAATCCCATTTGGTACCACTTTGGATGTCATGGCACCAGGTTATCAATGGATGAATCAATCCTTTGCACCTACGCACTTATCTAGCCATGATTTTCGGGTAGAGATTGGCGGCAAAGATTGTAAGCAGAAGTATTCAGCCAGCATCTTTAATATTTCGGCGATGAGCTTTGGCTCACTCAGCGCGAATGCCATCTTGGCCTTAAATCTAGGCGCTAAAAAAGGTGGTTTTGCCCATGACACTGGTGAAGGCTCTATTTCTCAATACCATCGCGTGCATGGTGGTGACCTCATTTGGGAAATTGGCTCTGGCTATTTTGGCTGCCGCAATCCTGATGGCTCTTTTAATGAAGATAAATATACTGAGAATGCTTTAGACCCTCAGGTAAAGATGATCGAAATCAAGCTCAGTCAGGGCGCTAAACCTGGTCATGGCGGCATCTTGCCTGGCTCCAAGGTAACAGCTGAGATTGCAGCCGCACGTGGCGTAAAGGAAGGTGAAGCTTGCGTCTCCCCTGCTTCACATAGCGCGTTCTCTACCCCACTTGAGCTTATTCATTTTGTGAAAAAATTGCGCGACCTGTCTGGTGGCAAGCCAGTAGGCTTTAAGTTCTGCGTGGGTCACCCATGGGAGTGGTTTGGCATTGTCAAGGCCATGCTAGAGACCGGCATTTATCCAGACTTTATTGTGGTCGATGGCTCTGAGGGTGGTACTGGTGCATCGCCAGTAGAG
Organism: Polynucleobacter meluiroseus; assembly: GCA_943372325.1. Classification (GTDB taxonomy): domain Bacteria; phylum Pseudomonadota; class Gammaproteobacteria; order Burkholderiales; family Burkholderiaceae; genus Polynucleobacter; species Polynucleobacter meluiroseus_I. The sequence continues at coordinate 146,192 of CALRYF010000004.1, read as the reverse complement.
TTCACCAATCACATAGGCACGCCATTACAGGAAGGTCTGCGCCTAGTGCATAACACCTTAGTAGGCACCAATCTACGCGATCACATTAAGATTGGTTGCGCAGGAAAAATCATTAGCGCCTTTGATATGGCCGTCGCTTTTGCTTTGGGAGCTGATTGGTGCAATAGTGCCCGTGGCTTTATGTTCTCGATTGGATGTATTCAGGCTCAGGTATGCAATACCGGTAACTGCCCCACTGGAGTAACCACCCAAGATCCTGTGCGCCAAAAAGCCTTGGTTGTTCCCAATAAGGCTGAGCGTGTCTACAACTTCCACAATGAAACACTAAAAACCTTAAAAGCCTTAGTGGAAGCAGCAGGCTTACATCACCCTGGTGAAATTGATGCCCCGCACATCATCCGCCGCATTAATAAGCATGAAGTTCGACTGCTCTCTTTCTTGCTCCCAGAAATGCCAGCAGGCTTATTAATCAATGCTGAGCATATAGATCCAAGCCTGAACTTACCCAGGGTATTTGAACTGTATTGGAGTCGATCTCAAGCACAGAGCTTTTCTGCCTTAAAGAATTAATTCCTGCTGGCTTCTAAAAGACCTTAGTTCATTATTAATAGGGTCTTGAAAAGCAATCTCTTTGGCCAGGAGCTGCAATGGCTTAGAAAAATCTAGGTCATATTCTTGATATGGTGTGAGGATAGGATAGATCTGATCATTCTTAATAGGAATACCTAAGGCATTGAGATGACACCGTAATTGGTGCTTCTTCCCACTACCCGGTGTCAGGCGATATTTAGCCCATGAATCGCTTTCTTGCATAAGCTCAATCAGCGTATCCGTATTGGGCTCGCCCTCAACTTCTTGCATTTGCAAAAAGTGTTCAGATTCCTCTATTCGACTTTGATAAGTCATTGGTAGCTGCTTGGCCAGTTTATTAGAAAATGGCGCAATGGCTTCATAGACTTTTTTAACTACTCTATCTCTAAATAGATTTTGATACTGAGCACGCTCATTGGGGTTTACTGAAAAGATCACTAAACCCGCGGTATCCCGATCAATGCGATGAATGGGGCTCAGCGTCTGAATGCCCGTCTTTTTTTTGAGTCGATTAAGTAGTGTTTGATGCAAGTAAAGCCCACTGGGAGTTACAGGTAAGAAATGTGGTTTATCCGCTACCAGAATATGTTCATCCTGATAAAGAATCTGTTCTTCAAAGAGTATCTCTGGCTCACGCGTAAGACGTCTGAAATACAGCACATGGGCGTTTGGTAGATAGGAATTGCTTGCGGCAAGAGCATGACCCTCTTGATCCAGAATCAGACCTTCTTCAAAACGTTGCTCCCACTCACTCACCGGTATATGTGGAAACTGAGTAATGAAGAATGCCAATAAATTCGGATGAGTTTGATCTGCAGGCAAATACACCCGCGATGCTGAAACTCCTTCTGCATTAATCTTCATATAACACTATCAATTACAAGAAGCTTTCTAAATATTCCGCTATTTATCCTGCTATTTATCCTACTATTTTTTTAGCTTACCAAACGCAGCTGCCATAGCATTATTGATTGGAGGTGCAGACCGCCGCTCTTCTTGCGGTTTTCTGGCATCAGACGTCTTGGGTCGGTTTGGAGCTCTTTGTTCAGGTTTAGAGGTCTTCGGAGCCTCATCTGTCAAACGCATGGTTAGCGCTATGCGCTTGCGCTTTTCATCTACCTCTAGCACTTTGACCTTAACAACCTGTCCCGCTTTGACCACGCTATGCGGATCTTTTACAAAGGTATTAGATAGCGCAGAAATATGCACTAAGCCATCTTGATGCACGCCGATATCTACAAAGGCGCCAAAGGCAGCAACGTTAGTTACTACGCCTTCTAGAATCATATCCGTCTTCAGGTCGCTGATTTTTTCAACGCCATCTTTAAAAGTGGCAGTGGTAAATTCTGGACGAGGGTCGCGGCCAGGCTTTTCTAGTTCTTTGATGATATCGGTAACTGTTGGCACACCAAATTGGCCATCGGCATATTTTTCTGGGGAGAGTGATTTCAGCAAGCTGGCATCTCCAATGACTTCTTTTACACCCTTCTTAATGTCTTTCAGAATTTTCTCAACCAAAGGATAGGATTCTGGATGTACTGCTGAGGCGTCCAATGGATCATCACCATTCATAATGCGCAAGAAGCCAGCAGCTTGCTCATAGGTTTTATCGCCAAGACGTGGAACGCTCTTGAGATCGGCTCTTGATTTAAATGCGCCTTTGCTATCGCGGTAAGCCACAATACCTTCAGCCACTGTTGAACTAAGCCCTGACACTCTTGCTAGCAATGGTGCTGAGGCAGTGTTTACATCCACGCCGACGGCATTCACGCAATCCTCCACTACTGCTACCAATGATTTAGCCAATTGGGTTTGCATCACATCATGCTGGTACTGACCCACACCAATTGACTTTGGATCAATCTTCACTAATTCAGCTAAGGGGTCTTGTAGTCTTCTTGCAATAGAGACTGCGCCACGCAATGACACATCCATGCCAGGTAATTCTTTGGAAGCATATTCAGAGGCAGAGTAAACCGACGCTCCCGCTTCAGAGACCACAATCTTGGTGAGCTTGAGTTCTGGCTTAGCTTTAATAAGCTCTTGCGCTAATTTATCCGTTTCACGAGATGCCGTGCCATTGCCAATGGAGATTAAGGTGGCATTGTGTTTCTCAGCTAGCTTAGCCAAGGTATGCAATGAACCCGCCCAATCATTCTTGGGTTGATGTGGGTAAATTACCTCGGTATCTACCACTTTGCCAGTAGCATCGACTACAGCCACTTTCACACCAGTACGCATTCCAGGATCTAAACCAATGGTGACTCTTGGGCCAGCAGGGGCTGCTAGCAGAAGATCTTTGAGGTTACGGGCAAACACATTAATAGCTTCGGTTTCTGAACGCTCACGCAGTGCTGTCATGAGCTCTGACTCTAAATGCAGTGAGCACTTGATACGCCAAGTCCAGCGGACAGTATCGGCCAACCAAGGATCAGCTGGGCGACCCTCATTTTTGATCTTGAAATGATTGGCGATTCGATTCTCGCAAGGATTGTGTGGCGCATCCCATTTAAGCTTCTCTTCTTCGGAGTCTAAGCGTAGGTTCACCATCAACATCTGCTCACGACGGCCTCTAAACAAGGCTAAGGCACGGTGTGATGGGATCGCTTTAATTGGTTCAGAGTAATCAAAGTAATCTGCAAACTTTTCACCTTCTTGCTCTTTACCAGCGATGACTTTGGATTCGACTACGCCATGATCTTGCATGTAGACGCGTAGAGATTGAACTAATGCGGCATCTTCTGCAAAACGCTCCATCAATATTTGACGTGCGCCTTCAAGAGCGGCTTTGGTGTCTGGCACGCCAGGGTTATTTGTCCCCTCTACGTCAAATGCTTCTCTAATATATTTAGCAGCCTCAATTTCAGGATCGAGATTAGGGTTATTGAGTAGGTCATTAGCCAAGGGCTCCAAGCCAGCTTCTAAAGCAATCTGCGCCTTGGTTCTTCTTTTAGGCTTATAGGGAAGATAGAGATCTTCTAAGCGCGTCTTATCTTCCGCCAGCATGATGGCCTTAAGCAATTCCGGTGTCATCTTGCCCTGCTCTTCAATTGAAGTAACGATGGTTTTGCGGCGATCTTCTAGTTCGCGCAGATAGCCAAGACGCTCTTCTAATAAGCGTAATTGTGTGTCGTCCAGCCCACCAGTCGCTTCCTTACGATAACGGGCAATAAACGGTACGGTAGCGCCCTCATCCATGAGAGCGATAGCAGCGGCTACTTGGGCTGGTTTAGCAGAAAGTTCTTGGGCAAGGCGTTGTTCAATGGATGGCAGCATGAGTTGTAGATGTACTTATTTTTGGAAGTTTTGATTTCAATGAAGAACAAAAGCCACCCGGAGGTGACTTTTGTTTTGCAGCGTGAGTGAGCTTACTCGCGTGATGCTTTTTTACGCTCATGCTCCTTCAGGTAGCGCTTACGAATACGAATACTCTTTGGCGTTACTTCAACCAACTCATCATCGTCAATAAACTCGACTGCGTACTCCAAGTTCATTGCGATTGGAGTTACTAAGCGAACAGCTTCGTCAGTACCAGAGGCACGAACGTTGGTTAACTGCTTCCCTTTAATAGGGTTCACAACCAAATCATTGTCACGGCTATGAATACCAATCACCATACCTTCATACAAAGGATCGCCAGGACTTACAAACATACGACCACGATCTTGTAATTTCCACAATGCATAAGCAACTGCTTCGCCGTCATCTTGGCTAATTAATACGCCGTTATGACGCTCACCTAAGATGCCGTCTTTAGCTGGTGCATAAGAGTCAAATGTATGACTCATCAAACCGTTACCCCGGGTCATGGTCATGAAATCGCCTTGGAAGCCGATCAAGCCACGGGCAGGAATACGATACTCAAGACGTGTACGGCCTTTACCATCGCTCACCATGTCGAGCAATTCACCTTTACGCTTACCCAAGTCTTCCATGACGGCGCCTTGAGTCGTATCTTCTAAGTCAACCGTTAAGTTCTCATACGGCTCCATCTTCACGCCATCTTCCTCATGGAACACAACGCGTGGACGAGAAACAGCTAATTCGTAACCTTCACGACGCATTGTCTCTACCAAGATGGTGAGGTGCAATTCGCCACGGCCAGAAACTTCAAATACAGTGTCATCATCGGTTTCTTTAACGCGCAAAGCCATATTGGACTTCAACTCACGGTCAAGACGCTCACGAATCTGACGGCTAGTCACAAACTTACCTTCACGACCTGCTAATGGGCTCGTATTCACCATGAAGTTCATGGTCAAAGTAGGCTCATCAATCTTGAGCATAGGCAATGCTTCTGGCACATCTGGTGCACAGATAGTTGTACCAATTGCCAAATCTTCAATACCGTTTACTAATACGATGTCGCCTGCTTGCGCTTCATCCACAATCTCACGCTCTAAGCCACGGAATTTCAATACCTGGTTAATACGGCCTTTGCGTTGCACGCCATCGGGACCATCCATAAATACTACGTCCATCAATGGCTTAACAGTTCCGCGGTTAACACGGCCAACGCCGATCTTACCAACATAAGTACTGTATTCAATCGAGGTAATTTGCAACTGCAATGGGCCTTCTGGGTTGTCATCACGCACTGGTACATGCTGCAATACTGTGTCAAATAAAGGACGCATATCACCTTCGCGTACATCATCAGTCATGCCTGCATAGCCATTCAAGCCAGATGCGTACACGATTGGGAAATCTAATTGCTCTTCAGTTGCGCCCAATTTGTCAAACAACTCAAAAGTTGCATTAATAACGTAGTCGCAACGCGCACCTGGACGATCGACTTTATTAATTACAACGATAGGCTTCAGGCCTAAGGCTAAGGCTTTCTTGGTCACAAAGCGGGTTTGTGGCATTGGGCCTTCAACCGCATCCACCAGCAGCAATACACCGTCTACCATCGAGAGAACACGCTCTACTTCACCACCGAAGTCCGCGTGTCCTGGGGTATCCACGATGTTGATGTGTGTGCCGTCATATTCAACAGCGCAGTTCTTGGACAAAATAGTAATGCCGCGCTCTTTTTCCAAATCATTTGAATCCATGACGCGTTCGGTCATTTTTTCATTAGAGCGGAATGTGCCAGATTGGCGCAAGAGTTGGTCAACCAAGGTAGTTTTACCGTGGTCAACGTGGGCGATGATGGCGATATTACGAAGTGCGCGTTTAGTCATGTGAAGCTTCTAAAGTTAAGAATATAAATTCGGGTTAGTTAAGATTAGTGTGTAAATAAGTCAAATAGATTTAATGGCTGGAAATTAAGCGCTTCGGATGTAAAACTCCAGAGCGCCAATCCGCAGTACCAATAAAGTTATGAGGAGCAGCGGTAGCACGATAGATGCGTACCAATGCTTCGATAGAGGGTAAATTAAGCGGTACACGTTGTCCCATACCTAGGCGCTTAGCTTGTTGCTCATCGACTGTTAAATGCGGCAGAGTTTGCAAGAGCGCATCAACCGGCAGGATATAGTCTGCGGTATTTTGCAGGCCACTTTGAATGGATTCGATGGTAAAAGATTGCTCGAGGTTTAGATGCCCTACTTCGGTACGACGTAAACCTACCAAATGGGCACCACAACTCAGGGCATCACCAAGATCCTCGGCTAGAACTCGAATGTAGGTGCCTTTGCTACAGCTCACTTCTAAAGTTGCCTCCGGCCAAGCAATATCTGTCCAGCGGATAGAGTGAATCGTGATATCTCTTGGGGTACGCTCCAGCTCAACACCAGCTCGCGCATATTCATACAAAGGCTTGCCATCGCGCTTGAGCGCAGAATACATTGGCGGCACTTGAGATATTGGGCCAGTAAATTGAGGTAACAAAGCATCTAAGGCATTCCTAATTTCTGCATCGCTTGCAAATACAGGCAGAGGAAGCTCTTCAATAATTTGTCCTTCAGCATCACCAGTATCAGTACGGGAACCAAACTTCACGCGAGCAATATAAGTCTTATCGGCTTCGAGTAAATCTTGTGAATACTTAGTTGCTTCACCTAAACAAATCGGCAATAAGCCTGTTGCCATTGGATCTAAAGTGCCTGTATGCCCTGCTTTATCAGCATTAAAGGCGCGCTTGACAGCAGTGACAGCGCCCTGTGAACTCATTCCAGCAGGTTTATCTAGTAGCACTACGCCGTCGATCCGAATAGCCATAAATTACTTAGACTCGTCTGCTTGATCACTGCTATCGCTACGGTCACTATCAACCGCTTGATCGATCAATCGAGACATTTCTATGCCATGCTCAATTGAGCTGTCATAGTGAAAATGCAATGTAGGAACAGTGTGAATATGCAAACGCTTAAACAATAGAGAATGTAGATATCCTGCTTTTTCTTGAAGTGCTTTTAAGGCATGCTCAGGCTCTGCACCCAAAACCGTAAAGAACACCTTGGCGTGGGCCAAGTCTGGAGTGAGCTCGATACTTTGCAAAGTAATCAAGCCCAAACTGGGGCTGCGTAGTTCACGCGGAATAAGCTCAGCCAGGTCTCGCTGAATTTGATCGGCGAGACGCTGGTTACGATGCGGACTAGTCTTGTGCATCTTGCTTAGAGTGAACGTGCTACTTCAGTCACTTCAAATACCTCGAGCTGGTCGCCCTCTTTAATGTCGTTGTAGCCTTTTAATGACAGGCCACACTCAACACCGGCACGAACTTCTTTAGCATCATCTTTGAAGCGCTTGAGAGAATCCAATTCGCCAGTCCAAATAACTACGTTATCACGCAAGAGACGAACACTTGAAGTGCGTTTAACGATACCGTCAACCACCAAGCAACCCGCAATCGCGCCAACTTTAGATACCAAGAAGACTTGACGGATATCAACCAGACCAGTGATTTCTTCTTTCTTATCTGGAGTCAACATGCCGCTGAGAGCTAATTTCACTTCATCTACTGCGTCATAAATAATGTTGTGATAACGAATATCAACACCATTGTTCTCGGCTAACTTACGTGCTGCTGCATCTGCACGAGAATTAAAGCCAAAAATGACTGCCTTAGAAGCAACTGCCAGGTTCACGTCTGTTTCAGTAATGCCACCTACCGCAGCATGAACAATTTGCACCTTCACTTCTGGGGTAGAAAGCTTCATCAATGATTGAGCCAAAGCTTCTTGTGAACCTTGTACGTCAGCTTTAATAATGAGTGGTAGTAATTTAGCCTCTACTGCGCCTTCTTCCATGTTTTCCATCATGGTTTCAAGCTTGAAGGCTTGTTGCTTAGCCAGCTTCACATCGCGGAATTTACCTTGACGGAACAATGCGATCTCACGAGCCTTACGCTCATCAGGAACCACTTGCACTGACTCACCTGCAGCAGGAACTTCTGACAAACCTTGAATCTCAACAGGAATGGAAGGGCCAGCTTCATTACATGGCTTACCGTTCTCATCCAACATAGCACGTACGCGGCCAAATGTAGAGCCAGCCAACAACATATCACCACGCTTGAGCGTACCGGATTGAACCAAAATCGTTGCAACCGGACCCTTACCTTTATCTAAACGTGCTTCGATCACTAGACCTTGAGCAGGAGCATCTTTCGGCGCCTTTAATTCCAAGATTTCAGCTTGCAAGAGCACGTTCTCTAATAAAGCATCGATACCTTCGCCAGTCTTAGCGGACACTGGAATAAATGGCACATCGCCACCGTATTCTTCCGGCACCACTTGCTCTGCTACTAATTCTGTTTTGACACGCTCAGAATTCGCTTCTGGTTTATCAATCTTATTAATCGCCACAACCAAAGGCACACCACCTGCTACTGCATGGTGAATCGCTTCTTTAGTTTGCGGCATTACACCGTCATCAGCTGCCACTACCAAGATCACAATATCAGTTGCCTTAGCACCACGAGCACGCATTGCCGTAAAGGCTTCGTGACCAGGAGTATCCAAGAAGGTAATCATGCCGCGTGGCGTTTCCACATGGTATGCGCCGATATGCTGAGTAATGCCACCAGCTTCGCCAGTCGCTACTTTTGCTGCGCGAATCTTATCGAGCAAAGAAGTTTTACCGTGGTCAACGTGACCCATCACCGTTACAACTGGAGGACGTGGCAATAACTCTGCATCATGACCATCAGTACCTAAATCTAAATCTGGATCATCTAATTTGGCAGCATGGGCTTTATGGCCCATTTCTTCCACGAGAATCATGGCAGTATCTTGATCAAGCACTTGATTAATGGTGACCATTTGGCCCATGCCCATCAATAACTTAATCACTTCTGCACTCTTAACTGCCATTGCATGCGCTAACTCAGCAACAGTAATTGTTTCTGGAACATGAACATCACGCACTACTGGTTCAGTAGGCACTTGGAAGTTGGTATCGACGTTCGCTTCAGCAATTTGACGCTGTTTCTTACGACCGCCACCTGAACGCCAGCCACCAACACCACCAGATGAATCACCGCGAGTTTTGAGGCCACCAGGCTTCTTGGCGCCCTCTTCTTGCCAGGTAGATGAAGTCTCAGAAGACTTAATGGTCTTACCGCCAACCTTAGCAACAGCCTTCTTCTTATCATCAGCACCTTCAGCTTTTGCTGGCTTATGTAAGGTACCTTTTTTCGCCTCTTCCGCAGCAACCTCACTTGGCGCCTTGAGAACGCGTGCAGGAGCACTCATCATGTCGCGAATCGCCAAAGCTTCAGCTTCAGCTGCAGCACGACGCACACGAATATCTGCCAACTCTTTTTCTTTACTCGCAGCTAAATCTTTAGAGACTTTATCTGCTTTTGCTTTTTTCTCTGCAGCTGCCGCAGCTGCTGCCGGAGCTTCATCTGCAGGCGCAGCCTCTTCTTTTGCTACAGGAGCAGCCACTTCTTTTTGACGCGCCTCTTCAGCCGCCTTCATTTCTGCTTCTTGACGAGCTAGTAACTCCGCCTGACGTGTTGCTTCTGCTGCGCGCTTCTCTAATTCTTCTTCAGAAATCACTGGTTTCGCTGGCGCAACTTTTGCAGCCGCTTTGGCAGGGACCGCTTCTTCTGCTGCTGCTTCAGGCGCTTTGTCGCCGGCCTTGACGAGCACACGCTTTTTACGAACTTCAACTTGCACAGTGCGAGTACGTCCTGCAGAATCTGCTTGACGAATTTCTGAGCTCTCGCGCTTGATCAAAGTGATCTTTTTGCGCGCGCCAGTATCTGCACTGCCATGTGCTTTTTGCAAATGCTCGAGCAGGACAGTTTTGTCCTTTTCGGTAATGCTATCGTCCTCAGAACCTTTTTCGATACCGGCCGCCTTCAACTGCTCCAAGAGATCTGGCGCGGTACGTTTTAATTCTTTAGCGAGTACTTTTACTGTTGTTGCCATGCACTACTTCCTCTCATGAAGTAAACCAATGTTCGCGCGCTTTCATGATGAGCGTTTTCGCAGTTTCTTCGTCAATTTGTGTCGCCTCAACCAGCTCATCAACAGCTAGTTCAGCAAGGTCGTCACGGGTATGAACTTGATTGTCAGCAAGCTTTGCAATCAGTTCTGTTGTCATTCCCTCTAGGGAGCGCAAGTCTTGTGAAACTTCACCGATACGCTCTTCTTTAGCCAACTCCATCGTCAACAAAGAATCACGTGCACGGGTACGCAACTCATTCACAGTATCTTCATCGAATGAATCGATTTCTAACATTTCAGACAATGGTACGTAAGCCACTTCTTCCAATGTATTGAAGCCTTCTTCAATCAAAATGTCAGCTACCTCTTGGTCTACATCTAACTTATCCATGAATAACTGGCGTACAGAGGATGCTTCTTTTTCTGTTTTCTCAGCAGACTCTTCAGGAGTCATGATGTTGATCTGCCAACCAGTCAAGTCACTTGCCAAACGAACATTTTGACCGCTACGACCAATCGCGATGGCCAAGTTCTCTTCGTCGACTACGACGTCCATTGCATGACGCTCTTCATCAACCACAATAGAAGACACTTGGGCTGGTGCTAAAGCACCAATCACAAACTGGGCTGGATCTTCAGACCACAATACGATGTCTACTGCTTCGCCAGCAACTTCATTACGCACTGCAGTAACACGGGTGCCACGTACACCAACGCAAGTTCCGATTGGATCGATACGCTTGTCATAAGTAATCACAGCAATTTTTGCGCGGACACCAGGATCACGGGCCGCACCTTTAATCTCTAGCAAGCCCTGCTCCATCTCTGGAACTTCATTCTCAAACAACTTGATCAAGAAATCTGGGCATGTGCGGGAGAGTTCAATTTGTGGGCCACGTGCTTCACGATCCACTTTGAGGATGTAGGCACGGACACGATCACCAGAACGTAAGTTCTCTTTTGGAATCATTTGATCGCGACGCAGCAATGCCTCAACACGACCAGATTCAATAATCAGGCCATTTTTGTCAGCACGTTTGACGGTACCAGTCATGACTTTTTCGCCACGCTCAAGGTAGTCATTCAAAATTTGCTCACGCTCCGCATCACGAATGCGCTGCAAGATCACTTGCTTAGCAGCTTGTGCACCGATACGGCCAAAGGCTAAGGATTCGATTTGCTCTTCAATGTAGTCACCCACTTCCATGTCGGCGAGTTGCTCTTGAGCTTCAAATTGCAGAATCTCTTTATCCGGCTCTTGTAAACCAGCTTCATTAGGCACAACCAACCAACGGCGGAAGGTTTCGTATTCACCAGTTTCGCGATCAATTGCTACGCGGATATCCACATCTTCTGTGGCGTAACGCTTCTTCGTCGCAGAGGCTAAAGCCATCTCCAACGCTTCGAATACGATCGCTTGATCAACGTTCTTTTCACGCGCTAACGCGTCTGCCAACATGAGAACTTCTCGGCTCATGACTTTCTTCCTTTGAAATCAATAACAGGGACCAACCGAGTCTTGTCGACCTCGGCTAAAGAGAACTCCAATTGAGAGGGCTGACCATCAGCACCCTCAAATACCAAACCAAACTTTGCATCCGGTGAATTCAATTCACCACTCAACAAGCCTTGCAACTCACCACGAAAATTCTTACGGTTACCAGCGGCAACACGCAACTTCAAATCTACTTGCATACCAGCGAAGCGCTCATAATCAGCAGCACTTTTCACTGGGCGATCCAATCCTGGAGATGAAATCTCTAAACGCTCATAAGGAATGTTTTCAACTGGCAAGGAGTAGCTCAGTTGATGGCTCACCTTCTCGCAATCTAAAACAGTAATTAAGCGTTCGTAATCCGGGTTTTCAATCGTGACGCGCAGTAATCCTCCGGCTTCACGCTCAATCTCTACTAGCGTGTAACCTAAGTTTTCCAGCTCTGCAGAAATAACCTGCTGATCCTTCACGACACCCCTTCATACCAAAATGGCAAAAAAAAATGGGCTTCAAAGCCCATATTCTCGAAATTCAGAACAGGCCGACTTACGTTGATCGCAACATCAGTCGGTAACCACTAAGAACAGCAAAACCCTGCTGTAAGACCAAAATTATAGCCTATTTAGGAGAAAACTGATACAAATCAGAAGCTTTCGCCCGGATTGCGCGGTTTTCTAGGGCCTTTATTGAAAGGTTTACGCCCTTTTGGTGCACCTCTTTTGGGCCCATTACCAGGACTTTGGGGGTTGGCAGTGACAAAAGCAGACTGTCCATGATGAACTTTTGCGCCTTTACTGCGGTTTTGACCTTGGCCACCTTGTCCTCCCTGGCCGCCTTGACCACCACGACCACCTTGGCTTTGACCAGGTCGACCGCCCTGGGTACGACCCCGGAAAGGACCGCGCCCTTCGCCAGAACCACCGCCACCACCAGGTTTACCACCTCTACCCTGATGCGTGAGGCCGTTATGGCCACTTGCAAGCGTTAAGGCATCACGTGAACCCCAATATGAAACCGAGGTTTGCATAGGGTCTGGCTGAAAGTCTTCGCCCATAGGACGACGATCACGATTGTTTGAATTCGAGTTAGGGTTGCGACCCTTGTCTTGTGGCTGCGGCATTTTTAAGCCTGCAGACTTCATCAAGTTATAAATACCGCCAGCCTCAATCTCTTCCCATTTTCCCCGTCTTAAGCGTGGCGGCAATAGGAAAATGCCATAGCGGGTTCGAATTAAGCGAGAAACTGTGTGACCAACCGCTTCAAACATACGACGCACTTCGCGATTACGCCCCTCACTTAAAGCAACGTGATACCAACGGTTAGCACCCTCACCGCCGCCCATCGCGAGACGTAAGAATTTTGCTTGGCCATCATCAAGCGTAATGCCGCTCTTTAATAGCGCTGTGTTTTCTTGACTCAAGTCGCCCAAGATACGCACGGCATATTCACGCTCAACACCATAACGTGGGTGCATTAAGCGATTGGCTAATTCACCAGAAGTGGTGAACAGCAATAAACCTTCAGTATTAAAGTCCAAGCGGCCAACGGCGATCCAACGTCCCTGACGTGGCTTTGGCAGTCGATCAAATACGGTTGGACGACCTTCAGGATCAGACTGACTCACAATCTCGCCAGCAGGCTTGTGATACATGATGACGCGTGGCGGCTTAGTCTGAATCTTGCGATGGACTGGCTTGCCATTGATACGCACTTGATCAGTTGGTCCAATACGTTGACCGATATGCGCTGGCAATCCATTGACTGATACGCGCCCTTGAATAATCAAGTCTTCCATATCACGACGCGACCCCATGCCAACATCAGCCAATACCTTATGTAACTTAACAGTATCTTCGTCATCCGCATCATCATCGAGACCATCAAGGTCAGACCAAACTTCATCACGCAAACTAAGCGGTAAATCATCCACGTTTGCAAATTGCAAACTACTCATTTCTTCTTCAGTTGGCGCATCTGGATCTTCATCTTCACGCGCACGCTGTGCACGTTGAGCACGACGCTCCGCACCAGTTTGATGAGAGATCTCACTCTCATTCACACCATCAGGATTTTTAGTTTCCTCAACTTCAGGCGCATCTAAGGCAGCATCAAATTCACCCGAAACTACTGAAGCAAACAATGCTTCACTCTCTGCCGGGTTAGGAGCTAGCTTGGCAGATTGATTGTTTTGATGGTTACCGCCTTCACGGGGACCATTGCCTTCACCGCCCTCGCGGCGTGGCCGATCCTTGTTAAAAGGACGCTTTTTGTTAAAAGGATGCTTGCTGCCGCCTGCGCCTTGTCGACGGGGACGGCGCTCACCACGTTCTCCTCCCTCAGTCTTTGGGCCATCAGTATTGGATGGCGCAGCATCTGCATTAGAAGGAGTTGCCGATGAATTTACTACCGGGGATGAATCGTTTTCGTTAGAGCTTGTCATTAATTATTATTTTGTTTCGTCTGGTTTATCTTCAGACTCAGGGGTAACTTCTTCGGCAACTTCTTCGGTAACTTCTTCGTTAACTTGGATAGCTGTTTCTACTTCCATTGTTTCTTCAGCCCCACTTACTTCATGCGCATCAGCATCAATGATGACTGTTTCTACGGTAGCGGATGGATCAAACTCCATTACTGCTTGACCTAATTGCGCTGCCGCAGCCATTGGCGCCGCATCTTCCAAGATTGGCAAGCTTTGTAAATTTGTCAGACTGAGATCATCTAAGAACTGCTTGGTAGTGGCATACAAACCAGGGCGGCCAATCGTTTCTTTATGGCCAATGACTTCTACCCAACCACGGTCTTCTAATTGCTTCATCACGTTACTGCTAACAGCAACACCACGAATCTCTTCAATCTCACCACGGGTTACTGGCTGGCGGTAGGCAATGATGGCCAATGTTTCCATCACAGCACGAGAATACTTTGGTGGCTTTTCTGGAGTGAGACGGTCAAGGTACTCACGCATGGAAAGGCGGCTCTGAAAACGCCAGCCGGTTGCGATATGTACTAATTCCATGCCCTTGTCATCCCAAGCGCGCTGCAACTCCACCAATGCCTCATCGATATCTGCCGTCGTGATGTCTTCTACAAATAAGCGAGACAAATCAGCAACGGTGAGTGGCTCCTGCGCACATAGGAGGGCTGTTTCAATTACACGCTTATTGTGATCGTCCATAAAATTCGGGCTACCAGGAATAATCCTGATTAGATTTTAAAAATGTATTTAGTAATGGGTTTTGGTGTTCTCTAGCGACTACGGACAATCCATCTCATCAGTTCTTATTGGAATATGCCCGCGCTGAAACGAAGTCCTTTTCGTTCACCTTGTACCTATTATAAGGTAGGCTCAATACAATAGCCATATGCAGAAGAATTCCACCAAACCCCCTTTATCGCTGCCTAGCGCTCCAGAATCAGTGGAACGCCGAAGACTCCTAAGCCTTGGAATAGGCATGAGCGCCCTGATTGGGGGTGCTGGTCTGAGTTCTTGCAGCCTGATGGGTAGCAAGAAACAGGTAGTTGGCTTGGTTCTTGGGGCTGGTGCTGCTCGAGGATTCGCCCACGTAGGCGTCATTAAGGTCCTAGAAGCTCAAGGTATCAGGCCCGATATCGTGGTGGGGAGTAGCGCAGGCAGCGTAATTGCCACCCTATTGGCTTCAGGCGCCACCGGCAATGATCTCAATCGCTTGGCTCTGACACTAGATGAAGCCACGATTGCGGACTGGGGGCTACCCTTTGCAGGACGATTTGGTGGCCTCATCAAAGGTGATGCCTTACAAAACATGGTCAACCGCGAAGTACAAAATAAATCCATTGAACAAATGCGTATCCCTTTGGGAATCGTTGCTACTGAATTGCAATCTGGTCAGGGAGTTCTCTTTAGAACTGGCAATACCGGCTTAGCAGTCCGCGCCTCTTGTAGCGTGCCGGGCGTATTTCAGCCAGCAGTGATTAGCGGTAAGGAATATGTCGATGGCGGATTAGTTGCGCCTGTACCAGTCAGTTATGCCAGACAGATGGGGGCAACTTTAGTCATCGCAGTGAACATCTCTTCCGAACCAGTGCATCAAGATGCCAGTGGAACACTCGGCGTATTACAGCAAACTATTTCCATCATGCAGCGAAGCATCAACCAGTACGAGTTAAAAAGTGCCGATATTGTGATTCAGCCGCGCTTGAAGCAAATGGGTGGCGGTGATTTCAAATCCAGAAATGCGGCCATACTTGCCGGTGAGGCTGCAGCGCAAGAGCAAATGGGGTTAATTAAAGAAAAGCTGAAGGGCTAGGTTCTTAATCCCCACTTCCTTCTCGTGGTATAGTTTCATACATCAAATTGTAGTTACAATTTGATGTATGGAGATTACCTATGATCAAACAAAAAACCTGCACAACATTCAACACCGAAACCTCTCCTTTGAGAGGGTAAGAGAATTTGATTTTGAGACAGCCAACTTCACAATCGACAAGAGAAAGAATTACGGAGAACTTCGAAGGTGTGCATTGGGATATCTTGGCAATAGACTTCACGCACTCGTGTTTACGGAAACAAAGAGGGGAATTCGAGTGATTAGCTTTAGAAAAGCAAATAGACGAGAGATTGAGAGTTATGAACAAAAAGATGAAACGTGATCAAGATGACTTTGATTGGACAACTGCGGAGATTAAGTCCTCCAAAAAGATCAACTCACTTCCAAAGTCACTACAAGAAAAACTAGCCTCACGAAAATCAAGGGGTCCACAAACCAAGCCGACAAAAGTTTCTACAACCATTCGCCTATCTAGCGATGTAATTGAGTCCTTTAAAGCTACTGGTGATGGCTGGCAAACTAAAATTGATATGGCACTTAAGCAATGGCTTCAAGAGCACACGCTTGCTTAAAAAGACTATTACTTAAAGATTGCGTGACTTACGCTTGAGATTTTTTACTTCATTTAGTAACTCTTTACGTTCAGAGTCATTTAGGCTATCGCTACCATCTAAGCGACGTGCACCATCAAAACGTTTGTCCCAGTAAAGACTACCGAGGTCATCTACGCGGACGTTTGTACCTTTAGATGGTGAATGAATAAATTTGTTATCACCTACATAAATTCCGACATGAGAAAAAGTGAGGCGCATCGTGTTAAAGAATACGAGATCGCCTGGTTGTAGTTCTTCACGAGTAATCGGTTTGCCAATACGACTCATTTGAGTTGACTTGCGTGGCAACAAAAAACCAAGTTTGTCTTTAAAAACATAACCAACAAAACTACTGCCATCCAAACCAGATTGTGGCAACTCTGTATCCCAGCGATAACGCACACCGATGACTTCCATGGCGCGATTAATCAGTTCCTCTGATTTTCCGGTGACGGTGTCGGCCAAACGATCTGATACGCGGGCAATATAAGAACGCCCCGCCTGGAACATACTTTCTTTCGGAACGACAGCCTCTGCAGAGACCTCCGCTACTGGATCAGCCGCATAAGCAGACGCGCAAAGCATGACCCCAAAGCCTAGGCCTAGTACTTTTGAAAGCAGTGCTTTTTTCAATGACATTGGATCAGTTTAACAAAGAACCTCTAATTAACCAAGTCTTCAATATATGCTTAAGTCATTGTTTATAAACATAAATTTGCATTAAATCAGGGCAGATGCACCAATTTAGCCCATTTGAGAGGGGTTTTTGCCCCTCCCCCAATTCACCTTAAGTCAATTCAGCAGCTGCAAATAACTCTTTGGTATAGACCTGACGGGGATGCTTTATCAGCGTTTCTGTATCACCGAACTCCACCACCTTGCCCCCTTTGAGAACCATCACCTCATGTGACATTGCCCGAATCACTGCTAAATCATGACTAATGAGGAGGTAGGCCAAGTTGTATTTCTTCTGCAGCTCAGTGAGGAGTGCCAGCACCTGTTTTTGAATGGAAACATCCAAGGCGGAAGTGGGCTCATCTAAAACCAAAATTTGGGGTCGCAAAATTAATGCACGTGCAATTGCAATCCGCTGACGTTGTCCACCAGAAAACTCATGTGGGTAACGCAGCAGTGCTGAGCGGTCAAGTCCCACTTCCTTGAGCATATCGACTACGCGAGTTTCGCGTTCTGCAACAGATAGTTTCGGAAAGTGCACATCTAAACCTTCGGAAACAATTTGCAAGATATTCATGCGGGGTGAGAGTGACCCAAAGGGATCTTGAAAAATGACCTGCAAGCTAGAGCGCATTGCACGTCGCTCAATGGGTTTGAGTTTTTGCCAATCACTACCCAGCACATCAACATCACCTGTCACTTCGGCAGATGAATCACCCAATAATCCAAGCACTGCCATACCCAATGTCGTCTTGCCAGAGCCAGACTCCCCAATCACACCAATCGTCTGCCCCTGCTTTAATGAAAAGCTCACTTTTTTCAATACTTTATGGGGGGGCGCCTTTTTAAACCAAGAAACGGATTCTGAGCTTGGATAAGCGACAGATAACTCTTCTGTTTTCAGCAGCACTGGGGCTAAAGGCATGAGTGGCGCTAAATCACGCACCGGCTCACTATTGACCAGGGCGCGAGTGTACGGATCTTCAGGATGCTCAAACACTTTTTTAGTAGGTCCAGATTCCATCAAGTTACCTTGATTTAGAACAGCCACACGCTGTGCAAAATGCTTCACCAAATTAAGGTCATGCGTAATGAGGAGAATTCCCATACCGCCATCATTTTTAGATTCTTCTTGGAGCTCTTTTAATAAATCCAAGATTTGCAAACGTAAGCTCACATCCAAGGCAGTAGTTGGTTCATCTGCAATCAACAGGCGCGGCTTGCATGCCAATGCCATCGCAATCATGGCACGTTGTCGCTGACCACCCGAGAGTTGATGTGGATAGGAGCTAAAACGACGCTCAGGCTCAGGGATACCTGTCTTTCTCAGTAAATCAATCGCAGCATCAATCGAATCTGCCTTAGAAATCAGGGGCTGATAAATTTGCACCGCTTCAATAATTTGGTTACCGACCGTAAATAGCGGATTGAGAGCGGTCATCGGCTCTTGAAACACCATCGCAATTTCACGCCCACGAATCTCCCGAATATCTTGTATGGGCATGGCCAGCAAATCTACCTCACCCTTGCCATCTTTTTTGTTCCAAAGAATCTTTCCGGATACTTTGGCGCCTTCTGGCTCGAGTCGTAATGGTGCGAGAGCAGTCAGCGTCTTACCTGAACCTGATTCGCCAACTAAGGCAACGCGCTCACCGATGCCAATTTCTAAATTCAGATGATTAACGGCAAACTTTTCACGACGGCCTGAGCCAAATGAAATGCAAAGATCTTCATAACGTAGCAAGCTCATGAGCGACCTCCACTCATTAAGCCAGCCTTACGAGAATCAAATGCATTGCGCAATGCCTCACCCATAAACGTTAAGAGCAGTAATGTGGCAACAAGGACTACGAAGGTAGATAAAGAGATCCACCAAGCATCTAAATTACTTTTGCCTTGGGACAACAGCTCGCCTAGGCTTGGCGTTCCCGGAGGGACGCCTAGGCCCAAAAAGTCCAAGCTTGTTAAAGAGAGAATTGCAGCGCTCATACGAAATGGCAAAAAGGTAATTACCGGGGTCAAGCTATTGGGCAGAATGTGACGCCACATGATTTGCACATTGGTCAAACCCAATGCCCGTGCTGCACGCACATACTCCAAAGCGCGATTGCGGAAAAATTCTGCGCGAACATAATCCGATAAACCCATCCAGCCAAAAGCTGCCAACAAAATAATCAGTAATGAAACGCTTGGATTAAAAATAGAGGCAAAAATAATCAATAAATAAAGCTCGGGCATGGCTGACCAGATTTCTATCAGGCGCTGTGTGACTAGGTCAAACTTGCCCCCAAAAAATCCCATGAGAGATCCAGTGATGATGCCTACGCTCACACCAACGATAGTTAGCGCTAAACCAAAGAGAATAGACAAACGGAAACCATAGATTAGACGAGCAAGCACATCGCGCCCACGATCATCGGTCCCTAACCAGTTTTCCGAAGAAGGTGGCGCTGGATTAGGAACTTTAGAAAAGTAGTTCAACGTTTCATAGCTGTAGTGAATCGGCGGATAAATCGCCCAATTGCCATTACTCGTGATGTTCTGACGGATATCAGGATCCAAGAAATCAGTAGGCGTGGCAAAGTCTCCACCAAAAACAGTTTCTGGCTGACTCTTCACAATCGGGAAATAAAAATGTCCCTCATAGCGCACAACTAAAGGCTTGTCATTTGCAATCAGCTCAGCGCACATCGATAAACCAAACAGGACTACAAAGATCCATAGACTGGCATAACCCATGCGACTATTTTTAAAGCGCAGCCAACGACTCATGAGCCCCCTCCCGCACCAAACTGAATGCGTGGGTCGACATAAACGTAGCAAAGATCTGAGATGAGTTTGGTAAATAAGCCAATCAAGGTAAACAAATACAGAGTGCCAAAGACCACTGGATAGTCACGGCGCATCACGGATTCATAAGACAGTAAACCTAATCCATCCAATGAAAATAAAGTCTCGATCAATAGCGAGCCAGTAAAGAATGCCCCGATAAATGCTGCTGGGAAGCCGGTCACCAGCGGTAGAAGTGCATTACGGAATACATGTTTCCACAGCACTTGTTTTTCAGTAAGGCCCTTAGCACGCGCAGTCAAAACATATTGCTTACGAATCTCTTCCAAAAAGGAGTTCTTCGTCAACATCGTGACTACTGCAAAACTACCTAATACAGAAGCGGTAATCGGCAATACCAAATGCCACAAGTAATCCATGATCTTGCCGATCAAACTCAGATCACTCCAGTTATCCGAAGTCAGCCCGCGCAGCGGGAATAGCTGTAAGAAACTGCCACCGCCAAAGAGCACTAGCAATAAGACGCCCAATACGAATCCAGGAATGGCGTAACCAACCAGAATCATGCTGCTGGTGATGGCGTCAAAGCGTGAGCCATCGCGTACCGCCTTAGCGATACCGAGCGGAATCGATACCAAGTAAGTAATAAAGAAGGTCCATAGGCCAATACTGATAGACACTGGTAATTTAGAGACCACTAAACTCCAAACACTTTGATGCTGGTAGTAACTTTGCCCCAAGTCAAATGTAGCAAAGCGCCCTAACATCATGAAGTAACGCTCTAATGGCGGCTTATCAAAACCGTAGAGTGCCTTGACCTCCTCGAGACGCTGTGCATCGATACCCTGACGTCCGCGATACGTAGCGCCGCCACCAGAAGACTCAGTGCCTCCAACGGCTGCATCACCTTTGCCTTTGAGCTCTAATACCATTTGCTCCACTGGACCACCTGGCACAAATTGCACTACTGCAAATGTCAGCGTCAGCACTCCCAAGATGGTAGGAATCATCAGCAGCAAGCGCTTAAAAATATAGGTGCGCATTTGTTCTTGCATTATTTAGTCTCTTCTTTCCACCAGTTTTGCATGATCCAAGGCTCAGCCTGGTAGTACAAAGGCGGGTCTGGATAACGCATTTCTTTACGGAAGGCTACGCGATGGGTTGGGTTGTACCACTGTGGAATAACGTAATAACTATTCCAGAGGACGCGATCAAGTGCCCTGCAAGCAGCTCGCAACTCTTCTCGATTTTGCGCTTTTGTGATTTCTTCAATTAAGGCATCTACAACCGGAGAGCGTATACCAATGATATTGTCTGAGCCCTTCTCTTTAGAGGCTTGGCTGCCAAAACGATCCCAAAGCTCATTACCCGGATTTTGTGAATCTGGAAAACGTGTGGTTGTCATATCAAAGTCATATTCATTCATACGTTTTTGATACAAGGCGAAATCACTCGTACGGACATCGAGCTGAATACCTAACTTTTCTAAGTTACGGCTATACGCAGAAATAACTCTTAGAAAGAAGCCGCCGTTTTCTACCATCTCCATCCGAAACGGCTCACCCCTCTCATTACGCAAAGCGCCATCGCGGTACTGCCAGCCTGCATGCATCAGAAGTTCGCGGGCTTTCTTCAAATTCTGACGCAGGCTATCTGGTGACTTTGTTGTTGGCGGAGGCGGCATGGGATCAAAGACTGCATCAGGTACCCATTGTGGATATTTAGCCTTGAGTGGTCTCAATAGTTTTAGCTCTGCTTCAGTCGGTTTACGCGGACCATCAAAGTTGGCACTCAAATCGCTATTGGTGAAGTAGCTATTGATGCGTCCGTATTGATCAAAAAATATTTGACGGTTCAGCCATTCAAAATCCAAAGCCAAACCCAATGCTTGACGCACACGCACATCCTGGAAAATTGGTTTGCGGACATTCATCGCAAAGCCTTGCATGCCCGCGCCATTGTGATTGATAAAAGCTTTTCTTAAAAGTGCGCCATTATCAAATTTAGACCCTACATAACCCTTGGCCCAAATCTTGGCACGGTACTCAACGATGGCATCAAACTCACCCGCCTTAAAAGCTTCTAGGCGTACTGCATCATCGCTGTACAGTTTGTAGAGCACACGATCAAAGTTATAAAAGCCCACACGCACATTGAGGGGCTTACTTAATTGGTCAGCCCAATAATTGGGATTTTTTTTGTAAACAATAGACTTACCTGCCTTAAAAGATTCAATTAAATACGGCCCGCTACCCAAAGGCGCCTCGAATGCCAGCTTGTCGAAAGGCGTTATCGTACCGTCTGGCTTCTTACCCCAGTTACGCGAGAAGATCGGTAGCGTTCCCGCCAAAATAGGTAATTCAGTATTGTTATTTTTGAAATCAAAGCGTACTGATCGATCTGAAAGAACAATTGCTTCCTTGATATCGCCAAAAGTAGTTTTATAACGCGGGTGGGCTTTACCACTCATGAGCACATCAAAACTATGCTTAACGTCTGCAGCCAAGACTGGCGTGCCATCAGAAAACTTTGCTTCTGGCCGAATGCGAAAAGTTACCGACTTGTGATCTGCAGCAACAGCAATGTCTTCTGCAAGCAAGCCATAAATACTAGAAACCTCATCTGCACTACCCTCTGCCAAAGATTCAAACATCAAATCAATTCCTGGAGCTGTCACACCACGCAGGGTGAAAGGGTTGAACTTATCAAAACTCGTTCTTTGTCCAGGATTAGGCAATACCAGGGTACCCCCCTTGGGCGCATTGGGATTGACATAGTCAAAATGGGCAAATCCCTCGGGGTACTTGGGCTTGCCATATTGGGCAACTCCCTGCCCAGCCTGAACTGCGTTGGCACCAAGCCCCACTAGCAGGGCTAGTAGGAAAAAATAGGCAATTTGGCGAATGGGTTTCAGGGTAGGCATATATGCAACAATTGTAGATAGCTAATCATATTTGAAGCAAAGGACAATACATGGGCTTTCTTACCGGCAAAAAAATCCTCATTACCGGCCTCCTCTCTAACCGCTCTATCGCCTATGGCATTGCCAAGGCCTGCCACCGCGAAGGTGCTGAACTGGCCTTTACCTATGTGGGTGAGCGCTTTAAGGGCCGGATTGTTGATTTTGCAAAAGAGTTCAACACTGAACTGATTTTTGACTGCGATGTGGGTAGCGATGAGCAAATCAGCGCCCTTTTTAAGGATTTAGCTAAATCTTGGCCTCAGTTTGATGGCTTTGTCCATGCCATTGGCTTTGCCCCGCGCGAAGCGATTGCTGGCGACTTTTTAGAGGGCCTCTCTCGCGAAGGCTTCAAGATAGCTCATGACATCTCCGCCTATAGCTTCCCTGCAATGGCAAAAGAAGCGCTTCCGATGTTGCGTGATAAATCCTCATTACTGACTCTGACTTATTTAGGATCGATGAAGAATGTTCCTAACTACAACACTATGGGGTTAGCGAAAGCATCACTGGAGGCATCTGTCCGCTACCTCGCGGGCTCAGTTGGTCCTAAAGGTATTCGTGCCAACGGCATCTCTGCTGGCCCTATTAAAACCCTAGCAGCTTCGGGCATCAAAGGCTTTGGTAAGATTTTGGAAGCGGTTGAACAAACTGCACCGCTACGTCGTAATGTGACTATCGATGATGTTGGTAACACTGCTGCATTCTTGTTATCTGACCTTGCTAATGGCATTACCGCTGAAATCATTTATGTTGATAACGGCTTCAGCCAAGTCATTGGCGGAATGGATGAAGTTTGAGCGTTCCACTGCGCGAGGCCCTAAAGTTTTGGGCTAAGCTTGGCTTTATTAGTTTTGGTGGGCCCGCAGGACAAATCGCCGTTCTGCACCAAGAGTTAGTTGAGAAGCGTCGCTGGATTTCTGAGCGGCGCTTTTTACATGCACTGAACTACTGCATGCTACTGCCAGGGCCAGAAGCTCAGCAGCTTGTCACTTATATTGGCTGGCTCATGCATCGCAGCTGGGGCGGCATTCTGGCAGGCACGCTTTTTGTTCTGCCCTCCTTGTTTATCTTGATTGGCTTGTCATGGGTTTATCTCACCTTTGGACAAGTCCCTTGGATTGCTGCGATCTTTTTTGGTATTAAGCCTGCAGTAGTTGCCATTGTTTTACATGCCGCGATGCGTATTGGTAAACGCACCATTCATAACCAAGCCTTAAAGTGGATTGCTCTGGGATCTTTTCTGGCTATTTTTGTTCTGAATCTAGCCTTTCCAATCATTGTGTTGATTGCTGCTGCGATTGGCTATTGGGGAGGCAAACGCTATCCAGAATATTTTCAACAAAGCAGTGGACATGGTGAGAAAGAAACAAAGCGATATGGCGCTGCCATCATTGATGATCACACACCCACTCCTGAGCATGCGAAATTTACTTATGGCAAAACCATACGCCATAGCCTGGTTGCTTTTACATGCTGGTTACTCCCGCTAGGTACTCTTGTAGCGATCTTTGGTTGGAAAACGTTGTTTCCCAATATTGCGTGGTTTTTTACTAAAGCTGCCTTGCTAACTTTTGGTGGTGCTTATGCGGTGCTGCCCTATGTATATCAAGGTGCAGTCGAACAGTTTCATTGGCTTAGTGCTAGCCAAATGATTGATGGTCTAGCTCTTGGAGAAACTACTCCCGGCCCACTCATCATGGTAGTTGCATTTGTGGGCTATCTTGCTGGACATATTCAATATCTCATTGGTAATAGCGATCCATTTTGGTTTGGTGTGATTGGCGCATGTGTAGCCACCTGGTTTACCTTCTTGCCCTCCTTCTTTTTTATTTTGGTAGGCGGTCCTTTAATTGAATCAACCCATGGCAAGCTTGGATTTACCGCTCCACTCACAGCAATTACTGCGGCAGTTGTTGGTGTGATTGCTAATCTTGGGCTATTTTTTGCTTATCACGTCTTTCTACCAAGGGGCTTTAGCGGCTCGATTTCTTGGATCTCGATCCTGATTTGTGCTTTGGCTGGATTGGCCTTATTTAGGTTTCAAAAAGGTGTTCTCTCGGTATTGGGCGGCTCAGCCTTAGCTGGATTGCTCTTTCATTACATCTCTATTTTGCTAGGGTGAGTTTTTTCACAAGATTGGCATAATGGAACTTATGCGAATCGAACCTCAAACCATCACCCACCTGCAAGAATGGCTTGGTAAAACCGAGTCTCTTCAAGATACTGTCACAGCGGCTCCCGTACGCGCTCTATCAGCGACATTAGACCGCGATGATCCTGTCCCAAGTAAAGGTACTTTTTTGCCTGAGCTATGGCATTGGTTGTATTTTTTACCGCACGCTCGCGAATCCGAAATTGGACCTGACGGCCATCCTAAACGTGGCGGCTTTTTGCCACCAGTTCCACTGCCCCGTCGCATGTGGGCAGGTAGTCGTATCGAATGGTTAAAGCCGCTTAGTGTTGGCGATGAGATTGAGCGTGTATCTACAATTGAATCGGTTACCCATAAAGCAGGTCGTACGGGTGATTTGATTTTTGTATTGGTCAATCACAAGATCTCCAATCAAAATGGGCTCGCGATTATTGAAGAGCATGACATCGTATATCGCGATGCACCAGGACCTGATGACAAACCGGTTGCCCCTACCCCAGCGCCTACAGATGCTCAGTGGAGTAAAACGATTACGCCGGATGATGTGCTGCTATTTCGCTACTCAGCGCTGACATTTAATGGTCACCGCATTCACTACGATCGCAAATATGTAACCGAGATCGAAGGCTATCCAGGCTTAATCGTGCATGGACCTTTGATTGCAACGCTACTAGTTGATTTAGTGCGTCAAAGCATTCCCGGTTGCAAACTGAAGAGCTTTGAGTTCCGTGCCATTCGCCCTACTTTTGATATCAATATCTTCAAAGTCAATGCCAAGCCTGATTTAGAAAAAGATCCTAGCGGTAAAACGATTTCTATTTGGGCACAGGATCATCAAGGCTGGCTCACCATGCAAGCTACCGCTGTTTTAGTTTAAGAAGGGTTGATAAATAAATGAGTGCTCAAGATCTTTCTCGCAAACTAGCTAGCTTTGCTGTCAATTTAAAGGCTGCCGATATTCCTGCAGATGTGATGAACCGCGCCGAAGACTTGTTGGTGGATTGGTTTGGCTCTGCTATTGCTGGTAAAGGCTCGCGCCCAGTAGAGATCATTACCCAATTTGCACAGAATATGGGCGGATTTGATGCGGCACATGGCGGCCCTTCTGAAGTTCTGGTTTCTCGTAAAACCTCCAGCCCTTTTTTAGCGACTATGGCTAATGCAGCAGCATCCCATGTTGCCGAACAAGACGATGTGCACAATGGCTCCGTTTTTCATCCAGCTACCATTGTGTTTCCATCAGCAGTAGCTTGTGCGCAAGCCATCGGTGCATCTGGCGAAGAGTTATTAGTGGCCTCTGTTGCAGGTTATGAAGTTGGCATTCGGGTTGGTGAATTTCTAGGTCGTTCTCATTACAAAGTGTTTCATACAACGGGTACGGCCGGAACATTAGCCGCTGCTGCAGCTGTTGGTCATTTACTTAAACTCAGTCCCGAGCAAATGCTTCACGCATTTGGTTCTGCCGGCACACAGTCAGCAGGTCTTTGGGAGTTTTTACGCGATGCCGCTGACTCTAAGCAATTACATACCGCGCATGCTGCTTCGACCGGCCTAATGTCGGCTTATATTGCACAAGCTGGTTTTACCGGTGCTGAACATATTCTTGAAGGTAAGCAAGGTTTAGCGGCAGGCATGTCTAGTGATAGTGATCCAAGTAAATTAGTAGATCGTTTAGGTAGTCGCTGGGCTTTAGCAGAAACTAGCTTTAAGTATTACGCCTCATGCCGTCATACTCACCCTGCGGCAGATGCCTTACTCCAAGTCATGCTAGCCAACAAGCTTGCACCAAGCGATATTGCTAAAGTTGAAACTTTGGTTCACCAAGGCGCCATTGATGTCTTAGGTCCAGTCACCAATCCAACAACTGTGCACCAATCGAAGTTTTCAATGGGCACAGTGTTGGCCTTAGTTGCTCATTATCAATTTGCCGGTTTGCAAGAATTTGATCAGCACTTTCATGACGATGAGATTTGTGCATTTCGTGAACATGTTTCCATGACATTAGATCCCGAGGTGGATGGCGCTTACCCACAACGTTGGATTGGAAAAGTCAAAGTCCACCTTAATAATGGTCAAGTCCTGAGTGGGCGCGTAGATGAGCCTAAGGGCGACCCTGGTAATACCCTATCGCGTGCTGAAATTACTGATAAGGCCATGCGCCTGGCCGCCTATAGTGGTGGCGCCACCCCAGAAGAGATGGGCAAAGCAATTGATCGCTTGTGGAATATCCGCAAGCAAGCCAAACTAGGTCTCTTACTTCCATCTGCATAAGTTGATATGAATCCACTCGAAACACCACTAGGCTTTAGTACTAATTTTCTCTTTGTGCCGGGTACTCGTCCGGAGCGCTTTATGAAAGCCCTTGACAGTGGTGCTAGTGGCGTTATCCTCGATCTTGAGGATGCTGTTGCAGAAGAAGATAAAGAAAGTGCTCGCAATGCTATTCGTAGTGCTTGGCCTAGCTTTAGTTCAGCGCAAAAGAATCGCTTAGTCATTCGCACGAACTCACCTGGTAGCAAGTTTTATTCGGCTGATTTAATCTTGGCCCAAGAACTCCAAGTCGCCTGTCTATTGATTCCCAAAAGTGAATCACGTGACCAGATCAATGGTGTTGCATTGATATTGCCTAACACTGCAATCATTCCGATGATTGAGACTGCGATTGGTCTAGACCAATTAAAAGAGATTGCCAATGCCAATCAAGTAATTCGCCTGGCCTTGGGTAACCTTGATTTACAAGCTGATCTAGGCATGGTCTGTGACCGCCAAGAAACCGAATTACAAACGGCGCGTTATCAAATCGTCTTGGCATCGCGTCTTGCGCAAATTGCTCCTCCAATTGATGGGGTTACGCCATCAGTGGATAATATTTCCCGCATTACAGACGATGCAGAGCGTGCAAAACGTATGGGTTTTGGCGGAAAACTCTGCATTCATCCCAAGCAAGTTGACCTGGTTATTAAAGCATTCACCCCCACAGAAGAAGAGCTTGACTGGGCTCAGCGGGTTATTGAGGCGGATAAGGCTTCTAAAGGTGGCGCCGTGAAATTAGATGGCCGCATGATCGATCGCCCAGTGGTTTTATTAGCCCAACGAACCCTGGCAATTACTGGTAAACACTAGGGTCATTTATCGCCAAAAACCCATAAAACTGGCAAAATCGTTCCACATAACAACAATATGGAGACCAAAATGAAAATGAAGAAATTCTTATTTTCTGGAATTGCGGCAGCTTTAACAGCTGGAGCCTTCCTTAGTACTAACGTCCAAGCTCAAAAAGATTGGCCAACTAAATCAATTCAGCTAGTAGTTCCATTTGCTGCTGGAGGCCCTACTGACTCTATCGCTCGCTTAATTGCGGTGCCAATGGGTCAAGCGCTCGGTCAAACAGTTGTCGTTGAAAACGTACCTGGCGCGGGCGGCACAATTGCCTCTACTAAAGTAGCGCGTGCTGCACCAGACGGTTACACGATCTATATTCACCACATGGGTATGGCTACTGCACAAGCACTGTATGACAAGCTCCCATACGATCCAATGACTAGCTTTGAATACATCGGCCAAGTTGCTGACGTACCAATGGTCTTATTGGGTAAAAAGGATTTGCCAGCAAACAACTTTAAAGAACTCGAAGCCTACATCCGCGCTAACGGTTCTAAAGTCACTATGGCAAATGCTGGTCCAGGTGCTGTGTCACAGTTGTGCGGCCTCTTATTCCAAAGCCGCTTGAACGTGAAGCTCACCAACATTCCTTACAAAGGAACTGGCCCTGCACTAACAGACTTGTTAGGCGGTCAAGTTGACCTTTTGTGTGACCAGACAACACAAACTATTCCTTACATCAAGGATGGCCGTGTAAAAGCATTTGGTACAACTACCATGAAGCGTTTGCCAGCAATTCCAAACGTTCCAACTTTGAACGAACAAGGCCTCAAAGGCTTTGAAGTGAAGGTTTGGCACGGCGTGTACGCACCAAAAGGTACTCCACAGCCAATTCTGGACAAGATCAATGCTGCTCTGAAGAAAGCATTGAATACTCCTGATGTGAAGAAGCGTTTAGAAGATGCCAATATTGATATCGTTCCAGCAAGCAAGATTTCTGCTAAAGGATTGAAAGATCATCTAGATAGCGAAATCAACGTTTGGGGTCCTGTAATTCGTAAGGCTAACATTCCAGACTAAGCATTGATTGCATCAAAGAAAAAAGCCAGCTTCTGCTGGCTTTTTTCTTGCGCTGAACTCTTACTTACAGGGGTAATTAGCAGTGAAGAAGCGCATTAAGGTTTTTGCTGCCTTCTCTTTATTGAACTGAGGATTTGCCTTGGTCCACGCTAAGAACTTTTGCAAGACCTCATTGCGAGTCTCATCCTTATTAACAAAGCATATGGCCGGCTTAGCATCTGAACGACGATTCGCTAAGTAGCCCTGATACACCCCTTCCCCAAAGCCAAAACAAAAACTGCGGCCTTGCTCATCATCGGGATTTTTGCAGAGCTCAATAAATGCAGCAGTACTGGCGTCATCTGCTGGCAGGTCCTTCTGCGCAAATGTACTTGGGGCAAAGGAAAGCATAGATGCAATGAGTATGAATGTTGCTGTTAATGTTTTCATGATTCTTTTCTCTAAATAAAGATTAACGTCTAAAACCGCCCATATGGCCGCCACCAAAGCTGCTCATGCGACTACCGCCACCCATATGACCACCGCCGCCGCCACTAAATCCACCCATGTGACCACCGCCAAATCCACCGCCTCGCTCTCCCCCACCAAAGCCGCGTGAGCGATCTTGATTACCATCAAAGCGCACTTGATCACGTAATGCGTTTTCTTGTGCGGCTTCGCGATATACATTAGGGTTAGTTCTGTCCATCTGGGCATCACTGCGAGCCTCTTGATTTAGGCGCGCCGCTTGATTTCGTTCTTGAGGAGTTGCGTCTCTCTGAAAAGCATTATTGGCACGTTGGCCATCCATTCTGGCGGCCTGCCGCTCCCCCGGAGTGGCTTTATTTTTCCAATCGTTCAACAAACGCTGCTGGTTGGCAATATTGGCTGGTCCGATAATTGGGCGAGAAGGTATACGTCCAGATGCATTGATATTTGTAGCGTTAACAATCGTGCCATTACTCCAATTGGGAGATGACCAAAACTCATCACCGATCGCAAAGCCCAAACCAAAACTCATCAAACCCCAAGCAGGGTTATAAATAGGGTATGGCGGGTACTCTGGATAAGGCCATGGACCATAAACAACAGTGGGGTTATAGCTTGGGATGTAAACCACTTTTGTATCAGCTGGGCTAATTATGATATTGCCATCCGCATCCGTAGTGACATTCATTTGAGCACTAGACTTCAGGGTGCCAGCTTTAACAGCTATTTTTCTGAGAGCTTGAACTGCTTTCATCGTATCTGCAGCTTGGAGCTTATAGGCATTACCTAAATTTTGGGTCCACTCTAATTTTTCACCCATCATATTGAATGCTTTTGGAAACGACATTAACGATTTCACACTGTCGTTCCAAGATTGGGCTTTGAGTGCATTTTGTAAATCAGCACCCTTTAACGAAGCGTTACTATTTCGCCAGTTAAAGGCTTCTGCAATTTCCAGCGGATAGGTTGAGGCTAGAAGCATCAGTGACAGCAAAGAGTCGGGGTACAGCGCTATTGGTGAGACCAAAGACTGCAATTGCTCTGAAGAAATGGTTTGTGGGCCAGCGTTATAGCTTGAATTCTGAGGGTAATAGCCTCCACTTGATTGATATGGGCCAGGATTCATCACGCATCCATTGAGAAGCGATCCAAAAACAATCGTTACTAGCGTAAGTAATCCGACTTTTTGACTTAACGCAGGAATACTTTGTTGACGTATCTGTTTCATATCTGCCTCAGTATTGAGCTACATATATTGAGCTACATAAATAGTGCACTAGATTTATCTCACTTTTCTACTTTACGTTTCAAGGAACATTAGCCCGGTCTAAATAAATAGCCAGAACGCGCTTTGTCCTTGCGTCTTCTATAAAGCATGCCAATCAAGGCAGTTATCGCCCAGATGGCCAAGAAGGGATCTAATAAATAGTCCCAAAGATTGGCTGACTCATGCCAGTGGGCTGCCCAAGCAATGATGGCGATAGCAATAATCCAAACGCCCTTGGTCAAATTGGCTAAGGCGCAGACTATGGCGCAGACAAGAACAGCTATCAAGAATGCAATGGATCCATAACCCCATACGTATGGATCCACCATGCCCAATCCCAAAGCAAAGGGATAAAAACAAATGGCAATTACTGCAATGGCAATTTTGAAGGCTATGGGAGTTGATTTTTTCGATGGCAGCAAAGAGCTCCACAATAATAAAGTCAGCACAATACTCAGGTCGCCGGTAAAGCCTCTAATGTAAGCAACCAGAGGCAATTCCATTCCCATGCCCAGAGGCCAAAAGAAAATATTGCCGATGATGAGGAGCAAAAGTATTTTGACGGGAAATGGCAAAGTGCTAGGAGAAAACTTTTGCAATACCCAAATACAAACTACTGCACAGGTAATGGATAACTCAATCAAAGCCAAGGTTTGCATGAATGGATTCATTATTGAGCCTCCTGACGTGTATTTGTCTCAAGAGATTGAGTCTGACTAAATGCGTGCTTTAACCAAGCGCCAGAGAAATAGCGATGCCGGATCTTTTTGCGATCCCAGGTGTACACCAAATGGGCATCATTACCATCGACAGTAATTAAGTATGGGTATGAAAATTCTTTACGCTGCGCATCAGGAAGCGCCTCATCATCTTCTAATACTTCAAGGGTATGCCACTGCGTGGATTGGGGATCACTCATTAGCAAGACCATTCGATAGCGCCCCGTTTCAATATTGTTTAAAACCAAAACACGAGTTCCATTTTTTAAAGTCAGTCCCGTTACTGCTGAATTAGGATTGGCAATTGCTAAATCTTCTGAGAGCTGCCAGCTTTGGCCTGCATTTTGAGTTCGGCTCACTGGTATTTGCTTTGGCAATCCAGCGCTGCGTGCTTGCCGGAAATAAGCGCTCGCAGCTTGTGCGTCATTTACAAAAACAAATGGCTGAATCGCACTTCGACCAGAGCTCATACGACGTTTATCAATTACTTGCCCAGCATCCACTCTTAAGAACTCACCGAAACGCCCGATCCACTCGTGATAAGCAGGTAAGCCCAATAATCCGTCAGCAAACATCACGCCAGGAGATTTCACTAACGTACTTAAGTTTAGTAACGGTGATCCAATCAGCCGCTGTGGATTACTCCATGTCAAACCTTCATCATCTGAAATGATTGCGGAGATAGAGCTGCCTGCCCACCCGCCAACCGAAACTGTTACAAAGAATAATTGCAATCGTCCATCGGCTAATCTACTGGGCACAGGGTTGCCTAATTTGGCGATGTAACGTGATAAGCCCTTCTCTGCGCTGATACGATCCATCACAACAGTCGGTGCACTCCAATTTGAAGATTTAGCGTCATACACAGAGCTATAGATCGAGACGTCTGCGGCACCCTCACGACTACCAGCAAACCAAAATGCTCGGACCACCCCATCTTTTAGGGCAATCATCGATGCAGCATGCACTGAGGGCGCACCTGTATCAGGTAACCAATTTGCCTGGGGAACTGGCACACTGACTTTTATTGGGCCTTTTGACTTGCTACTGACAGGCTCCTCAAGCTCTTCATCGATTTGAAATACCGGGGGCACAAATGGCGCCCAAGCTGGACGACTATCAATATGCAGAAAGCCAATCACTGCAGCAAGCAATAAAAAACACAGAGCAATGACACGACTCATCTACAAACATCCTTTAGATTGGATACATCTGGACTGGCAACGGGCGTAGAAATTAAATACTCATTCACAAATAAATGTTTACCAATCTGCCCCATCAACATCTCCTTAATTTCTGCATTGGAGTGACGCGCCCTCATCTCCATTCGCTGCCCAATTATCTGACAAGATTCGCATAGTGTGGGCTGCACACCTAAAGGTGCATGCACTGCTACCAAAGGATAGGAGGATGTAAGAGTGTTGACATCACTAGCATTTTTCGCCAAATATCCATGCAATTTAGCACCTGGCATTAATAATCGATACTCTTCATCCTTGGCGCGATAGTCACAAGGAATCCAAACATCCTTACCCTGTACTTGAGCAATCGTTTCTACTGAGTAACGCCCTAAAGTACCCTCTAAGGGAGCAAGGCTACTCGTCAAAGCGCAATAGACAAGAAAGCAAGCTGCTAAGGAAAAGGTTTTGGTGAGACTGCACTTCAACAAACCCAGCAGGACAAGCAATAACCCTGCCGCCATCAAAGCCCAATGAGAGTAGGAATAAGTCCATACGCCCGCATCCGCCATCCATTGCGAGAACTGCAGGTTGATACCGATCCAACACAGTAGCGATAGGATAAGAAGCTGCAATAACAAGGCAATACGGAATCCCCACAAAGGCAATCTATCCCAATACAAGGCGATCAACGCTGCAAATGCTGGCATCACGGGCAAGAGGTAGCGCCCTGAACGTTGGCTAGGCAAACTAAAGACAATGAAGAAGGCGAAGATTAAGAGCAGTAATAACACCTCCTCTAGACTCAGAAAGCGACGCGTCCGCCAACTCCGCACCAAACTAGAAACCAACACAAAAGTAAATAGCCCAGCATTGGCA
The DNA here is from genome assembly GCA_943372325.1 of Polynucleobacter meluiroseus. GTDB lineage: Bacteria > Pseudomonadota > Gammaproteobacteria > Burkholderiales > Burkholderiaceae > Polynucleobacter > Polynucleobacter meluiroseus_I. The sequence continues at coordinate 112,590 of CALRYF010000004.1, read as the reverse complement.
ATTGTGGTCAGGATTAGCAGCCAGATGCTATCGCCACCGCGCAGTAAATCCATTAAATAACTAGATTGGCGCGCACTAAACTTACCAGCATTTTCACCAAGGACGAATTCAGCCCAAACCGCCTGTGGATTTGGATCCACGAGGAACCACAAAGCGAATACGCCCAGGGCAAGTGCTGCAACGACAATCAGTTTATAGAAATCTCTAATAAGTACTTGAGGAATACACCACTGCCGCCAGCGCCAGTAATACAGTCCTAAAGCAAACGATGCTGGAACAATATAGGCAAAAGATTTCGCAAATAAAGCAACTCCAAAACAAAGGCCAGCTAGGAGCGGGAAAAAGAATTTAGATTCAAATGCGCTCTTGCCCCAATACAAGATTGCCAAAAATGGTAGCGTTATCCAAAATACTTCTGGAGGGTCTGCTAAGAATGGTCGCCCATAGCGATAGGTAGAAAAAAAGGAGAGCCAAATGAGTGCCGCCAGTATTCCAGTTTGGGTTTTGCCACTAAAGCGTCGCACGGCTAGAAATAAGAAAAATGCCGTAAGTCCGGTATATAAAACACTAGGCCAGCGCAAGTTAGCCAAAGTCCACTCACTAGCCCAGTTAGTGCTGGCAATGCCCTGCCAAAAAATCAGTGGCGGCTTGGTATTTTTAATACCGTCCATATCGGATTGCAAAGGCAGCCAGTGACCTGAGTCAGCCGTCATCCGCACGATATGCATATAAGGGTACTCATCCCCGTTTTTAGGGGCAAATCGACTATCTAGGCCATAAATATAGGTAAATACACCTAAAAGCAGTATCAATACGGCAGAACGGTAAGAAAATGAAGCTTGCATGCCTATAGTTTATAGGGCTTATCAGAAATTCTAATAAAACGGAGACCCGCATATTTTCGAATGAGCTTATAAAAAATGAATCTGAAGTGGATGTCACTATTCAGCCACTTCTTGATTAAGATACAAACAATGCAATTTATGACCCATTACCTAGAAATATTCCGAACGGAGATCAATCCTATGCGAGCAAAGTATTTAAAACCCGCAATCCTAGCGTCACTCTTTATCGGCATCAGCCAGTGGAGCGGCATAGCCCTCGCACAAAATGCTGATGCGAGTAATTTATACAAACGTGGTCTTGCTGCAACCTGCGCCAACTGTCATGGAACAGATGGTAAGGGTGTGGTTGATGGCGGAATGCCTTTAATCAATAACCTGACTAGCGAACAAATACTGACTCAAATGAAAGCATTTAAGTCTGGCGCTCGTGAAGGTACTATCATGCCGCAGTTAGCCAAAGGCTACTCTGACGAGCAACTTGAAATCATCGCCAATCAACTTGGCAAGAAATAATAAGGAAGCCCATCATGGATCGTCGACACTTTATTGGTCAAAGCGCAGCAGCTCTTGGCTTGCTTTCTGGTTTCTCAGGTCAAGCTCAGGCTAATCTACAAAAAGCAGAAATTCTCGTAATTGGTGGAGGATATGGCGGCGCGACTGCTGCGAAATATCTGCGTCTATTTTCAAACAACACAGCAAGAGTCACTCTGATCGAGCCGAATACCTCTTTCATTTCTTGCCCAATGTCGAACTTAGTCATCGGTGGCTCGCGCAGCCTAGCCGAGATTACCTCACCTTATGACACACTCAGTAAGCGTCACGGCATCAAGATTATTCAAGATAGCGTCAGCAGCATTGATCCAGATAAGAAGACTGTAAAGCTTGCATCTGGCAAAACTCTGCGTTACGACAAGGTTGTTGTATCGCCTGGGGTGTCACTCAACTTCAAGAGCATTGAAGGCCTTGCCCAAGCAAATAAGGATGGCGTCACACTCCAAGCCTGGAAAGCTGGGCCAGAAACTATCGCGCTACATAAGCAAATTGCTGCCATGCGTGAAGGCGGTACTTTTGTCATCAGCATTCCAGAGGCTCCCTATCGCTGCCCTCCTGGTCCATATGAACGCGCATGTCAGGTAGCCAACTATCTCAAGCAAAACAATCCTAAGGGTAAGGTAATTATTTTGGATGCCAACCAAGATGTCACATCTAAGGGTGCTTTGTTCAAGAAAGTATGGGCAGAGCAATATGCTGGAATCATTGAATACAGACCAAAAAGTAATGTGGTGGGCGTTGATGCCAAAACCAGAACAGTCAAGCTTGAAGTCGAGGATGATGTGAAGGCAGATGTACTCAATCTCTTGCCACAAATGGCTGCTGGTGAAATCGCCATCAAAACAGGATTAGCTAACTCCAATGGTCGTTGGGCGAATGTGAACTTCCTCAACTTTGAATCAACTGCACGTAAAGATATTCACGTGCTGGGTGATGCTATTCAAATTGCACCAGCAATGCCCAAGTCTGGACATATGGCTAACCAACATGCCAAAGTGGCTGCTGCAGCGATCGTGGCAGAACTCAGCGGCTGGGAAGTTAATCCTGCGCCAGTGTTGACCAATACTTGCTATAGCTTTGTTAATTCCAAAGAAGTGGTTCACGTTGCTAGCGTGCATCAATACAATGCCGCTGAGAAGACATTTAAAACAGTGCCAGGCTCTGGCGGCGTTTCTCCAGCACCTTCTACCCTAGAAGGGGTTTATGCCTGGGGTTGGGCACACAATATTTGGGCTGACAGCCTAGGTTAATTTTTGCCACATCAATAAAAAAGAGACCTACGGGTCTCTTTTTTATTTGTTTGCTAATTTCTTTTGCCGACGGCGCCTGAGTTTAATGGTTGCTATAAATGTGATGGCAATAATGGGGGCAGCGATTGCAGCAATGATCTCAGGATGAATGCCAAGTCCAGCCTCTTTGCCACCCTTTGCAATATAGGCTAATAAGCTCACCGCATAATAAGTCAGTACCAATACTGATAAACCTTCAACAGTCTCTTGCAATCTGAGTTGTAATCTAGCTCGCTGATCCATGCTGGCAAGCAATTTTTGAGTTTGCTCTTCATTGACATATTCAATACGCGTTCTCAATGTTTGCGTGGTTCGAGAAATACGATCAGACAATTCTCGTAAGCGGCGCTGCGTCCAAATGCAAGTTCCCATAGCAGGCTGAAAACGTCTATCCATAAATTCAGATAAGGTTTGCACCCCAGGAATAGAAGACTCATTTAAGCCTAATAAATTTTTGGATAGCAATTGACTGTAAGCCTCAGAAGCAGTGAAGCGCAGTCCATACCCAGAGATCCATTGTTCAGTTCGGGAGGCCAAGTGAGAGAGCTCTTCCAGAAAAATACCATCCTTCTGAGTATTCACGCCTGATTCGCCCTGCAATTGCGATATCTTTTCCGATAAGACGGCTAACTCCGACTCTGCTTCTCGTAGAGGCAAAGACAGACTTTTGGCCACTGGAAAAGCAATCATCGCAACCATGCGATAGGTTTCAGCCTCTGCCAGCGCCCTAGCTATTCGACCCAGCTGTCTTGATCCCATGCCATCATGTGGTATGAAGAAAGAAATAAATCCATCTTCATCGAGCTGCAGGTCAGTCCATAACTGCGCTTTTTTACTAGAAAAAATATAGCTACCCAGAACAGTATTACCGCTAAATATTTCTGAGACTTCTTGTGCCTCAGAAAATAATGGGCGATGCTCAAACACTAAATCTAGAGCGGAAATTCTTTGACCACCAGCCTCGGCAATGGTCGGACAACCTAAGTCTTTTAAAAGTAAATCAATATCGCGCTCAATGTCCAATCTCGACTTAAGCAAAGGTTCATTCACCTTTTCCTTATTACGCACAATTGCTGCAATGGTTGCGAATTCACCATGAAGCTCCCACTTAATGAGAACCCGATCGGGCTCAGGAGCTAAATACAGCGTCATAAAGGAGTGATCATCTCCATTAGGAGAGCATCCCAGGGCATGACTGATTTTTTGCACCCACTGAATCTGCTGCTTACGTGATACGGCATCCAATAAGAAAGATTGAGACAACACTCTTTCATTTGGCCAAAGTGGAATTGGCGGGCGGGCATGAACCTCGTCGTGTAGGACTGCTCTAGCCGGATGGTCGTAAGGTCTCATGTGGTGAATGAATCTTTAAGATATTGAGATCATATACCCAAGCTACCGCCATGCAAAGTAAATGCTGCAACTATAGGATTGGATCTACACTCTCGCTGTATTGATAGGGATGAGAGCCTCTATTTAAGCAATTACGCACGTAATCGATACTGGTACGTAGGCCATAGTAATCACTTGATAAACGCATCGAGATGGTGATTTTTAAGGCTTGGTACTCAAGCAAATCTAACTTTCTTAGATACTCATCGCGCTGTTCATCCGTAAAACCATTGAGCAATTCCTGCTCTAAATACTTCAAGGAGCCATACAGTCTATTAATTTTATTCTGCATACGCCGAGTGCGGAAGCTTGGTAACGCCTGTAAAAGTGGGTAACCCAATACGCAGAATGGGAGCAAGATAAAAACCAGGCGGTTAATTAGTTCTGCGATCCAAAAAGGGAAGTAGGTCGATAACAAAGGGTAGTTATTTTTCTCGTAATGAACTGCCACAGGACTTTCAGGCAACATAGAATCCTTGAATGATGGAAACTCTCCACGCTCTGCAAAGAAAGATTCTTTCCCATTAATTTCTCTAGCAGCCTCCAGAAATAAAAATTGGATAGCCGGATGCATGCGGTCATCAATCAATAAATTGGTGGTCGTCGCCAGTAACCTCATATCCCGTGGTGGGTTATTTCGGGGCAAATTAAAGGAGCCCTGAGGAACATCTAGGATATGAAGGTGGGGAATTACTTTAGCAAAGGCTGCCGCACGCTTAAAAGTCACGAGATGTAAGTCTGGATCATTTAGCAAGGTCTGCACATTAGGAGCCTCATAAGCATCTACGATAAAAACGCCATCGATCTCCCCTGCCTTTATTGCCTTGATGGACTCAAGTCCGGTAAGGCCAAGAAACTGAAATCCTTTTTCGTGACCCGCTGCCTCCAGTATTTTCATGGCTTGTATACGCGTACCACTACCTTCAATACCAATAGAAATCTTTTTATTCAGAAAATATTTAAGGCTGCCATCTACAGTTTCAAAATCTACCGCCTTCATTTCAGGACCACGATAAAAGAACCAGATAGGGTCATAGTCAATGGCCCCCAAAGATTGAATTCCCTTAACTTGCTTGGCATGGTCTACGCCCGCCTGAACAAAAGCTGCTTGTAAAAGGTCGTTACGATCAGCTAGTCGATCAATATTTTCTTGAGCACCCATAGTAGGAACAAGCTCTAAGGTAATGCCCTTTTCTTTGAAAAATTCCACATATTTTTTTCCAAGAGCTTCATATGAGCTACCAGTTGAACCGGTTCCTAAAAGGACATTTCTTGGTGGGGGAGGATCCGCATACCACCAGATACCCATTAGGATGCATAACAGCAGCATGAGAATAGGCCAAGTCTCCCGCAGGAACTGGGTAAAGTCATTCCAACTATCCTGAGCGCCCTCAGAAATGCCTAAGAGTGTTTCCTGTAGATTTTCTTTAAAGCTTCCCATGTGCTGCCGATCTGCAAATTTCGTCAAAGCTAATGATAATGGGCTTATTCGAACTCATTCAACTAAGCTTCAGGGGCCTTAAAACATGTTATCCCTCAGAAAATCCCAAGATCGCGGCTATGCCGACCATGGTTGGCTAAAGAGCTTTCACTCCTTTTCGTTTGCTGGCTACCATGACCCCCGCTTTATGGGCTGGGGAAACCTCCGCGTTATTAATGAAGATCGTGTAGCTGCAGGCATGGGTTTCGGCAAACATAGTCATCGCAATATGGAAATTATTAGCTATGTTTTATCGGGTGAGTTAGCACACGAAGACAGCATGGGAAATATCAAAGGTATTCCGCCGGGCGATGTTCAGCGCATGAGTGCAGGTAGTGGGGTAAGTCATAGTGAGTTCAATCACGCCAAAGATCAAACTACGCATTTTTTGCAAATCTGGATTGAGCCCAATGTTGCAGAGATTGATCCAAGCTACGAACAACAAACCATCCCTGCAATTGAAAAGGATGGAAAGCTCCGTCTGATTGCTTCTTCTACTGGAGAGAATGACTCCGTCAAAATCCATGCAGATGCCAAGATTTATGCGGGGCTTTTTAATGGCAGTCAATCATCAGTGTTGCAGCTCGATCCAAAACGCAAAGCTTACGCCCATCTAGTTCGTGGAACACTCACTATTAATGGTCAGAAGCTTACTGGCGGGGATGCCCTTTTCATAGAGGGTGAATCTTCCCTGGAAATTAGCACAGGGGTCGATGCAGAAGTCCTAATTTTTGACTTGAGTCATTAAACATTACTGCGCTTTCACATACGATCAAACATCATCCTTTAGACCAAAATATCATGATTGAAACCTCTGGAAAGAAACTCGCTGGGCCGATTATTCGACTTCATCCCAATGACAACATTGTGGTTGCACGAGTAGATATTGGCATTGGAACTGAAGTTCCTAGCGAAAATTTTACAAGTCGTAGTCAAGTGCCGGCAGGTTACAAGGTTGCTGCCAAGAAAATTCTCAAGGGTGACCCAATCCTGAAATACAACGTCACTGTAGGTTTTGCTAATACAGACATTGAAGCTGGCACTATGGTTCATAGCCACAATACCGAGTTTCGTGAGTTTGATCGTGACTATGCTTATGCGAGTGAATATAAGCCAACCGACCTCTTACCAGAAGCAGAGCGTGCGACTTTTCAGGGCTATGTTAGACCGAATGGAAAAGTAGGTACACGGAATTTTATTGGCATCTTATCGACTGTTAATTGCTCGGCAACTGTCGTTAATAAAATTGCTGATTGGTTTACGCCAGAGCGACTCAAAGAATTTCCCAATGTCGATGGTGTAGTGGCGTTTAGTCACGATATTGGCTGCGGCATGGAAATGAGTGGTGAGCCTATGGAGTTACTCCGCCGCACGATGGCTGGATATGCCCGTCACCCTAACCTAGCGGCCGCTCTTATTGTGGGGCTAGGCTGTGAGCGCAACCAACTCAAGGGCCTAATGGAGCAAGAAGATCTCGTTGCGGGAACCAATTTACATACCTTCATCATGCAAGAGTCAGGCGGTACACGCAAGACCATTGAAGCAGGAATAGAAGCAGTGAAAGCATTACTTCCAGAAGCCAATAAAGCAACCCGTCAAACAGTCTCTGCCAGTCACTTATGTGTTGGCTTGCAATGCGGCGGCTCTGATGGCTTTTCTTCCATCACAGCTAATCCAGCTTTAGGTGCAGCAATTGATATTTTGTCTCGTCATGGTGGCACAGGAATCCTTTCAGAAACACCCGAGATCTATGGTGTTGAACATACCCTCACCCGCCGCGCTGTTAGTAAGGCCGTTGGTGAAAAGCTCATTGGACGGATTCGCTGGTGGAAAGATGAATACTCCGTTGGTAGGGATGTCCAAATCAATGGTCAAGTAAGTCCTGGAAATCAAATCGGCGGGCTAGCCAATATTTTTGAGAAGTCCCTGGGATCTTCCATGAAGGGTGGCACTGGTCCGCTGATGGAGGTCTATAAATACGCTGAGCCAGTAACTACTAAAGGTTTTGTATTTATGGATACCCCAGGATTTGACCCCGTATCTGCTACAGGACAGATTGCAGGCGGCGCCAACCTGATTGCTTTTACTACTGGCCGTGGATCGATGTTTGGCTCTAAACCAGCCCCTTGCATTAAGCTCGCTACAAATACGCCTATGTATCAGCGTCTTACCGAGGATATGGATATCAACTGTGGGGAAATTTTGGATGGCACAGTCTCGGTTCAAGAGATGGGCCAGCAAATCTTTGAGCTATTCCTACGGACTGCCTCTGGGGAAGCCTCCAAAAGCGAGCTTCTGGGACTGGGCGACTATGAATTTGTTCCTTGGCAAATTGGGGTGATGAGCTAAGAGAACTGTAGAATTAATCTTATTAGCTCAACCCAGATCGAAACCAACTGAAACAAGCTTATGAAATTTAGGGATTACTACGAAACACTCGGCGTTGCGCGCGGTGCTACTGAGGCTGAAATTAAATCAGCCTATCGCAAACTAGCCCGCAAATACCATCCAGACGTTAACAAAGAAGCTGGTGCTGAAGAACAGTTCAAGCAGATTGGTGAAGCTTATGCCGTTTTAAAAGACACTGAGAAACGCGCAGCTTACGATCGCTTTGGCGAAAATTGGAAGAACGGCCAAGACTTTACCCCTCCCCCCAATTGGAATGATGGTTTTGAATATTCCGATAGTGGCTTTGGTGGGGGTCATCCAGGTTATGGTGGCGGCTTTGAAGGCGATCAAAGTGAGTTCTTTGAATCTCTGTTCGGTAGAGGTAAACATCGTCAAGGTGGTCGTGGTGGCAACCCGCGTCAGGGCATGAACTTCAAAGGCCAAGATCATCACGCCAAAATTTTGATTGATCTGGCCGATGCATACAACGGAGCGAAGCGAACGATTGCGCTGCATATGCCAACGCAAGATGCCAATGGTCATGTCAGCACTCAAGAGCGTAAGCTAGATGTCAGCATCCCTAAAGGCATTAAGGCAGGACAAAATCTTCGACTCTCTGGGCAAGGTGGGCCAGGTGTTGGCGAAGGCCCTGCTGGTGACCTCTATCTTGAGATTGACTTTCACCCTAACCCTATTTATCGCGTTGAAGGCAAGGATGTCTTTATTGATATTCCTTTGGCACCCTGGGAAGCCGCCCTGGGAACAACAGTCAACGTGCCTACCCCGGCGGGCAGCACATTAGAACTGAAGATCCCAGCTGGAACTGTGGCTGGTCGCAAAATGCGACTCAAAGGCAAAGGCATTCCGAGTGCGGAAGCAGGTGATCTATACGTGGTTCCTTCTATTGCTTTACCACCAGCCGATACAGATACACATAAAGAAGCCTATCAAGCTTTTGAAAAAGCTTTTGATTTCAATCCTAGAGCTCACTTGAAGGGATAATCGACATGACACAAACCAATATCACTTGGATTGAAGGCGCAGTTGTAGAGAATGAAGTTCACATGACCATTGTGGAACTCTCACACGCCTCACGCACACCAGAAGATCTCATCATGACCTGGGTCTCAGAGGGAGTGCTCAGTCCAGCGGGCTCATCCCCAGAAGATTGGCGCTTTAGTGGGGATTCTTTGAGAAGAGCAAAAACAGCTGCGCATCTCACACATGATTTAGAGTTAAATGTTCCTGGCGTTGCTTTGGCACTAGATCTACTGGATGAAATTGCTCAGCTACGCGCTCGCTTAAAGTAATTAGCTGCAACTCATTAGGATTCTGAGCGGCTCAAAAGCTGCTCCCAACGTTGCAGCTTTTGATCTAAGTCGGTAGTAATTTCACTGAGTCGTGCCTGCATACTGGCCGCTAACTCAGGTTCATTTTTATAGAGATCTGGATTGCTCATTGCAATACCAATATCAGCTTGTTCTGTTTCCAATACTTCAATCTGCAAAGGTAGCGCTTCTAGCTCTTGCCGTTCTTTACCATTGAGTTTTTGAACTCCGCTTTTAGCAGCAGGCTTTTCCTCCACCTTGGTCTGAGCCTTCACTTCTGCTTTAGCTTCTACTTTTGTCTCCGCTCTATCTCCAGATTTTGCATTTGCAGCACGAATCTTGTCTGAGCGGGCCTTCTGGATTTTCCAATCCTCATATCCACCTTCATATTCGCGCCAAAAACCATCACCCTCATTCGCAATAATGCTGGTGACAACGTTATCCAAGAAGTAGCGGTCATGACTGACCAAGAAAACAGTGCCTTTGTAGTCTTGCAAGAGCTGTTCAAGCAAATCTAAGGTATCAATATCCAAGTCATTAGTTGGCTCATCCAAGACCAAGACGTTTGCAGGGCGGGCAAATAAGCGAGCCAAGAGCAAACGATTGCGTTCACCACCAGAGAGCGTGCTTACAGGAGAATTGGTTCTCTCTGGTGCAAATAAGAAATCACTCAAGTAACTCTTGACGTGCTTTTTATTGCCATTGATCTCAATCCATTCGCTACCGGGACTGATGTAGTCCTCTAGTGAAGCATTGAGATCTAAACCTTCGCGCATTTGATCAAAGTAGGCGACCTCAATCCGTGTACCCATTGTTGCGGTACCAGAGTCAGGCGCAATCGTTCCAAGAATTAATTTCAGTAAGGTTGTCTTACCTGCTCCATTAGGACCTAGCAAGCCCACCTTATCACCACGCAAAATGGTTGCAGTGAAATCCGTGACAATCGGACGATCATAGGTTTTGCTAACGTTTTGTAGATCAGCCACAATCTTGCCGCTGCGATCCCCAGCAGAAACCGCTAACTTCACCTGCCCCATCGCATCTCGACGCTCTGCACGGCTACTGCGTAACTTTTCTAAGCGGGCAATTCTGGCAACACTGCGAGTACGGCGGGCCTCAACCCCTTTACGAATCCACACTTCCTCTTGTGCCAATAATTTATCCGCACGGGCATTGGCTAAAGACTCAGAATTCAGCTCCTGCTCTTTTAATACTTCATACTGCGTAAAGTTTCCTGGGTAGCTACGCAAAATGCCACGATCTAACTCCACAATCTGTGTGCAGACGTTATCTAAGAAGGCGCGATCATGGGTGATCAGAATGACGGAGCCTTGATACTCTTTCAGCAATTCTTCTAACCAAGCAATCGAATCCAAATCCAAATGATTGGTTGGCTCATCTAACAATAGAACGTCTGGCATTTCTACTAAAGCACGCGCTAATGCAACCCGCTTTTTTGTACCGCCAGAAAGTGTGTTGATCTTGAGATCAGCCTCTAGATGTAATCGATCTAAAGTTTCATGAACGCGCTGCTCCCAATTCCAACCACCCAGGGCTTCTAATTGCGACTGCACTGCGTCCAAGCGATGATGGGAGGCATCGTCCCATTCACCTACGCTAAGAGCTTCATACTCTTCACGCAAAGCCTTTGCTTGTGCTACCCCTTTTGATACAGCTTCGAAAACAGTTTCTTCAGCATCAAATATGGGCTCCTGAGGAACATACGCAATCCGTAAGCCTTGCTGATATTGCAGCAGGCCATCATCCATTTTTTCAATGCCAGCCAATATCTTCAATAAAGAAGATTTACCGGTGCCATTACGGCCAATTAAGCCAACACGCTCACCCGATTCGAGTGAAAAAGCAGTGTTTGCGAGGAGGTCAACGTGGCCAAAAGCCAGTTTTGCATCAGTGAGTACGATTAAAGCCATGGCGACATTATCGTCACTTCCTCAAAAGAGGAGATATTTCTATTCATTCCAAGTAAATCGCCTCACTATGGGGCCCAGCCTAATTCTCTTTGCTGGGCATGCAGACTAAGGTGGAGCGACACTAGCTAAAAAATAGGGCCCCTAAGGAGCCCTATCTCAAGATCTAAGAACTGAATTCCTAGAACTTATAAGTCACGCCAACAGCTGGCATCCATGGGTTTAATGTCAGCTTTCCAAGATTTGTTCCGCCTTGAACCGTGTTTACATTGGTGCTGATCATTGCGTACTTAAGATCTAAGTTAAGGCCCCAGTTTTTATCAAACATATAGTCCATACCGACTTGGCCAACAAAACCGACGCTGTTTTGGTCAACTTGTACAGAATTTCCAAGGGCTGGGAAATTAGCGCGGTTACCGAAAATAGTGTAATTGACGCCCGCGCCGACATAAGGCTTAAATGCACCCAAATCAGTAAAGTGATATTGGGCTAGAAGTGATGGTGGCAACGCGGTAACTTTACCAACGTTAGTATTGCCTTGACCAGCGGTAATGTTGACCTGCTGCGGCCATGTCAAAACCAATTCAGCCGCAATATTTTTAGTGAAAAAATAGGAAACATCAAATTCAGGAATCCACTGATTTTTAGCTTTAATGTTTAAGTCTTGAACACTTTGTGATTGCCCATTCTGCCAAAGCAAATCTACTGCACGCACACGCACCATCCAAGGATTTTCTTCTGCTTGGGCTTGAGCCACCATTGGGGCTAAGGATGCTACTGTAGCCATTGCTGCTATGAGTGACTTAATACGCATGATGATTTCCTTTTCATTATCAATTTCGATGAAATCATTTTCGAATTGATATAGAGGCGTCAATTTGATGTAAATCAAATGAAAGACACCTGGGAAATTTAGTTGGGCTAAAAAGCAACAGAGTTTTTGAGCTTACTTGATCTAAATCAAATCGCCTCTGATTTACTTATAAAGCGCCTTCGTGAAATTACTTTGACAAGTAGTCGAGTGCTACTGCTTCTGCCACTTTAATCCCATCAACACCAGCAGACAAAATTCCACCAGCATAGCCAGCGCCCTCACCCGCTGGATAAAGGCCTTTGATATTCAAGCTTTGATAATCGTTGCCTCGAGTAATCCGTAAAGGAGAAGACGTGCGCGTCTCAACGCCAGTTAATACGGCATCTTTCATGGAGAAGCCTTTGATTTGCTTCTCAAAAGCAGGGATTGCCTCCCGAATCGCCTCAATGGCATATGCTGGCAAGCTAGCTGCTAGATCGGTTAAATGAACACCAGGCTTATATGAAGGTACAACACTGCCGAACTCGGTGGATGGCTTGCCTTCCAAGAAATCACCAATCAGTTGACCCGGTGCTTCATACGTTTTACCGCCTAATTCAAATGCTTTGGATTCTATTGCTCTCTGAAACTCGATACCAGCAAGCGGACCACCCGGATAATCTTCAGGAGTAATTCCAACCACGATGCCAGCATTCGCATTGCGCTCGTTTCGCGAATACTGACTCATGCCATTCGTTACTACCCGATTCGGCTCAGAGGTTGCAGCGACTACTGTTCCCCCTGGACACATACAAAAGCTATATACCGAGCGGCCATTTTTAGCGTGATGAACCAGCTTGTAATCTGCTGCGCCAATCAGTTCATTGCCCGCATGGGGACCAAGGCGTGCTTTATCAATCAATGACTGAGGGTGCTCAATCCGAAAGCCTATTGAAAATGGCTTGGATTCCATAAAGACCCCTGCGTGATGCAAGATCTCAAAAGTATCACGTGCACTATGGCCAAGAGCCAAAATCACATGGTTAGCAGGCAAATCTGCTTGCCCCTCAATCTTGACCCCAGTAATTTGCTCATTCTCAATATCAAATCCAATAACCTTTTGCGAGAATCGAATCTCGCCACCTAAATCAATAATTTCTTGGCGCATCTTCTCAACTACGCCTACCAAGCGGAAGGTGCCGATATGGGGTTTAGCGACATAGGTAATTTCTTCCGGTGCGCCGGCTTTGACAAACTCGTGGATCACTTTACGGCCATAAAACTTCGGATCTTTAATTTGACTCCAAAGCTTACCGTCAGAAAATGTACCGGCCCCACCTTCACCAAATTGCACATTGGATTCTGGATTGAGTACATTCTTGCGCCATAAGCCCCAAGTATCTTGCGTGCGTTCGCGTACTTTTTTACCGCGCTCTAGAACGATGGGCTTAAAGCCCATTTGCGCCAAGAGCAGAGCGGCAAAAATGCCGCAGGGTCCAAAGCCCACTACAACTGGGCGTAGTGCTTCGCCATTGATAATGGATTCAGGTGCTTTTGCAACAAAGTGATAACTCGTATCCGGCGATGGTCTCACGTGACTATCCCCAGAAAATTTCTTGAGCAACGCTTCTTCGCTCTTTACCGATAAATCTACCGTGTAAATAAATGAGAGCGCGACATTTTTGCGAGCGTCGTAGCTACGCTTAAAGACCTGAAATTGCACCAAGTCTTTAGCGGCTAAATTGAGGCGCTTCAGAATTGCCATCTCCAGAGCTTCAGGGGGATGGTCAATCGGTAAACGCAGTTCGGTAATACGGATCATGGGCTCTACGATACACAGTAAATTGAGGCTTTTGCAGGCTGAATAAGAGCCGCAAGCTTAATAATACTGGTTGTAGGCCCAGTTGATGCTAGATGGCTAGCCATAAAGGCGATAATGCGTCATGGCTCTACGCGCAACTATCCACAAAGCCGACCTTCATGTCGCAGATTCTGACCGTCATTACTACGGCAGTCACTCCCTAACTATCGCCAAGCATCCCTCAGAGACTGAGCAGCGCATGATGATCCGTATCATCGCCTTTGCATTGCAAGCTCATGAGGATCTGGTCTTTACCAAAGGCTTAAGTGACACCGATGAACCTGATCTTTGGATTAAGGACCTCACTGATGCGATCAAACTATGGATTGAGATTGGTCAACCAGATGAGCGTCGTATTCTGAAAGCCTGCGGTCGTGCCGATCAGGTCATTGTCTATTGCTATGGTGGTCATACCAGCAAAATCTGGTGGGATGGCATCGCAAACAAGCTGACTCGTGCACGCAACTTACAAGTCGTTGCGATTCCAGCAGAACAGGCAGAGGATCTCAATAAACTGGTTGAACGCAGCATGGTCTTGCATGTCAACATTCAAGATGGTGAAGCCTATGTCTCTTCAGATCAGGGGCAAGTCACCATTACCCCCGAGATTTGGCGCAGTAATTAATTTTGGATTCACCATATTAGCCAGCCAATAGGTCTCGAAGAATGCAAACTATTGTCTTTGACACAAATGTCCTACTAGATCTGTTTGTCTTTAATGATTTTAGAGCACTGCATTTAAAGCAAGTGCTGATTGACGGAAAAATAAAGGCTCTAGCGACTCAAAGCACCTTAGAAGAATTTACTGATGTCATTGCGCGCCCTTTGTTCTCGCTTGATGAAGCACGACAAGAGCAAATCCGCCTTCAATGGCATGGCCTAGCGCAAATGATTGAAGACAATCGTTTGATCAAGGCGCCCTGGATATGCCAAGACCCTGATGATCAAGTCTTTCTAGATCTTGCCTATACAGTAAAACCTTGTGTCTTAATGAGTAAAGACAATGAAGTGCTCCGCTTCGCTCATCAGGCAGCCAAAGAACATGTACTTATTACTGCGGACTACACAGCACTAGTTTTATAAGCCCTGCGCAGCCTGCGCGGCAATCTCAAAAGATCTGAGGCGCGCCTGATGATCAAAGATTTGACCAGTAAAGATCAGTTCATCAGCACCAGTGAGATCTAGCCAATGTCGCATACCCTTTTGAATCGTTTCTAGTGAACCGACAACCGAGACTTGCAGAGTGTGGTCTGCCGCTGCTTGTTCATGAGGCTCACAAAATGTATTCATGTCAGCAATTGGGGGTGGCAACTGCCCTCTTGTGTTCCTGCGCATTCTGACGACATTCTGCTGCAGTGTAGTAAACAGATGTTGAGCCTCTTCATCGGTATCAGCAGCTACAACATTCATTACAAAAGCTGAATACGGCTTAGCCTGTTGAGCGGATGGCTTAAAGAGTTCACGATAGATATTCATTGCTTCTAATAATTGCTCCGGGGCAAAGTGCGAAGCAAATGCATAGGGCAAGCCAAAGTGTGCAGCCAATTGAGCGCCATAGAGACTAGAACCCAAAATCCAAATGGGTACATTAGTATCAATTCCGGGAATTGCTTTAACCGACTGCCCCTCTTGCAGGGGGCCAAAGTAATGCTGCAACTCACGTACATCTTGAGGAAAGCGATCATCACTCCCTAATAAATCTCGGCGTAAAGCTCTGGCAGTCATTTGATCGGATCCAGGCGCCCTGCCTAATCCGAGCTCAATACGACCAGGATATAAAGACTCTAAAGTGCCAAATTGCTCAGCAATGACTAAAGGGGCATGATTTGGCAGCATCACACCGCCTGAACCCACTCGAATATGTTGAGTACCTGCAGCGATATAGCCTATGAGTACAGCAGTTGCTGAACTTGCATTGCCCGTCATATTGTGATGCTCGGCCACCCAGTAACGGGTATAGCCCCATTTTTCTGCATGCTGAGCAACATTCAAGGTATTGCGTAATGCATCTGCCGCAGTAAACCCCTGTGGGATTGGAGATATATCTAGAATGGAGTATGGGATGGAATTTGCCATCGCTAGATCATACCGAGAAAGTGCATTGTTGACATGAGTAAACCCAAAATGGCCGACCCCGATGATGGTCTCTTTAAGCCAGGCAGCAAACTACGGCATATTAAAACTGGTGGCTTTTATAGAGTCGTTTTCTTGGCGAATGTAGAGGCAACATTAGAACCAGCCTATGTTTATGAATCCATGCAGTCCCATGATTTTTGGATTAGGCCTAAAACAGAAATGGAGGATGGGCGCTTTGAGCTCATCTCAGAATAAGAAAGAATCACCTATGTCAGAGGAACGAATTACCAATCTCGAAATCAAGCTGAGCTTCACTGAAGACCTGATCGAGAAGCTCAATGAGACTGTTTACAAACAGCAGCAGCAAATTGAATTTCTGTATCGCGAACTCAAGGCAGTGAAAGAGCAATCTAGTAGCAGTGGTAGTGGCGGTAGTAATCTCAAGGATGAAATTCCTCCGCACTATTAATCACCTGCTAATATAGTCACAGAGCAATACTCACCGATAACCATCATAGGAAATACTCATGAGTAACCTAACGCTATTTGCAGTCCAATGGGGCTTAACTTCTTTATCCCTTTGGGTGGCTAGTTATATCTTTAGCGGCTTACGCTTTGCTGATGGTGGCTCACTGTTGATTGCTGCCCTACTCTTAGGTTTTGCCAATGCTATCGTTAAGCCCCTGCTGATTCTTTTCACACTTCCCCTCACCGTATTGACGATGGGTATTTTCTTGCTAGTGATCAACGCCTTGGTATTGATGCTGGTTTCTGCAGTGGTGAGTGGTTTTACGATCTCTAGCTTTTGGACTGCCTTCTTTGCCAGTATCTTTATTTCTTTATTCAGCCTCTTTGTAAGTGGCTTAGTTTTCTAAGCAATAGATTGGAGGACTGATCTCAGTCCTCCTTAATTACTTGTAGGGTAGATATCTGACCAAGCATGCAGCGCTGTTTTACAAGGCTGCACCTTGGTGCTTAATGATTTAGCATTCTCAGCGGCGATACTAATGCCGCCTGTTAGAAAGCCTAGCCCAATAGAAACGGCACTATTGACTACCCCTGCCTTATTGACCCCAGCCTTCGGGTTTTGCAGAGTTCCCTCAATTTTTACAAGGCCACCAAGATCGATGCCGGTTGTTAGACCAGATTTTTCACTCGGGTTGATATTGATATCCAGAGTCTCACTATTGAGGTTAATGGAACCTGAAAGCACAACATTCAAGCGATCAGTAACAACCCCAACTGAGTCCTTAATGCTCACCATGCCATTATTCAACGGCAGATAGGCTACGGCACACTCTAAGATGGTTTGATTAGATTTTTTATAGAGCGGATTAATCGCATCAAATACCGTAATAACAAAGTCTCCGCCCTTATTAATAAACTTAGAATCAAGTGCGCCTTGCCCTACTGAAACCTGAATAGCTCCAGAAGCCCGACTAATAAATTGATGAGGGCTTAAGCCGCTCCCTTTCAGGTTCCAAGCTACTTGTGTGGCGCCACCAGTAACCTTTGCACTGGAGTCGGCGGAGGAAATAATTTGCTCTAAGCTAAAGTCTTTAGCCATTCCTCTCAAGAATATTTTGGGTGCAGGGCTACTAAATTCTGCTACTGAAAGTTGAGCCTGAGCATTCCCTTTGCCAACATTGAAACTTAAATCGTTTGCATCAATTCTGTCGTTCTTAAATTGCAATGTCGTTTTAAAATTTGTAAACGGCGCTTGATCGGGCACCCCAAGCTCAGCAATATTGATCTTGATAGAGCCATCAGCTAAAGGTAATAAATCAAAGGGCAAGGCCTCATCCGAGAAAAAATACTTTCCTTGGACCTTATGTACAGGTGTGGTGGTAGTTTTTCCGGCAGAGCTAGCTACTACTGCTGAGCCTGCTAATGGAGCCAAATCAAAGGATTTGGAATTTAAGTCAATCTTAAATTGCGCCAGGACCTGAGGTTTCTTATCAATCTCCCCTGTAATCGCCAGCGACTTACCATTTAAGGTGAGATTTAAATCGATATCCATCTTTACAGGAGTCTGATTCCATGCAAAGTAAGCGTTACGTAGCGATCCTGTTTTACCTTTGAGATTCAGGGTGTAGTTGTCGTATTGAAGATCAACCAAAATGGAAGACTTGCCATCATCGGCACCAAAAGATAATTTGGGAAGATTAATTACCTTTGCTGCTTGATTGCCATCTTGGTAATTGATACGTGCATCAATAATATCCATGGTTTTAAATGAGGCAAGCACGCTATCAGAAGAGCTGTTAGCAGCAGCGGCAGTCTGACTACCTGAATTAGCCTCAGCCAATACTGGAGGCGTCAAATTCCAATTTCCATCACCAGCTTTATTAGTTTGCAGATTGACTTCTAAACCTTGTAGGCCAATTCTGCTGATTTCAACATTACCGCCCAATAGAGGCAATAACCTGATATCGAGTTCAATCTGCTTAAGAGTAAGCAGATTAGGATTACTTGCCCAAGATGTATTGCTCAAAGCTACCTGCTCAGCTTTGACACTGATGCCTGGGAAAAGACTTAGACTCACTGGACCGGTAATTTTCAGATCTCGTCCAGTAGCATCCTTGACTGAAGAACTAAGGAGCTTAGTTACTTGCGCAGGATTGATAAAAGATGACGCATACCAAGCACCTAGTCCCGTAATAGCTAAAAAAGCTACAAAGGCAATGAGAGAAATCTTGAGGGTTTTATTCACCTAGTCATTCTAAATCGTGAGCAGGCGAATCCAAAACAGAAGCAAAAAATAGGATGCCCAGAGCCTTCTTTCTGGAGAGCCCAGTTCTTCATGACCCTAGGCCTCCCCCATAACTGAGTGAATACACCCGCTTTTAAACTGCGCTGGCCTTTTTTAGGACCGCATAGATCTGATCTTTCAGTAGAAGTTTTTCCTTTTTCAAGGTCTCAATTTCTTCTGGAGTGCTTGGCTCACTATGCGCTTCCATTCTTTGAATCAGTTGATCTAATTTATTGTGCTTATCAAACAAATGCAAAAAGTGCCGGTCTGAGGTTTTCAATTGAGTAATGAGCTCACGATATTCTGGAAACATAGATCCTCTAGATATTTAGGTTATTCATAAATGCGTACTTTTAGTGTAGCAACTGTGCAATCTAAGAACAATGGCACTCAGCATCTTTTTTATTTATGCCCTGCCCTTGCAACTAGCAGGACAAACCCCATATAGGAAAGGCGATTTTCCCTAGGAATTTGCAGTAATATCATCAGGTGCATTAAGCACAATAACTACCAAAAGAAGGGTAATAGACCATGGCTACAAAGAAGTCTCCAGCAAAAAAGAAAGTAGCTACCAAGGTGGTAACAAAAGCCCCTGTAAAGAAAGCCGTCAAGAAAGTTGCCGCTAAGAAAGTAGCAAGCAAAAAGACAGCCAAAAAGGTAGTGAAAAAACCAGCAGCCAAGAAAGTGGCTACAAAAAAGCCTGCTACCAAAAAAGTAGCAGTAAAGAAAACAACGGCAAAAAAACCTGCGGCTAAAAAGCCAGCAGCTAAGAAAGTTGCTAAAAAGTCCGCCAAACCCACTGCACCTAAAGCATCTAAGGTTGACCAATACGGCCTCGAGCAAGATGATGAGTTTTACGGCCTGTATTTTGCAAAGTCGACCAGCAAGGGATTGGTTGAAGTTAAACCTTGCACCTTCTCATTGATGTACTGGTGGAAAGGCTTGCTTGGCTACCCTGACATGATCGAGATCTCCAAAGGAAGCAATACTGCCATGCTGCAGTTTGAGTCTACTTTTGGTGGCGGCGATTCTGGTGAGACTGAGTTAACTGAAAAAGACGTTTTGGATATTGATCACATTATCGAAGTAGATGAAGAAGAGATGATGATCTCTCTCTACTCCTATGTGCCTATTCCAGTGCCCGAGAAATTGGTTGGAGCCTTGAGCCTTGCTGTTTTAAACATCAATCCAGAAACTCGCTATGGCAGCCTAGAAATCTGCCCAACCGAGAATGAAGAAGGTGTCACTGAGCATTTCTTGCGCTACCGTGCTGCAACCTATTTGCGTGGTATTAAGTCTGGCAAAGTGGAAGCTATTGAAAGCATGGTAACCAATGGTTCTGAGTTCTTTGGTCTTGCTTTAGACGCGATGTGCGTCAATAAGTCGATCAAGAAGTGGTTGTTGAGCTAAAGCATTAAAAACATTGGCTACACCAGCAATACCAGCAGTACAAAAAAGTTATCTACACGAGTAGATGTAAGTCACAGGAAAACGGTCATTGACCGTTTTCCTGCTTTCTAGGATCGTCACCGTTCTCTTGCCCATCTTTTTGCATTCTGCTAAAGCGGCATCCTGCGCCTCTAATTCTTTTGCATCTTTGGGTGCATGAACACCGATTGTTCCATCAGATTGCTTGTATACGCCAAACTGACTGATTGGGGTCGAGCATGCTGCTAGCAACAAACCCAGTAAAACAACTATATAGTGACGAGCCATTTTGAATGCTGCCTAATAATGAAGGGATAGGTTGATTCTATCCCAGGTCATTCTATTTACTGGGCAGCCCTGCCACCGGGTCGATATTGGTCCATCACGGCATCTAGACTGTTATTGGTGATATTTGGATTTGCACGTTGCAAACAACTTAAGAGAACTTGTTTATTGGCATGTTTCTGATTAGCGCCAGGCAAAGAGCCTTGTGGTGCAGGGTTAACGTCATTGAAGCATGTCCGGAACTGATCGGGCGTCACACCAAGACCGCGACTGATTTGATCGACTGGCCTGCGAGGATCATCTCGCATCACACCTCCTTGAGGCGGCCTACCTTGCTGCATTCCTGGCTGCATACCCTGTGGAGGCATCATGGGGGGTGGCATTTGGGCAAAGGCGGTACTCGAAAATACTGTCACCAATAGAGCATTCAGATATCTGTTCATTCCGCACCCACTTTTATAGTTAAAAATTTTTAAGAATAAAAAATACCAACCAATCAGTGACTAGTTGGTATCAGTTTTGCAACCCATACTTAATAAAAGGGCTGCCTATCTATGCCGCAACGTTTAAGGAGCACAAGTGCCAGTATTGTTGGCGCTTACCGTATTGCCAGCAGCGCCTACTATCGACAAACCCGTGTTACATGCTTGATCGGGTAAAGGCGTTGTAGCAGTCGCTAAAGCCGCATAACCAAAGTAATTACCGCTAACCGTATTGCCAGTAGCCGTTAAGGTAATTCCATTTCCTGTGTTTGCGCTGATGTAAGCAGTAACCGGTGTAGTTGTGCTAAATGCTGGAGGGGTTGGACCAACAGAGTTACCGGTGCCAGTGATTAATACTCCACCAGCGCCATTACCCAGTCCGGCAACAACCGTCAAGCTGGTTCCTAAACCGATTGAGGCGTTGAATACATAATTGTTATCACCGGTGATATGAATTCCATATAACCGATTCCCAGAGAAAGTATTTTGCGGAATAACAGAGCCGTTATAGCCACCAATATAATTTCCTGATCCGTCCACCAAAATACCATTAGCGCCATTACCGTAGCCACCTGTAGCGGATGTTCCAGTAAGCGCGCCATTACCATAAGTATTTGGGCCAACAACATTGGGGTCTACGGTAACGCCTGTTGCATTAGAAGTAAGCCAAATACCGTTAAGAATATTGCCAGACATGACGTTTGTACGAATCAAATTATTCAAACCTGTCGAATCAATCGTAATACCGTTTCCACCATTTGGGGCAGCCCCTTGGAAGGCATACAGGCCCCCAAAGGTATTGAATGTAGTAAAGGCACTAGCAGTATCAGCCACCCTAATACCATCCCTGACATTGCCGGCTGATACATTACCCAACGGAATAACCCCACCAACCTGGACACCTGCGGAAGTGCCGCCAACATAGATTCCATCCTGCCCATTGGGAACCATGGAAGCATTATTTGCGCCAGCACCGAAGAAATTAGCCTGCACCAAAATTGCATTGGAGTTGTAAATATATAAACCATTTCTAGCATTACCACTTAATACGTTGTAGTAAATAAATGGATTATCCTCATAGGTACAACCAATGAGTTGATTATTATTTGCATTGGTAATGCTTACGCCATCAAGACCATTTCCAATGGCAGCAGTTCCAACATTATTTGTACCAATAAAGTTACCGCTCAGAACTGTTAACTCTGAATACGCATCAATGAGAACTCCGTTCCGTGTATTACCAGAAATCAGATTACCCAATGGAGGTGCAATAGAAACAATCGGGACTGAACCCTTATTGCCCGTTGGGTCATTAGTTTGCCCAGTAGCTGAGTCGTAATAAGCGGTACCGCCAATAGTATTCTCCGTAGCGTAATAAGTAACCCAGATGCCGTTATTTCCATTGCCTATTGCTGCAGTACCCGCTGGATTGGTGCCAATGGCATTGGCCTGGATCGTATTGCCAGCACTACCGTAAATCTGAATACCGTTTAGTGTGTTTCCTGAAATCACGTTTGAGTACAAACCTGAGATGCTGTTGGGGTTAGAGCCAATCACGTTATTGATTGAAGCTGCGGCAATGTAAATTCCATTCTGTGCATTACCGCCAGCTGCTCCACTCAAGTTAAGGCCAATATAGTTTCTTAAAAGAGTGATATTGCTTGCATTTAAAGTAATGCCGTTTGAACTGGATCCGTAGATGGATAAAGCGTAAATTCCAGAGCCTGCTGAACCGCTATTGAAATTAAATCCTGAGGCGACACCATTAAAGTTAACTGCAACCAATGGCGCCGTAGTAGTATTTCCAGCAACATAGCCAGGTGCCGTACCACCATCAATTAATACTTTCTTTGTAATAGCTGGTAGATCACTTGCTAGAGTAATTACACCTGCAATCGAGAAAGAGATTCCGGAATATTGCGTAGTTGTTGAAGCATTAACTGAAGTAATAGCCTCTCTTAAGGAGCCGGCACCTGAATCATTCGTATTGCTTACGACGTAGTAAACGCTCGGGGTTGCTGCAGTAGAGGAACTACTACTGCTGCTGCTTCCACCTCCACATGAAACCAAGCATGCAATGAAGACAGTGCCTACAAGTGCGTAAATGGAGCGAATAAGAGTAGATCGTGATGAAAACAACATGAATTTCTCCAAAATAGGTATCGGCAAAAAATAATTATTTCATTATATGTATCATAAATATGAAAAACAGACTGCTCATCCCTCCGAAAGTAGGATAAGCGCTATATTTTCGGAAAAAGCTAGTGCTTAAAAAAACGCTCTTTAATCCAAAGCGCTACTGAAACTAACCCCACCATAATGGGCACCTCAACCAGAGGCCCTATCACTGCTGCAAAGGCAGCGCCTGAATTAATGCCAAATACTGCGATGGCTACAGCAATCGCGAGTTCGAAGTTATTACTCGACGCTGTAAACGATAAAGTGCAGCAACGCTTGTATTCGATACCCATCTTGATGGTGATAAAGAATGTCAGCAAGAACATCACTAAGAAAAAGATGAGTAATGGAATAGCGATGGTGACAACATCCATCGGCAACTGCAGAATCAACTTACCCTTCAAGCTAAACATCACCACAATCGTAAAGAGCAATGCAAGCAAAGTCAGTTTGCCAATATTGGGTACAAAGACATCTTGGTACCATGCCCTCGATACAAGCTTGAGCATGACGTAACGGGTTAAGAATCCGGCTACGCAAGGAACGCCAAGATAGATAGCAACCGTTTTTGCAATCTCGCCAACTGTGATGTTGACAACAGAACCCTCAAATCCAAAGAATGGCGGTAAAACAGTTAAGAAGACATAGGCATACAAACTAAAGAACAGCACCTGGAACACGGCATTAAATGCCACCAATCCCGCCGCATACTCTGTGGAACCCTTAGCAATGTCATTCCAGACAATTACCATAGCTATACAGGGCGCTATCCCAATCAATATCAACCCCGCCATGTACTCAGGTTGGTTGGGAACAAAAATAAGTGCCAAGAAGAACATCAAAAGTGGAGCAACAATCCAATTGAGCAAAAAGGCAATACCAAATATCTGCTTATCCTTAAATACATCTGGCAAGTCTTCGTACTTCACCTTGGCAAACGGTGGATACATCATCAAGATCAATCCAATCGCGATTGGAATATTCGTAGTCCCCGATTGAAAGGAGTTGATGAAATCCTCCACTCCAGGAACAAAATACCCTAAGCCAATACCTGCTGCCATGGCAGCAAATATCCAAACTGTTAGGTATCTGTCTAAAAAAGAAAGCTTGCTAGTAACGGTATTCATGAATTGGTATGAATCTCTTGCAGGCTAAGGGAGTTGAGTCGATCTAATGGCATATCCGCAAGCAGATCAATCCGCTTTTTGAGGCCAATCATGACCTCTTTAAATGCACGTCTTTTATCATCGTCAGTTCCTTGAACTTGTGATGGATCAGGAAAGCCCCAATGGGCAGAGGCTGGTTTACCAGGCCAGAATGGGCATACCTCGCCAGCCGCATTGTCGCAAACGGTGATGATGAAATCCATCTGGGGCGCATCAGGCAAACCATATTCATCCCAAGACTTAGAGCGTAACTTCGATTCGTCGTAACCCATCTGCAAAGCCAACTCCTTGGCAAAAGGATTAACAGAGGTTCCAGGTGTAGATCCGGCTGAGTAACCAACAAACTTACCACTGGCATGAGTGGATGCTAAAGCTTCCCCCAAAACAGAACGTGCAGAATTGTGAGTACATAGAAAGAGAATATTGAACGGCTTCATTTGACTTTAACCTTTTTAATGATGGATTCAGGCACACAAGATTGACCCCCACAACAGTTCTCCAGCAGGAACCCACTTAATTCTTGAACCAAGCTAGCGTTGGGTCGATAAATCAAATTACGACTTTGGCGCTCTACTGCCAGTAATTGAGCTCCAACTAATTCCTTCAGATGGAAACTGAGCGTCGCATTAGGTATTCCTAATTTTTCAATAATTTGGCTTGGCGTTAACCCAATGTCACCCCGCTGAACTACCAGGCGGAATATATTCAAGCGCGTTTCTTGGCCTAAGGCTAGAAAGGCTTTAATAGCATGTGTATTTTTCATATTTCCAATTATATAGAAATATATATTTCAGAAATATGACAAACGATGCCATTTAAATAGCCTGTAAGTGTCATAAATGCTTGAAAGTACTACAAATAAAACGTAGGATTGGTTGAAAGGCATATCAATAAAAAACTGCAAGTTAACTTAGGAAAATCATGAGCCAAAAGAAATTAGTAAAGCAGCTATTAAAAAAGCTCGATAAATTAGAGTCCGATAGAGAGAAACTCATCGACAAGCTTGCAAAGGCCCTGGATAAACTGGATAAAAAAGTGGCGG
This sequence comes from Polynucleobacter meluiroseus, assembly GCA_943372325.1. Lineage (GTDB taxonomy): Bacteria > Pseudomonadota > Gammaproteobacteria > Burkholderiales > Burkholderiaceae > Polynucleobacter > Polynucleobacter meluiroseus_I. Next base: position 87,325 of record CALRYF010000004.1, on the reverse strand, counting down.
CCAAGAAAACGCCTGCTAAGAAATCAGTAGCAGCTAAAAAAGTACCCGCAAAGAAGGCGCCGGCCAAAAAAGTTACGGCTAAAAAGGTTGCAGCAAAGAAGGCACCAGCAAAGAGGCCTGCGGCTAAAAAGCGTCCTGCTCCTAAGTCAGCAAATACGAATGAAGCTAACTGATGGGCCATAAAGCCAAAGAAAAACTGGAGGAAGCTAGCTATGACTCACAGCTTCGTGACCTTCAGATTCAACTAGTCAAACTTCAAAATAGTCTCATTAGCAAGGGTGATCAAATACTGGTCATCCTTGAGGGTCGGGATACTGCAGGCAAAGATGGCACCATCAAAGCCATTACCCAAAACTTAAGTCCGCGGGAAACACGCATTGTTGCCCTTGGTAAACCGTCTGATGCCGAGTCTGCAGAATGGTACTTTCAACGCTACGTTTCTCAATTGCCCAAGAAGGGAGAAATCGTTCTCTTCAATCGCAGTTGGTATAACCGTGCCGGGGTTGAGCGCGTCATGAACTTCTGCACCAAAGATCAATATAAAAACTTTATAGATACGGTCAATGATTTTGAATCGATCTTGGTAAGATCAGGTATTACTCTCATTAAATACTATTTAGATATTTCCAAAAAAGAGCAGGCGCAACGCCTAAAAGATAGGGCTGATGATCCACTCAAGCAGTGGAAGATTAGCCCCATTGATCAGCAAGCGCAAAAATATTGGAATGCTTACAGCAAGTGTCGCAATGAAATGCTAGAAAGCACCAGTCCTAAAGAAACTCCCTGGACAATAGTGAGAGCCAACGATAAAAAACTGGCTCACTTAAATTTAATTCAAGATTTACTTTCTAGAGTTAGCTACCCAGGAAAAGATAAAGCTCTACTGAAAGCCGATAAAGAAATCGCTTTTCAGTGGGATGGCAAATTATCTAAACTAGAGAAATAAATTACTTAGAATATTTCTGGTACATACATCTGCGGAGGTACTGGCCCACGCAGATAGTCTGGGTTATGAACTCGGGCTGGTAATGAGATGATCGGATGATCAATTTCTTTATACGGAATCTGATCTAATAAGTGGCTAATACAATTTAAGCGTGCTTTTTTCTTATCATTGGCCGCAACAACCCACCATGGCGCCTCGGGGATATGCGTGCGCTCCAGCATCGTTTCCTTAGCTTTGGTATAGGCTTCCCATAGGCGACGAGCCTCCAAGTCCATTGGACTGAGCTTCCATTGCTTTAATGGATCATGAATACGCATCATGAAGCGGTTGTACTGTTCATCATCAGAAATAGAGAACCAATATTTAATCAGAATAATTCCTGAACTGATCATCATGCGCTCGAGATCAGGAACTGTTCTTAAAAATTCTTCGTACTCGTAATCAGTACAGAAACCCATCACCTTCTCAACGCCGGCACGGTTGTACCAACTACGATCAAAGAGAACAATTTCACCACCAGCAGGCAACTGAGAGATGTAGCGCTGAAAATACCACTGGGTCTTTTCGCGTTCGTTGGGCGCTGGCAAAGCAACAACTTTACAAACGCGGGGATTCAGTCGTTGGGTGATGCGCTTAATTGCGCCACCCTTACCGGCTGAGTCACGACCCTCGAATAACACAGCGACCTTGACCTTATTTTCAACAACCCAGTCTTGGAGTTTGACAAGCTCACCCTGCAAACGAAATAATTCTTTGAAGTAGACGTTGCGGGGAACGGAGGACTCACTATCACCATCAGGCGAAAGGCGATCATCATCAAGCTCCATTTCGAGCTCTTCGTCCATGCTATCCAAAATTTCTATTTGGGCACGGCGGTACCACTCGGCCATTTCTTTATGCTTTGATGTCATGTGTTTCCACTCCTTGGAAATACTTATAAAGAGTAATGATGACATTTTTATTACATAAAGCGTTGATCCCCTTTTAAAAAGCTGGAAATAGCCTCTTGGCTATGCAAAGCAAGCCATTTTCGATCTTTAGAAGCTTCTGGAGCACCGCCAGAGGGGGTTAAGAAGGTCAACTCTACGATGAGCTGACGATCACGCAAAATCTGCGCCATAGACTCTAAAAGCCCCATCTCGCCCACAAACGCCGCCACCTCACTATTTTTGCCTGTTAGGGAAGATTTATAAGCAATTGCTAGGGAATAGACCGGAACTTGTGCAATAACCGCGGATTCAAATAAATTGGGCTTAAATGGCAAAACACTCTCCCCTATGGTCGAGGTGCCCTCAGGAAAGATACAGATAGACTGCGTTTCCAGAACCCGAGCAACCTCACCAGCAACCTGCTTTCCATGGCGAGAGTTATCGCGCTTAATAAATACGGTACCCAGCTGCTTTGCCATCCAACCGAAGATAGGCCAGCCCTCAACATCGGACTTTGCAACAAAGCGGACCGGCTTAAAAGCATTGATTGCATGAATGTCCATCCAAGAGATGTGATTCGATGCCAACAGGTATGGTGTAGCAGGCAGTATTTCTGGGTTTTTTAGCCTCAATTCAATTCCAAAAATGCTGAGCAATTTTCTGGACCAATTCTGAATGTGCCTATTTTTTGCTTCCTGATTGGCAAATGGAAACTGAATAGATAGCGTCATCAAGCCTGCAATTACATGAACCCAGACTCGTACCCATGACCACAGTGTTGCACCATGTGGCGATGGAGCAGTAATTTGTAATTGATTTTGACTCATATGAGCTAGCAATATAAATCAAATTTAAAAAATATTAGCAGCGTCATAAAACTGTCTTGAAATTGTCATGCTGCTTTCATACTCAGTTGGCTTAATACTGATTCATGATGCATTACAAAGCGATCTGGATTTCAGACGTACACCTCGGAACATCAGGGTGTCAGGCAAACTACCTTCTAGATTTCTTAAAGCATAACGAAGCCGAGAAATTCTATCTTGTTGGCGACATCATTGATGGCTGGAGACTAAAAAAGTCCTTCTATTGGCCTCAATCTCATAACGACGTAGTGCAAAAACTGTTACGTAAAGCACGAAAAGGTAGCGAAGTCATCTATGTCCCAGGCAATCATGATGAAAGTGCCCGCCAGTTTTTTGGCCTTTCATTTGGCGATGTCAAAGTCGTTGAGGAAGTGATTCATACAACCGTAGATGGCAGAAAGCTCTGGGTAACGCATGGCGATCAGTTTGATGGTGTGATGCAATACGCCAAGTGGCTTGCCTACGTTGGTGACAATCTATATTCCTTAATTCTGTACGTAAATCGTTATTTCAATATGATCCGCGCCAGGATGGGACTACAGTATTGGTCGCTCTCCCAATATCTGAAGCATCAGGTCAAGAACGCCGTTAGCTATATCGCAGATTTTGAACACATCATGGCTAGAGAAGCCCGCCTACGCGGTTGCGACGGCGTAGTCTGCGGACACATTCACAAAGCGGAGATTCGTGAGATTGACGGCCTGCTCTACTGCAACGATGGTGATTGGGTCGAAAGCCTGACTGCCTTAGTTGAAACACATACAGGTGAACTCAAAATTATTCACTGGACTCACATTAAAGGTGAGCCAGTTGAGACACCGCAAATTACTCTTCAACCCGCTATTGAATCACTTATCAAAGAGGCTGCGCTATGAAAATCATGATCATCACCGATGCATGGGATCCACAAGTAAATGGAGTTGTCCGCACACTCAAACAGACTCGTGCTGAATTAATTGGCATGGGTCACGAAGTAGAGATGATTACTCCCAACGGCTTTAAATCCATTCCCTGCCCTACCTACCCTGATATTGCCCTCTCCTTATTTCCAGGCAAAGAAGTTGCGCGCCGCATTAAAGAATTTGCCCCAGATGCTATGCATATTGCTACTGAGGGCCCACTCGGATTGTCAGCACGTGCTTATGCCGTCAAAAACCGCCTACCCTTTTCTACTGCGTATCACACCCGCTTTCCAGAATACGTTAAGGCGCGCACTGGCATCCCGCTTGCAATCACGTATGCATTCATTCGCTGGTTCCATGGTCCATCCATGGCAGTCATGGCACCAACTATCGTTGTAAAAGATGATCTCGAAAAATATGGCCTAAAAAATGTAGTGCTTTGGTCAAGAGGCGTTGATTTAGATATCTTTAAGGTTCAGGATTCAAAGGCATTAAATACTGCTCACCCTATCTTTTTATATGTTGGGCGTGTAGCTGTTGAAAAGAATATCAATGCATTTTTAGAGCTCGACTTACCAGGCTCTAAGTGGGTGGTAGGAGATGGTCCTGCTATGGCTGGCATCAAAGAAAAATATCCAGAAGTGAACTATCTGGGAGTCCTACAGCAGCATGAGCTAGCAAAAGTATATGCAGCTGCAGATGTATTTGTATTTCCTAGCAAAACAGATACCTTCGGCCTAGTCATACTGGAGGCGATGGCTTGCGGTACTCCAGTCGCAGCTTATCCCGTTACTGGCCCGATTGATGTGCTCGGCAACTCGAATTCAGGCGCCATGAACGAAGACTTGCGCGAAGCCTGCATGCAAGCTTTGAAGATTCCTCGCGAGGCAGCACGCGCCCATGCCGAGAAATTCTCCTGGAGAGCGGCTTCTGAACAGTTTGCCAATCACCTCAAACCAGTACCGACCACCGATGTGCATGTCACTGCCCTCGCTTAAGCAAAGCAATAATGAACTCTCCCTATCACATTGACCAAAATCCCCATAAGGGCAATCGCGGTCTTGCAAGAGCGTGGCATGCAGCTAAGAACTCTTGGTGCGGTTTGGTGTACGCATTTACAGAAGAAAGTGCTTTTAGGCAAGAGCTCACCCTCATTGCCGTACTGACGCCGCTTGCTATTGCATTACCTATCAGCCTACTTGAAAAATCACTGTTGATTTCTTCTTTGATGATGGTTCTTGTAATTGAACTCTTGAACTCCAGCGTAGAAGCGGCAATTGATCGCATTTCTTTTGAGCATCATGATCTATCGAAGAGGGCAAAAGATTTTGGTAGTGCTGCTGTCATGCTCGCTCTCTTTGTCGCCGCGCTGTTATGGGCTGCAGTATGTATTCCACTGATCCTCTAATTCCATTTAATACCGTCATCCACTAAGGCTAACTATGTCTGATATTCCTAACCCAATCGGCTCCTTTGAGATTTTCACACCTAAGAAAGCAAAAGCTTTCAAGCGCAGTAAACCAAATGCATTCCAGAAACTCTCTAAAAAGCTTGCTAAGAAATTAGCGAAGAAGCTATTTGGCAAGAAATTCGTCACCAAGACTAGGGCTGAGTTAAGAGAGCCAGATGTAGCCCCTATCGTTCAGATAGAAAAACCTAAAAAGCCCGCATTTAAAATCGTCTGGGCAAGCACTCCAGGTGAAGTGAAGGAAGCACAAAGACTACGCTACAAAGTATTTGCCGAAGAAATGGGTGCTAATCTGCCCCGGAATGCCAATGGCTTAGATGTGGATGAATTCGATGCCTATTGCGATCATTTATTGATTCGTGATCAAGATAGTCTTAAGGTTGTTGGCACCTACCGTGTGTTACCACCCCATAAAGCACAAGAAATCGGCCGCCTCTATTCTGATTCTGAATTTGATCTCTCCCGCATTGATCATCTCAGACCTAAATTAGTTGAGCTTGGTAGATCATGTGTTCATCAAGACTATCGCTCTGGTGCCGTCATCATGGCCTTATGGAGTGGCCTAGCGCAGTACATGCAAAAGAATGGCTACGAAATCATGCTGGGTTGCGCTAGCATTCCGATGGCAGATGGTGGTCACTTTGCTGCGAGTCTCTACAACTCTCTAGACAATGATCAAATGGCCCCTACTGAATTCCATGCTTTCCCACGCCTGCCATTGCCACTAGATAAGCTCAACGGCGGTTTAGATGTTCAGCCTCCACCCTTGATCAAAGGTTACCTAAAGTTGGGAGCAAAAATTTGTAGCGCTCCAGCCTGGGATCCAGACTTTAATACTGCTGACTTGCTAACCATGTTGCGCTTATCAGAGATTAATCCTCGTTATGCAAAGCATTTCTTAGGTTTATAAGCTCAGAAGAAGCTTTAAATTAAAAAGCCACCTGAATACAAGGTGGCTTTTTTGATTTCTATTTGAAACTCACTTGGTAGGATCGACCCATTCTTTCCCACTCGGCAGCCTCCTTGAGAAGGCTAAATTCGGTCAAGGGATGTTCTGCAACCCATTCCTTTGGTAGGCTGACAAGATAGGATCCATCGTGCTCAGAAACTTTGACTTCAGGAAATTGCGTATCGTTGCGTCCGCGACAAAGCACTTGGGCTAGCCGCAAACAAAAGAGCATGCGCCAATCTTGAAAACTATGATTATTAGCCAGCTTACCTAATTTACCGGTGTGACCAATCAAGAGCGCTGCCAGTCTTGCCTGATCATTTTTGGAGAAACCCGGCATATCAGCATTGCCAGCGATATAGGCAGAATGCTTGTGATATCCGTTATGGGATATCGATAGGCCAATCTCATGTAAATTGGCTGCCCATTGCAGTAAGGCGACATTGTCTGCCCTACTTTCTGCTTCAGGCTTCGGTAATTGCTTTAAAAAATCAGTGGCTAATTGCCCTACCCTGTTGGCCTGATCTCGATCCACTGTATAACGCTGCATAAATTGTTCTACAGTCACATAGCGCATGTCATGATGTTGCGAGCGCCCCAGTAGGTCATAAATAACCCCACTACGTAATGCGGCGTCCGTCACTTCCATGGCTTCAATACCAAGCTCATCAAATGCGGCCAACATAATTGCTAAACCACCTGGCCAGACAGATCTTCGATCATCTTTTAAGCCAATTAATTCCACTTGATTGACATGCTCGTACTTCAGGAGATGTTTCTTGAGATTCTTTAATCCCTCGCGCGTAATCAGTCCACTTCCGCTACTTACGCGACCCATACTCAAACTATCACTATGGCTATTGAAGTTGTTACTACCAATCAGATCTGCTAGTGCCCTGGCGGTTCCGGATGAGCCAATGACCTGATTCCAGCCGCTTTTCAAATAGGCGCCCGAGATAACTTGTATTTCTCGACGCGCAGCCAGTTCAGCTTCTTTAAATGCATGCGCATCAATATTTCCCTTGGGGAAGAAGCGCAGACTGTGTGAGACGCAACCGATGTAGAGACTCTCCATCAACTTAGGCTCATAGCCTTTACCAATAATGAATTCAGTAGAGCCGCCACCGATATCAATTACAAGTCGATTACCCTGAACAGCAGGCACCTCATGAGCGGCGCCAATGTAAATAAGTCTGGCCTCTTCAACTCCGGCAATCACCTCAATCGGAAATCCCAAAGCCTCTTCTGCATCCCTCACAAATTGCTGGGCATTTTTAGCAACGCGCAAGGTATTGGTAGCCACTGCTCTGACGTTCTTTGGATCAAATTCACGGATCCGCTCACCAAAACGTCTAATCGCAATTAGCCCGCGCTGATAAGCATCATTCCCCAGCAGCTTATTTTCAGTCAGACCAGCAGCCAGACGGACCGTCTCACGGAGGGTATCTATAGGTCGGAGTTGGGTACCAGAAGGCGTGTTGACCGCCTGAGCCACCAGCATACGAAAGCTATTAGATCCCAAATCCACAGCAGCAACGAGCTCTGTGGAATTTACGGAAGGATCTAACGGATTGCTGGCCAAAATGTTCCCCAAAAAATGGAATGCTGCATCAATTGTGTCTATTTTATGTAAAAACCATGACACATTGATGAAAAACGCAGCAAGCCCTTGTGGCTGGGGTGATCTAAGCCTAGCTAGGCTGCCAAGTTTTGCTCTGAGCTAGAGCAGTCACGATTACCAAAACTGCACAAGATGCAGCAATCCCCAGACTTAGGCTTCAGAATCGCACTGCAAGAGCGGCAGCGATAAAAATGATGGGATGTGCCACGCTCAATCTGAATGGCTTCTGATGCATCACAATGCGGGCAAGTTACGATAAATTCAAAATCTTGGCTAGTTTTGTTCACAGTGCAATAGTGAACGAAGAATGTTTCAAGATTGTGTCAACTGAAATTAATCAGTGAGTACCCCATAGTTGCGTAGCACTAGTTATTTCTTCGCAGCCGTGAGTCTGCCGCTTTTAACTGCCTTGCGGAATTGATCATAATCTTGCTCGTTCTGCTTGGCATAGGATTTGGCAAATGAATACATCGCTTCACTGAATTCTTTTGATTGAGCGCAATACCCCGCAATCATGGCGGCATCACCAGAGCGCGCATGACCAAGGGCAAGCGCCCAGCCATATAGCTTTGAATAATCGGCAAAGTTTTTCAGGGAGATGCCGTCCGGACCGATAGGCAATCCACCCTTCATATCCCGTAGCTGGCGAATATAAAAACCTTCGCTTCGATCAATATCAAATTGCATGGAGCCAAAACTCAGAAAAATATCTGGTGCACCTTGTAGTAGCCTCTGTCCTGCAACCACTCGATGGCCCATTTCACGATAAATCGATTCACCTAAATAAGGACTGAGAACAGATTTTTGAGCCTCTTTATATTGCAGAAATAGGGGATCATTTTCACCATCCCCCTCAAAATATAGCACCATGCAGTTGGTTCCCACGCTGCCAACACCCACTACCTTGCGTGCAAAATCTTTTAGACTGTAACGTTCAAAAAGAATTTTTCGATCTACCAGCAAAGAGCTGGAATAGTTTAATAAGGCCTTATCAATCAATGATTCCAGAGGCATTCCATAAGCATTCTTCTTAAAGTGCTCAATCAAGGGAGGCTTATTGATGATTTTTCTATCCTTGCCCACCAGAGTTGTCAATTTTTGCAAAACCTGAATATTCCCCTGACCCTTAGATTGCTTAAGGTAAGCATCAATCTGCTTTTGATGCTCAGTACAAAACTGCTTACGAATATCCTTTTCACTGATGAATTGCTGAGCCAATTCTAGGTATGGCATCTTCGCGTATTCAGTCATGCGCTTTTGGTATTCAGCAGTAATGCGCATCACAATTTTTTTGCTTAAGGCTTTATCACCGCCATTACTTTCGCAAGCGATTAGAGCGCTTGCTACAAGACGCTTGAGATCCCATTCCCAGCTACCAGGCAAGGTTTCATCAAAATCATTAATACCAAAAACCAAGCGATGCTCAGCAGTTCCAAACAAACCAAAATTAGAAACATGCATATCACCACAAAGCTGCACCGTAATATCGGTGGTAGGCTGATTGGCAAGATCTTGCGCCATGATGGCTGCACCCCCTCGATAGAATGTAAAGGGTGACTCGAGCATGCGCTCATAGCGAATGGGGATAAGAGACTCAATCCGAGTCTTGGCCTGCTTCTCCAGAATAAGAATGGGGTCAACTCTATCTTTGAGGGGCTTATAAATGCCCTGCCGCTCAATGCTAACTTTTTTACGCAGTGCCTTACCGTCAGCCATGCGTTTTTTAATGCTTGGCCTAGGATCACTAAATGACTCTACTGATCTCAGAACTGCAAATCTTGGTTTGTTCTCAATAGCCATGGGTTTAAATCACTTAAACGTTAAGCTCCTATTTTAGGGCCTAGCAAGGATGAATCATGAAGTATTTGAAATCCCTGAGATACACTGAGCCATCAGACTTTTACTGGAGAATATGGTGACAATAGACTGGGAGCTATACGGCACAATTGCACTCCGCCTTGGATTGGCATTGCTGGTTGGAGCGACGCTTGGCCTCAATCGCTGGTTGCACCATAAGTCGGCAGGTATTCGAACTCATTCGCTAGTAGCTATCGGTTCAGCAACTGCCGTCTTGCTGATAGCAGACTTTGTGCAAGATGACGCTCAGTCGGTCAGTCGGGTGCTGCAAGGCTTAATTACTGGACTGGGCTTTTTAGGTGCCGGCGTTATTATTCACGAACAAAGATCCCGCAAGGTACATGGCCTAACTACTGCCGCCAGCCTATGGGCCTGCGCTCTGATTGGGGCAACCTTTGGGGCTGGAAAATACGGCCTCGGGGCTTTGGCCTTAGGGGCGATTTTGATCACACTCCTGATTGGCGGGCCTCTTGAACGGCTAATGACACGCTTTACTGGGGTTAAACGGGGGTCAGAAATTTCAGGGGATCCGGACTAAACCCGCTTAAAACCCCTAAAAAAAGGGGTTTTGTCATATTACTTTGTTAGAGTTTCATTTCTGATCGTCTAAAAGTAAGAAAAATGGGCAAATATACATACGAAGACGCTGTAAAGCAGCTACAAGAATCTGGGGCTATTGGCTTAACTGACCTTAAAAAACTGCCGCTCGAAGACCTCAATGAGCTGTTTGAGGAAATTAAGGTTTGGTGTCTGTACGCCAATGGAAAACCTGAAAAGCTTCCCAAAGAGTCAAAGAAAAAGAAGAAGAAGAAGAAAGACTAATTATTGAGCGCCAGCTGTGAGGCGCTCTTTTGGAAAACGCAATGTAAAAGTACTACCCTTACCTAGGGAACTTTCAATAATCAATTGAGCCTGATGACGGCTCGCAATATGTTTCACAATAGCCAGGCCCAATCCTGTGCCACCGGTATCACGAGAACGACTACGATCCACGCGATAGAAACGCTCTGTTAGACGAGACAGATGCTCCGCTGCAATACCAGGACCGGTATCCGTTACTGAAAACTCTCCCTGCCCTTCTGCATTCACATCCCACTTCACCTGAACTGCACCGATATCAGGCGTGTAGCGAATCGCATTGGAAACCAGATTACTAAATGCCGACAAAATTTCGCGCTCATCGCCCAATAAGTCCTGCTTAGACAAGATGTCAAAAGAGAAAGAATGCTTTCCGAGTGAGAGAGCTTCAGCATCGTTTCTTAATAAAGCCATTGATGTCTGTAAAGAAACAGGCTTTGAAACTGCAGGTAATGAATTTGACTCTAGATTGGCCAAGGTCAGTAGATCCTCAACCAGGCTCTTCATACGGAGCGCTTGTGACATCATCATGTCGAAATACTGATCTTGCTGTTCTTTTTTGAGGTCCAAAGTCTGCACGGTTTCTAAAAATCCCATCAAGACAGTAATAGGCGTTCTCATCTCATGGGAGACATTGGCAACAAAGTCGCGACGCATGGCATCTGCTTTTTGTAAATCAGTGACATTTTGAACCAATAGTAAATGTCGTCCTTGTCCGAAGGGAAAGGCTTGCAACATGAGGCTGATACTGCCATCGGGCCCCATTCGCTCCATCAGTAAGGGCTCATCAAAATTTCTTTTGGTGATGTATTGAATAAACTCTGGTCTACGTATTAAAAAATTAATACGCTGCATGACATCACGCTTATAGATGAGGCCAAAGAAGCGCTCAGCAATACTATTGCACCACTCAATTTGATCCTGCTCATCCAACATCACAATGCCATTGGGTGAGGCCTGAAAGGCTTCTATGAAGTGATGATGCTGACGCTCCATCGTGAGCAGTTTTTGCTTCTGATTTTTAATTGAACGCTGCAATCTGAAAAATACTTCCTCCCAATAACCACTTGGCAGCGACATAGTCTCCAGCGAATCATTCAGTATGTATTTTCTGAGGCGCGCTAAATTGATATAGGAGTAGACCAATGGGATGGATAGCATAAAAATCCCCAGAGGAATGGCCCATTGAGCCCCCCAGAATTCCAGGGCAATAAAAGCCGCTATCAGGGCAAGGCAAACTAGAAAGGCGAACCGGGATAATGCGGAAATCATGCTGCAATCTTAGTCGATCTCGAAACCGATCTATAAGAATAGTAAAAAGCGGTATTTTTACGTCTCTGTAGGCGTTTTAGTAATACGGTATCCACTACCTCGAACGGTCTCAATGAAGCGATCGCAATCCACTGGTGCTAAAGCAGCCCGGAGGCGCTTGATATGAACATCTACAGTGCGCTCTTCAATGTAAACCTCATTGCCCCAAACATTGTCTAACAAGCTAGCGCGAGAATGCACCCGCTCAGGGTTTGCCATAAAAAATTGCAGTAGCCTGTACTCCGTTGGCCCTAATGCAATCGGTTTAGGTTCAAGCTCTGGCCAAACAGCCAGCACTCGGTGCGAGCTCGGATCTAGCTTGATGGGGCCGATATTCAATGGGCCAGTGTCTTCTATTGGAGACTGCCTACGCAATAAGGCTTTTACCCTTGCCACTAGCTCTTTAGGTGAGAAAGGTTTAGTGACATAGTCATCTGCCCCAGAATCGAGCCCCAAGACTTTATCGACCTCTTCACTCTTGGCTGTGAGCATGAGGATGGGAAGGCCTCTAGTGCGCTCTTGTGCTCTAAGCTCTTTGGCAAATTGAACGCCAGACTTACCAGGAAGCATCCAATCTAAGATCAACAGACTTGGTAAACGGTCCTTCATTAACGCGAGTGCTAAATCAGTCTGCATAACCTTCTCAACCTCATAGCCGGCATGAGTAAGGTTGATTGCGATTAATTCTGCAATTGACGGTTCATCTTCAACGATGAGGATGTGATGCGTCATGACTGATTGTTTATTCTTTATTTGCTTCGCGTACTAAGTCTTCATGCGGTATGTGACGAACATCAGAGCCCTTGGCAATGTAGATCACAAACTCTGCGATATTCTTTGCATGGTCGCCAATACGCTCAATCGCTTTAGCGATGGTCAGCATATCTAAGCCTGTACTGATGGTATGTGGATCTTCAGACATATAGGAGATCAGCTTACGTACAAAACCCCTAAACTCTTCATCAATTTGACGATCTTCGGCAACCACTTCCGCTGCAGCAACAGTATCTAGTCGAGCAAAGGCATCCAAGCTACGACGTAATAAGGTAATAGCCATTTGACCGGATAAACGAATCTCTGCCACGTTAATCTTGTACGGAACATTGGATGCGATCAATCTTTTCGTTCTTTTTGCGACCCTCTCAGCTTCATCACCAGCGCGCTCCAGGTTGGTAATCGCTTTTGAAACGGCCATCACCAGACGCAGATCCCGTGCGGTTGGCTGACGACGCGCAATCAATTCGGTACAGGCTAAATCAATCTGAATTTCTAGATCATTTACGAGCTTTTCGTTTTCAATGACCACGTCGCATGTTTCAGCGTCCATTGAAGTAAACGCACGCATTGCTGTGGAGATTTGAGACTCGACTAATCCGCCCATCTCTAGCAAACGGCTGGAGAGTGAATTTAAGTCGGCATCAAATTGTGATGATAGGTGTTTATCTGACATGTAATGTCTCCTGTTAACCGAAACGGCCGGTTATATAGTCTTCTGTTTCTTTACGCTTAGGCTTGATAAAGATTTCATCCGTTTTACCATATTCCACCAAGCTACCTAAATACATATAGGCCGTGTAATCCGATACGCGCGCAGCTTGTTGCATATTGTGCGTCACGATTGCAATGGTGTACTCATGCTTAAGCTCATTAATCAGTTCCTCAATTTTGCCGGTAGAGATTGGATCTAAGGCTGAAGTTGGTTCATCCAACAAAATCACGGAAGGCTTTACCGCAACACCACGTGCAATACACAAGCGCTGTTGCTGGCCACCAGACAAAGAGAGTCCGCTTTGATTTAATTTGTCTTTAGCTTCATTCCAAAGCGCGGCTTTATTCAGAGCCCACTCCACACGCTCGTCCATTTCAGAGCGAGAGAGCTTTTCATAAAGACGGACACCAAAGGCAATGTTTTCATAAATTGACATTGGAAATGGCGTTGGCTTTTGGAACACCATACCAATACGGGAACGTAGCAAGTTTAAGTCCTGTCCTGGCTCAAGAATGTTCTGACCATAGAAGTTAATCTCACCTTCAGCGCGTTGACCAGGATAAAGGTCATACATGCGATTTAAGGTGCGCAATAAAGTAGATTTACCACAACCAGATGGGCCAATGAAGGCAGTCACTTTGCCCTGTTGAATATCCAGATTGATATCTTTCAAGCCCTGGAATGAACCGTAATAAAAGTTTAGGTTTCTAACTTCAAGCGCATTAATCGCTGCCTGCGCTGGTTGATTTGTTGTGTCCACTCTACCCCCTTGACTATCGATCTTATTTAAGTCAAACAATGTATTCATATTGCTCATCATGCTTTTACCTTCTCACGAAATACCACTCGCGCCAAAATGTTTAACCCGAGTACGGTAAATGTGATTAATAAAGCCGCTGCCCAAGCCAAATCAACCCAGTTATCGTAAGGACTCATTGCAAACTGGAAAATGACCACTGGCAAATTCGCCATAGGGGCATTCATATTGGTTGAGAAGAATTGGTTATTCAATGCTGTAAACAACAATGGTGCTGTTTCACCACTAACACGCGCCAAGGCTAATAAGATGCCAGTAATCACACCGCTTTGTGCAGCCCGCAGCGTGATCATGAAAGCCACCTTCCACTTAGGCGTTCCTAAAGCATAAGCAGCCTCACGCAAACTTCCGGGTACTAAGCGCAGCATATTTTCAGTTGTTCTAACCACAACCGGAATAGCAATTAAAGCGAGTGCAATAGTGCCTGCCCAGCCTGAGAAATGACGCACTTGAGCTACTACTAGTGCATACACAAACAGACCAATCACAATGGAAGGAGCTGAAAGCATGATGTCGGTTACAAAGCGCGTTATCGAAGCAACCTTACTTCTGTCACCATACTCAGAGAGATATAAGCCAGCCAGAACACCAATAGGCGTACTAATTAGGGTGCAGCTAGCAACAATCATGAGGCTACCGACAATCGCATTAGCTAGACCACCACCTTCCGATCCTGGTGCAGGAGTACTTTGTGTAAAGACATCTAGATTAATAGATGAAAAGCCTTTAATAAATAGGATGCTCAAAATCCAGAGCAAGAAAACCATCCCCAGAACCATAGCCAACATCGAGAGGGCTAAGCCAATTTTGTTGGCACGCTTACGTCTAGCAAAAATGGCCGGATCAATATTTGAGAAGCCGCTCATGTTTTAAGTCCTTGCTTTTTCTCCATATTCATCAACATCCACTTGGCAATAGCCAAGACGACGAATGTAATCATGAATAGAGCGAGACCTAATGCGAATAATGAAGAGTAATGCGCGCCTAGCTCAGCCTCGCCAAACTCATTAGCTAATGTTGATGCAATGGAATTACCAGGAGCAAATAAAGATGGGGAGAGGCGATGCGCGTTACCGATTACAAAAGTCACTGCCATCGTTTCGCCCAGGGCTCTGCCCAATCCAAGCATGATGCCGCCAATAACACCGGCCTTGGTATAAGGAAGTACTACGTTCTTAACTACTTCCCAAGTGGTGCAGCCAATACCATAAGCAGATTCCTTCAGTACTGGTGGAACGATCTCAAATACATCGCGCATGACTGAAGCAATAAAAGGCAGAATCATCATGGCCAAAATCAAACCAGCACAAAGAATGCCAATGCCATTAAAAGCGCCAGAAAATAGAATGCCTAATCCTGGAATCTGCCCCAGTGTTGCGGCTAATGCCGGCTGAATATATTCACCGAACAGTGGCGCAAAGATAAAAAGTCCAAACATACCGTAAATAATGGATGGGACAGCAGCAAGTAATTCGACTGCAGTCCCTAGGGGTCTGCGAAGCGGACCTGGGCATAACTCAGTCAAGAAAACAGCAATACCAAAACTTAAAGGAACCGCGATTAGCAAAGCTATTAAAGAGGTAACAATGGTCCCGTAGATAGCGATTAATCCACCAAACTCACCATTAACAATATCCCATTCCTTGGTAAAGAAGAACCCAATTCCAAATTTATCGAGTGCCGGCCAAGCATTCATCACCAGCGAAATAATGATGCCTACCAAAGCAATGAGTACAGACAGCGCAAAGAACTGTGTAATTGCGTGAAATAAAAAATCTTGTACACGCTGTAACTTAGCAATCCGCAGAGCCTGTGGCGTTGGTGCTGAGTGAGCCTGAGTTGATTCAATCATGATTGAACTTTATTAAAATTAAAAACAGCCCCACCCTGGGTGGAGCTGTTGCACAAGAAACCTAAGCTAATAAGTTCCAAATCTTATTTAATGACAACCTTCGAAAACACATTTTTGCGAATAAAGTCAGTTGTAACGTCTGGCATTGGAACGTAATCCAATTCTTCTGCCATCTTTTTACCATCTTTAAATGCAAAGTCAAAGAACTTGATGACTTCAGCGGCAGTGTTCTTATTCTCTGGATTTTTATATACCAAAATAAATGATGCGCCAGTAATTGGCCATGATTTGGCACCAGATGCGTTGGTAATAAATGTGCCCATACCTGGAATTTTTGACCAATCAGTACCTGCAGCTGCTGCTGCAAAAGTGATGTCATCAGGCTGAACAAATTGACCATCTTTATTCTTTAAAGAAACGCTGGTCATTTTATTTTTCTTGGCATATGCATACTCAACGTAACCAATTGCACCTTTAACACGGGATACGTTTGCTGCAACACCTTCGTTACCTTTACCGCCAACTGAAGAAGTTGCTGGCCATTTAACTGCAGCACCTTCGCCAACAGCATCTTTCCAGTTCTGACTAACTTTAGCCAGGTAATTGGTAAAAATTGCAGTAGTACCAGAGCCGTCAGCACGATGAACTACAGTAATTGCCAAGTCAGGCATTTTCATACCTGGGTTGTTCAGCACAATACGCTTGTCATTCCAGTTAGTGATCACGCCCTGGAAAATATCGGACAAAGTATCTGGTGATAACTTGAGTTCGTATGGCTTTACGCCTTCTACGTTAATCACAGGAACCACACCACCAATGATGGCTGGGAACTGAACTAAGCCATCCTTTTCTAGATCATCGAATTTCACTGGGTTATCCGTTGCGCCGAAATCAACGGTTTTTGCTTTGATCTGCTTGATACCGCCAGATGAACCAATAGACTGGTAGTTCAAATTAGAGCCAGTTTTTGCTTTATAGGCTTCGGCCCATTTAGCGTAGATTGGGTATGGGAATGTTGCACCAGCACCCGTCATATCTACAGCAAATGCTGCTGGAGCAAGAGAAATAGCGCTAATAACAAGTGCTTTTTTCAAGAATGATTTCATTTGAACAGTCCTTATCTAGGGAATAACAAAACAATGCGATATGTGTAAGATACGGTCTATGTATGACGCTTTCATGACACTGGATTAGGGCGACAATTAATTCAATTAAATCAATCAGTTATAAATGAAAATCTGCTAAAAGATGGCTCTTTGAAGTCATTCTCCTACCCGGTCTATGGCATCATCAAGCCATGACTAGCAAGCTATACGAATCATTTCTGACAAAAAATCCAAGCCCTCAAGAGCGGCAAAACCTTGGAAAATCGCTACGAAAACAGGTTAGTCGCAGCTCCCTTGGTGAATTCACCGTAGAGACCAAACGCTATTCCCCGGTGGAGATTTTGCTTGAGCAAGCTAAAACCCGAATTGAGCACTACATACCCATTCGTCACGCCCGCATGGCAGTTAATCCATTCGCTTTCTTTCGGGGTGGCGCCGCAATCATGGCGCAGGACTTGGCAAGTACTCCGACCGCCCCTATTAGAGTCCAACTCTGTGGCGATATGCACGTCAGTAATTTTGGGTTCTTCTCAACAACGGAGCATCAACTAGTCTTTGGTATTAATGATTTTGATGAGACCCTTCCCGGTAATTTTGACTGGGACTTAAAACGGCTCGCAGCTAGTGCAATGATTGCCTCACAACTCCTTGGCAAAGATCAAGCCTATGGAGAAATGATCGTACGTAATATTTCCAAAACTTATCGTAACTTTCTACAGCACTATGCGTGCATGCCTTATCTCAATCTAAAGCGGACCTATATTGATCAAAATGGTTTAACAATAGCTGCAGAAAAATATGGTAATGCCGATAGTCAAAAGTACTTGCGAGGCTTACTGGCTAAGGCAAGAAAAAATATTGGGCTAGGCATGATGGGGAAATTAACAGAAGCTACACCTTCTGGAATTAAACTTATTAATAATCCTCCGTTCATTGAACATCCTGAATTTTCAGTTCATGGCAAAAGCATTAACGAGCTTAACGATGTGGGGCTCAACTCCTATCTCGAGAGCCTTACTCCAGAGCGAAGAGAATTACTCATGCGCTATAAGTGGATGGACTGGGCCAGAAAAGTGGTTGGTGTTGGCAGTGTAGGGTCTGGTTGCTGGGTAATGTATTTTGAAGGTCTTGATGAAAATGACCCGCTTTTTCTGCAAACAAAAGAAGCTCAAAAATCAGTATTGGACTCCTTTTTTCCAGGTTCGCAATACAAAACCCAAGGGGAAAGAGTTGTTTTTGGGCAATCGTTGATTCAAGGTGCACCAGATATTTTTCTAGGCTTTGGCACAAATGCGGAAAACGATTTTTATGTCCGACAGTTACGCGATATGAAAGGCGGAATATCCGTTGGTGAAGATGGTATTAACGCCAAGGTCTTTCCGGATTTTGCAAAACTCTTTGGATGGGCATTAGCCAATGCACATGCCCGCTCTGGCGATGCCGCTGTTCTTGCTGGCTATTGCGGCAACAGTGAAGTGTTAGACGATGCACTCGTCAAGTTCGCGCTTGCATACAGAAAGCAAAATGAGATTGACTACAGCACTTTTTTGAAGGCCATTAAATCTGGTGCAGTCCCCTGCGCTACCGACAATTTCTAATTAAAGCTCGTTGCCTATTTCCCCAAAAGTTGGGCATCAAGACCAACCAGGGGATTATGTTTTATGCGCTAGTACAGCAAGCAGTTCAAGCTAAAGGCAGTTAAAGAGCCTTTAAGTCAGGCGGTCTTAAGCGGGTAGGTAACTAATTTGAGATTAGTCTCTCAGATGGCCGCAAATGAGCCTTGGCCTATCAAGCATTTGGCCATGGTGGCTCCCACCCCTCGTGCTCACCTAACTAAACTGTCAAGAAGCCTTGGGTTCTGTCGTATTCGGCTGATATAGGGTGTAGCCATCGGCGTATTCACCTACAGATCCATTGATTTTCTCGGCTGCTGCATACTTCGCATTTCTTGCAAAGAAACTAGCAATAATGATTTTCAACATATACATTCCTTTAGTGAATAAATTGACGAGTAAAGTTTTTGTGAAAGGAGCATTTCACACTTTTATACTGCACTTTTTCTTTGTTATTTCAAACCCTCCAATCGGGGGGGGGTGGCTACCATTTAGAATTAGTAGACTCTTTTAATCTGATGGTCGCAAGTTTGAATCTCGCTCGATCCACAAGGCAACAAAAAAACCACCCCGTAGGATGGCTTTGGTAACGATTTTGGTAACAAGACTGTTGCAATGCTACAAGCCTTGTAATACCTATTGACTTGGCGGAGAGGGAGGGATTCGAACCCTCGGTAGGTTTGACCCTACGCCTGATTTCGAGTCAGGTACATTCGACCACTCTGCCACCTCTCCGAACCGATAATTCATTATAGCTATCGATATATAAGGCCCCAAAACCGATATTGACTTGTAAATTGACTAGCAAAAAGAGATTTGATCCTTTAATATAGATATACATTTATGTATATCTTTTTAAGGACTACGTCATGAATATCCAAATTTCAAAATGGGGTAATAGCCTGGCACTTCGCATCCCCGCTGCATTTATCAAAGAAATAAAGCTAAAAGAGGGGGATAAAGTTGAAGCAACCCTCTCAAAGGATGGCTCATTAATCATTCGACCCCAGAAATTAGAACGCAAAGAAATTGCCGCTCAATTGAGGGCATTCAGAGCTACGTTGAAGATGGGCACATCCGTAATGGATGAGATTCGTTCAAAGGCCCGCTACTGATGATCTATGTTGATACAAGTATTTTTGTGGCGTTGTGCACAACCGAACAGAAAAGCGATGCCGTTGATAAATGGCATGATAGTAGTTCTGCAAAAATGATCTCTTCAACCTGGACATTTACTGAATTTTCCAGCGCACTCAGTCTTAAAGTCAGAACAAATCAAATAACAGAAAAGCAGAGTCGCGAGGCTTGGAAAAAATTTGATACTCTTTGCCAAAATGATATCGAGCTCATGCCCTTTGAGAACAAAACTTATTACTCTGCAGGAATCTTAGTAATTGACAGCAAGTCAAATCTTAGGGCTGGTGACGCCCTTCATCTGGCAGCTGCAAAATCTTTCAAAGCGAAGTCGATCGTTACTCTTGATAAAGTGCTTGAAAAGAATGCTTCTCGGCTAAAGATAAAAACTATTGTTATTTAAGAGATTCGCTTTAGAGCCTCTCAATTAACTCAACATCCTTGGGATAAAACCGTACAGCAATCTTGCCTAAACCTTGCAATCTATTGCTCGCACACGCCCGTCATCAAAAGCGCGCCAGAAAAGAATCCAAAGGGCTTCTTACCATCTTTTGCAAACCCATCAATGCTGAGATAGTCTACAAAAACACCATCCTTGCCTGCAGCCTTTTGCGTCCAAATGACTTTGTAAGCATTGTTCTTACTGCCTGATGCGATGACCTTAGGCTTTCCCAATGAATCCATCACATCTCCAACCACTTCCCCAGTTTTCTTAATCACCGCAAATGCTTGACCAACTCTGGAGCTATCTTTAACAATTTCTAACTCTCCATTGCTTTTAATATAGGCATCGCTCAATACCTCACAGCGATAGGCTTTCTCAGACGCCAAAGAACTTGGCGATATCAATACTGAGCAAATCAAGCCCAGCAATATTGAACAGGTTTTCATGTTCATGAGTCTATTTTTCCCTTGCATCAGTATCAGATTGGCTTGAGGACTTCTAAGCCGCCCATATAAGCTTGTAATGCTTTTGGAATAGCAATGCTGCCATCAACTTGCTGCTTGTTCTCAAGTAATGCAACCAATGCTCTGCCTACTGCAAGACCTGAGCCATTAAGCGTGTGCACCAACTCCGGTTTACCTTGGCCCTCTTTAAATCTCGCCTGCATGCGTCTAGCCTGGAAATCACCCATGCTGGAGCATGAGCTAATTTCTCTATAAGCATTTTGTGATGGCACCCACACTTCTAAGTCATAAGTCTTGGTGCTACCAAAACCCATATCGCCAGTACAGAGCAATACTTTTCTATAGGGGAGCTCAAGCAGCTCTAAGATTTTCTCTGCATGAGCTGTTAAATCTTCTAGTGCCTGCATAGAATCTTCTGGCTTAGTGATTTGCACCAACTCCACTTTGTCAAACTGATGCTGACGGATCATACCGCGCACATCACGCCCATAACTTCCCGCCTCAGAACGGAAGCATGGTGTGTGGGCCACGAACTTCATCGGCAAGTTATCGGCGTTCACAATTTCATCTCTTACCAAATTGGTTACCGGCACTTCTGCGGTTGGTATCAGGTAGAAGTTTTCTGTTTTCGCTTCACCACCCCCATTTTCTGACTGCGCTTCACCACCCATTTGACGGGGAACTTTGAATAAGTCTTCTTCAAACTTGGGTAGCTGACCAGTGCCGCGCATGGAGGCAGCATTGACCATATATGGCGCATAGACTTCTTGGTAATCATGCTGTGTGGCATGCGTATCAATCATGAACTGCGCTAAGGCACGATGTAACCTAGCGATTGGGCCTTTGAGTACCACAAAGCGTGAGCCGCTAATCTTAGCAGCCACTTCAAAGTCAAGACCCAATGGACCACCGAGGTCAACGTGATCTTTGATCTCAAAATCAAAAATCGGCTCTTCACCCCAACGCTTTATTTCTTTATTTTCTGTTTCATCCTTACCAGTGGGTACAGATTCATCTGGCAGATTGGGAATACCCATCAAGAAATCGGCAATCTCCGCCTGTAAGGCACTTAATCTAGCTGAACCAGATTCCATATCCGTATTGACTTGAGCTACTTGGGCCATTTCAGCAGAGGCATCTTCGCCCTTGCCTTTTTTCATACCAATGGCTTTAGATAATTGATTGCGTTTTGCTTGGAGTTCTTCAGTGCGTGTTTGTAATGATTTGCGCTCTGATTCTAGAGTGTTGAATTTCTCAACATCCAATTGGAATTTACGAGTTGCTAAGCGCGCAGCAACTGCGGCGATATCTTTACGGAGTAATTGTGGATCAATCATATCTAGCTTTTAAGGTATATGGGCTCTAGTTTAAGCGCAAGACTTCAGCTCCGGCCGGCGGAGTAAAGGTAAAGCGATTGGGCGGCAAATTAACGTTGAGCTGGATCTTATCCAAGGTCACCAAAACAACACTGCCCAAACCATCGGTTAACTCCAAAGCTTTAGGTAAGCCATTAGCCATACCAATCGAAATCTTGGTATAGGGCAGATCGTTTTTATCTTTGGCCTTGGGATCTTTTTTAGGTGTTAAGGCTACCCACTTCATGCCTAAGCGCTCTTCACCTTCAACCAGATCAAAGTGTTGATCCAGTGACGTTTCACCAAACAGAATGGCTGCTGGTGTCGATGCCAATGCCTGCCCAGCCGGACGAAATGTCGCCTGATTTAAATCCTTATCCCACAAGATGAGTTGCTTACCGTCAGCAATCAACTTTTGCTCATACGGCTTTTGCGTTTCCCAGACAAATTGTCCTGGACGCTGAAACACAAAGTGACCTTGTGTTTGGCGCACTACCTTGAGACCTTTGTCCTGCGGCTCATTTGCCTTAGGCGCACGCAACTGCTGTTGCACAAAATCGCCTTCAGCAGTTTTAGAGTTGCGTACAAATTGGCGCAACTGCTCAGCACCAGTCTCAGTTTGTGAAAGCGCTACGCCTGAAAACAGGAGGATTGCAATTGCAGGAATTGCTGAAATGAGAAATCGTGGCATGGATGCTTACTCTGAGGGGCGATGCAAAATCTCGCGATTACCGCCGTTACCCATCTTGGATACCAGGCCTGCTTTTTCCATATCTTCGAGGAGGCGAGCAGCCCGGTTGTAACCAATCCGCAAATGGCGCTGCACCAATGAGATCGATGGGCGCTTGTTCTCGAGGACGATAGCAACGGCTTGATCGTAGAGCGGATCAGCTTCGCCACCACTCTCACCAGTGAGAGCATCGACATTCGATTCATCAGCGCCTTCGAGCACGCCATCAATGTAATTGGCCTCGCCCTTCTCTTTAAGCCACTCGACCACGCGATGTACTTCATCGTCTGATACGAAGGCACCATGCACGCGTACTGGCAATCCGGTACCTGGAGCCATATATAGCATGTCACCCATACCAAGCAATGCTTCCGCACCCTGTTGATCCAAAATGGTACGGCTGTCGATCTTCGAACTAACTTGGAAAGAAATACGGGTTGGTACGTTCGCTTTAATCAAACCGGTAATCACATCCACACTCGGACGCTGTGTTGCTAATACCAAATGAATACCTGCGGCACGTGCTTTTTGTGCAATCCGTGCAATCAGCTCTTCAATCTTCTTACCAGAGACCATCATCAAGTCAGCCAACTCGTCAATCACGATGACGATTACTGGTGCTTTATAGATTGGTTCTGGATCATCCGGAGTCAAGCTAAATGGGTTAGTGAGCTTCTCACCCTTTTCTTCTGCTTCCAGGATTTTCTTATTAAAGCCAGCTAAGTTACGAACGCCAAACTTACTCATCAGTTTGTAGCGGCGCTCCATCTCATTCACGGCCCAATTGAGCGCGTTATAAGCCTGCTTCATATCCGTAACAACTGGGCAAAGCAAATGCGGAATCTTGTCGTAGATTGCCATCTCGAGCATCTTCGGATCGATCATGATTAAGCGCACTTCGTCAGGCTTAGCCTTAAAGAGCAAAGACAGAATCATGGCATTAATACCAACCGACTTACCAGCACCTGTAGTACCAGCTACCAAGCAGTGCGGCATCTTTGCTAAGTCAGCCACCATTGGGCTACCAGAGATATCTTTACCTAAAGCTAGCGTTAGCAAGGAATGGTTGTCGTTGTACACCTGCGAAGTCAGAATCTCAGACAAGTAAACCGATTGACGTGTTGGATTTGGTAATTCCAAAGCCATGCAGGTCTTACCGGGAATTGTTTCTACAACCCGCATACTCACAACACCAAGTGAGCGGGCTAAGTCACGTGAGAGGTTCACAATCTGACTGCCCTTCACGCCAATAGCTGGATCAATCTCGTAACGCGTTACTACAGGACCAGGATAGGCAGCAATCACCGTTACTTGCACATTGAATTCAGCTAACTTGCGTTCGATTAAGCGGGAAGTAAATTCCAATACATCAGCAGAGATGGTTTCTTTTACTTCGGGTACTGGATCTAACAATGCGAGTGGTGGTAATTCTGAATCGGGAATATCCACAAACAAAGGTTGTTGTTTCTCACGCTCTACCCGCGCACTCTTTGGAATTTCTATAGGTGCTCTTACGATTTGCACTGGGGCAGCTACTTCAACGCGTCCACGGAACTCTTCCACAAACTCTTCGCGCTCTTCTGCAGCAGCCTCGCCTAGCTTGCGATCTTCTTCACTCTCGCGACGTTCGCGAATGCGCAGAAAATTCACCTCTAAGAAGCGCCCTACTTTTTCAGCGATATCTAACCAAGAAAAATGGAGGAACAAAGATAAGCCAGCGCAAAGCCCAAATAGCAGGACTAAGGTTGCGCCAGTAAATCCGAGGGACATTTGCAATGGATCACCAATCAGCTCACCCAAGATGCCGCCGGGAGGTCTAGGGAGCTCCCAGGCAAGCGAATGCATCCGAATAGACTCAAGACCCATACTGCAGATTAAAGTCAGGCCAAAGCCCAACCAACGCATTAATAGCGAGTCTGGCTTGGCATCTGGGTCTGGCGGTAAAGGAATACTCCAAAGCTCACGCCAGCCATTCAGAACACGGCGCCCAAACAGGGCTACCCACCAAAAGGCAGAAATCCCGAAGACATAGAGCATTAAATCGGCTAAATAGGCCCCAAAACGACCCCCTAAGTTCCTAGGATCTTCAAAACTGGCGTGGGACCAGGCTGGATCAGCCTTGGAATACGTGATCAAAATCGCAAATAAGCCCAGGCACAGACCTAGGGAGATGAACCAGCGAGCCTCTAGTAAAAGGCGGGGCATCCTGCCCTGCCCGCCATTCTCAGGGGGCTGGGGGCTCAAAGGAGCCTTGGACTTCGGGTATGCGGTTCTTGCCATGTTCTACCGATTGTAATCAAGCAAATCTATAATTTGAATATGACTACAAATACCCCAAAACACTCTAAAGTTCTAATCCTCGGATCCGGCCCCGCTGGTTACACGGCCGCAGTTTATGCAGCCCGTGCCAATTTGAACCCTACCCTCATTACTGGCCTGGCTCAAGGCGGTCAATTAATGACCACTACCGACGTTGAAAACTGGCCCGCCGACGCAGATGGCGTCCAAGGTCCGGAGTTGATGGAGCGCTTTTTAAAGCACGCCGAGCGTTTTAATACAGAAATCATTTTTGATCATATTCACACGGCAGCCTTAAAAGAAAAGCCGATTCGTTTGGTTGGCGATTCTGGAACTTATACCTGTGATGCCTTGATTATTTCTACTGGCGCCTCTGCTCAATACATTGGCTTGCCAAGTGAAGAAGCATTCATGGGTCGTGGCGTTTCTGGCTGCGCAACTTGTGATGGTTTCTTCTACCGCAATCAAGATGTGTGCGTCGTAGGCGGCGGTAACACTGCGGTTGAAGAAGCGCTCTACCTCACCGGTATTGCTAAAAAAGTAACCGTGATTCATCGTCGCGATAAATTCCGTGCAGAGCCAATCTTGAATGATCGCCTCATGGCAAAAGTTGCTGAAGGCAAAGTTGAACTCAAACTCAATGCCACACTTGATGAAGTTCTCGGTGATGAAAAAGGTGTCACTGGTGTACGCATCAAGAAACAAGATGGTAGTACAGAAGACATCGCTGTAACAGGTGCCTTTATTGCTATCGGCCACAAACCGAATACCGATCTCTTTGTTGGTCAGCTAGAAATGAACAATGGCTACCTCAAGACCCACTCAGGACTTGAAGGCAATGCTACTGCCACTAATATCCCTGGCGTATTTGCTGCCGGCGACGTACAAGATCACATCTACCGTCAAGCGATTACTAGTGCTGGTACAGGCTGTATGGCTGCATTAGATGCGCAGCGTTACTTAGAAACATTGGAATAAGAATCCAAGCTGTTTCTTTGTAGCTAAGTAATTCAGTAATAAAAAACGCCTAGCATTGCTAGGCGTTTTTGTTTATTGCAGCTTGATTACTTAACGTGAGACCACTGGCAACAATGGCACGATGAGTAACGCCACAATGTTGATGATCTTAATCAGTGGGTTCACTGCAGGACCAGCGGTGTCTTTGTAGGGGTCGCCTACGGTGTCACCGGTTACTGCCGCTTTATGTGCTTCAGAACCTTTGCCGCCGAAGTTACCTTCTTCGATATATTTCTTGGCATTGTCCCAAGCACCGCCACCGGTACACATCGAGATCGCTACAAACAAGCCAGTCACGATTGTTCCCATGAGTAAGCCACCCAAGGCTGCAGGTCCTAGCAAGAGACCAACCACGATTGGCGCAACTACTGGCAGAAGTGAAGGAACAATCATTTCTTTAATCGCAGCAGAAGTCAGCATATCCACAGCCTTGCCGTACTCTGGCTTCGCAGTGCCTTCCATGATTCCAGGGATATCACGGAACTGGCGACGCACCTCTTCCACCACAGCGCCTGCACAACGACCGACCGCTTCCATTGCCATCGCACCAAACAAGTAAGGAATCATGCCGCCAATAAAGAGGCCAATAATTACCATGTGATTGGATAGGTCAAACGACACTTGTTGACCAATACCCTCTAAGGCATGGGTGTAGTCAGCGAAGAGCACAAGTGATGCCAAACCAGCTGAACCAATCGCATAACCTTTAGTCACTGCTTTAGTGGTATTACCCACTGCATCCAAAGGATCAGTAATATCGCGGACAGATTGTGGCAAGCCTGCCATCTCTGCAATACCACCAGCGTTATCGGTGATTGGGCCGTATGCATCAAGCGCAACCACAATACCTGCCATCGACAACATTGCGGTTGCTGCAATTGCAATGCCATACAAACCAGCCAACCAATACGCTGCATAAATTGCGGCGCAAACAAAGAGTACTGGATAAGCAGTCGACTTCATTGAAATGCCTAAGCCAGCAATGATGTTCGTACCGTGACCTTTAGTGGATGCCTCAGCAATGTGTTGTACTGGCTTGAACTGCGTGCCGGTGTAGTACTCAGTAATCCATACCAAACCTGCTGTGAGTAATAAGCCCACGATGGTTGAGCCAAACAAACGCCATTGGCTGCCAGGGATACCTAAGGCATCGTCCGGCATGATGAAGTTGGTGACGAAGTAAAAAGCAATCAGGGATAAACCACCTGCAATGATCAAGCCTTTATACAAAGCTGGCATCACGTTTCTCATGCCTGGGGTTGCTTTTACAAATGAACAACCAATGATTGAAGCGATGATTGAGACCCCACCGAGTACCAATGGATAAATGATTGCAGCAACTGGCGCGCCTGTAACCATGAGCGAACCCAAGACCATAGTTGCAATCAGAGTCACCGCATAAGTTTCAAATAAGTCAGCTGCCATACCTGCGCAATCGCCCACGTTGTCACCAACGTTATCAGCAATCACCGCAGGATTGCGTGGGTCATCTTCTGGAATACCAGCTTCCACCTTGCCAACTAAGTCAGCACCAACGTCTGCGCCCTTAGTAAAGATACCGCCACCTAAACGGGCAAAGATTGAAATCAGTGAAGAACCGAATGCCAAACCAATTAGTGGATGCAATACATCAGAGAGATCTTGTCCCGATCCAATCGATACCAGGAACATAAAGAACAAACCAACCCCCAAAAGACCAAGACCGACTACCAACATGCCGGTAATAGCGCCACCCTTAAATGCCACATTAAGCGCTTCGTTCATCCCTTTGGTAGCTGCTTCTGCAGTACGCACGTTAGCGCGGACGGAAACGTTCATGCCGATAAAGCCACAAGCACCAGAAAGAACCGCGCCGATGACAAAGCCAATCGCTGTTGCAAAATCCAGGAAGAGGGCCATCAAAATAGTCAGGATTATCCCAACTACAGCGATCGTTTTATATTGGCGCGACAAATAGGCTGCTGCACCCTGCTGAATCGCCTCGGCAATTTCTTGCATTTTGGCGTTGCCCGTACTTTGCTTCAAAATCCAGCCGCGCATTACAAAGCCGTATATCACGGCTATAACACCGCACGCCAAGGCAAAATACAAGCCTAAAGTGACATTACTCATGCTTGAACTCCCTAAAGTTAATCATTTATTAATCTTTATTGTTTTTGTATTAGCTGCGCTTAGGTAGACCTGGTTCCCGAAAGCTTTAAACTATGGTCTTTAAGCTTTACCAGTATGTAGCAGAATCACCCCTGCGCTCCCTTTTGAGGATCAGGGTATTTACTAATCATTATTCGGAGTATTTATGAGTCTCGACAAAGTTAAGCCAGGTAAAAAGATCCCTGAAAGCTTCAACGTCATTATTGAAATCCCAATGAATGCGGATCCAATTAAGTATGAAGTTGATAAAGAGAGTGGCGCAATTTTCGTTGACCGTTTTATGGGTACAGCAATGCACTATCCATGCAACTATGGTTACATCAATAAAACCATCGCTGGTGATGGCGATCCTGTTGACGTTCTCGTAATAACTCCATTTCCATTGATTCCGGGTGTGGTTGTTAGCTGCCGCGCTATCGGTGTTTTACAAATGGAAGATGAAGGTGGTCAAGACGCTAAATTGTTAGCCGTTCCTGAAGACAAAATTTTGCCTATCTATACACACTGGCAAAAACCAGAGGACATTAATCCACTCCGCTTAAACCAAATTCAACACTTCTTCGAGCACTACAAAGATCTCGAGCCAGGTAAATGGGTAAAAGTAAAAGGTTGGGGCGGCATTGCTGAAGCACATCAAGAAATTCTTGAAGGCATCGATCGCTACAACAAAGAGAATCATTAATTACCAGGTTATAGAAAAGGCTTTGTGATTCGGAGTGAGCGCACAGAAAATTGCCCTAGCCCAAATCAACCCATTACTGGGTGATTTGGCTGGCAACGCGCAACTGATTCATAAAGCCGCTCTGGATGCCTTCTCTCAAGGCGCCAAACTCGTTGTAACCCCCGAGCTTTCGCTTACTGGCTATCCCCCAGAAGACTTATTACTCCGCCCTGCTTTTATTGAAGCAGCAGAGCAACAGCTTGAACTCTTAATGAAAGAGTTGGCTCAGTATTCTGGTTTGACCGTTATCGTCGGTCACCCCAAAAAGACATCAGCAGGCTTGCAAAACTACGCATCTGTTTTACAAAATGGCAAAGTGATTGCAGGCTATGCCAAACAAGAATTACCGAATCACGAAGTATTCGATGAAGTACGCTACTTCGTTCCAGGCAATCAACCCTGCGTTTTTGAATGCGCTGGCATTCGTTACGGATTGATACTATGCGAAGATGCTTGGCATGCAGGTCCTGCTAAACAAGCACATGCAGCTGGCGCTCAAGTATTGTTGGTTCCGAATGCATCACCCTATCACCTGAAAAAAGAAGCCTTGCGCATTGAAGTCTTGCGTAGTCATATCGCACAAACCAAAATGCCCCTGGTCTACGTCAATGCTGTTGGTGGTCAAGATGAATTGGTTTTTGATGGTGGCTCATTTGCACTTAATAGTCATGGACAAGTAGTCATGGCAATGCCCCAGTTTGAAACAGCTTTAGGCTTGGTTGGCGTCTCCACTTCTGGCGAGCTAGAAAAAGGGGTAATTTCCCCATCCCAGTCAGTTGAAGCGCAGGCCTATCAAGCGCTTGTCTTAGGCGTACGCGACTACGTCACTAAAAATCGCTTTCCTGGCGTCATTATTGGCTTGTCTGGCGGCGTAGACTCAGCTTTAGTGCTAGCGATTGCGGTGGATGCCTTAGGCGCTGATAAGGTGCGTACTGTGATGATGGCTTCTCGCTATACCGCAGATATCTCTTGGATCGATGCGCGCGAGATGGCACAGAACCTAGGCGTGCAATACGATGAGATTCCAATAAGTGTCCCAGTAGATGCCTTAGAAGCTTCTCTTGCTGAGCAATTTAAAGGTTTGACAGTAGATGCAACTGAAGAGAATATTCAGGCGCGGGTTCGTGGCACTCTATTGATGGCCCTCTCTAACAAAACGGGTCGACTCGTTTTAACTACCGGTAATAAGAGTGAGATGGCAGTAGGCTATTGCACTCTTTATGGCGACATGGCAGGCGGCTTTGCAGTCATTAAAGACATTGCCAAAACCTTGGTGTATCGCTTGTGCGCTTATCGCAATAGCATTCAACCCGTTATTCCGGAACGTATTTTGACGCGCGCCCCTTCCGCTGAATTACGTCCCGATCAAAAGGATCAAGATAGCCTACCCTCCTACGAAGTACTGGACGGGATTGTTGAGCGTTACATGGAGCAAAACCAGTCGATTGCAGAAATCATTGCAGCCGGCTTTGATTCAGAAAGCGTGGAGAAAGTCACCCGCTTAATTAAGCTCAATGAATATAAGCGCCGCCAAGCCCCTCCCGGGGTACGCGTGACTACCCGTGCTTTTGGGCGGGATTGGCGCTACCCAATTACCTCGCAATTTAGAGCCTAGATACCCCAAAACTGCCCATTTTTGGCAAGCGATGCAAGTTCTAGGTATGATTACTGCATTAGGGGGAATAAATGAAATTAATTACATCCATCATTAAGCCGTTCAAGCTCGACGAAGTCCGTGAATCCTTAGCTGAAGTAGGCGTTACAGGTCTAACTGTTACCGAAGTAAAAGGTTTTGGTCGTCAAAAAGGCCATACTGAACTCTATCGTGGCGCTGAATATGTTGTCGACTTTTTACCTAAGGTAAAAGTGGAAGCCGTTGTTGCCGATGACCATGTTGAAGCTGCTATCGAAGCCATTACCAAAGCTGCACGTACTGGCAAAATTGGCGACGGTAAGATTTTTGTAACTGCAGTAGAACAAGTGATTCGTATTCGCACTGGCGAAACTGATAACGCAGCAGTCTAGTGCTTCATTAAATGCATTACCTAAACCAGCGGCTTAACTAGCCGCTGTTTTTATTTGGTCTATATTTATTAAATCAACGTAGTTGAGAATCTGTAGAAGGTAATGGGGCCGCTGGCTGAATGATTTCAGCGGGCTCCAAAATAATAGTCTTACTAGTGGTATTGCCAGTGCGCACCTTTGCTCCTTGGAAATACATATCCACCTGATTTAATCCACCAGTTAACACCTTGAATGGCGGCTTGCCATAAACACTCACGCCGACTCCTGGCTCTAGAGTTTTATTCTGGGTCTTACCGCTCGCATCCACTACACACACTGTTTGAGCAGTCTTTGATTGTAGATACACAAGATCGCCTGCTTTTTTTGGCGCATCTGGCTTGTAATTGAGGGCTGAGGCATCTGCAGGTGGACACTCGGTTGAGGCTGTCACTGGAGCAGGCTCTGGGGCTACTGCAGCGGTAGTCTTCGCATCGGCTGCAGGCTCTGGTGCAGGCGCTGGCTCCGGAGGCATTTCTTGAATAATGACTACTTCTTCTT
The DNA here is from genome assembly GCA_943372325.1 of Polynucleobacter meluiroseus. Lineage (GTDB taxonomy): Bacteria > Pseudomonadota > Gammaproteobacteria > Burkholderiales > Burkholderiaceae > Polynucleobacter > Polynucleobacter meluiroseus_I. The sequence continues at coordinate 55,864 of CALRYF010000004.1, read as the reverse complement.
TCACTGGCTCTGGAAAGAACAGTGGGCGCAAGTTCACTGCAGCAAAAATAAGTGCAGCGCCAATTGATAACAGAAGAAAGAGTTTCTTTTTCGGATCTGCCTGGGCTTTTGACTTTACGCTGTAATCAAGAACGCTTTCAGATATTTTTCTAGGACTAGTTTTTTCTGCAACTGAAAAAGCTTCTTGCTTCTCTTGTTTTTCTTTTGTTTCTTGTTTTTCTATTGTCTGCTCTACTTCTTTTGCTTTTTCAGGTTTTGCTTTTTTTGCTACTGCAGAGGCTTTTGTCTCCTCCTGCAATTTTTCTTCCGGGTCTGGTGCTTTGACAGCCTGAATCAGATCACCAAAATCAAATGCATCCTCTGGCGCAAGCTTTAATAAACCAGCTACTTTTTTAGCTGCCGTAAATTTAACTTGCTCACCATAGAAGCTACTGATCTCACCATTTTCGATCTGCTCGATTTGACGAACAGAGAGGCAAGCCATACCAGACAAATCCTTCGTGCTTAAACCAAGACCTTCTCTAGCCTTGGTAAATGCCTCTTTGCGAATCTGGGGTAGTTTGACTGGTTTATTCACTATGCGGCAACCATCTCATGTAGATGTAACAACAATGATAGTAATACCAAATTGGTGCAAGGGTAATTAGCCACAAAGCTAATTATTTAATGGGTGATTCTCAAGATTAGACTCAAGATACTTTTTCACCAGGACTTGAACAGAATCTGCATGCATTTTGTCCATCACCCTCGCTTTGTGCACCTTAATCGTTGCATCAGTTGTTCCGAGCTTTACAGCAATATCCTTGTTTAAAAGGCCTTTAACGAGCCATCCGCATACTTCGCGCTCTCTGGGAGTGAGGCTCTCATAATCTTTTTTGGCTTGAACATCTAAAGAGACGCGCTTGAGCTGGCGACTATCGAAGTCAATTGCATCAGCAACTGCCTTTAGGAGATCTTCCAAATTAAAAGGCTTGAATAAGAAATCCAGTGCACCCTTCTTCAAACCTTGAACGATTTGATGGGGATGACTTTGTCCACTCACAAAAATAATAGGGGTCTTGCGACCAAGCTTCTGGAGCTTTTCTTGCAAATCCAACCCTGTCATATCTGGCATTTGCATATCTAACAGAATGACGGCAGGCGCCACTGGGACTGATTTTTCTAGGAATACGCTGGCAGATGCGTAATCCTCTACGAGATAACCTAATTCCCGTAGCATTCTCGTGAGAGAGGTGCGTACGGACTCGTCATCATCAATTAGGTAAATATGGCCGACTTTAGTCATTGAATTCAAAGGAAAAAGTAATATATTTACTAATGTACTGCAGCATCTTTTACTAAGCTATTAGCTATCAAGCTAATATTTAGACCTAAATCAATGATTTGATTGGTTTTTTTATATTGCAGCGCAATATTTATGCAGTGCATGCTTGTGCCACCAATACAGAACACCGATCAACCCATCTCACGGCACAATAGAGCCTTTCGACACCAACCTTTTCTGGAGTAATAAGCATGAAACGCCTAAATGAACGCTCGCGCATGGTCACCGAAGGGGTCGCTCGCGCACCTAATCGTTCGATGTATTACGCAATGGGTTACGAAGAAAAGGATTTCGTAAAACCAATGGTGGGTGTTGCCAATGGTCACTCTACTATTACGCCTTGTAATAGTGGTTTACAAAAATTAGCAGATGCTGCCGTTGAGGCTTTAGAGGCAGCTGGCGCAAAGGCACAAATATTTGGCACACCAACTGTTTCTGATGGTATCGGCATGGGCACTGAGGGCATGAAATATTCTCTCGTCTCACGCGAGGTGATTGCTGACAGCATTGAAGTTTGCGTCAATGGCCTTTGGCAAGATGGCGTTGTAGTAATTGGTGGTTGCGATAAAAATATGCCAGGCGGCATGATGGCTTTAGCCCGCACTAACGTTCCTGGCATCTATGTCTATGGCGGCACGATTAAGCCAGGCCATTACAAAGGCAAAGAACTGAATATCGTTTCTGCATTTGAAGCAGTTGGAGAATTTACTTCAGGCAGATTGAGTGAAGAAGATTTAAAAGGTGTTGAACAGAATGCTTGCCCAGGTAGCGGCTCCTGCGGCGGCATGTATACCGCTAACACCATGAGCTCGTCGTTTGAGGCTTTGGGTATGAGCTTGCCCTACTCTTCAACCATGGCTAACGTAGACGAAGAGAAAGTAGTAAGCGCTGCTGAATCTGCCCGTGTTCTCGTGGAGGCCGTCAAAAATAACCTGCGTCCACGCGACATCATCACTAAGAAGTCTATTGAGAACGCTGTGAGCGTGATCATGGCAGTTGGTGGCTCTACCAATGCCGTATTACATTTCTTGGCCATTACTAGCGCCGCTGAAATTGACTGGACTATCGATGACTTTGAGCGCATTCGTCAGCGTGTTCCTGTCATCGTGGATATGAAACCATCTGGCACTTACCTTGCTACTGATTTACATCAAGCTGGCGGCATTCCACAAGTGATGAAGATTTTGCTTGATGGTGGACTCTTGCATGGCGATTGCATGACGATTACTGGCAAGACGATTGCTGAAGTGTTAAAAGATGTTCCATCGGTGCCACGTGCTGATCAGAAAGTGATTCGTACCTTAGACAATCCTTTGTACAAGCAAGGTCACTTAGCAATATTGAAGGGCAATATCTCCCCTGAAGGTTGTGTTGCAAAGATTACTGGTCTGAAGAACCCATCGATTACCGGCCCAGCTCGCGTATTTGATTCTGAAGATGATGCGATGGCAGCCATCATGGCTCAGAAGATCAAAGATGGAGACGTCGTGATCATTCGTTATGAAGGTCCTAAAGGCGGTCCTGGCATGCGTGAGATGCTTGCTCCAACCTCTGCCCTCGTGGGTCAAGGTCTAGGCGAGACTGTTGGCCTTATTACTGACGGCCGCTTCTCTGGTGGCACTTGGGGAATGGTAGTTGGTCACGTAGCTCCTGAAGCCTATGTCGGCGGCACCATTGCCCTCATCAATGAAGGCGACTCCGTAACGATCGACGCGCACAAGCTGCTGATTCAGCTCAACGTGGATGAGGCAGAAATCGCTAAGCGCCGTGCAGCTTGGGTTCAACCGAAGCCACGCTATACCCGCGGCTTACTTGCTAAATATGCAAGCCTTGCAAGCAGTGCTAGCAAAGGTGCTGTGACGGATTTGGATTTAAAAATCTAAACTGTTTCGCCAAAGAAAAAGCCCCTAAGTAAAACTAGGGGCTTTTTTATTACTTCAGTTTTACTACTAATTCTTCATTTGAATATTAGTGTTTCATCGCTCCGCCATGACCAGCGCCTGGATTACCCATTGCATTTACAGGCATCTTCACTTCTACTTCTCCTGCTTTAGCAAACTTCAGCTTTACAGGAACAGATTCGCCTGCAGCTAGGGGAGCCTTGATGTTCATGAACATCAGGTGCAAGCCGCCTGGCTTTAATTCCACAGCGCCACCAGCGGGCACAGCAATATCTTTTACCTGACGCATTTTCATCACATTGCCATCCATAGCCATTTCGTGCAATTGCACTTCACCAGCCACTGGTGAGCTTGCAGAAATGAGTTGATCAGCGGCGCCTTTATTCTCAATCTTCATAAAACCACCAGCCACTTGCTGGCCCGGAACAGTAGCGCGGGTATAGGCATTCTCAATCTGAACACTACCGACTTTAGCGTTTTGCGCTTGCGCCAGACCAGCTACACCCGCCACACCAAAACCCACTGTGGCAAGCAATAATGCATTTAATAAAGTGTTGCGTTTCATTATCTCTTCTCTCCAAATAATTTATAAAAAATACTGATTATGATTTTTCTTTCATAGCATTCTGTAACTTCTGAAAATCTACTAAACCTGTTTTTCGTGTGGCCTTACCGTTTTTATCAATAGTGATCGTAGTAGGTGTTTCTCCATACCATTTTGGATCAATTTCGTAACGCAAGCGCTCGTCAAAAGGTGCAGCTACGTAATAATTATTCGCTTTTGCTAGGCCGGCTTTCTTCAACATCTTCTGCATGCTGTCAGTTGGAACGTCATCTACTTGAATGAACACTACCTTTGCATTGGGATTACTTTTCAAAAACTGTCCCCATTGCGGCATCTCCTTAACGCACGCTGGACAAGTAACGCCCCAAAAGTGAATTGCGAGCGGCTCCCCATTAGCAACTTTAGTGATCGCTTTCCAATCCCCAGCCTGATAAGGTTTGAGAGAGTCTGTATCCGCGAGTACAGATCCTGCGAAAAATAAGCATAAAGCGCTCAGAAGCGCTAGCCCATACTGTTTCATTGCTTTTGCCCAATGCTGATTAATTGATAACCATCATCACGCGTTAACCAAGATAAAAATACCTCGTTACCTCGTGATAACAGTAAAGGATGATCACTATATCCTGCTGTACTTGCCAGCAATTTAGGAGTGGACCAAATATTGCCATCATCCCTGGATTCTTTTAGATAAATAGAAGATTTACTGCCATCAAACTCTTTCCATACCAGCCAAACCTGCTGACCCATGGCGAGTAAATAGGGTCTTGTAACATTCGTACCTTCAGCGCCTACGCGAATAGGCTTTGAATAAGTAGCGCCTTGATTACTAGAGTTTGCATAAAACACTCCAGAACGCTTACTACCCTGGGTATACCAGGCAACATGAAATTTACCTGAGCCAGAAACTGCAATAGATGGCCCATGGTGCGGACAAGCATCCGTCTTCCAGTCATCATCGGCTACACGACGAATATGCTCAGCACCCTTGGTACTAATAACTTGAGTGGCTTGATCCCGAATTCCACCGGGGAATATTGCACGGTAGACCACCACTGGATTGCCCTGTGGATCAAGACTGCCACCAATACGACAACACTCGCAACTACTTTCATTGGCAAAGCGCTCAGTTTCAAAAGTCTTGCCACCATCCTGAGAGAATGAATACGCAATGGAGCCACCTAAACGTTTCTCACCGCCCTGCTTGGCTGCAGCAACCATGCGCTTATCTACCCAAGAAATAAAGATAGAGTCATCAGGCCTGATCAAGACCGAAGGAAAGCGTTGGCTAGAGCCATCCCTGACTAAAGTTTCTGGACTTGTAAATGAACTGCCACCGTCCGTAGAGCGAGCGGTATTAATTTGGGCATTCCAGTTCGCATCTTTAAAAAAACTATAAGCTAAAAAGACATTGTTTTGCTTATCTGCCACGATTTGTGGGCGCGCATCACTACCAGCATCCAATGATTTGCCATGTTCGGCGATTTTGACTGGGGTCGAAAGTGTTTTACCCAGATCTACTGATTGCGCAACTGATACCACTCCATTCGCAGTCCATGCCAACAATAGCTTTCCATCTGCAGTAAAAAATGGAGTGGCAGCATTGGCACACTCCAAACCAAAACCCTGACAAGTATTGCTAGGCTTCGCTTTCATAGCACCTTCCATGCGCGACGAGTGATCCATCTGCGCATGAACAGACCCAGCTACAGTCAACACCCCTAAAAAAAGTGTATTGAGCAGTAGCGGGCGGCCGAAAGAGGGAATATTCAGAATCATGATTAGAAGATGATACGTGCACCCACGGAAATTGCTTGCGGCATACCTTGTGTGTAGGAGGTACTGCTACCCCCAGTACCAAAGGTAATGTATTGACGATTAAATAAGTTCACTGCAGAAGCATAAACAGTAGTATTTTTGGTCATCTCATAGTTGGCACGTAGCCCAACTACCGCATAAGAAGCCACAGGTAAAGTATTGTTGGTATTTAACCAAGAACTGCCTACATAGCGAATAGTCGCAGTTAAGCTGGCATTTGGGACTGGGTAGTAAGTCAAACCACCCCCGGCGATATTCTGAGGAACACCACCTACCTGCTTATTAATAGGATCACTCGTAGCACTCATAGTTAACTTTGTACTAGTAAAGGCATAGTTCAAATCCGTCGCCCACTTAGAGTTAATGTCATGATGAAACTGGAACTCAATACCCTGACTCAAGAGATTTTGATTATTGGTGTAGTAACTTACATTAGTAGAATTACAAATTCCAACGTTTCCAGTTCCTGCCAATGGATTACCGGTAGCTCCGCACAAACTTTTTGCCAAAGCTACATCAGAGGCACTATTTTTAGATAGGCTGTAAGTTGCAACCGCATTTTGAATATAGTTATTAAATGCCGTTAGCTGTGCAAAACCACCCCTCCAGCGATAGTCTGTGCCTACCTCATAACCCGTCATTGTTTCAGGAGTTAAGTTTGGATTTGCAAAACTGTAGCCGCTAGAAGACCCATAGGATCGCAAGGTGTTATTCATACCAGGTGCATGAAAGGCCTGATAAGCAGCGGAACGTAAGTCCCAATTTTTATTCATCTTGTACAGCAGACCTAAAGTAGGACTTAACTGTGTCTTACTCTGATTGGGTACGTTTTGATAGGCTGGATTAGCACCATTCGGACCCGCATTGTAATTAGTAGGCGTTTGACTATTCCATTGATCCACGCGCGCAGCCAATGTTGTTTCGAGCGGAAAAGATTCGGCCTTAGATTTTAATTGCCCCATCAAGCCATAAAATGTTTGCTGCCCTTGCGCATAATTCACTGCTTGAGAAGCGCCGGTAGTTGATAAATTATTAGTTAGATTTGATCCAGCGATATTACGTGCATCCACGCCCACCACATACTGATTAACTAAACCACTGGCCTCTCTCGTATATTGAGCAGAAGCGCCGACAGTACTGTAAGGATCTTTATAGGTAGCATTGATGTATGGAGTATTGAATGGTGCAGTAGCGCCACGCGTACCTATCGCTGGTGATGTAGAGCCATTCTGCTTATTAAAGCCCGTATTTTCATACATAAAATTGACATCTACCTTTGACTTATCATCTAGACGAGTGGTAGTGCCTCCAGCCACAGTAGCCTCTTGCGTAATATTGGTTGCAATTGCATAGCCTGACGATAAGTTAGACATGGTGTGATAGCCAACCCGAAAGAAGCCGCTCGTATCTTGAGTAGCCTTGAAGTAACCCTGCATTCGCACATTGGAATTATGAGATGACGCAGGACCTTGACCATTCTTGATATTAGCTGGCGATGCTGGCGAGATCGTTGCGATATTTTGATAGCCATCTGTATTAAAGTAATCTGCGGAGAATCGAAGCTGAAGGTTTTCAGAAGCAATTAAATCTTTGGATGCTGCTACATTTCCGGTGCCAAACGCTCCATAACTAGCTGATGCCTCTTGCTGACTATTCACTGGAGTTTTAGTTTTGATATTGATAACACCTCCCATACCAAAGTTGCCCCACAAACTAGAAACTCCCCCACGGATAAATTCAACAGAGTCAATTGAGGACATGGGAACCAGATTCCACTGCACGGTTCCATAAAACGCATCATTCGCTGGTACACCATCAATTAAAACCAAGGTTCTTGCATTACCGAGACCGCGAACGTTAATACTCTGTCCAGTTGGATCCTTCTGGTAATAAGGCGTGTCATTCAGAATGACACCAGGCACATTCTTTAAGATTTGATCAATCGTTTGATCTGGCGCTATTTCGAGCGCTTCTTTAGTGAGAACCGTTGTATTTAAAGGGATTTCATCCAACGGTGTACTAGAACGGGTTGCAGATACGGTGACACTTTTTAACTTCTGATCATAGTCTGGTGGTGGGGCAATTTGTGCTTGAGTACCTGCACACATTGAGCTAAAAAGTATGCCCACGCATACGCTCATTTTCCTTTGTTTCAACAACATGACTTCTCCACACAATATTTCTGCAACTTGGCTCATGCCTTGTTGCTAACCGCATAGCTTAGCTATGCCCTAAAAAGATTTAGGCTTGTGTTGGAGGCGCTGCTGAAGGAGGTGTTACCCAAACTGCGAGTGGTTTAGGTGATTGATAGAAAAGCTGTGGCAGCAAAGCTAGAGTTTGCGGTGCCTGGAATGTGAGATTGGTATTGAATGCTGGTGTGATGCTATTTTGCGCTACACAGTAAGGGCATGGCTGAGCTTGTTCTGCTACTTCTTGCTCATCGCCCTGCACTTGAATCTGCATCTTGCTGCCATCTACTGCGCAAATCTCCATCGCAAAACCTTGGCCATGCTGAGCAAGCGATACCGCTTGAGAAACAGCTGGCGCGAGCGCGCTCATTGCAATGGCTGCGGCTGCAATCCAGTGAATGAGGCGGCTTTTATGGAAATTCATAATGGATGAATTTTATCGGAATTTTGTGTTTCGCTCGTCTTTCGCATAAAAAAAGGGGCTTACGCCCCTTTTCCCTTTGAAATCGCTATTGCTAGCGTTTTTTCTTATGCTGCAGCAGCCTTTTTCTTGCCAATCACCTTGCCAATCAATGGCCAGAATAGGAGCAATAAAGCCAAAGATGTAATGCCGCCTACCAATGGGTTAGAGAAGAAAATATCTAAGCTACCCTGTGAGAACAACATGGATTGACGGAATGAATCTTCTGCACGGTCGCCCAATACCAAGGCCAAGACCATTGGCGCCATTGGGTAGTCGAGTTTCTTAAAGACATAACCCAGAATACCGAAGCCCATCATCAACCAAACGTCAAACATGGCGTTATGAACGGTGTATGCACCCACCGCACAAATCACAATAATGACTGGTGCAATGATTGAGAATGGAATTCTCAAGATGGAGGCAAACAGTGGCACGCAAGTTAATACAACGAACAAGCCAGCCAAGTTACCCAAGTACATACTAGCAATCAAGCCCCAAACAAAGTCTGGCTTCTCTACGAAAAGCAAAGGACCAGGTTGTAAGCCCCAGATCAACAAGCCACCAAGCAATACCGCTGCTGTTGGTGAACCTGGAATACCGAGTGACAACATTGGGAGAAGTGCGGCAGTACCAGCAGCGTGAGCTGCAGTTTCTGGAGCAACAATACCTTCCATCTTGCCGGTTCCAAACTTGTCGCCGTCTTTGGATACGCGCTTAGCAACGCCGTAAGCCATGAAAGAAGCAGGTGTTGCACCGCCTGGAGTAATACCCATCCAGCAACCAATTAAGCAGCTGCGTAATGAAGTAGCCCAGTACTTAGGCAATTGCTTCCAAGTTTCCCAAACCACTTTGCCGCGAATCTTCGCTGCCGCACCTTGGAATGCCAAGCCTTCTTCCATAGACAGGAGAATCTCACCAATACCGAACAAGCCGATCACAGCGATCAAGAAGTCAAAGCCGCGCATCAATTCAGGGTTACCGAATGTCAAGCGCAACTGGCCAGTAACAGTATCCATACCAACGGTTGCCAAAGCGAAGCCCAACATCATTGCTGAAATGGTCTTAAATGGCGATCCCTTATTCATACCCACAAAACTACAGAAGGTAAGCAGGTAGACCGAGAAGAACTCCGGCGGACCGAATTGGAGTGCAAACTTCGCAACCAATGGCGCCAAGAAGGTAATCATCACGATCGCAAAGAAAGCACCTACGAATGAAGATGTGAAGGCTGCAGTCAATGCTTCGCCAGCTTTACCATTACGGGCCATTGGATAACCGTCAAAGGTTGTCGCAACAGACCACGGCTCGCCGGGAATATTAAACAGGACCGATGTAATCGCTCCGCCAAACAACGCACCCCAGTAAATACAGGAGAGCATGATGATCGCCGATGTTGGTGGCATTGTGAATGTCAACGGCAACAGAATCGCAATACCATTTGCACCACCTAGACCTGGCAACACACCGATGATCACACCGAGCGTTACACCAACCAACATTAACAGCAAGTTAAAGGGTGTCATTGCAACGGCAAAGCCGTTGAATAGAGCGCTAATTTCTTCCAACTTGAACTCCTTATTTAATCTTTTTTAATAGTTATTCTTTTTTATTGCACACCCAAGAATTCGAGCGGGTTAAACCAGGCGCCGTGTGGCAATGGAACTTGGAACCAGTACTCAAACATGAGGTAGAGGGCAGCGCTCACACCAACAGACACAGCAACAGCCTTCCAAATTGGGTACTTGCCCAACCACACCATAAAGATTGCGATGTAGAGAGCAGCAGAAACATAAATACCAATCAGCTGCACGCCCAATACAAACACAGTCGCTGGCAGAAGCACAGCCATAACTTGCTTTAATGGCTCGCTATCGACAAATGACTCTGTTTTCTTTTTCTTATTAACGATCGCAGCCTGGTAAAGAGTGACTGTGCTTGAAAGCAAAATAATTAAGCTGATGTAGAACGGGAAATATCCCGCTTCTGGGCCATCAGCACCCCAACTCGCCCCCAACTTGAGGCTGCCAATCATGACTGTTATGCCAAACGCAAGGAACAAGATAGCGGTAATGATATCCATTGTTCTGACGCTGATCGCTGAGTCTTGATTTGAATTATTTGTATGTTCGGACATTTTTATATTTTTTAATAAAGTTAATTAATACATTTACTCAAAAAATAGGACCCCAGTGTTAGGGGTCCCATCTTGTTTTACAAGGATTACTTAGCCAAGAAGCCAGCTTCAGCCATCAACTGCTTATGCAAAGCTTCATTGAGTGTGAGCCAGTTTCTGAACTCTTTACCAGTCATAAATGTCTGATTGAATGCACCATCAGCCATGAACTTCTTCCACTCTGGGGTTGCGCGAACTTTTTTGAACAAATCGATATAAAAATCGATTTGTTCTTGAGTAACGCCTGGAGCCATGAAAATACCGCGCAACATTACGTAGTCAGTAGATACTCCAGCCTCTTTACAAGTTGGCACGTCATACCAAGATTGCGTATCAGTGATCTTCTCTTTGTAAGGCATGCGTGTGTCATCAAATACGCACAATGCGCGTAATTTGTTAGCACGCCACTGAGCTACCGCTTCAATTGGATTATTCACAGAAGAATCAATATGATTTCCTACGAGCTGAACAGCAACGTCGCCACCCCCTTTGAACGGGATGTAGGTGAACTTAGCGCCAGTGGCTTTTTCAAGCGCAACAGTAATGATTTGATCTTCTTGCTTAGAGCCAGTACCACCCATTTTGAATTTACCTGGGCCCGCTGCTTTAGCAGCATCGATATATTCCTTGGCAGTCTTGTAAGGCTTATCAGCGTTATCCCACAAAACGAATTGATCAAGTGCCAACATTGCTACAGGAGTAATGTCTTGCCAGTTAAATGGCACGCCTGTTGCTAATGGGGTTGTAAATAGGTTTGAAAGTGTGATCACAATCTTGTTTGGATCGCCCTTCGCTTCTTTCATTGCCAAGAAGCCTTCAGCCCCAGCACCAGCACCCTTATTCACAGGAATAATGGCCTGCTTCATTAAATTATTTTTAGTGACGATTCCCTGAATCATGCGCGCCATTTGATCAGCGCCACCACCAGGACCAGCCGGAATAATAAATTCAACAGGCTTGGTTGGTTCCCATGCTGCGAACGCAGGTGATACACCAGCTACACCGAGGGCAAGCGCGGTAGAAATCAAAGCCCCTTTTAACTTCATCTTCATAAAGTAAGTCTCCGTTGTGGTTTACCAATTTAAATTTGGCTTATCTAATGTGTGAATGATTTTTAAACAAGATGTGCAATTGAATCTTGATTGACATCAATAATTTCAAAAACGTTCCACACAGGTTTCTCATATCTAGTAGAAACCCCTATAAATGAAGCCAAAGACCACATATAGTGTACTTAGATACAGATTTAAATGCTCTTTTTAATGAATGAATATTGCTCAGTGAATTTGTGGTTCGTGAAGACCAATTTATTCAGGGTTTTCCCTTAATTTTTCATGGGAAATGACGGACTGGCACTGAAAATAAACCCCGCTAGCAATAGAGCTAAAGCGACAACTCTATTTTGACTCTAGCGGAAACGATCTAGCAGTTTTTTGCTGACCTTATCTAATTGGGTGGCATCTTTAATCAAGAACTGCAGCCCATTGGAATCGGCAATTAGCAAAGTATTACCAGCGATTCTGCGAATGTCCTCTTCGCCCTTTAAGCGAATACGAGTTGGGCCACGATCAGTTTCGATATCCCATATGCTTGGGGTGGCAAAAGTAGAGACCTGAGTAATTTTTTCAATCACCGGCATGAACTCGCGCTCAGCCAATTCTTCTTCGATGAATCCCAGCTCCACTTCAGAAATCGCAGCCGTATTTGGAAACCAGCAAAGCTCTTTACCAGATTGATTCATGATGGCAATGCCAGCATCAGGCGCAGTGATTGGGAACGCTCTCACAGGATGGACCCCAATATGTCGCTCGCCTTTATCGTCAACAAAAACTAGGCGGCCAAGTGAATCGCGTTCGATTTGATGAGCCCTATTCATACTCCACCCCCAATATTTTTGGCAACTACTTCTAGTTTTTCTTCTTTCTTTTCTGACTGCTCTTCTTCTAAGCTTTCACCAATAGCACCGCCCTCAACCAGCTCAGCAGCATGACGCAGCTGGGCTTGATACAAAGTGTAATAAGCACCTTGGGCTTCCATGAGTTGATCATGCGAGCCGATTTCAACAATCTCACCTTTATCCAATACAACTAAGCGATCTGCTTTTCTCAAGGTGGAGAGACGATGTGCAATCGCAATCGTGGTACGGCCCTTAACCAAGTTATCTAGCGCACGTTGGATTTCTTTTTCAGTGGTGGTATCTACCGAAGATGTGGCCTCATCCAAAATGAGAATGCTTGGATTAATGAGCAATGCACGGGCAATCGAAATACGTTGGCGCTCACCACCCGATAAAGATTGACCACGCTCACCTACTAGAGAGTCATAACCCAATGGAAGGCGGAGAATAAATTCATGGGCATGGGCTGCGCGTGCAGCTTCAATAATTTCTTCACGTGTTGCATCTGGCTTGCCATAAGCAATATTCTCAGCAATCGTGCCAAAGAATAAAAATGGCTCTTGCAAAACCAAACCAATACGCTTGCGGTAATCAGCAATAGCAATACTACGAATATCGCGCCCATCCAATGAGACTGAGCCTGAGCTCACATCATAGAAACGGCAAATTAAGTTCACCAAAGTACTCTTACCGGAGCCGCTGTGCCCTACCAAGCCAATCATTTCACCAGGTGCGATATCTAAATTAATACCTTTGGTGACCGCACGATTACCGTAACGGAAACCCACCCCACGTAGAGAAATGCGGCCTTTGACTTCGCCCAGTGGCGCTGGATTAATCGGCTCTGGCACGCTAGAGACGTGATCCAAAATATCAAAAATTCGCTTGGCGCCCGCGGCTGCTTTCTGGGTATGAGAAACAATGCGACTCATGGAATCGAGGCGAATGTAAAAACGCCCGATGTATGCCAAGAATGCAATCAAGACACCGACAGTCACTTTCTGGTGCGCAACTTGCCAAATACCAAAACCCCACACCACTAACAAACCTGTTTCAGTCAGCAGCGTTACCGTAGGTGAGAACAAACCCCACACGCGATTAACGCGATCATTAATCTGTAAGTTGTGTTTATTGGAATCAACGAAGCGCTTGAGCTCACGATCTTCTTGAGCAAATGCTTTGACTACACGAATACCTGGGATCGTATCTGCCAAGATATTGGTCACCTCTGACCAGATGCGATCGATCTTTTCAAAGCCAAAACGTAAACGATCACGCACCACATGAATCATCCACACAATGAATGGCAAAGGTGCCAAGGTAACCAATGCCAGCAAGGGATCAATCGATACCAAGATTGCCGCAGTCATCGTGATCATCAAAACATCGGTTGCAAAATCAAGAGCATACAAAGAGAGAAAAACGCAGATGCGATCAGTCTCTGCGCCAATACGGGCAATCAAATCACCGGTTCTCTTCCCGCCAAAATATTCCAATGAAAGCTTGAGCAAATGCTCAAAAGTAGTATTACGTAAATCTGCACCAATTCGCTCGCTCACTAAAGCTAGCAAGTAAGTTTTCCACCAACCTAAACCCCAGGCAACAACTGCAGCACCAAATAGCGCAAACAAATACATGCTGGCCAAATGAAAATCAATTGGATTACCACGCTCATAGGGAATCAAGACATGATCCATTAATGGCATCGTGAGATAAGGTGGTATTAAAGTCGCACCCGTAGACAGTAGCGTTAATACAAAGCCAAGGAGTAATTGTTTTTTGTAAGGACGAGCAAAACGCCACAACTTGAGCAAGGTCCAGGTAGATGGCGGCGCATCATCTTCAGGATCACAGCTTGGGCAAGAGTCAGAATTAGCTGGTTTTGGATTTAAGCAAACTGGACAAACCTGTTTGTCGTACTCGCTTACTTCGCCGCTACTAATTTCCTCGCCACGAGTGAGCTGTCTAAAACTAGACTGCAGTCTCAATACCTGGGGATTCACAGCCAGGGTGAAATTCCAAGACTTCAATAATTGATCGGGGGTTTCCAGGCGTAAATGCCCTACTCCAGCGTGATCGCCGTGAACCAAATGGACGTTCTGCCCCAACTCCCAAGACTCAAATACCTTGCCATCTGTCCAAAATAAGCCTTGTTCGCTCAGCAAAAGAAGGCTTTTTTCAAAGCGTAACTCAGCATCAAGATCAATCTCAACCCATGCTAGCAGGGCTTCAGGGCTCTTAATTGGGGAGGTTTGCTCAGATAAAACGGCTTCCCAATAGCTTGGCAGCACAGGGGCAAAAGGTAGGATTTGTGGCTTCATTGACCTTAAAAGTATAGTGGAGCTGAATTATTTAGATTTATTGCTTCTGTCAACTTTAGGGGGTCAAAAGCCGTTAAATGTCTAAATAGGCCTTTTTATGTATTTTTGCTAATTTTGTGAGTTTTTCAATAACTACTAGAAACAGAGAGACCATCTGACGCGTCAACGCCAAAACCTTTGGCGCCGACCATCGCAACACTGTATATGCCCCAATTACTAGATAAATCCATTGAGATTCTGAGCGTCAAGCATCTCCGTGGCCCCAATATGTGGACTTACCATCCCGTCATCGAGGTATGGCTGGATATTGGCGATCTAGAGGACTACCCCTCTAACCTTATTCCCGGCTTTTATGACCGTCTAGTCAAGGCGCTACCCAGCTTAGTTGAGCATCGTTGTAGTTATGGTGAGACTGGCGGATTTTTAAAGCGTGTTGAGGAAGGTACTTGGCCTGCACATATTCTGGAGCACCTGACTTTAGAGTTACAAAACTTAGCCGGTATTCCTGGTGGCTTTGGTAAAGCCCGCGATGGTGACAAACGTGGCGTATACAAAGTCATGGTGAGCGCCATTAATGAAGAAGTGACGCTGACTGCACTCAAATACGCTCGTGACCTCTATCTTGCTCTAGCGCAAGACAATAAAGATTGTGTAGCCGAAGCGCAAACCATTATTGAAAATCTGCGCGAACTCGCAGACGATCTCCTGCTCGGACCAAGTACTGCATGCATTGTGAATGCAGCCGAAGAGCGCGGCATTCCATCGATCCGTTTATCCGAAGGCAACCTCGTTCAATTAGGTTATGGCGCAAAGCAACGTCGCATTTGGACTGCCGAGACAGATCAAACCAGCGCAATTGCTGAAACCATTTCTCGCGATAAAGATTTAACTAAGAGCCTACTCCGAAGTGCTGGAGTGCCAACCCCAGAAGGCAGGACTGTTACCAGTGCTGATGATGCTTGGGAAGCCGCACAAGATATTGGCTTACCAGTAGTTGTAAAACCCATCGACGGTAATCACGGTCGCGGCGTCTTCATTAACCTCTATACCGAACAAGAAATTGAAGCTGCTTACGCAGTAGCCATTGATGAAGGCAGCGAAGTATTGGTTGAGCGCCATATCGTAGGCGATGAGCATCGCTTATTGGTTGTTGGCAATAAAGTAGTTGCAGCTGCAAAAGGTGAAACTGTCTGGGTTACTGGTGATGGCAAACATACTGTTTATGAGCTGATTCAGATCCAGATTAACTCTGATCCACGTCGCGGCACTGCCGAAGAGCATCCTCTGAATCCTGTTCGCATTGATTCTGCAGTTGAGTTAGAGCTAGCACGCCAAAAACTGACTGGTAAAAGCATTCCCCCAGTTGATCAGAAAGTACTCATTCAAAGTAACGGCAACGTGGCATTTGATGTTACCGACTTAATTCATCCTGATGTAGCGAGTCAAGTTGCCTTAGCTGCCCGGGTTGTTGGCCTAGAAATTGCAGGGGTTGATTTAGTAGCTCAAGATATTAGCAAGCCACTGGCTGAGCAAAATGCTGCCATTGTTGAAGTCAATGCTGGCCCAGGTTTATTGATGCATTTAAAACCGGCTAGCGGCAAACCACAGCCTGTTGGAAAAGAAATTGCCAATCACCTCTTTCCTCCTGGGGTGGATTTCCGCATCCCGGTAGTTGGCATATGCGGCGAAAAAGGTAAAACCCCCGTCGCTGAAATGATTGCCCATTTTTTGCGCCTAACCAATGTCTACGTTGGTCTCTCTTGCAGTAAAGGTTTATTTTTTGGTAACCGTGCCATTCCAAACTCCAATGTATCTAATTGGGAAAATGCGCGTCGCACCCTTCTCAATCGTGCAGTGGAAGCAGTTGTAATTGAAAACAATCACTTATCCATGCTAATTGAAGGCTTAGCCTACGATCGCTGCCAAGTTGGTGTTGTTCTGAACGTCGACCCAAAAGCAAACTTCCCGCAGTACGCAATTTACGATGAAGATCAAGTCTTTAGCGTTGTGCGCACTCAAGTGGATGTCGTACTGCCAACAGGTGTTGCCGTTTTAAATGCAGACGACCCAATGTGCGTGCAAATGGCCGAACTTTGTGATGGCCAAGTGATCTTCTTTAGCGAAAATCCTGACTCCGAGATTATCAAGAATCATTTACTTAGCGGCGGTCGCGCAGTTACTATCGGCAAACAACAAATTACACTGAAATCTGGCAAGCTGGATCAGAAATCCATTCCTGTTCCACACCACTCAGAAGCAGACAGTTCTTGCCCTTGGAAGACCCGGAATTTAGGGGCAGCTATTGCTGCAGCCTGGGCTTTAGATATTCCGTTTAATGTTATTGAAGCAGGCGCAGAAACATTTGTACCTGATACCACCATCGCTACAGGGGCTTAATTGGAAATCACCCGTATTCGTATGTTGCGCGGCCCAAATTTATGGAGCCGCCACACTGCTTTAGAAGCGATTGTTTCTTGTGATGAGTCAGAGCGTTCTATCGACTCTATCCCGCAATTTGAAAACAAGATTCGGGAGCGCTTTCCGCAACTCGGTAGTATGCGTCGCGGTGGGCACAATGAAGTGCTCTCTCTAGCTCACGCTCTTGAGCATGCGGCACTTGGACTCCAGGCTCAAGCAGGTTGTCCAGTCACTTTTAGTCGTACCGTACCGACCATTGATACTGGTGTCTATCAAGTTGTGGTGGAATATACCGAAGAAGTTGTAGGTCGCATGGCCTTTGACTTTGCCTTTGCTTTAATTCAGGCAACGCTTAACGATGCACCTTTTGATCTTGCTGCTGCCCTCTCCGAGCTCGAGGCACTCTACGAAGATGTTCGTCTTGGCCCAAGTACAGGCTCGATTGTTGATGCCGCTGTACAGCGCAACATTCCTTATCGCCGCATGACCGAAGGTAGCATGGTCCAATTTGGTTGGGGCAGCAAACAAAAACGGATTCAAGCTGCAGAAACTAGTGACACTAGTGCGATTGCTGAAGCGATTGCCCAAGATAAAGAACTGACTAAAAACTTACTAGCTGCAGCTGGTGTATCTGTACCAATTGGTGAAGTAGTTACTACCGCTGATGATGCTTGGCGTGCCGCTCAAAAAATTGGTGGGCCGATTGTGCTCAAGCCAAAAGATGGCAACCAAGGTAAAGGTGTTGTTGCCAATATTCAAACCGAAGAAGAAGTGCGTGCTGGCTTTATCGTGACCCAAGCTTTTGGTCGTGAAACCATTGTGGAGCGCTACCTTCCTGGCGCAGACTACCGTTTACTCGTTGTCGGTAATCGCCTCTCTGCTGCTGCCCGTCGTGAACCTGCTCAAGTCGTTGGTGATGGTAAACACACTGTTACTGAATTAGTAGAAAAAGAAAATCTGAACCCATTGCGTGGTGATGGCCATGCTACCGCCCTGACTAAGATTCGTTTTGATGACATTGCACTAGCGCACCTCGCAGGTAATGGACTGACGCCACAATATGTTCCCAAGACTGGTGAGCGCGTTTTACTGCGAAATAATGCCAACCTCAGTACTGGTGGGACCGCTACTGACGTGACAGATGATGTTCATCCTGATGTAGCAGCCAGCGCCATCGCAGCTGCGCAAATGATCGGCCTTGACATTGCTGGTGTAGATATTCTTTGTGAATCCATCTATAAACCATTAGAGCAACAAGGTGGCGGCATTGTGGAAGTGAATGCAGCGCCTGGATTGCGGATGCATTTAAAACCTTCCTACGGTAAAGGGCGCCCTGTTGGCGAGGACATCATTAATATGATGTTTCCTCCTGGCGAAGATGGCCGAATTCCAGTAGTTGCTGTCACAGGTACTAATGGCAAAACAACCACTGTTCGACTCATCGCTCATTTATTAAATGAAACTGGTCTACGTGTGGGTATGACTGGGACTGATGGTGTTTATATCAATCATCGCTTGATCGATACCGGCGATTGCAGTGGCCCTAAAAGTGCTCGTAATGTATTGATGCATCCTGATGTAGACGCTGCTGTTTTGGAAACAGCGCGCGGCGGAATGCTTCGGGAAGGACTTGGTTTTGATCGCTGTGAAGTCGCTGTAGTGACTAATATTGGTGAAGGTGATCATCTAGGCCTGAATTACATCACTAGCGTTGAAGACCTGGCGATTCTTAAGCGTGTCATTGTCCAAAACGTTGCCTCTACTGGTGCTGCAGTATTAAATGCAGCAGATCCTATGGTAGTGAAGATGGGTGACAAATGCACCGGCCGCGTGATCTTCTTTGCCCAAAATCAACACCATCCTGTGATTGCAGCGCATCGAGCTAAGAATAAAAAAGTAATTTACTTTGATGGCACATATATTCTGGCATCAAAAGGTTCACGTGTAATGTACCGCTTCCCCGTGAGCGAAATTCCGCTGACAAAAAATGGTGTTCTTGGCTTTCAAATTGAAAATGCGATGGCTGCTATCGGTGCAGCTTGGGCGCTAGGCCTAGATGCAGAAAAAATTGCGCGCGGTCTGCACAGCTTTGAAAGCAATCCAAATTCAGTGCCAGGTCGCTTCAATCAATTCCAGCACAATGGCGCTACGGTAATTGCTGACTATGGTCACAATCCCGATGCAATGCGTGCCCTAACGAGCGCTGTTGAGGCTATGAAACCCAACAAGAGTCATGTAGTTATTAGTGGCGCCGGTGATCGTCGTGATGAGGATATTCGTGATTTGACGCGTATCTTAGGCAATGCTTTTGACAATGTCATTCTCTATCAAGATGCCTGTCAACGCGGTCGTGAAGATGGAGAAGTGCTAAAACTATTGCAAGAAGGTCTGGTCGGAGCAACCAAGGCGAAGGAAATAAAAGAGATTCATGGGGAATTTAAAGCGATTGATACCGCCTTAAATGGCCTCTCCCCTGGAGATATTTGCCTGATCCTGATTGATCAAGTGGAAGAGTCACTTGCCTACCTCAAGGAAAAGGTAAAGCCCTAAAGATAAGGCTAGTCACTGCATATTCGGAATGTCTGCAGCACAATAAAAAACCCAATCGCTTGATTGGGTTTTTTATTTGGGAAGGCAGTCTAATTAAGAGTGATATTGCTGAATACGATCAATCTCTTCTTTAGAGCCCAGCATCACTGAGACTCGCTCATGTAAATCAGTTGGCTGTAAATCCATAATTAAATCAGTACCGTTAATCGATACGCCACCCGCCTGCTCTACTAAAAAGCTCATTGGGTTAGCCTCATACATCAAACGCAACTTACCGGGCTTGTTTGGTTCACGCTGATCCCATGGATACATAAAGACTCCGCCACGAGATAAAACACGATGCACATCGGCCACCATCGAGGCGATCCAGCGCATATTAAAATCCTTAGCGCGCGCACCATCTACACCAGCTAAACATTCTTCAACATAGCGGCGCACAGGATCAGCCCAATGGCGCATATTGGACATATTGATCGCAAACTCTTTAGTGGCATGAGAAATCTTGACTGAGTCCTTGATGAGCAAGAACTCACCGGTCTCTTTATTTAAAGTAAACATGACTACACCATCACCCAAGGTCAAAGCCATAGTGGTTTGTGGACCATAGACCACATATCCTGCGGCAGCTTGATGGCGTCCAGATAACAAGAAGTCAGCCGTTTGCAAAGGCGTAGTTGGATCTTGTTTCTTGAGGACTGAAAAAATAGTCCCAATCGAAACGTTCACATCAATATTGGATGAGCCATCGAGTGGATCAAATAGGAGGAGGTAATCACCAGTGCCTTGAACCGGAACTGGTAACTCTATTTCTTCGGAGGCTAAACCAGCTAGCGCTTTACAACCTTGCACACCTTCAATCAGTAAATCATTGGCAATGATGTCGAGTTTTTGCTGAACTTCGCCTTGTACATTACCCGTGCCTGCAGACCCTAACAAGCCAATCAAGGCACCCTGCGCTACTTCATGACTCAAAGTGGAACAGGTATTAACAACGGCAGTTAACAACTCCTGTAAGCCTGCAGGAATAGGAGCGCCCGCAGGTTTAGCGGAGGTCAAATATTGCTTGAAATTCATATGGGTACTTGAGGACAAAGCTAATTCTCCAAAGCTCTATTGATATTAGGGTCTATTTTGCCCTGTTATTTGTTGGCATCATAATTTATAGCTTAGATATTTTAATTTTTGCATTTAAAACAGAGGGTTCTAGCGATGATGCTCGATATAGATGATGAATTAATTCAAGATGTTATGGAGTACTCAGATAAAAATCTAAGTCCAACCAATACGGTCCAGGAAGCCCTTACAACTTTTATTCGGATGCAGGCTTTGAAGAATCTTGTAGCACTCGGCGGGGGAGCCCCCAATATGAGAGATATACCCCGCTAAGCGCTTTTGGCCTGCTTAGTTACCAAGTGCTTTTCCAATCACCTCCCTGACATCCGGAGACAGTGTTTGGCTAGCAGAAACGCGCTCCAGTGCGGCCTTCATGCGATCTTGATAGGGCTGGGCAAATAAACGCCAGCGATCCAAGGCTCTGGCAAGGCGTGCGGCTACTTGAGGGTTAATTGGGTCGAGTGCTAATACGCTATCTGCCCAAAACTCATAGCCACTGCCATCAGCCTGATGAAAGCTGGCTGGACTATTGGCGCAGAAAGCATGAATGACGCTGCGGACCCGATTGGGATTATTCAACTTAAATGCGGGGTGCTCACGCAGTTTCTGCACATTAGCTAATGTGGACTCAAGTCCGTCAACAGGAGGACGACTAGATTGCAAGCCAAACCACTTATCAATCACCAAGGCATCATTTGCAAAACGATTGTAGAAATCAAGCAAACAATCAGCAGCTTGCTTTGTACCATGCACCACTAATGCTGATAACGCCGCATAGCGATCTGTCATATTGTCAGCAATCTGATATTGATTGGCGGCCATAGGCGCCCATACTGCAGGAGCGGCTTCCAGCAACATGCTTAAGGCCAAGTTCTTCAGGGCGCGCTTACCTGCATCTACCCCATCTGACTTAAAGGGCCCAGGTGTTTGCATTTGTTGGTACAAGGCGGCCCACTCCAGTTGCAACTGCTTAGCAATCTCTCTTCGGAAAGCGCGACGTGCCGTGAAAATTTGCTGTGGATCAACACTCTTGCATTGCTCATATAAATATGACTCTGCAGGAAGTGTTAAAGCCAGATCCTTAAATGCAGGGTCTAAATTTGGATCTAACAAAATATTGCGATAAGCCTCAATCAATTGGGCATCGGGCAAGCGATTATTCAGAATCATCTGCATCGCTAACTTCTGGCCAGCTTCCCAGCGATTAAAGGCATCGTCGTCACTTGAGAACAAAGTGAGCAGATCTGCTTCAGACTGTTCGAAATCCAAATTAATTGGTGCTGAGAAATTTCGGTTGAGCGAAAGCACTGGACGCTCTTCAATATTGTCAAAAGTCCAGGTTTGACTTGCTTGTGTCAACTCCAGCAACTGCTCTTTCTGCTTATTCGCTTTAGTCAGCAAACGCATTTTCAGTGGAATATGAAAAGGTTGCTTCTCTGGCTGACCAGGACTTGGAGCACAAATCTGGCTGAGCGTGAGTTGATACTGTTTCTTAGTGGCATCGTAACTTTCTTGCACCTTCACTCGCGGGGTACCTGCCTGGCTATACCAATTCTTAAACTGGGTTAGGTCTTTACCATTGGCATCAGCCATCGCCGCCAAGAAGTCGTCGCAAGTAACTGCTTGACCATCATGACGCTTAAAGTACAGATCCATCCCCTTACGGAAGCCATCGATACCTAAGAGGGTCTGATACATTCTGACTACTTCAGAACCCTTCTCGTAGACAGTGACGGTATAGAAGTTATTAATTTCTTGGTATTCATCAGGACGAATTGGGTGCGCCATCGGACCCGCATCCTCCGGGAACTGCAGTTGACGTAATAAGCGCACGTCATCAATACGCTTGACTGCCCTGCCAGATTCACTACCCATTTGATCAGCAGAGAATTCTTGATCTCTAAAAACAGTTAAACCTTCCTTAAGCGATAACTGAAACCAATCCTGGCAAGTTACTCGATTACCAGTCCAGTTATGAAAGTATTCATGGGCAACCACGCTTTCAATGTTGGCAAAGTCTGCATCGGTAGCAGTTTCTGGTTGTGCAAGAACAAATTTGGTATTGAAAATATTCAAACCCTTGTTCTCCATCGCACCCATATTAAAGTCGCTCACCGCCACAATCATGAAGCGTTCTAAATCTAACTCCAAACCATAGCGTTTTTCATCCCAATGAATGGAGGCAATCAGAGAGTCCATAGCATGGCGAGTCTTATTCAGATCATGCGGCTCAACCCAAATCTGCAAGAGCTTTTTAGCACCACTGCTAGTGGTAATAGTCTCTTCAATACATTCCAACTTACCCGCCACCAACGCAAATAAGTAGGACGGCTTCGGAAAAGGATCTTCCCAGGTAGCGCTATGCCAACCATTTGGCAGCTTCTCGGTATTTAATAGATTTCCGTTGGATAGTAATACCGGGCACTCTGCCTCACGAGCACGTAAGGTCACTCGATAACGCGCCATCACATCTGGGCGATCTAAGAAGTAAGTAATTTTTCTGAAGCCTTCTGCTTCACATTGGGTAAAGAAGTTTCCATTGGAAACATACAAACCCATCAAAGAAGTATTTTTCTCGGGGGTACAGACAGAAATAATTTCAACGACAAACTTTTCCTTACCTTCATTTGATAAAGCATGAATCGTCAGTGTTTCTGGTGTCAATTCAAAATGACGATGCGCTTCCCCATTAATGCGTAAGCTTACAAACTCAAGCTCGTGTCCCACCAAAACTAAGGGTGCTCCTGGGGCAAAGCTTTTACCTGGCAATACTTCAATACGACTTTTCACAACCGTGCGCGCTGGATCTAAGGCGATATCTAGCTCGACTTTATCGAAGGTATAGACGGGCGGATGGTATTCGAGCCTACGAAAGCTCTGGGGCAGATCAGTTTTCATAATCCTATTTTAAGTCTTGGCTGGCAGACTTGCTTTCCCAGCAAGTTACGCCCAGATTAAGGTGGCTAAGCCAATGGCAATAAAGGTCACAGCAGCAACTGCATGGACCCATTTAATCGGCATACGTTTAGTAAATTTCTGACCAATCCAAACTGCCGGGGCATTGGCCAACATCATCCCTAATGTGGTGCCAATTGTCACGGCAATCACATCATCGTAACGAGCCCCTAAGGCGATGGTCGCAATCTGGGTCTTATCACCCATCTCCGCCAAAAAGAACAGACCCAGTGTCAGCATAAAGACTTGAAAAGCCTTATCGGCCACCTTTGATCCCGCGGCATCATCAATGTGATCAGGCACTAATAGCCACAAACCAATTCCTAGGAAACTCAAACCTAAAATCCAACGCATAACATCTGGTGACACTAAGCTCGTTAACCAATGTCCAAAGAATGCAGCGCAAGCATGATTGGCAATCGTGGCAATAAAAATGCCCGCAATGATCGCTAAGGCTTGCCTGGGGTAACGAGCCGCAAGCATCAATGAGAGCAGCTGGGTTTTATCCCCCATCTCCGCCAAGGCAACTACGCCAGCAGAGAGGGTTAATGCTGAAAAATCCATTGATTGAAAAATCCGGTAGGTTGAGCAATGCCTTGCTGAAAGGGATAGTGTATCTCCCCCACCTACCGGACTCGCTAAACACGATTGCGTGTCAAGCTTACTTATGCCACCAAAAGCTCCTCTGCTAATGCGAAGTCCAGTCCTTGCGCCATTGCAACTGGCTTGGAGGTCAGCACCCCTTTGTGTACGCTCAGACCATTGCGTAAATGATGGTCAATCGAAAGCGCCTTGATCACACCACGATTTGCCAAGGCCTCGACAAAAGGGTAAGTAGCGTTAGTTAAAGCAAATGTCGATGTTCGCGCTACCGCTCCAGGCATATTCGCGACGCAATAATGAATAACGCCATCTACCAAAAAGGTTGGGTCTGCATGGGTTGTCGGCTTGGAGGTTTCAAAACAACCTCCTTGATCAATCGCCACATCCACTACCACTGAACCGGACTTCATTTTTTTAATCATGTCATGGGTTACCAGCTTTGGAGCAGCGCCGCCTGGGAGTAATACTGCACCAATCACAACATCTGCCTCACAGACCTCTTGTTCGATTAGCAAGCTATCTGAGTAAAACGTTCTCACTCGATTTCCATAGAACATATCAATCTGACGTAAGCGCTCGATATCCCGATCAAAGATACAAACATCTGCGCCCATGCCTACTGCTATTTGCAATGCATTACGTCCCACTACGCCACCGCCCAAAATGACTATCTTTGCGGGAGAAACCCCTGGTACACCGGCCATCAAAACTCCTAGACCGCCATTCGTCTTCTCTAAATGCGCTGCGGCAGCCTGAATCGACATACGACCTGCCACCTCACTCATGGGTGCTAGTAGCGGCAGAGCGCCGTTTATTGCGGTGACGGTTTCATAAGCAATACAGGTCGCACCTGATTGCAATAAGGCCTTAGTCTGTTTTGGATCTGGCGCCAAATGTAGATAGGTAAACAGAATTTGGTCCTCGCGCAACATGGCGCACTCTTGCACTTGAGGTTCTTTTACTTTCACAATCATCTCTGCTTTATGAAACACCTCTGCCGCGCTATTAATTAAGCTAGCACCAGCCAGTAAGTACGACTCATCACTCAGACCAATCTGCTCACCTGCGCCTCGCTGCACCAGAACAGAATGTCCTTGCTTGCATAGTCCGCTGACATTACCCGGTGTTAAACCTATCCGGAACTCGTTATTTTTTACTTCTTGAGGTACACCAATAATCATTGCTATCTCCTGTTATTTAAAGTCACGTTGGATTGCAGTTTTGCGATGTAGTCCCGCAACATAAAACATTACGAGGTACACGCTCAATAAACACGGCCCTACTATTAATGCGATCCGTGCATCCTCATGAAAGCCCATTAGCACCACTACTAAACCAATAAATGCCAAAGCAAACCACGAGGAATAAGGCCACCAAGGAGCGCGATAGGCCAACTCAGCCACTTGGGTTTTTGACAATGAGCGACGGAATTTAATCTGCGTAATTAAGATCGCGATCCAAACCATCAAACCAATAAAAGTCACTGCAGCCATCATGTATTGGAAGGCTTTATCTGGCACAAAATAGTTCAGCACCACGCCCAACATACAAACCCCAACCGTACTCATCACAGCTCGATGGGGAACGCCATATTTAGACAGTCTTGAAAATGACTTAGGAGCATAGCCATTAGAAGATAGGGAGTACAACAAGCGTCCGCCGCTAAAGATGCCTGCATTACACGACGAAAGAGCGGCAGTAATCACCACAAAGTTAACCAAGCCCGCAGCCTCGCGCAAACCCAATCGTTCAAACATGACTACAAATGGACTACCTTGCTGACCCACTTGATTCCAGGGAAAGATAGCCAGAATGACGAGGATCGCGCCCATGTAAAAAATGAGAATGCGCCAAGCCAAAGAATCAATTGCCATTGGAATCGTCTTTTGGGGATTCTCTGCCTCACCGGCAGAAAGACCGATCATCTCGATGCCTACATAAGCAAACAAGACCATCTGCAAGGAGAGCAACATGCCGCTGATGCCATTGGGGAAGAAGCCGCCGTGTTGCCACAAATTACTCAGGCCGATGGGCTGCCAGTCATTCGTAAAGCCAAATAAAATGACGGAGCCTCCCAGTGCAATCATTGCAACAATGGCCACCACTTTGATCAAGGCAAACCAAAACTCGAACTCACCAAACACTTTGACCGCAATGAGGTTAATTAAACCCATCATCACAATTGAGGAGAGCGCCCAAACCCACTGTGGAGTCTCTGGAAACCAAATTCCCATATAGATTCCGACTGCTGTGACTTCGGCAATGCCTACTACGATCCAGTAGGTCCAATAACCCCAACCCACCATATAACCAGCTAGGGGGCCAACATAGCTATTGGCGTATGCGGCAAAAGACCCCGCTACTGGTTCATGAACAGCCATTTCACCAAGGGTGCGCAAGACAATGAAGGCAACGATACCCGCCAGTAAATAGCCCAGCAGAATGGATGGACCAGCAATTTGAATTGCACTTGCTGAGCCAAGAAATAAACCTACACCGATTGTTGAGCCTAATGCCATCAAGCGAATATGGCGTACTTTGAGATGGCGTTTTAAGCCAGTGTGTTCAGTCTGCAAGAGAGACCTCCTTTCGATTTGCTGTTGGCGATATACCAACGAGGCAAAGTCTAGGGAGTACTGAAGATGGCTACTAGAGGGGAAAAACTACTAAAGTGATTAATTGAATAAATATACGCATGTAAAAATAAAAATGCTTTTGAAATCAATGCAGCTTATCTTGATAATTTATTTCTGACTGCATAAGAATCAGTAATTTCTTACAGGGAATCCCCTTAAGGATTTGCAGTACTTTTTGAGAAAAGCTTACTGCGTAGAGATGAGATTCAGAATTTCTGCAGCAGCAGCCAGCCCGCAAGCGGCCGTTACCATCACCGTGGAACCATAACCAGAGCACGCTAGGCCACCGCTGGAAGCGCCAGCCCGTGGCTCATGCGAGTAGATTGCCCGAATGCCGATTTTTTTCTTGAGATTTCTGGAAAAACCATGATCCTGTCTTAGGCCTTGACGAACCTTAGCCAGTAAAGCATCTTGTTCAGTGCGCGATAGATCATCACAGCGTACTGAGGTTGGGTCTGACTTTCCACCTGCAGCACCACACATCACTAAGGCACGATTATTTTTGACAGCCCACACTGATAAAGCAATTTTAGTTTGCACTGAATCCGTAGCATCCAATACCAATGCATTGGATGGAATCAGTCGATCTAGATTTTCAGGCTCCAAGAATTCATCACAAGCAGTCAGTTTGATCTCTGGGTTAATTTGCAAAATACGCTGGGTCATTGCCTCTACTTTTGCTTTTCCGTATTGACCTTCGAGAGCATGTAACTGGCGATTGGTATTGCTTTCAGCGATATGATCAAAATCAATTAAGACCAGATGTCCTATGCCGGTACGAGCCAAGGCCTCTGCCGCCCAGGAGCCAACCCCTCCAAGACCAGCTACAACCACTGTCGCATTCAGAAAACGCTCGCGCAGCTCTGGTCCATAGAGTCGTGCGACCCCACCAAAACGTCGATTTTCTAAGCTATCTTCTACCTTGTCTTCTGCCATAGCTTCTCTTTATACTGAATAAATGGACTCTATTGCACAACTTCGCAAAAACTATACCTTTGGCCAGCTCACAGAGACCGAAGTTCCTCATGATCCTTTGCAGCTTTTCAGGCTCTGGTTTGATCAGGCTGTGAAAGCAGAGTGCCCTGAACCCAACTCCATGACCCTAGCGACTGCAGACCAGGCTGGTAATCCATCAGCCCGTATTGTCTTACTAAAAGGCGCAGATCAAAACGGCTTTACTTTTTTTACCAACTACGAAAGTCAAAAAGGCAAAGAGCTGGCCGTGCGCCCACAGGCAGCCCTACTCTTTCATTGGCATGAATTAGAGCGTCAGGTCCGTATTCAGGGGGTCGTTGAGCGAGTTAGCGCAACTGAAAGTGATGAATATTTTCATTCCCGTCCAGCCGCCTCCAGAATCGGTGCATGGGCCTCTCCACAAAGTACTGCGATTCCGAATCGTGAGTTCCTGGAAGAAGCTGAGAAGCGCTTTAAAGCAGAGTTTGGAGAAACCCCTCCACGTCCTGAGCATTGGGGTGGCTACCGCCTACACCCTACTGAAATTGAATTCTGGCAAGGGCGTCCTTCTAGACTGCATGACCGCATGCACTACAAATTAGAAGGTCTCGGATGGAAAGTAAATCGGCTGGCCCCTTAATCAAGCCCCTAAGGCTTCAGGAGCCTAGGAATATCAGGAATACTGCGGCGCTATGAGCGCTTTAAATTTCGCTCTAAATTTAGCCAACTTAGGCGCGACGACTGCCATGCAATACCCTTGATTGGGATGTTGCTGAAAATAATTCTGGTGATAGTCTTCGGCTGGATAAATGGTTGGCGCAGCATCTATCTGAGTCACTACTGGATTAGAGTAGATTTTTGCATCCTCGAGCTCTTTCACTACTTCGTGCGCAATCTGGGTTTGCCTATCGCTGTGCGTAAAAATCACTGAGCGGTATTGGGTGCCATGATCATTGCCCTGGTAATTCAAAGTAGTCGGGTCATGAATGACAAAAAGGATTTCGAGCAGATCTCTAAATGAAACCACTTGGGGATCAAATAAGATATCAACAATCTCAGCATGCCCTGAAGCACCAGTACAAACTGCCTCATAGGTCGGGTTAGGTCTTGCGCCACCAGCATAACCAGAGACCACTGATTTGACCCCAGAAATTTGCTGATAAACCGCCTCAAGGCACCAAAAACAGCCCCCACCCAAGGTGGCGCGTTCTAAAAGGGGCTCATTTTTATCTAAATTTGTATCCATGGCTTTATCCTAACGCCTTATTCAAATGCTTGCCAACAATTAATAGACTATGAATCGCCTTACTATCCAGCTCGATGAAATTAAAGCAGCCTACGCTGTAGAACCAAACCCTACGATTGAAGTGAGGCTAGATCGGATTGCTCGCATTGAAAAAATGGTGGAAGCAAATGAAGAAAAAATCTCCAAGGCCCTCATCGCTGATTTCGGAATACGTCATCCAATAGAGACGCGACTAGCTGAGTGTCAAATGATTTATCAAGCCTGCAAGCACACGCGCAAGCATCTCAAAGAATGGATGAAACCAGAGCAAAGAGAAGTTCCGTTTCACCTGGGTGCATCGCAAGCCTGGATTGAACCTCAATCGCTTGGCGTAGTTGGCATCATGAGTCCCTGGAACTACCCTGTTCAATTAGCACTAATTCCAGCAATTGCCGCTTTTGCTGCTGGTAATCGTGTTTGGCTAAAGCCATCTGAACGGAGCTCACGCACTTCGGGATTTATTGCAGGCTTGATTCAAGAATATTTTCACCCTAGCGAATTTTGTGTCACTACCGGTGGAGCTGATGTAGCTGAGCAATTTGCAGCATTACCATTTGCTCACCTCTTTTTCACAGGATCAGAAGCGATTGGCAAAAAAGTGATGCGCGCTGCCGCAGAAAATCTTACTCCAGTAACCCTGGAGCTAGGAGGCAAAACCCCAGCCATCATTGATGTCTCGGCCAAACTCAAGGACGCAGCTGCAGCCATTGTTTACGGAAAGCTACTCAATGGAGGCCAAACCTGCATTGCGCCAGATTATGTATTAATTGATCAAACGAATCGCGATGCATTTATTGAAGAACTGAAAACAGCTGCGCAAACACAATTTAGCAACCCAGACGAACTGACTGGCCCAATTGACAATGAACAATTGCAGCACTGGGAACATTTGGTAGCCGACGCACTAGATCGCGGCGCCAAAGCAATTGCTTTATTAAATAACCCATCTGCAGGCGCAAGAAGGTTTGAGCCGCTCGTTCTTATTGATGTCCCAGCTGAAGCACGTGTGTTGCATGAAGAAATTTTTGGCCCAATACTTCCAATAGTTACTGTGAATAATGTTTCTACGGCGATTGATTATGTCAACAGCAAAGCCAACCCTTTGGCGCTCTATTGGTTCGGTAAAGATAAAAAGAATATGCAGCGTGTATTAGAAGAAACTCGCTCTGGTGGCGTCACTATTAATGATGTGCTCTTGCATGCGACAGTTGAGTCACTCCCCTTTGGCGGTGTTGGGACTAGCGGCATGGGTTCGTACCACGGCAAAGCTGGCTTTGATACTTTCAGCCATCAAAAGTCGATTCTGGAAGTGCGCGGTCTATTGGGCACCAATATACTGAGGGGCACTAAACTTGCGCGCCCTCCCTACAGCAAAGGCACAGAGCGCTTGATCAAACACCTTAAATAAAAGGCTAAGTAATTACCAGGCGCAGTGCAAAAGCAATAAACAGTAAGCCAGCCATCATCCAAAGAACTGCAGCAGAGCGAGGGTGACTCTCAAAGTACTTTGAGAAGAATTGACCTGCGCATATTAAGGCGCCCAAATAAGTCATACTCATGATTTGTAAAACAATTGCCAGGTATATAAATGTGTATCCAGGATTAGAAGTGTCTGGACGAATGAATTGCGAAAAGAAGGCAATGAAGAAAAAGATTGCCTTCGGATTGGTTAACGATAGCGATAATGCTGCGAGCATTGGATGCAATCGCATTAAACGCATCTGGATTTCATAAGTCTTTGCTTGTACGCCCAAGGACCAGCGCTGAAGCCCGCTGCGTAACAAACCAAAACCCATCCAGGCCAAATACAGTGCACCTGCTCCACGCACTAGACTAAAGATGACTGGAGACGACATCAAAAGTGATGCGGCACCTAATGCAACCGCAATCATCAACAAAGAGTCCCCTACAAATATTCCGAGTGCACCCCATGCGCCAGAGCGCCACCCTTTTTGTGTAGCAATAGTTAGAACATAAAGAGAGTTAGGTCCAGGCAGTAAGATGATGAGCAAAGTACCCAGCAAGTAGCCCGAGAAATCAACAATGCCTGCATTTGCTGGCGATAAGAGCTCGAAATTAATCCATTCCATTTCTACATCATAATTAATTCGGGAAAACCCTTGTAATCTGATGCTCAAAATGCCATAATAGGAGGCTTTTTAAAGCAATTTGATTCATCGCCCCCCAGCTCTATTTCAGCGTTTCGTTTAGAAGTCATAAACATAGAAGTTATAAAACGCGCTGCCGCTTGTCTGATGGTCGATGCCTTTGACCATCGCACCCTATAAAAAATCATGGGTGCAACATACGGAGACATCCCTTAAAAGGGGATGTGTAATAGCATGACTTTTTCTAAAGAAACTAAAAACGAGTCGCAAGACTCAAAGAGCACTGGAACTGAATTCCAGAATTTTGCCCTCGCGGCATCACTCCTTAAAAACGTTGCTGAACTGGGTTATACCCAAGCCACTTCCGTGCAAGCTCAGGTTATTCCTGCAGCCTTAGCTGGTGGTGACTTATTGGTCAGCAGCCAAACTGGTAGCGGTAAAACCGCAGCCTTTTTATTGCCTTTGATTAATCAACTCATCGAAGACAACCCGAACAACTCGCCTGTACCAGGTCGCGCACAACCTAAAGTGTTAGTGCTCTGCCCTACCCGTGAGTTGGCTCAACAGGTTGCCGCCGATGCAGTGAACTTAGTTCGGGGCATGAAAGGTATCCGTATCGCAACTGTGATGGGTGGCATGCCTTATGGCAAGCAGATCCAGGCATTGAAAGGTGCGTTGTTAGTTGTTGCAACTCCAGGTCGTTTGCTCGACTTGTGCGACAGCAAAGCAATTCGCTTGGATGATGTTAAACAACTCGTTATCGATGAAGCCGATCGCATGCTCGACATGGGATTTGCTGACGACCTCGAGGCAATTGATAAGCGTTGCGCGGGCCGTAACCAAACCTTGATGTTCTCTGCAACTTTTGCGCCAAAGATTATGTCTTTAGCAAATGAGTTGACTACAGATGCCAAGCGTATCGAACTTGCTCACGCAGGTGAGAAGCACGCCAATATTGAACAGAAGTTACATTGGGCGGACAGCATGTCACACAAGCATAAATTGCTTGAGCATATTTTGGCTGATGCCGATTTGGATCAAGCGGTTGTGTTTGCTAGCACTCAGGTTGAAAGCGAAAAAATCGCTGACACATTGCGTGCTAATGGCTATGAAGCAACTGCCCTACATGGTGCAATGCCTCAAGCTGTGCGTATGCGCCGTCTCGAGTCCTTACGCAAAGGTCATACCAAGATTTTGGTTGCCACTGACGTAGCGGCTCGCGGTATTGATGTGCCACGTATTAGTCACGTGATTAACTTTGGCCTGCCAATGAAACCAGAAGACTATACCCATCGCATCGGTCGTACAGGTCGTGCAGGTCGCAATGGTGTTGCTATCACTTTGGTTGAACATCGTGATCGCGCCAAGATCCGCAATATCGAGCGCTTTACACAGCAAGATATCGTTGCTTCAGTTATCGCTGGTCTAGAGCCACAAGCCAAGCCTAGTTTTGGTGGTGGCGGTGGTGGCCGCTCCGGTGGCGGTGGTCGTTCTGGCGGTGGCTTCGGTGGCAATCGCTCAGGCGGTGGTGGCGGTGGTCGTTATGGCTCAGGCGCTCGTTCTGAATCGCGTTTCGGTGGTGGTGGTTCTGGCGGTGGCAATCGTTCAGGCAATCATTTCGAAGCACGTTCGACTGGATCTACTGACTCACGTCCAGCACGCTCTGCTGACTCACGTCCTGCGCGTTCCGCTGATTCACGTCCGGCACGCTCTGGTGACTCACGTCCTGCAGGTGGTCCACGTTTTGCTAAACCAAAGTCCGGCGGTCAACGTCGTAACTTTAGCGGTAGCTAAAAATGTTTCACCGAAATCGCCTCCGTTCTGCATGGAATCGAGTCGGTTCCGGTGAAATCCATCGGGCGCCACGCGAGTGGCAACCATGGCTTAGCGATACTGGGTCTCTTACCCAAAAAATTGAGAAAGTAATTGGGCAAAAACTTGAAGTTCAGGTTTTGCGCGACTATCCTCAATCACTTAATAGCGACGAAAGTCGCTATTTTCATTTCAAACTAAGACGTTGCAGAGTGCGCGAAGTGCTACTTTGCGCCAATGGCATTCCGCTAGTAATGGCGCATAGTGTCATACCAACCCTCAGCTCTAGCGGCAGCAATCACGCCATCTTGCGTTTAGGTACTAAACCATTGGGCGCAGTCTTATTTAGCAAAACCCGTAAACACTCAAAAGCAAAGCCGCCCCGTGATATTGCGCGTCTAGATAAAAGTAGTGAATTATGGCAGCGGTGTTCTCAACATTTTGCCAGCTTAAGCTCACCACTGTGGGCACGGCGTACCCTCTATCGCTTGAAGGGTCATCCTATACTGGTAAATGAAATCTTTTTGCCTGCCCTACTGCAGGCCGCAAAGTTTTAAAAGCGCTTTTTAGAGAGTCAACCAAGCTAAAGTTGATTTGACCAAGGCTTCATCACCTGGCTCGCTAGTAAAGACTTCACCAAAGCCAATCATTTCTGCAGCATCAGCAATATTGTGATGTGGGCATAGCGCACTAGCAGTATTGAGATTATGCGTAAATTGATCTTTTATCACTTCACCAAGATAGCGCACCGCTTCAGATGAAGTGAGTAACCAAAGTGATTTACTAAAATCCATCTCGCGTATCGCATGCCAAGCCGGATTATCAATATCCAAAGGAACACGTGCATAGACTGAAATCGCCTCCACAGTAGCGCCTGCATTCTTAAGGGTATCGGCCAACCAATCACGACCGCCCTCACCTTTAAAAATGATAACTTTTTTGCCCTGCCAGTTCTGTTGCAAAGATTGAAGCTCCTGCCACAATCCCTCTGAATCCCAGTTCTCATTACTCTTTGGGATGATGATGGGGGTGGGCTTGTCTTCTAATCCAATGCCGTGATTTTGCAAGGCGAAATGACTGCTGCCGCCCATTACACCAATCGGAATTACTTTTTTTGAAAAGTCTTGCCAGTCACGCTCCAATAAACGCATCACACTCTCAATTGCATTTGGACTTACAAAGACTGCAAGATCTGCATGACTTAAGACGGTAGCAATGTGGTCAGCTAAATTTGCATCGGACTTGGGAACAATCGTCAATAAGGGCAAAGACAGAATCTCTGGCAGACTCCGCTTTCCGACCCCGCTCGCTTCAATGGCTTTACCAAGTACCTCAATCAGTTGACGCGCTTGACCGCTAGGTCTCGTGACAATGATTGTTTTGGTACTCATCCCGATAAAAATTAAGCTTGTTGTTACTTGGGCAGTACTGGAATAAGATCTGCTGCACCCTGTGCCAACAAGTCCTTCGCGACTGCAAGTCCCAAAGCTTCTGCATCCTCAACCGACTTCACTGTTGCACTGCCATTGGCTAGACAAATAGCCTTGCCATCCGTGCTTGCCACAAAAGAGCGAATGTGCATTTGATTTTGATCCCACACTGCATGGGCTGCCAACGGCACCTCGCATGAGCCACCGAGTTGACGTGACACCATACGCTCAGCAGAAACGGCCAATAAAGTAGGCATGTCATTTAATGGGGCAAGCCACTCTTTGATATTGGGGTGCTTAGTTAAAGTCTCAATACCTAAAGCACCTTGACCTGCAGCAGGCGTATAGGGATCGTATGGCAGGAATGCGCGTATCCGGGACTCTAGACCTAAGCGCTTTAAACCAGCTGCAGCCAAAATAATGGCCTGGTACTCACCCCGATCTAACTTACCCATGCGGGTATCCAAATTACCGCGCAAGGGCTGAATCACTAAATGCGGAAATCTAGCTCTGAGAACGGATTCGCGACGCAAACTGGAGGTACCGACAATGGCACCATGAGGAAGCTCGTCTAAGCTGGCATAGTCATTTGAAACAAAGGCATCTCGTGCGTCTTCCCTAGCCATAACGCAGGAAAGATCAAAGCCCTCAGGCATCACCATTGGGACATCTTTGAGGGAATGTACTGCGAGGTCTGCGCGACCGTCCTCAAGAGCCGTTTCGAGCTCTTTGACAAAAAGGCCTTTGCCACCTACTTTAGAGAGGGCTTTATCCAAGATTTGGTCACCACGGGTGGTCATACCCAAAATCTGAACGTCACAGTCTGGATAGAGCTTTTTGAGGCAATCTCGCAGGTATTCTGCCTGCCACATGGCGAGGCGACTTTCACGGGAGGCGATAACAAGGCGCTTTGGGGCGGCCAAGGGGGAGGAATTTAGGATTTGGGACATAACATTTAAAATAATCAAAGACCTACACCAATATACTGTGTTTATGAGCTCATCAAATAATTCTTTAGCCAACAAAGCCCAAGCTTGGTCGGCCCGTTTTGCCGAACCCGTCGACGAACTTGTTCAACGTTATACCGCTTCTATTGGCTTTGATCAACGCTTTGCGATGGTCGATATCGCTGGATCGCTAGCCCATGCTGAAATGCTCGCCACCCAGAAGATCATCAGCAAGCAAGATTTGACTGATATTCAAAGGGGTATGGCTCAAATTAAGGCTGAAATCGAGTCTGGTCAATTTAATTGGCAATTAGCCTTAGAAGATGTGCACCTCAATATCGAAGCCCGCCTTACTGAGCTAGTAGGTGATGCTGGCAAACGTTTACATACTGGACGTTCACGTAATGATCAGGTGGCAACCGATTTACGTCTTTGGTTACGCGGCAGCGTGGATGAAATTGCTACCACTCTGAAGTCTCTTCGCTTAGCGCTATTAGATTTAGCTGAAAAGCATGCATCCACCATCATGCCTGGCCATACCCATTTACAAGTTGCACAGCCAATTACTTTTGGTCACCACCTGATGGCCTACTATGAAATGTTTAGTCGCGATGCTAGTCGCTTGGTAGATTTGCGTGCCCGCTTCAATCGTCTACCTTTAGGTGCCGCAGCATTAGCAGGAACCACATATCCGATTGATCGCGAGCAAGTCGCTAAGATCCTCGGCTTTGACGGTATTTGCAATAACTCCCTAGATGCCGTATCGGATAGGGATTTTGCAATTGAGTTCTGTGCCTTCTCATCTATCTTGATGATGCATGTATCACGCCTGTCTGAAGAGCTCATCCTGTGGCTGAGCCCCCGCTTTGGCTTTATTGATCTGCCAGACCGCTTCTGTACCGGCAGCTCCATCATGCCGCAAAAGAAGAATCCGGATGTCCCAGAACTAGCCCGTGGCAAGACTGGACGTGTGTATGGTGACTTGATTTCTTTATTGACTCTCATGAAGGGTCAGCCCTTGGCTTACAACAAAGATAATCAAGAAGATAAAGAGCCTTTATTTGATGCAGTAGATACTGTTCAAGATACTTTGCGTATTTTTGCTGACATGGTTCCACACATTGAAGTAAAAGCCCAGGTTATGAAGAAGGCTGCCGAAGAAGGTTTTGCAACCGCTACTGATTTGGCCGACTACTTAGTTAAAAAAGGTTTAGCCTTCCGTGATGCGCATGAGGCCGTTGCACATGCGGTGAAAGCCTGTGTTGGCAGAAACTGCATGCTCACTGATCTCAGTCTTTCTGAGCTGCGCTTTGCTTGTGGCCTAGACAATCGCCCCGAACTCATTAGTGATGATGTATTTGCATTGCTCACTGTTGATGGCTCAGTGCAATCACGTCAACATGCTGGTGGCACCGCCCCAGCGCAAGTGCTTGCTGCTATCCAACGGGGTCGTGCAGATCTCTAAGGCGCATGGGGTTTTGGGTCAAACTCTCCGCAGGTATTGATTACGTAAATCAGTTCTTAGGCAAGGCAGCCGGCATCATGATTTTGCTGTCATGTGTCGTGTCTGCAGTTAACGCCCTGCTGCGTTATGGGCTAGATATCAGTAACAATTGGCCACTAGAACTGCAGTGGTATCTCTTTGCTGCCGCAGTCATGCTTGGTGCCTCATACACTCTGAAACGCAACGAGCATGTTCGCGTGGATTTAATTTATTCTCAGCTGTCTGATCGCGGACGCCTGTGGATTGATCTCTTTGGCTTGGTTTTCTTCTTAATGCCGGCATGTGTCTTATTTGCCTGGCTGTCGTGGACCACTCTCTTTTATCCGTCTTGGTTAGTGATGGAGCATTCATCCAATTCCGGCGGCTTAGCGCGCTACCCTATTAAGTTTGTAGTGCCCTTTGGATTTTTCATGCTGAGCCTACAAGGCCTATCGGAAATTATTAAGCGCATTGGTGCTCTCAATGGCAAAGTGACTTTACCTGCCGAAGATCTTCGTTACGAAAAGCCAATGCAATGATTCCAATGGAATGGATGCCGCCCTTAATGTTTGGTGGGCTGATCGTCTTTATGTTGATCGGCTTCCCAGTTGCTTTCTCTTTAATGGCTGCTGGTTTATTTTTCTCAGTCATTGCTATTAGCGAGGGCTTCTTTGGGATTCCATTCTTACAAGCTATTCCGCAACGTATCTTTGGCAGCGTACTTGCTAATGATCTCCTGCTGGCCATCCCGTTCTTTACCTTCATGGGTGCGATATTAGAGCGCTGTGGACTTGCCGAAGAAATGCTGGACTCTATGGGTCAACTCTTTGGCAGAGTGCGTGGCGGCCTTGGTTACTCTGTCATCATCGTCGGATTTATATTGGGCGCCATCACGGGCACTGTGGCAGCGCAGGTGATCGCAATGGCTATGATCTCTTTGCCAGTAATGATGCGTTACGGCTACAACATGCGCTATGCCACAGGTGTTTTAGCAGCGTCTGGAACGATTACCCAACTCGTTCCACCATCCTTAGTATTAATCGTTTTGGCTGACCAGCTCAAAACCCAAAGTGGCAGTGCTGATGTGGGCAGCATGTATCTAGGTGCGTGGGGTCCATCACTTTTGCAAATGGCCCTCTTTGCGCTCTACACATTTTTCTTGAGCCGCTTTCGTCCAGACTATCTACCACCAGTACCAGTCAGTGAACTTACTTTACGGGGTTGGGCTCTCTGGAAAAAATGCCTCATGGGGATCATCCCGTCTGCAGTACTGATCTTTTTGGTACTCGGCACCATCATGACTGGTATTGCTACCCCTACAGAATCTGGTGCGATGGGTGCGATGGGTGCACTTTTACTGGCTTGGCTCCGTCGCGCCAAGATCCCCAATCTCAAGTGCTTGGTGCAAGAGGCTTATCAAAATACGATGCGCATTACTGCCATGGTCATTTTTATATTGATTGGCTCTACCTGCTTCTCGGTTGTGTTTCAGGGGGTAGATGGCGGCTTCTGGGTTGAGGAACTTTTCTCGGATCTTCCAGGTGGCTGGGTTGGCTTTTTGATCATTGTGAATTTATTTGTTTTCTTCTTGGCATTCTTCTTAGACTTTTTTGAGATCGCCTTCATCGTTGTGCCCTTGCTGGCACCAGTTGCAGTCAAGCTCCTTGCCCCCGTATTACTTGCCTCCATGAACGGTAATCCCCAGGCTGCTGCTAGTGCAGCTCTGGTTTGGTTTGGCGTCATGCTCTGCGTCAATATGCAGACCTCCTTTATGCATCCACCCTTTGGCTTCGCGCTTTTCTATCTCAGGGGCGTTGCGCCTAAGGAAGTTAAAAGCAGTGATATTTACTGGGGAGCGCTCCCTTGGGTAGCGCTGCAGCTTGTGATGGTTGTGGTAGTCATCGCCTTCCCAGCTTTAGTAACGACATTTTTAGATAAGCCAGCTGCCATAGCAGAAAGTCAGGATTTCAACTTCACTAGTGGTGAAGACGTAAAATCGGTGGCGCCCTCAAGCAAGGTTGATGAAGATGCTCCGGTGACTTTTCAATTAGATAAGCCCATTAAATAAAGTGGAAACAACTATTTTGCAGCCTCCGCAATCAAGTCCCGGTCTTAAATTATTTTGGCTTGCTAACCTCATCTCCAGTATTGCATTAGGTGTTTATTTGGTTGCCTTTAACTGGTTGACCGTTAAATACTATGGCGCTTTTGGTGTTTCTATGGTGACCATTGGCTACGCCCTTCCCCAGACAGCGCTCGTTTTATTTGGTGGATTAACAAGTGATGTGATTAACAAGCAAACCATGTATAGAATCTGCCAGATCCTTTACATGCTGAGCGGCCTAGCCCTCTTTTTGACCTGCATGGATGAGCTTCCCACTTTATGGTTTTTAACTTTCATTAGCTTTACCAGTGGTGTGATTGTGGCCTTTAGTGGGCCTAATAAAACAGCGATGATTAGCGCTCTCGTACCCGAATCAAAAGTAACTACTACACAAGAATTTTTCTATTTTGCTACTGGCCTAGGCTGGGTTTTAGGATCCATTCTTGCGTCCCATCTCATCTCAGCAAATGACCTACCTATCAATAATCCGCATGGAGCATTAGCATTTCTTTTTTATATTATTGGTATGGCGCCATCTATCTTTTTGGCCCCCAAGGTATTTGAAAATCCAATCAAAGTTGAACTGGGAGAAACGCTTAAACTTAGGATCAACAAAATTCTGTTGGATCTTAAAAACGAATTTGCCTATTTACTTAGCTCAACCAGTATCAGAACCCTGGTCTGGACACTTGCCATTCTTTTAATACTTGGAACCCCTTTTTCTACAATGCTGTCGATTTATGCGCATGATCATCCGTCTAGCTACCAATCCAGTAAATTTTTTGCGCATATTTATGCCGTATTTGGGGCCGGTAGTGTAAGCGGGGCATTAATAGGGATCCTCATCGCAAAATCTGGAATTAAACAAGGGGCACTTCCTGTCTATTTAATTTTTGGAGTTTGTGTTTTTGGCACTGCTGCATTATTGATTCATCAGCAATTTCTCATTTTATTAATGATTTTTTTGGTTGGATTATTTCTAAGCTTGTGCACCAACCTATTGAAAGGCTTGATTCAATCTCAATCCGCAGATGCCATGAGGGGTCGCACTGCTGGTGTTACGCAGCTTTTGTCAGGTTTTAGCAGCGTCAGTGCTGGATGTGCAGGTTTTATCGTTCATCATTTATCAAGTCATGAAACTAATACCTATCTTGCTTATGAGTACGTACAACTATTTTTACTGGGCCTCTTAGCAATTCTGACTCTGCTCACTCTGCCGACGATCATTCGATCACGTATTAGCCTTTAATCTAGATAAGCCTACTGCCAAAGTAGAAAGTCAGGACAATTACTTCACCGGTGGCGATGAAGCAAAACCAGAGACATCTTCAAGCAAGATTAATGAAGATGCTCCGGTAACGTTTTAACTGGAAAAGCCCCAGGAATAAGGGCAATCACAGATACCTCAGACTATTCTCGGCCAGAACTTTGATTGAGTAAATTAAAGGCTGCTAGACCTAATTTAGCCCTTTCTTGGGCTTCTCGATATGACAAAGGTAATGGAGCTTCCAAAACGGTAGGCACCAATACATTCATCAACGTATCCTTAATCACCCTTGCGGCTGGAGAAGTTGAGTAAGTGTTTGCTGTTTCTTGCTGGCCAGCTTCGGTAGAGTAGTCATAATATTCATACTGCTGCCCATCAGGTGATGGGAGCACCGTTCCAGCAGGCCACCTTGAATACACGCCCAGTTTGTACTGTGGAGTGATGATGCCCATGATGTGAACCGGGGTTCTTTGTCCATCTGCAGTTGGAACGGTGGCAAAGTCAAACTCTGCGGCACAGACTTCATCAGAAGCAAAGAGAGCGTAATCCAAACCAGCAACACTTGATGATTTCAAAATAGGGAACATGTTGTAGCGCTTGCCGTACATCTCCTGATAATCACCTTGCATCCATGATGTTTGCCCACCATATCCTAAGCCTACCAACATTGGCATCAGATCAACAGACGAAGTAAGTTGGGTGCGGACTGTGGCCGTATCACCAGTATATGTACCGGTCATATCCTTCACAATCAAAGGCACTCGCAAAGCTTCGTCATACATTGATAAAGTCTTACCAGCAACAAATCCATGAGCGCCAACATAATCACCATGATCTGATGTAAATATAATGACTGTATTTTTAAGGACTTCAGGCGACATTGCATCTAAAACACGGCCGATCTGCTGATCAAGAATAGTTTGAATATAGATGTAAAGGTTTAGAGCTTTATTCCAATAAGAATATGGTGAGTATCCAATGCCGATCAACTGGCCACTTGAATTGCTTGGTGGCGTATACGTGTATGTTGGCGATGAAGCGGTAGTCGCATTGGGGTATTGAGCAATCGAAAAGGTAGTAGCATTTGGGTCATCAGAAATACCGCCCCACTCTACCTCACAAAATTGCTTATTTAAAATATGGGCTTTTGGGTGAACAGACTCCAGCATTACTTTGGTTTCCCAATTCGGAGCAGTGGCAGGTAATCCAGCATAGGTGGGTGGGTTAACTAACACATTTGGATAAACTAATGGTGCTGATGCGCATGCCGCATTCGTCCAGTTTTGATTTTGCGCATAGTTGTTTGGATTCGTCGCGGTATCAGCAAAGTAATTGGCATATGCCTGATATTCAGTTCCGGCAGGGAAAAATTCCTGATCATGCGGATTTTGAAAGCCGACTGTTAAGCACCATGGCTGATCCCCAACTTTTTTACCTTTCAACCAGGTATTGGCTTGGGTAGCAATATATTCATCGCTGTAGTAGTAATAGCTTGGGTCAGACATATCCCCATAGGTGCCCTGAAGATTATTTGCAATCGGGTCAGGGTATGTGAGCCCCTGAAAACCATATGTATAAAGTTCTTGGGTAGGTCCTGAGGCTTGAGAGCAATGCCATTTACCAATATAGGGTGTTGCATATCCAGCTGCACTTAATAGCTTTCCGTAAGTTGGAAATTCAGGCTGAAGTGATGGTGAATAAGCCTGAGCTGAGCCTGGCTTAACTACCAATGTCGTGCCAAACCAAGTTTGATGGCTATATAAACCGGTAACTAATACGCCTCGACTCGGCGAGCAGGCTGTTGATGCGGTGTTGTAGTTTGAAAATTTAACGCCGCCGTCCCAGAGTCGATAGACATTAGGCATATAAGCTTTTAAGTATTCGGCAGCGCTATTAATACCAGTTGGAAACACCTTCGGAAAGCGCATTTCATCAACCAAGATAAAGAGAATATTCGGCTGGCTACCAGAAGAACCTCCACCACCTCCTCCACTACCACCACAACCGGGAAGCGTAGCTACCGCTGAGAGTGCAACAGCTGATTTCATTAAGTCACGGCGGTTTTGGCTAACGGGTTTGTGCGCCGCCTCTGAAAGACTCTCGTCTTTATTATTTGTAGATGCCTTTTTTGACATACGTTTCTCCTGGATGACAGTACTTAAAATATTAAGAAATACAGATACGTACAAAGATATCGCCAGGTAAAAAACTCAGCAATGACCCTAAGTGGCTTGGCTAAAAACGCGGTAGTTGGTGCACCTTAATCAATAAGCATTACAAAGTAATATCGCGCTCTTGCCTGACGCAGTCAACGTAGTACTCGCTCTTTCCATCGACACTAGTTTTAACAAGACCATGAATATCCGTCTCAAACCCTGGGAACTGCTCATTAAAGTCTCTAGCAAAGTAGAGATAGTCAACAATGCGCTTATTGAAGCGCTCGCCAGGGATTAACAAAGGGATGCCGGGTGGATAAGGCGTGACCAACATTGCAGTAACGCGACCATCCAATTGATCCAGTGGCACTCGATCTACTTGTTTATGCGCCATCTTCGCCCATGCCTCTGAAGGCATCATGGCTGGTTCCATATCTGAGGTATACATTTCAGTAGTCATGCGCGCTACATTACGACCCTTATAGAACTCATGAATTTGCTGACAAATATCTTTTAGCCCGACGCGTTCATAGCGCGGGTGCTTAGCTACAAACTCAGGCAACACTTTCCAGAGTGGCGCATTTTTATCAAAGTGATCCTTAAATTGCTGTAGCTCAGTAACGAGGGTATTCCAACGACCTTTGGTAATACCGATCGTGAACATAATAAAGAAGGAGTACAAACCGCACTTCTCGACGATAACCCCGTGTTCAGCTAGATACTTCGTGACGATACTCGCTGGGATACCCATTGAACCGAAGTTCCCCTCAATATCCAAACCAGGGGTGACAACTGTTGCCTTAATAGGATCAAGCATATTGAAATCTTTGGCCAATTTACCAAAGTCATGCCAGGATGCTGATGGCTCCAAGATCCAATCAGAACGCTCGCCAATACCTTCTTCTGCTAAATGATCTGGGCCCCAAACCTTAAACCACCAATCCGCACCAAACTTATCATCCACTTCGCGCATGGCACGGCGGAAGTCCATTGCCTCAGCAATAGACTCTTCAACCAAGGTCGTACCACCAGGAGACTCCATCATGGCCGCAGAGACGTCGCAAGAAGCAATAATCGCGTACTGTGGGCTAGTCGAGGTATGCATCAAATAAGCTTCATTGAAGCAATCACGATCGAGCTTCGTATCTTCTGCATCTTGAACTAATACTTGCGATGCCTGGGATAGGCCAGCCAGTAATTTATGGGTCGACTGCGTCGCAAACATCAGACTCTTCTTGGTGCGCTTACGATCTGAACCAATAGCATGCATGTCTTTGTAGAATGGATGGAAAGCAGCGTGTGGCAACCAAGCTTCATCAAAATGCAATGAATCTACTTTGCCATCCAGCATCTCCTTAATCATCTCAACGTTGTAGACGATACCGTCATACGTACTTTGAGTTAAGGTCATGACGCGGGGTATTACATTCTTATTCTTGATGAATGGATTAGCATCAATTTTCTTCTGAATGTTTTTCCACTCAAACTCTTCTTTTGGAATA
Organism: Polynucleobacter meluiroseus; assembly: GCA_943372325.1. Taxonomy (GTDB): domain Bacteria; phylum Pseudomonadota; class Gammaproteobacteria; order Burkholderiales; family Burkholderiaceae; genus Polynucleobacter; species Polynucleobacter meluiroseus_I. Next base: position 11,893 of record CALRYF010000004.1, on the reverse strand, counting down.
GGGCCAATGATGCCTAAGTGATTACGAGTTGGCATCAAGAAGATGGGAATCGCGCCCATCATCGTGATCGAATGAATCACGGACTTGTGACAATTACGGTCAACCAACACCACGTCACCAGGAGCAACGGTCGAATGCCACACAATCTTATTTGAAGTAGACGTACCGTTGGTTACAAAGAACAAATGGTCGGCATTAAAGATACGGGCAGCATTGCGCTCGCTCTGCAGCACTGGACCAGTATGGTCTAGGAGCTGACCCAATTCCTCAACCGCATTACAAACGTCAGCACGCAGCATATTTTCACCAAAGAATTGGTGGAACATGCGGCCCACTGGACTCTTTAAGAATGCGACACCACCAGAGTGGCCTGGGCAATGCCAAGAATAAGAACCTTCGGAGGCATAGTTAGTTAGTGCGCGGAAGAATGGCGGAGCCAAAGAATCTAAATAGACTTTGGCTTCACGAATGATATGACGAGCCACAAACTCAGGAGTGTCTTCATTCATATGAATAAAGCCATGCAACTCACGCAAGATGTCGTTCGGCATATGACGAGAAGTGCGAGTCTCGCCATACAAGAAAATCGGAATATCTTCATTACGCTTGCGCACTTCAGTAATGAATGCGCGTAAATTATTCAAGGCTGGAAGATCATGATCTTCAGAATCAGAATCAAACTCTTCGTCATCAATCGAGACGATAAAAGAGGATGCGCGGGAGGCTTGCTGAGCAAATGAGGTCAAGTCACCATAGCTGGTTAAACCGATGACCTCCATGCCCTCATTCTCGATAGCCTCTGCGAGGTCACGAATTCCTGAGCCCGAAATATTTTCGGAACGAAAGTCCTCATCAATAATGATGATTGGGAAACGAAATTTCATAAAAACTCCCCTACTAACTTATCCGATGTATTCGGAATCCACTTATCAAAATTGGTTAGATCAATGACTCGATCGCCATCTGGTAATGCTGTGACTATATCCATAAAGCTTGCATTTTGCTGGACATCTTTAGGCAAGTAAACATGTCGTGCGTAGACCTGATTCGCTAAGCTCTCATGATAGCCAGTAAAGGTAATGAGTAAATGCCATTGACGCTCAATAGCAGCTTTACCCAGGTACTCCTTTAAAGCACTTGTCTCATCAACGCTATGCATTGCCGTCCATGTGAGCGAGAAAACTGGACTCTCGGCACGATGGAGTGGCAACTCGACAGAGCGACGATAGCGCTCACCCTCAGCAGACATACTCTCGGCAATGAGCCAAAGTCGTAGTTGTGCCTCAACAATGTGAGAACTGCGATCATTTGCAACACGAAACTTAAAGGTTTGTATGCCATCATGACTCCCCACTACCGCTACTTTTGAGAAGCGCACGCCTGCGGTTGGGCGAGTAAAGCGCGCAAAGGCTAAACCGGTCGTTAGCGCTGAATAGACGATGCCAAAGAATGCTTCAAAAGTCACAATCATATTAGGCCAAGTGCCAATAGGCGTCATGCGGCCATATCCAATGGTTGCCATTGTTTGCACGCTAAAGAAGAATGCATCTAATAAAGATCCGGGCTGGGCATTTGTAATTGCACCTTCGCCACAGACTAAGTAGGCAATAGCAAATAGTAGATTAGCGCCTACATAAACAAAGACAACGAGTAGCAAAAAGCTACTCCAGCTAGTGCCAAGCAACCAGTGGTAAAAATTATTTTCAGGACGGGCTACTTCAGTGCGCGAGAGTGTTGCGCGATATTCGTCTAAATTAATTCGCGTAGGACGGCGATTAAATAAAAGTTTGCGCACTGCCGTAAAAGCTTAGGTCTTAGGCAGGGTAACGCCCCGCTGACCTTGATACTTACCACCACGATCCTTGTAAGAAGTACCACATACTTCATCACTCTCAAAGAAGAGTACTTGCGCGCAACCTTCACCGGCATAAATCTTGGCTGGCAATGGCGTAGTGTTAGAGAACTCTAATGTCACATAACCTTCCCACTCAGGCTCGAAAGGCGTCACGTTCACAATAATGCCGCAGCGCGCATAAGTACTCTTACCAACGCAAACCGTTAAGACGCTACGCGGGATCTTGAAGTACTCCACCGTTCTTGCTAATGCAAAGGAATTTGGAGGAATGATGCAAACATCACCTTTGAAATCGACAAATGATTGTTCATCGAAATTCTTTGGATCAACGATAGTGCTATTGATGTTAGTAAAGATTTTGAATTCGTCTGCGCAACGAATGTCATAGCCATAGCTTGATGTGCCATAACTCACAATTTTGTTGCCGGCGGCGTCTTGGCGAATTTGCCCAGGTTCAAATGGGCTGATCATGCCTTGCTCGCCCATGCGGCGGATCCAGTGGTCAGATTTAATAGTCATGCACGAATTGTAAAACCTTCGCCCTAGCTACCCCTGAATTTATTGGGGGTTTTGGCTAAAAACGACCCTCTCTGGGGCGTTATAGATCTCGAAGTGTTTGCCGGAGCAACGGGAGAGGATGGTGAGATTGGTTTTGCGAGCCAGCTCAAGCCCCATCAAGGTGACCCCTGAGCGGGTTAAGAGGAAAGGAATGCCCATCTGCGCACCTTTGATGACCATCTCCGAAGTCAGACGTCCAGTGGTAAAGAAAATTAACTCCTTACCCTGTTTGTCGGCCAACCACATCAAGCCAGAAATCGAGTCGACCGCATTATGGCGGCCAACATCCTCGATAAAGTGTAATAAACGCACCCCATCTTTGCCATCTCGCTCATAAACAGCGCAGGCATGAACTGAGCCAGACTTCTTGTAAATCGTGTCATGGGTCCGAATGGAGTCTATCAAGGCGACTATTGCCTCTTGGGATAGTGTCGGGCCCTCAGGTAATTGAATCTCTGACATCTCCTCGATCAAGCCGCCAAACATGGTTCCCTGACCGCAGCCAGTAGTTACCACCCGCTTACTCGTTAGAGCATCAATATCTACTGTACTTCGGCGGGTTTTAACGGCAGCGGAGTCTGTCTCCCAATCCACCTGAATACTTTCAATATCGTCCGGAGACTCTACCAGGCGCTGATTGCGCAGGTAGCCTAAGACTAAGGCCTCTGGCGCACTCCCCAAGGTCATTAGGGTCACAACCTCACGCTTGTCCAAGTAAATGGTTAGAGGGCGCTCACCGGGAATGTGGGTCTTCTTAAGACGCCCCATCTCATCCATAACCTCGACCTCGTGCACCACAGGCACGGAAGCACAAGACATCTGAATAGTCGGTTTTACTGCCATAAATACTCTCTAAGGATAGGACTAGGTTTAAGTTTATCGGGGTTTATGAGGGCTTCAAGGTGCTTTACTTTAACCGCAGACTAAAATCACTGCATAAGCCAGCATAATTGAGGGCTACATCCTATTTAACTATTTAACTATTTAACTTTGTAACCTTCTTATTTAAGTCCGTATTACATGAGCAGTTCCCAACGCCGCCTTCTTGTTACTTCCGCCCTGCCGTATGCCAATGGTCAGATCCATATTGGCCATTTGGTGGAATATGTCCAGACCGATATTTGGGTTCGTTTCCAGCGTATGCGCGGTCATGAAGTGCACTATGTTGGCGCCGATGACACCCACGGCACCCCTATCATGTTGCGCGCAGAAAAAGAAGGGCTTACGCCAAAAGAACTCATCGCCAATGTTTGGAAAGAGCATAAGCGCGACTTTGACAACTTCCTCATTTCATTTGATAACTATTACACGACTGATAGCCCTGAAAATGAAAAGCTGTCACAAGACATTTATATCAAGCTACGTGAGGCAGGTTTAATTGAAAAGCGTGCCATTGAGCAAGCGTACGATCCTGTTAAAGAAATGTTCTTGCCAGATCGCTTTATCAAAGGCGAATGCCCTAAATGTGGCGCCAAAGATCAATACGGTGATAACTGTGAAAAGTGTGGCGCAACCTATGCGCCTACTGATTTAAAGAATCCTTTCTCGGTAGTCAGCGGTGCAACCCCGATTAAAAAGATTTCAGATCACTACTTTTTTAAGCTATCTGATCCCCGTTGCGAAGAGTTCTTGCGCGAGTGGACTCAAGTCAAAACACCATTGCAGCCTGAAGCTCGTAATAAGATGAAAGAATGGGTTGGACAGCCTGGAGAAAGCAAGCTGGGCGACTGGGATATCTCCCGCGACGCCCCGTACTTCGGGTTTGAGATCCCCGATGCGCCCGGTAAATACTTCTATGTATGGCTCGATGCACCTATAGGTTACTACGCCAGTTTCCTCAATTATTGCCAGACTAAAGGCCTCAATTTCGATGAGTGGGTTAAGCCCGATACCACTACCGAGCAATACCATTTCATTGGTAAAGATATTCTGTATTTCCACACTTTGTTCTGGCCAGCTACACTACAGTTTTCTGGTTATCGCACGCCAACCAATGTCTTTGCACATGGCTTCTTAACTGTTGATGGCGAGAAGATGAGTAAATCACGCGGCACACTCATCTCTGCAAATAGCGTAATTGAGTGCGGCTTTAATCCAGAGTGGTTCCGTTATTACTTTGCTACTAAGCTTAATGACAGCATGGAAGATTTAGATTTGAATCTTCAAGATTTTGTTGCGCGTGTTAATAGTGACTTACTTGGTAAGTACATCAATATTGCTAGTCGTAGCGCTGGCTTCTTAGTGAAGCGTTTTGGTGGCGTGGTTTCTGATGAAGCGATGAGTAATCCACTCCTCAAAGAAATTGCATCATCAAGTGAAAAAATAGCTGAGCTCTATGAGGGACGCGAGTACGCCAAAGCACTGCGTACCGTGATGGAACTAGCTGATAAAGTAAATGGCTTCGTGGATGAAAATAAGCCTTGGGAAATCGCCAAAGATCCAGCACGTGAAGCCGACTTACAGCGGGTTTGCAGCATTACCCTGGAAGCATTCCGGATGCTGAGTCTTTACCTGAAGCCGGTTATTCCACAGGTTGCCGCTGGAGTTGAAGAGTTCTTCTCCTTACCACCCCTTTCCTGGGCTGACATTAATACCCCTCTTTCTAGCAAAAATCCTATCAATGCCTATAAGCACCTGATGACGCGTGTGGAAGCCCCTCAAATTGAGGCTTTGCTAGCCGCAAACTTGTAAAAAGCCCCCTAAAAAGCCCCTATAATGGCGGTTGTAGTCCCCAAGTAACTTTTCGAATTAATTCCATAAGTTATTGAATTTATTGAGTATTTTAGGAAATTCCATGGCAAGATATCAATCTGAATTCACCCAGTTCTTGAATGAACTCAAAACTGAGAACCCAAAGCTCGAGGCTGAGCAGCAAGCCGGTCGCGCCCTCCTTTGGGATAAAGAGCCATTGAGCGTTGAAGATCAGCGCCGCGCCAAAGCTGCAAAACTCAAGCAACGCGGCTACGTGTATTCGAATGACTAATTCGGTTAATTCGTCAGGCAATGAGCCTATGGCTCAGCCAATATCGGATTTGCTCGATAGCACTCCATCAGTTACCGATGGCATGTCAGCTGCTTTCGCCAAGTTATATGGCGAACCATTATTTAAGCTTCCAACTGATCTCTATATTCCGCCCGATGCGCTAGAAGTTTTTCTAGAGGCGTTCGAAGGTCCTTTAGATCTACTGTTGTATCTGATTCGCAAACAGAACTTCAACGTTCTGGATATTCCGATGGCGCAGGTTACGCAACAGTACCTGAGTTACATCGATCAAATTCGTCATACCAATCTTGAACTTGCTGCTGAGTACTTACTCATGGCAGCGATGTTGATTGAAATTAAATCTCGTATGCTCCTGCCAATGAAGAAGGCAGATAGCGAAGAAGAAGTTGAAGATCCACGTGCAGAATTAGTACGTCGCCTCCTAGAGTACGAGCGCATGAAGCTTGCGGCACAAGAGCTTGATCAAATTCCACAACAAGGTCGTGACTTTCAAGTAGCCCACGGCTTTGTGGATACTACGATTGCGATTGCTTGGCCAGATGTCAATACAGATGATCTGCAAATGGCTTGGCGTGATGTTCTGCACCGTGCCAAATTGACTCAGCACCACACTATTACTCGTGAAGAATTATCTGTACGTGACTTCATGACACGTATCTTGCGTCGTCTACAAAGCACTAAGTTTGTCGAGTTCGGTGAGTTATTTGAAGATGCTATTAACTCTGGTAGAGGTATTCCAATCATCATCGTGAACTTTATCGCGATGCTGGAACTCTCACGTGAAGCCTTAGTAGAAATTACGCAAGCCGAGCCCTATGCGCCAATTTATGTGCGTCTTGCCTACACCCCTGTCGCATGAAAATCATTAGCGATATTCAGGAGTTGCGTGATCACTTGCGCGGCCAAAACCGCGCTTCATTTGTACCCACCATGGGCAACCTCCATGAAGGTCACTTATCACTCATGCGTCTGGCCAGACAACATGGTGATCCAGTTGTAGCAAGCATCTTTGTGAACCGTTTGCAGTTTGGTCCTAACGAAGATTTTGATAGCTATCCGCGCACCATGCAGGCAGATATTGATAAGTTGGAAAAAGAAGGTGTCTACATCCTATTTGCGCCGACTGAACGTGACCTCTATCCACAACCCCAAGAATATCGAGTCGATCCACCACAACAATTAGGTGACATCCTTGAAGGTGAATTCCGCCCAGGCTTCTTTAAAGGGGTTTGTACGGTTGTACTCAAACTCTTTTCTTGTGTACAGCCTAAGGTTGCTGTGTTTGGTAAAAAAGATTATCAACAGCTGATGATTATTCGTCAGATGGCTAAACAGTTTGCCTTACCAGTTGACATCATTCCTGGTGAAACCATTCGGGCGGAGGATGGCCTTGCCCTCTCCTCACGCAATGGCTATCTCTCTGTTGAGGAACGTGCCGAAGCACCTGAATTAATGAAAGTGCTTAAAGAAGCTCGCGAGCGCGTACTACAACTCAACGATCGCAATATCCAATCGATCTCCGAGATTGAAAAAGCGGCAATTGCTTCATTAGCAAAGCGTGGCTGGGAACCAGACTACATTGCCATTCGTCAACAGAGCGATTTGGCACCAGCATCCAATGAACAGCTACAAGCTGGTGAGCCACTTGTCATCTTGACAGCAGCCAAGCTTGGTAAAACACGCTTGATTGATAACCTGGAAATTTAATTCTAAGCTTTATTAGGCTTATAACGCCAGATCCACCAGTCATGCAAAAGCCACCCTTAGGTGGCTTTTTATTTCAATCCCTTCGCGATGCAGCGATAAATATTTAACTAGGCCCCGCTTCTGCAAGGCCTATCTAGACTTTAATTGATAGTGATCTTCATCAAACCAAAGGTAACGCCAAGCCAAATGCTTCCATCAGCGGCTAATGAAAGACCGGAATAGTAATTGTTATACCGAAGCTCTCCACCACCCGCTTTATTGGTAAAAATCACTTTATTCAGATCAGTTGCATCAAGACCTGTGATGTACCAGCCCTCTGCCGTTTTGTTATAGGTGTAAATAATGTTGGATACCAAACTTACTTTAGACACAATCGAAGGCACGCTGATGGTGTTATTCACACTTGCGACAGTAAATTGCCCGCTGGGTGTCAGATTCATTCTGGCAAAGCCAGGTTGCGTTGTTTTGGACCCTAAAGTGCTTGAGGTCGTATCGTTGCCATAATTATTTTCAGCATAAATATCAAAACTGCTGCCGTCAGCATTTGCCGCCACAATCAAGGAATTTTCATCGCTCACTAAGGCATTCTGACCAAAAGGTGCAACTTGCGCAAATAGCCTTTGCTCACCAGACCCAAGGGTAGCTTCAGTTCTATAAACATTGACATTCATATACTGGGCATTGTCGGCTATCGTGACAAAGCGTCGATTACCCATATTGAATATGGTTGGTGAGGAGCCAGAGCCCCAGCTTACTTGCCCAGACTTAATGCCAGTACCTCTATCGTATTCAGCCTTCCATACAATGCTAGGCGTGCCATTTGAGGATGCACCAAATCGATACAGGTTATATGTCGACAGAATGTAAACGCCTGATGCACCATCCGCAGTATCGCCCTGGTCAATCGAATGGGAATTGGCTATCGCCTCTAAACCTGAAGTTCCAGGATTAGACGATGCATTATTTAAGTTGAGCCAACTAATTGCACCAGCTGTCGTAATTGTTCCAACAATCCCATTGGCAGTTGTAAACCAAATATTGCCAACTTTATCTGGCACAACTGCATACAGACTGCTATCAGCTACTGTGACTGCACCGCCAGTACCTGTAATGTTGTATGTTGCATCGCTCGTATAGGTATCTATTCCTCCTGCAGAAGTTTTCACGCGACGTAAAACTTGAACAGTGCCATCAGGTAGCGCGACCACCATACGGTATTGGTTATCTTGATAGAAGTAGCCAGCACCTCCAAAATCAACGCCTGTCTGATTGGGGTTGACGGGCTTTTCAAATGAAAATACCGCCAGGAGATCTAATGTATTTTGGTCAAGCGTAACCACATAGCGAGTCGAGGAAGTGGCATTGGGTCCAGCCGGAAGCCCAGCACACACACTCTGAATATTGCCGTCAGCATCAAATGCTATTGATGCACATTCACCGAGAACAATGGTATTTGACTGACCTGTTGCAGGATCCTTATAAGCAACAACATCAGCAAGACTTACCGTTGCCTGCCCCTGCTTTGCTGGCCCAGCGAAGTTATAGCTATCACTTAAATAGGAGTCATTATGGATATTGTTACCGGGGTTCGGTGACATAAACGGGTTTTGCCACACGTTATACGGCCTGGCTGATGATGTTGTCGCAGAACTTGAACTTCCTGATCCGCCACAAGCCACTAAGCCCAAAGACGCGAGCATTACAAGAGTGGGGGTAAAGAAACGAAGGCGCAAGAATGATGTGAGATTCATAATGAGATTTCTCTATTAAATTAATGAATTGATACTAATAGTAAAAATAATAATTTATTTACTTTTGTGCATTTAAAGGGGGTTTAGGGTTAAAAATAGCCCTCTGATAGTCATATTAGTGCTTTATTGCCAACAAATTTAGCATTTGGGAATAGGAACATCAAAAGTGTGCACATTCATAAGTCCATCAAACCCAAACAGCAAAGGGCTTTCGAGGAGTCTGATAGCCATCAAATGTGAACGGCTTATTCATCTATTTTCAATAATCAGCATGTTAGATTAATCAGGCAGCAGTTTGATTAATCTTGATTAAGGAAACATATGAAATACAAACTAACACTCATTACATGCTTATTTTCAACCTTTGCGATTGCGCAGCAAGCACCTCAACCACCAGCAAACCCAGGTTATCAAGGCACTACGGGAGCCAATAATGGACGGGGCGCGGTAAATCCTGCTGGAGCTAATGCTGGGTCAGCGGCACCCCAACCCATTGTCAACAAAAATGCCACAACACCGACCACTGGTAGCGGCCACTACGATCCTAAAAACTGCAACACACAAGGCGGCAAAAACGTGTGCTAAAAGTCTTCATGTAATTTAGAGCTCAACACCTCTCTAAATTAGACTGAAATCATGCCACCCTACGGGGTGGTTTTTTTATATTGAAATAGGTTTATACAAACCCTTTTTTAATTCAGATACTGCCCAGTGCTATTGGGCTTATTGGGCTTATTGGGCTTGTTGGGCTTAATGGAATATTTCTTTTGTAGCCCTGTGCAAAGGTCTCTTAATAAGCAGTAGCGGTCATTTGACTTCTATGAGCATCAGGGGAGAATCAATCGGATTAAGGATGCCTACTCTTGTCTTTGAATCACGCCATTATTTTTAGGAATGCCATTTTTATCTAGCCTAGCCTCATATATCTGCCAGGTAATTTTATTGTCCTGATGAATTGTCATCTGAAGAGCCCAACCAGTTGTCGTATCGAGAGTATCAAAACTGTCAAAGACAAAATTACCCAAGCTATAAAAGATGGGTTTCCCTTTATAAATTTCAATATTTTGCGTAACATGAGGATGACCTCCCACTACTGCATCAGCGCCACTATCAATCATTAAGTGCGCTAAAAACTCCTCCCGTGGTGAAGCGATCTTATCGCCCTCCCAACCCCAATGTGGGTAGGTAATCACGATATCTGCACCATAAAACTCTTTAGCCTTTTTAATATCTGCAACAATGTAATCAGGCTCTCCCCACGCAGTTCCAGGCCGATCATCAAGGGCCTCAAAGCTTCTAGGTAAAAAGATGGCATACCCCAAGACGGCAATACGCTTACCTTTGATATCAAAAATAATCGGTTCGTGAGCAGAACGAATATCTTTGCCACCGCCAAAATGAGGAATTCCAGCCCTATCCAGCAGGTCGATCATTTTTGAGAATGCTTGCGGTCCATAATCACCGGTATGGTTATTGGCAAGAGATACCGCGCTAAAGTATTTTTTAATTAAAGGCAGCACCCTTGGATTTGCCCTTAATACAAATGGCTTACTTTCTGCCTTTCCTGTAGTCCCTACTACGCACTCTAAGTTTCCTATTGTCTTATCAGATTGTTTAAACAATGATGCAAAACTTGCAAATGGGTCTTTACCAGCCTTAATGTATCTGCCAGGCGCATCGTCTAGCATGATGTCACCCACGAAAGTCAATTTAATATCCTGACTCTGAGCAAAAGACTCAGGCACACTAAGGATTAAAAAGGCGAGAATGGTTAGGTATTTGATCATCGACTCAGTTATTGCAAACTTGACGACATTGGAAAAAGAGTTCTCTTTCGTAGGGCCCAGCATAAACTCGGTTATCACCAAAGTTACGTGAGCAAGCCTTAGGATCAACCTCAAACTCCTGAGCGCTTACGAGAACATAGCGATCTTTTGAATTGATGTAAGCATAAAGCTTGAATTTAGCGAGACTTGGATAGTATTGCCCAGCCAATCTAAAGTCGCCAGGAAGGTCGATTTTTGAAAATGCATAAACATCGTCGCTTGGCTCTATCCGCAACTGATTTTGTGTATTACTCACATCAGTATTGCAAATAATCTGCACCCCATAGGCAACTTTACAGACCAATAAAGTCATACTAACTATGAGGATCGTGGATATTTTTTTATTCACTATAGGGGGTCAATTGAATTAATCTGTAAATGATGTTGATGATTAGCTGTCAATGATAAAGCTATTAGTGTGAGATTAAGTGCAATAACTACCCATTATTTTGGGCATTATTTAGACTGACTAGGCACCCCCACCCTTTTTATTTAGAGGGCAGAAAGCTCGGATATTTTTTATGAGTAGCGGCTAACGACCCTTAGCAGACATTGAATAAAAAATCACCCGAAGGTGGCTTTTGCATTGCTAGGCAACCAAAAGCTTGAGCGCGCTGAATTACTAAGCCCCTCTGTTTGCAGACTGAACCCAACCTTTGAAATCCCATCCACCAAATCAAAGCAAGCTCGTTCTCAAAAAACGATAGCCACCCCGGTTCAGTGGGATGGCTATTGATCAATAGAAAATCTTATTTTTTATTTGCTACAGTATTTTGATTTGCTATATAAGCATCATGATAGGGTTTCAACTCCGCCTTTTGTGCTGGCGTCATTGATTGAACGTAAGCTTTTTGCTGTGCTTCGAATGCACTTTGTTGCTGTGGCGTTAATGCATTGGCATTGGCCTGTCTTTTCTCTTCATATTTTTTAGCATCAGCTGGGCTTAAGTTTGCCAGTTGATTATTGTACTTTTGTAGATAGTTGTCGACTTCTTGAGGTGTAGATTGCACAACAGCCTTGTGCACCTGTTGAATATGAGCCATACGCTGATCAAAACTCATATTGACTAGATCTAATGGCTTAGGAGGCTCTGGCATAGCAGCCTGAGCTGCTGCAGCAAAGGAAAGTGCCGCTACTACTCCGGCAAGGATTTTTACTGGGAAGGCTAATGGTAAAGACATGTGATTCTCTT
>CALRYF010000003.1:0-395034 GCA_943372325.1 Polynucleobacter meluiroseus | reverse complement strand
TTACCGCGACTGGCGCGTCTGCTGGCGGTGGTAATGGTATCTATCAAGCGGGTGCAATTAGCGCTGCCAATGGCTCTGATCTGACCTTTACTTCAAATAACAGCATCAGTCAGGCTGGTGCGATTACATTAGCTGCTAATACTAATGCGGTGTCATTAATTACATATGACACCACTGGTGGTAATCGATTATCAGATATCACTACTGGTGTTTTGACAACCACATCCGGATCTACCTATGCAATTAACTACCAGATTAAATCTGCTGGATCTGCAATCCTAGTAAATGATGTTGCAGTTTCAGGCTATATCAACATTGATAACACCTACGGTTCTGCCAGTGGCGCTAAATCTAGCGGTTATTTCAATGGAACCAATAATACAACTTCCAATGTGACCGGTTCAGCCGGTGTAACGGTTAGTGGTGTCTTAACTGCTGGCAGTACATTCACAATCAAAGGAGTAAGTGCTAGTAGTTGGGCTATTCAGAATTCATCTGCATACACCTTAACAGCAGGCTCTGGTGATCTGACGCTTGTAGGCGTCGGCTTGCATGGTATTCATCAGATGGGTAGCTTGATTGCAACAGCTGGAAATATTTCTGCAAGCGCATATGCACTAAGTGGAGTCTGGGCTTATTACGCTCAATCTGGTATTCAGAAGAATTACATTGCCTCCGGTAATATTAATTTGACTGGCTACAGTACTACTTACAGTTCTGCACTTAATATCCATAACATCTTGTTGCGGACTACTAGTGGCAATATCACCTTATCAGCCAGAGGTGGTGCATCAGGCAATGGCGCAGTGCATTCAGCAATCCATTTCGTGAGCTCTGTTATTAATGCTGGCGGGAACTTTATTGTTCAGGGGGCAACTAACACTGGTGGTATAGCAACTGCTGCACCAGGTATCTCCTCCATGAATACTATGGGTGATGTCGGCTTCTACATTGCATCCACTGCTAGCTGGGCTTATGGTGGCACAACCTACACAGGTTATAAGGCAGTCGGAAACATCTCTATTGCAGGATCATCGACCAGTTCCTATGCAATTTATAGCGCTGCCGCAATAGAATCTACAGCAGGTTCCGTAAATATGACCGGAACTTCAACCAATGGCTATGGTATTACAACAACCAGTACCGGCACTATTACTGGATTTACTGACGTGGCTCTTTATGGCGTGGGTAATGCAGGAAGTATTACTACCGCTTCATTGGTCCGTAATACCGGTACAACTGGGGGCGTCATCATAAATGCGGTATCCAATGCCAGTATTGGTGCCGTCACTAACTCTGGTGCGGATGGTATTCGAATTACTGGTGGCAATGGCGTTGCTGCTGGAACCACAACGGGCGGAACAATTACCGCCTTGGGTACCGTTACCAATACTGGTGGTGTTGTAGCCTTATCGATGGCCTCACCACGTACTGCTAATTCTTATGACATTGAAGGCAAAATTGGCATTACCTCATCCAATGCCTCAACTTCTAATGTTCGTTACAGCGTGCAGGGCGGCATATTCACTACTCCAACCACCTATACCAGTGGTAACTACATTGATTACCGTTCTGGAACAACCTCTTACACTATTACCGTTTCTCTTGGAGCGAACTATTCAGCCGCCTATGGAACTGCATATACAGACTCTAGCGCCTTAACTTGGTTGCGTAGTAATGCAACCGTGACATTAAGCGCAACACCATTTGGAGTTTCTACTGCAGGTGTTAAAGACGGCTTGGTATGGAATAGCACGATTGGTTCTGCTGGTATTAATGCCAATGCAGTACAAGCAGGTACCACCATAGTTTCTGCCAATATTTCATCTGGAACAGGGCAGAGTATCACTCTATCTGGTACTAGCAGGACATACACCATTACCCCTAAAGCGCTTACCATTACAGACCTAGCAAGTACCAGTACATACAATGGGTCTACTGCCTATGCATCTCTGGTATCTACAGCTGGTTATAGTGTCAGTGGATTGGTAACATCAATCGGTGGAGTTGCTGTTACCGATGCGGTGACATCGGTTACCCAAACGATTAAGTCTGGCTCCGTAGTGGGTTCTGGCTCTGTACTTTCAGGTGTTGCACAAAATGGTTCATTTAATACAGTACCTAGTGCTGCAGTTGGAGTGGGGCTATCAAATTACACAATTACTTATGTTGGTGTAGCCTCTTCAGTGAATAAGGCAGCCCTAACGATTACTGCGGCTAACGATACTAAGGTGTATGGCAATACTTCTACCGCAGCTGGAATTACTTACAGTGCTGGTGCTTCATCCGCTTCGGGTGGAGTAGGGTACTCCATCACATCGGGATCCTTATTTGGGTCCGATACCTTAACAGGGGTAACACTTACCAGCACGGGTGGTACAGCAGTTACTGCAGTTGGAACGGGCATCTCTATTGTCCCAAGTGCAGCTAGTGGAAGCGGTATTGGAAATTACACCATTACCTATGCTAATGGTGTAATGGCTGTTACAGCCCGACCCCTAACAATCACTGCTAGCGCTCAAAATACCAATTACGGCACCTCATATGTCCTGGGTACGAGCTCATTTACTTCTAGTGGTTTAGTCAACAGTGATGCCGTTAGCTCGGTTACGCTCAAATATAGCAGTGCTACAACCGTAGCTGGTACTACCAATGCCAGTACCTATACCGGCGGAATTATTGCCAGCGCTGCTTCAGGTACTGGCTTGAGTAATTACTCTATTAGTTACGTGGCTGGTAATTTGGTAGTTGCCACTAAAGCGCTTACCATCACTGCTAGCGCTCAAAATAGCACCTATGGTAGCGCTTATGCCCTGGGAACTAGCGCATTTACTACAAGTGGCCTAGTGAACAGCGATAGTGTAACGAGTGCGACATTACTCTACAGCGGTAATGCAACTGTTGCACCTACCGTAAGTGCTGCTACTTATTCTGCAGGCATTATTCCTAGTGCTGCTAGTGGTGTTGGACTCTCAAACTATGCCATTAGCTATGTTGCTGGTAATTTAGTCGTTGGTAAAGCCACGCTGACCTTGACTCCTAATAGTGTCTCAACTGTTTATAACGATACGACACTGAGCAACAGTGGCTATTCTCAGTTGGTTACTAATTATACTGCTACCGGTTATAAAAATACCGATGTAGCAGCTAGTGTGCCAGTAGCTTTAACTGGTTCTATGGCATTTAATGGTAGTGCTACGACGGTTGTCAAGAATGCGGCAACCTATGCACTGACTGTAGGTACATTAGCAGGCACTACTACCAACGGTAATTATCAAATTGCCTTTGCCAATCCATCTAGTAACGCTTATGTCATCACTCCAGCAATAGTGTCTGTGTCAGCAAGTAAAGACTATGATGGTTCTAGAGCGTTTGCAGCAAATCAAGTTACAGTACTTACTGGCATTGGCACTCAAACGCTGACTCTGAGCGGTACTGCCAATGCGGATAGTGCTAACGTGGCAAATGTTTCATCTTTAGCAACCTCTGGGTTAAGTCTTGGTAATGGTAGCGGCGGCGGCTTAGCGGGTAACTATGTATTACCGGCATCAACCTCGAGCGTGGTAATTCGTCCGTTAACGGTAACTGCCTCTATAGCTGGATTACCATCCAAGCAATATGATGCAACTACGGCTGCAACATTAGCGACGGGTAATTTCTCTCTAGCGGGATTCGTGGCAGGTGAGGGCGCTACAGTTACTCAAACCGTTGGCGCATATAACTCAGCGAATGCAAGCGCTAATACGGCTTATTCACCAGCAAGTACCGTCACCGCTTCATTGATCCCAAGTCATTTCACAGCAGATTCTGGAACAGTCTTAAGTAACTACGTATTGCCAACCAGTGCTACTGGTGCAGGTGTAATAACTGCTGCACCCCTAACAGTAAGCGCAAATTCATATGCTGGATTTGCTGGACAGGCGCCGGCGAGTTTTGATGGAACCGTATCTGGTGCCAAGGGTAGCGATGCCATCACCGTAAGCGTAACCCAAAGCTCAACTGCTACTAACGGGGTCTATACATTAACTCCGGCAGCAGTAATGAGCACATCACTTATTGGTAACTATGGAACTCCAACAGTAGTTACTGGAACATATACTGAGGCACTACCATATCAGCTGGTCGTTACTGCTGCAAATTCCACGAATACATATGGCTCTATTAGCGGCACTTCTACCGCTAATACCCCAGTAAATCTCCTGGCCCAATATTGCACGGTAAGTAGCGGTAGCTGCGCTGGAAATATCATTACCTTGAGCCTTTCGGCACCAAGTGCAACAGTCTCTCAAATTACCAGCTCTTCACTAACAACTCCAACTTGGGTTGCCACAGATTCTGCTTCAAATACTTACAGTCTTAAGGTGACCTCTGACGCTACTCTGGGCTTTAGTGCCGGAAATTATTTAAATGTGGGCAACTACATATTTACGCCGACCGGCCAAACAAGTGCTACGATTTCAGGGCCTACATTGCCAGTGATTTACATTCCTGGTGCTCTTACTGTGACACCGCTTAATGTAACGGTAGCCAATAACTCAACGCCAACGAAGGTTTATGACGCAACAGTAGCGCTAACAAACGGTATTAGCCTTACTCCTTCGAATAAATTAGCAGGTGATGCATTAGGCTTATCTGGTACAGGTACATATTCCAGTAAAAATGTAGGCACTACGAATTACACCATTGCTAGTGTGAGCTTAAGTGGGGCGGATGCTGCAAACTACCGCTACACTGCTGGCAATATCGCAGGTACTAATGGATTAATTACTCCAGCCCAAATCACTATTAGTGGGCTGTCTGCTACTAACCGAGTTTATGATGCTGGACTAAGCGCAGTTGTTACGGGTACACCAACTGCTGTAGGTGTTCTAGGGTCTGATGCTGTAAGCGTTAGTGGTTCAGCTACTACTGGTGCCTTTGCATCTGCGAATGTAGCGACCGGCATCGTAGTTACACCTGTGCTTTCCGGATTGAGCTTAGGCGATGCTAATTATCAAATCAGTGGGGTCACTACTCCATTAACTGCCAATATTAGTGCAGCTCCGGTAACCGTAACAATTAATCGTGTTTATGATGGTACTACCTCAGTTGCTAATGCCAATATTGCAATAACTGGCGTAGCAGGTCAGACATTAAGTTTGGCTACCGGCACAGCTACTTTGACCAATCCGAATGTTGGTTCTGCTGGATTGTCCAGTCTAAATGGAGCTTCATTAGCTGACGGTACTGGCTTAGCCTCAAACTACACACTGACTAACCCAATAGGCATTGTCGCTATTACGCCAGCCTCGATCAGCGTGACTTCAAGCAATGTAGTCAAGGTCTACGACGCTACAACTGCAGTAACAAGTGCAACCACAGTCCCAGTTGCTACATTGTCAGCTGGAACTCTCTATACCAATACTGCAACTGGTGACGTAGATGCACTCTCAGGCGGCTCGTTTGAGTACTTAACCAGCGGAGTAGGCAACGGCAATAAATCGGTTTCTATTAATGGTGTTGGCGTATTGAATGGTAGTAGTAATGCAGCGGCCAATTACAGCATTACCTATATAAATAACACCACAAGCACAATTACTCCTGCGCCAATAACAATTAGTGGCTTAACTGCCAGCAATAAGCAATATGACACTGGCTTAGTGGCGGGGGTATCGGGTACCGCAACTGCGAATGGTGCTCTAGGTGCAGATACTGTGACCGTTCTTGGTACTGCAACTACCGGAAGTTTTGCTACTGCTAACGTGGGAACAGGAATTACAGTTACTCCAGTGTTATCGGGCTTAAGTCTTAGCAATGCCAATTATCAAATCACTGGTGTGTCAAGTCCATTAAGCGCAAATATCACTACTGCTCCAATCACTATTAGCGGAATTTCTGCTGCTAGCAAAACTTATGATACTGGTACAGCTGCTACCATTTCTGGTACACCAGTTGCTGATGGTGTTCTGGGATCCGATGTTGTGACTATTACTGGCGGCGTTACGTCCGGCTCTTTTGCGTCAGCTAATGTGGGTACAGGAATTGTTGTAACACCAACTATATCTGGCTTGAGTTTAAGTAATGCAAACTACCAAATCACTGGCCTTACCAACTCGATTACTGCCAATATCACTGCAGCTCCAGTAACAGTCACCGCAGATAATCAAAGCACTATATATGGAACACCTTTAAGTCTGGGTACGGCTAGCTTTACCGCAACAGGTTTATTGGGAAGTGATGCAATCTCTATAGTAACTCTAACTCAGCAGGGCAATACAACAGTTCCTGGTACTCAGAATGCTGGTACGTATTCTGGCGCAGTAAACGGCATCTTGCCAAGCGCGGCTAGTGGCACAAATTTAAATAACTATCAAATTACCTACGCTCCAGGTACTTTGGCAATCGCTAGAAAGGCGATTAATGTAGTTGCTGATAATGCGACGATGACTTATGCCGATACGAGCTTGCCAACGCTTTCGTATCAAGCAGTATCTGGATTGGTAAATGGCGATCAAATGAGTGGCGCGTTAGCAACTACTGCAACACCATGGACTACAGCAGGATCTGCATCGAATGTGGGCTCTTATTACATTACCCAGGGTACTGTTACTGCAGGGTCTAATTACGACATATCCTATACACGTGCATCCCTGACAGTAAATCCGGCAAACTTATATGTAACGGCTGAAAATCAAACATCGACTTATGGTTCTTTATTGGTATTACCTCAATCCGGTAGGGGTGCCTATTCTGTTGCAGGTTTGAGAAATGACGACTCAGTGAGCTCAGCTACTATCCTTTATAGCGGCAATCAGACCATACCAGCAACAACCAACGCAGGCCTCTATGCGGCATCTATCAGTATTTCTGATGTAAATGGCATTCGATTGGGTAATTACAACGTTAGCTATACATCTGGTGATCTGACAGTTGCAAAAGCATTGTTGACTGTAACGGCTGTTGATAGCGCTAAGTTTGTTGGTACTTCAGATCCATCAGGTTTCAGTGGCGTCATGTATAGCGGCTTTAAAAATGCTGACTCGGATACTAGTGGGGCGCTTGGTTCAGCGGTGGTATCTGTAAGCAGAAATAACTCCTCTTCCAACAATGCTGGCGTGTATAGCGATGTATTGGTGCCTAACGTTTCAACAAGCTTGCAAAACTATAACGTTGGTTACGTGAATGGTAAGTTCACCATTGTGGGAGCAAATGAGTTACTAGTTCAGGTTGGGTCAAACACGACGACTTATGGCACACCAGCGAGCTATAGCGCCGGTTCTATGAGAGTATCGTACTGCACTGACTGCGCTATAGGCGTGTCATCACCCAATATCATTTCAATTATTGGTGCCGATATCACCGCATCAGGTTCTGCAGTTACTGTGGTTGCTGGTAACACAACAGGTGCATTCACTGTCAGTCCTGTAAACCCGACCATGAATGCAGCTGGCACACAAATTGGCGTGGGTAGCTATGGTTTAAGGGCGATCTCAACAGATATCACAACATCTCCTCCAGGTGGCACGCCAAACTTTAATGCGATCTACGTTGTAGGCGGCTTAAACGTTACACCGCTGCAATTAACTTACGCTGACTTGGGTATCTCTGGCGTGAGCCAGGTATACAACGGCACAGTCAATATGACTAATTTAGGTATTACTGCAACTTCTGGAATTCTTCCTGGGGATGCAGTGTCTGTTACTGCCAGCGGCACCTTTGCAAGTAAGAATGTTGGAGTCAATATTCCGTATACCGTTGCTATTGGCTTAACGGGTCAAGATGCATACAACTACCAAATGAATAATTCAGCTCCTTTATTAGGGTCGAACGGCATCATTACTCAACTCAATTCAGTTACCTATTCAGGTCCGACCTCAGGCGGAAGCTGGTCTAATCCTTCTAACTGGACGACTACTGGAACCTCTAATGTAGGAGCAATTCCAGATCTATCTAACGTGGCTAATGTAATCCTGCCTACTGGTCACAGCGTGATTTATGACGATTCAGTGCAAGGTCCGGTGACTTCGGCTATAGCCAATAGCGGTAATCTGAATTTCAACCTCAGTTCTGCAACCCCCATACCTATGAATATTAGTGGGGTAGGTAGCGTAACTATTTCCAATACGGGTGCCATTACATTGACTGGTAATAGCTCATTTACTGGCGGTACTAATATGAGCGCGGGTACGACTCTGATTGCTGGTTCAAATAATGCCTTGGGTTCTGGTTTGATTAATTCTTCAGGCACTGCTGCAAGTCCTGCTAATTTCTCGACAACCTCAGGCGTCACTATGCCGGCCCTCTCAATTGTTGGCGGCACAACAGCTATTCTGAGTGATATCACCACAACAGGTGCACAGAGCTATACCGGCAACCTCATTATTGGTACATCAGGTACGGGTACAACTACATTCCAAAGTGCCAATGCCAATATTTTGATTGATGCAACTATTAATGGCGCAGTCAATAAGACGGAGTCTTTGGTGGTCAATGCAGGCTCGGGCGTGGTAACTTTGGGCGATAGTATTGGTAATACAGCGCGCTTGAATAACTTCACCGTCACTGGTTCTCGAATCAATATTTTGGCGGATATCCTTACTGGTATTACGCAAACCTATGACGGCGCTGTTTATATTGGCGATGCTAGCTATCTAGGCCGCACTCCTACAGTTGGCTTCTTGTTCACAGATAATTACAGAGGCTATTTCCAGTACGTTGCTGGTTCAGGTGTGAGATCTAGCACCATAAGCTATTTAGACTTAAATCCAATCTATGTGCGGACGATGATTTCTGAAGATCCAAGCATTACATATAACGGCACAGTAAATGACACAGTTGCCAATACGCATACCTTATTGGTTGCTGCGATTGCACCCACAGCCATCCCTTATAGCAGCGGATATGCTGCGGTTAATGCTGGCGCCACTATTAGCTTTAATGCACCCGTTGGATCTAGTGCTCCTCTATATAGCCTGAATGCGCAAACAGTGGTCAATAACTCCCAAGTTGGAGCTGCAAATAGCTATATTGGTACTGTTAATTTGGTGGATAGTGTAGCTACCTATTCTGATCAAATGTATCGTGCCAACTTAATGAACGCACAATCAAGCGCTGCACCAGCTACAGTGACTTTCTCTGTTTGGGATCCGGCTGCTAATGTGAGCTTTAATCTGCCTGAGCAGTCAGTTGCTAATAGTGGATGCTCAACTAATTGTGGTCAGATCAATCTACAAAATCCAGGTAGCTTAGATGCTCTGGTCATCAATGGCTCAAGTAATTTCGTACAGGATGCCAATTTAACGGGCGTTAATAATTGGGGAACTCAATTTACTAGTGGAAATGCTTTAGGATATGTTGCCCCAGTAACAACACCTCCACCTCCTGCGCCAACAATCGTTGCTTCTGAACCAGTTCCCACCATAAATACACCATTAGTATTAGCTAGTTATGTTCCTAGAGAGGGTGTTGCTGGAGGTGCGCTCCGAGAAGTGATTGATTTCCATGCGGATCAGGCTCAATATGCGGCAAATAGTCGTACATTTGGCGGTGTTTCAGTGAGCTCCCCTGAAAATACTGAGGTAGTCTCTTCTAAATCAGGTAAATCCAAGGGTAAGTCATTGGATGATGCGAACACTACCAATATTTGTACCGTAGACCAAAATGGCAATACCAAGTGCGAAGAAGACTAATTCTGAAGTAATTCAGCGTTAAACTCCGGCTTATGTCTATCAAGCAATTTAATGCCACCTATCTAGCAAACGACGATCGCTTGTTATTTCGTTTCAATACCAGCGAAGACACCGAGTTTCGTTTTTGGTTTACGCGTCGCGTAACGCTGTTTATCCTAGCTGCAACCTCTCATCTATTGGTAAAGAATCTAGAGCAGTCACATACTCCAGAAGCAGCAAAAGCCATTGCTGAGTTTGGTGAGGAAGCTGTCAAAAAGGAGAGAGAGCAGCGAGAAGCCGTCAAACCTGAGACTTATCAGCCTGCAAGCGCCTATCCTTTAGGCGCAGATCCTGTTCTTGTCATGGACGTTAAATGCGCCTTTGAGAAGCAAGATGCTGAAGACATGTTGTCATTAGATCTGGTGCTTCCAGGTGGAGCCAATATCAATCTGAAGATGGCTGGACCTACCTTACAAGCAATGTGTTTATTACTCAATCAATTGCGTGAGCACGCTGCTTGGGGTGAGGTTCCCCAAGTTCAGGAAGTAGCTACTACTGAAAAAGAGCTTGAAAAGGCTAAGAAGCCTCAAAAGCCCTTAATGCACTAAACATTAGAACGGCAACTTCGCATCTGGCTTAGCAGCCAACAATACCGCCTTAAACTCTGCCTGAATACGAGCAATTGCCTCTTCGCTGTCAGCCTCAAAGCGCATCACCACTACTGGAGTGGTGTTGGATGGTCTGGCCAGGCCAAAGCCATCGGCATATTCCACGCGCACACCATCAATCGTATTAATGGATTCAGAAGTAGGGAACTTAGCGTTAGCTTTAATGGTTTCTAGTAAAGCAAAAGGCTCACCTTCAACACAGGCGAGTTGCAATTCTGGGGTGCAGATCGCATTGGGCAAATCATTGAGTGTCTGATTAGGATCTTTTTCTTTGGAGAGAATTTCCAATAAACGTGCGCCGGTATAAAGACCATCATCAAAGCCAAACCAACGGTCCTTAAAGAAAATATGTCCAGACATCTCACCAGCGAGTGGTGCGCCAGTTTCTTTGAGCTTGGCTTTGACTAAAGAGTGACCTGTTTTCCACATCAAAGGCTCGCCGCCATGCTGTTTTACATAGGTAGCCAGGTTGCGAGTACATTTAACGTCATAAATAATCTGCCCACCAGGATTTCTAGACAGAACATCCTTAGCAAAGAGCATCATTTGGCGGTCTGGGAAAATCACCTGACCATCTTTGGTGACAACACCTAAGCGATCAGCATCGCCATCAAAGGCAAGACCTAATTCATTATCGGTAGTCTGCAGGTTCTTAATGAGATCTTGTAAGTTTTCAATATGCGCAGGGTCGGGGTGATGATTCGGGAAATGGCCATCTACTTCGCAAAAGAGTTCTTGCACTTCACAGCCTAATGCTCTGAAGAGCTTGCCCGCAAAAGCACCACCAACACCATTACCGCAATCCACCACAATCTTCATTGGACGAGCTAACTTAATGTCGCTCACAATGCGCTCTAAGTACATTGGGAAAATATCAAATTCGCTTTTGCTACCTTGACCGGTGGCAAATTGCTTGGCTTCAATACGTTTACGTAATGCCTGAATTTGATCACCATAGATTGCTGCACCACCTAATACCATCTTGAAGCCGTTGTAGTTAGGGGGGTTATGGCTGCCGGTAATCATGATGCCGGATTTTGGTTTCTTGCCATTGAGCGTTTGATTAGCACCAAAGTAGACCATCGGTGTGGCCACCATACCCAAGTTAATCACATTAATACCGGTAGAAAGTAATCCTTCAGTTAATGCCTCAATTAAGCTAGGGCCCGATAGGCGACCATCACGACCGATCACGATTTCAGTCTCGCCGAGTTCGCGCATCTCCGTACCAAATGCTTGACCAATCAGTCTAGCTATTGATGGATCTACAGTCTCATCAATAATGCCGCGGATGTCATAAGCTTTGAAAATAGAAGGAGATAGTTGCACGGTAGGTCCTAAATAGATTTGGTGTTAATGGGCAATTTCAATGATGGAATTTAGACCCTCGCATGCCTCTTGAAAAAGGGCAGGTGGGAGACTTTTCCAAGGATGAGGTCTGGCTTTTCGAAGGCGCCAATCAAAAGATTTTGGTTGATGGGTCAAGATGTATGCAGGATCACCTTTCCCAATCGAAAACTTAATCGCAAATGGATTGGTTTCGTTAAACCGTGCATGTGTCATCGGTAGACCAATCACAATGCCAGTTTTTTCATTAAAAAGTTTTGGTGAAATAACAAGCATCGGGTGTTCATCTTTCATTTCTTTTCCCGATTGCGGATTGAAATTAATCCAGATCATGTCCCTACGTTCTGGAACCCAGAGCTTTAATTTTTCAACCATTAAATGATCTCTTTACCAATGGCGGAGCAATCCATGATTTCCCCACCATGTTGTTCTGGATCATAAGCCTTTAATTTTTGATTGAGGCTTAATTTGGGCTTACCTATGACTCTGAGAAGCACGCCATTTTTGACGACTTCAACCGATATTGGAACGCCTTGGGAGAGATGTGCGGCTTTTGCAACGGGCGAAGTGATTCTGACGCCTAGGCCATTGCCCCATTCTTGTATCGTTTGCTCTACTTTAAGTGCTGGAGCCATAACTTACTCCTTGAGAAATTGTTTATACAAGTTTAAACAATTAAAGATGGCATGTCAAATTAGGGTTGAAATAACCTAAGAATTAAATAAATTAATGCGGGCGGCGGTCACTTCATCAATGCCGGCATCGGCTTGGACAGTGCCATCATTCTTTAAGGCAGCCTCGATTGGCTTAGCCAATACTTTGCCAAGCTCAACACCAGGTTGATCAAAGCTATTGATATTCCATAGCGCACCTAATGCAGCCGTACGATTCTCATACAGGGCCAGTAATGCACCTAGATAGAAGGCATTGAGCTTAGGCAGAATCAAAAGGTTGCTAGGGCGTTTGCCAGGATAAGTGTTGTTCGGGTTGTCAGTTTTCTTGCCATTGGCCAAAGCTTGCGCTTGTGCCAGACAGTTCGATAACAGAATACGATGATGCGCTTTTGCCTCGGGCAAATTACTCATCGGTTCACGTACTGCGATAAAGTCAATCGGAATGACTTCAGTACCTTGATGTAATAACTGGAAATAAGAATGTTGTGCATTACTACCGGAGCTGCCAAAGACTACTGGGCAGGAGAACTTGACCGGCTTGCCATCACGATCCACGCTCTTGCCATTACTTTCCATATCAAGTTGTTGCAACCACTTCGGAAACCAATCTAAGGCATCTGCATACGGAATGACAGCATAGGACTTGATATTGTGTTTCTGTTGCTGATAGAGCAGGCTGAGCGCCATGATAACGGGCAGGTTCTCTTCAAGCGGGGCAGCCTTAAAGTGCTGATCCATTGCTTGAGCACCAGCTAAGAACTGCTTAAAGGTATCAAAGCCATACTGCAGTGCAATTGGTAACCCAACCGCAGACCAAACCGAGTAACGGCCGCCGACCCAATCCCAAAATGGATAGATATGGTCTTGATCGATACCAAATTCCTCGGCTGCGGGTACGTTAGCCGTTACCGCAAAAAGTGATTTGCCGATCTGACTGTCTGTTAGGCCGTTATTTTTAAGCCATTTCACTACAGCCTTGGCATTCATGGTGGTCTCTAGTGTCGTAAACGACTTGGAGACGATGATGACCTTGGTGCTATGCGGTAATGCACGCTGCAAGATACGAGCTAAATCTGCGGTATCAATATTGGCTAAGAAATGCATGCGCATGCCACGGCTCTCAATACCAGGAACATGGGCTAAAGCTTCGATTGCTAGGCGTGGACCAAAATCAGATCCACCAATACCAATATGAATAACATCGGTCACACCAGCCCATGTATTACAAAGCGCCTCAATACGATGCCAAACTTGGGCAACGTCTGGCATGACATCTTTGCCATTAATCAATACTGGATTCTTATCTAGATTGCGGAGGGCAGAATGTAGTGCAGGGCGATTTTCTGAGTTATTGACTGGTTTACCAGCAAATAGATCAGCAATAAATTGCTCTAATTTGGCATCTTTGGCTTGGGCAAAGAGGGATTTCCAGCTGGCAGCATCAATACCTTGATAGGCGCTATCTAAAACGATATCTTGGGCCCTAAATACGGTTTTTGGGTTATCTGCAGCAGGTTTAGAAGACATGTATAGATTTTATCAAGAAGTCCTCTAAAACCCACTAAAACACTGAAAATGTTACGATTTCAGGATGCAGAGAACAATAATTCAAGGCTTGGGCAGATAAATGGATCAAGTCGACTGTGTCGTCATTGGTGCTGGGGTCATTGGATTGGCGGTTGCCAGAGAAATGGCTCTTCAAGGCAGGGAAACAATTTTGCTCGAGCGCGAAAGCGCTTTTGGCACCATTAGTAGTGCACGCAATAGCGAAGTCATTCATGCTGGCATCTACTATCCCAAGGATTCGCTTAAAGCCAAGCTATGTGTGCAAGGTAATCGGATGCTCTATGAGTATTGCCGTACCCACCATGTTGCTACTCAACCTTACGGAAAACTGATTGTTGCTAGTGATGAGTCTCAGTTAGATGATCTGCAGGCAATTCTCTACAAAGCCCAGCAAAATAATGTCCCAGAAATCAAAATGATTACTGGTGAACAAGCTAAATCGATGGAGCCTGAGCTTCATTGTTCAGCGGCAGTACTTTCGGCCACAACTGGCATTGTCGATAGTCATGGTTTCATGTTGTCTTTACTCGGTGGCTTTGAAGATGCCGGCGGCATGATTGCTTATCAATCACCGCTCATGAGTGCAAAGCCTATTGGTGAAAATGCCAAAGGTGGATTTGAATTGGAAATCGGTGGTGCTGACGGGATGAAGATTCAGACTAAGCTGCTGATTAATTGTGCTGGTATGAGCGCCCCAGCTATAGCGAAAAAAATTCAATCATTAAGTGAGGATCACATTCCAAAAGCGTATTTTGCTAAAGGAAATTATTTTTCTCTCTCAGGTAAATCACCATTCAAACATTTAATCTATCCCATCCCAGAACCGGGTGGTTTAGGAGTTCATCTCACTTTAGATATGGGCGGACAAGCCAAATTTGGCCCTGATGTGGAGTGGCTAGAAATCAATGAAGAAAGCCAAATCGATTACACGGTAAACCCAAAGCGGGGCGATGGCTTTTATGAGGCTGTCAGACGTTATTGGCCAGACCTCAAAGACAATGCATTGCAGCCTGATTATTCAGGGGTGAGGGCAAAAATAGTCCCACCAAATTCACCTGCTGGCGATTTTTGCTTCAATACGCCTCAAGATCACGGTCTAGAAGGGCTCTTTAATCTATATGGCTTTGAGTCTCCAGGATTAACCTCCAGCCTAGCTATTGCCAAGCATTTAGAGGGGCAAATCAAAAGTTCTCTATAATCTAGGGCTTGAATCAAATAGATTCAAACAATTGGAAGAGTGGCAGAGCGGTTGAATGCACCAGTCTTGAAAACTGGCGAGGATGAAAGTCCTCCGTGAGTTCGAATCTCACCTCTTCCGCCAAGTTCAATGTAAAAAGCCCAGCAACAACTTGCTGGGCTTTTGTCTTTCTTGCTACTAGAAAAGAGCTAATAAAGCATTACTGCATTATTTAATTACTTCTTAGCAGCTGGTGCGCTTACTACTGCAGCAATGGCTTCTGTGTAAACCACTTTTACTTGATCGTTTACAGCAATATCTTTCATCAAGTCAGGATTCTTAACCTTAACCTTGAAGATATTTCCTTGCGGGCCTTTTAAAGAAACGGTATTTTTAGCTGTATCAATAGCTTCAACATTGGCAGTTGCAGTCACAGTATTAGTAGTGATCATGCCTGGCTTATCGCCTTGTGGAGCAGTTACAGTACTAGTGCTAACTTGCTCACCAACTGCACCTGGATTTTTTACCTTAACCAACTCAACAGCTACGGCGAGTTCATAAACCACATCAAAACGGTCACCAACCTTGATTTCTGCAAAGTTTTTGACTTCTGGGCCAGCAACAATCGTGGATTCACCATCTTGATTTTTTAAGGTAATCGCCCGAGTTGCAGCATCGATCTTAATCACTTCACCGTCATAAAGAAGGGCAGCTTCTTGGGCAGCTACGGCAGCAACAGGTGCCTTAGGTTTATTGAGCATAAAGTAGGCGCCAACTGCGATAGCAGCAATGACAATAGCAATGATTATTTTTTTCATGTTTGTTTGATCCTTAAGATAATTAAAACGCATCGCCATTAGGAGGTGATGCGGTAATGTTTAAACGCTGACTAGTTAGTTTCAGCATTCATACCTATTGTATTACCCATATTAGAAGCTAGCTGCCAGCCCAATAGAGGTGCCGTGGACATTTTGCCCAAACTGGTACCTAAATACCACTCTGACTCTGGAGAAGATGGGGTCAGAGGCGCTGCGATCCAATTCAAAGCCCGTGCCTATTGAGGATAGGGAGTTAAAGCCCAGTGCCCCACGTAGGTCGCCCAGGAATTCGGTATGTGCCACTTCAAACACAGCCCTCAACGGCCTATCCAGCAATATGATTGGAGTTGGGATGCGACTACGAGCCCAAAGTGCCAAGCTCTGTGAGTCAGCCGAACCCTGGACTGCAGTAGAGGTATCAAAAGTTTGGACGCCAATATTGGTGTAACGTAACTCAACATCAATTTCTTGATCGGGTTTGTAGTTCTCATAGTCCAACATCACAGAGCCCCCTAGACCATAGGAGTTCATGCGTCCACCATTGAGGAATTGCAGATCTATCCCTTTGCGGTTTTCAATTACCCGAGAGGCAATTGAAAGATCACTCTCTAAGTGGCCAAGCATGACGTTAGCAATGGGGCGAAAGCGCAGCTCATTGGTGATGGGAAAATCCCAGCCAACCCCACCGGTACCAGTCACGCTATTCCAATGGACTGGAACCGTGACAGAGGTATTAGCGATTCCGTCGGTAAAGGTAGGGTTATAGCGATTGACAGCCAATGTACCTTCAAGATAGAGCGGGAAGTTTGCGCTGATACGATCACCCCCGCCGAGCGAGATCATTTGTAGATCGGAATTATCACCACCATTGTTACGAATCGATAGAGATCCTGTAGTGACATCGGGCGTGAGTGAATAGCCCGTAATAGTCATAAACGCATCAGCGCGCTTTTTAAGGTAATTATTTGCAGCATTAGATAAAGCCGATTGAGCATTTACACCACCGGTAAAGCTCATTGTGAGACATAGCATCGCAAATAGTGAGGTCTTGAATTGCTTATGCATGCTAGAAAACAATCGATAAAAAATAGAATGGCTTATTTTAAGCGATATAACCAGCTCGCCTTTCCCAGCATGTAACATAGAGTCTATGAAGCTTTTGCTCTCACTCTATTTCTTTATATTGGCCATCATTCAGATGGGCTTGTTATTCGGTATTTATCATTACTACCGTTCACAAAATACAGTACGTCCAAACATTTACTGGATGACTTCCTTGGCCACGAGCTCATTAGCCCTTGCAATTTTTGGAGGGGGCATCATCACTATCCACGATATTTCTCGACCAGAATTTAACTTTACAGTTGGAAATACTCTGTTTTATGTGGCTGCAGTTCTGCAGGCATTGTTTTGTCAATCCTTAAATCGTGAGGTTAGTAAGACAACTAAAATTATTTTAGGAATTTCAGTGGTTTTATTCCTATTCATTTTTGAATACCTTAGGAACACTTCATCTTTTGAAATTCGCACAGCATTTATATGTGTTTTAGCTAGTTTTTTTTATGCATGGCAAATCTTTGAGATCAAAAGAAAGCGTAAATCATTGCCATCTAGTCAGCTAGGCTATCTTCAGTATGCCAGTAGCGCAGAATTGTTTTTTGCAATTGGGCGCTTACTCATCATATTAATTGGTTCGCTAAGTATTAAGCAGGTAGAACAGATCCCGCAAATTTTGATCCTGTTTACCGTTGCACAACTGGTGATGAATACCCTTTCATACATTGCGATTGGTAGTTATTGGGCAGAGCAAATTGCTTATTCCAATTTTAAGTCAAGCCAAGAAAATCAAGAGATTAAAGCACTTCTCAATGAGCGTGAGACCCTGATAAGCTCGCTGCTTAAAGCAAATAAAACTGCGAGTACAGGCGCATTATCCGCTGCTATTGCACATGAACTAAACCAGCCTTTAGGAGCTTCAAGTTTGAATATTCAATTTTTACAAAAGAGGCTTGCTGAAGGGCAGTTAAGTCCGGCCCTTCAAAAAGAAATTTTAGATACCTTGTTATCCGATAATCAGAGAGCCGCAGGAATCATCCGCTCATTAAGGTCGATATTTTCTGATGAAAAAGTGAGTACCTCGAAAATTGATCTGACTGAATTAATTGAGGCTGTTCTCAAAATTGCCAAACCAGAGATTGCTGCAAAATCGATACAGATAGTTCTTAATATTGAGCCACGCTTACTTGTTCCTGCTGATCGCGGTGAAATTCAACAGGTCTTATTAAACCTAGTTAATAACGCGATTCAAGCTTTAGCTACTTCAACTCAAAAAATGAAGCAAATTACTATTGATGCACGACATACTCAGGATGGTGTTTTGCTCACGGTGATTGATAACGGCGATGGTATTCCGCATGCTTCTCAGGAGCACTTATTTGAGCTTCTTTCTAGTACCAAGTCTTCTGGTATGGGATTGGGCTTGTGGCTATGCAAACATATCATTACGCGACATGGTGGCTCCATTTCATTTGAGCCCAATGCTGGTGGTGGCGCCAAGTTTTTAGTTTCTTTGCCTAGTAAGGTCAATACGATTCAAAGTTAACGAGTATTAGCTCTAAGGCTAATTGCCTATGAATAAGTGCACCTTATCATTTCATTTATAGATATTCCTTGATATCTCCCATTAGGACAACGTTATGAAATCCAAGTTTTCTCAAATTGCTTTAGCGGCATCTTTATTGACCTCTGGTTTGGTTATTGCCGCTGGAGGCGGAGGTGTCGTTACCGATCCTGGAGCTATGCAAGGTAAACATTTTGACTCCAAGGGGAAGATGCCTTCGAGTTTTACAGTTGAACTACAAAATGGCTTACGCAAAACTCTACCTTTTGAAGATAAGCGTGACTTCGAGGAGTCTAAAAGGGGCTTTATTGCGGCGCCTTCCTATAAAAAAATCATGGCCGATGCTGGCAACGTTGCCTGGGATATGGGTAGCTATGAATTTCTCTTGCAGGGCAAAGATTTCGATAGCGTACATCCTTCCTTGCAACGTCAAGCCATTCTCAATATGGGCTATGGCTTATATGAAGTTGTACCAGGCAAGATTTATCAAGTACGCGGTTTTGACCTATCCAATATCAGTTTTGTTAAAACAAATACGGGTTGGATTGTCTTTGATCCATTGACTTCAAAAGAGACTGCCAGAGCAGCCTTGGAGTTGGTTAATGAGAAGCTAGGTAAGCGTCCAGTAGTTGCAGTCGTTTACTCCCACTCACATGCTGATCACTTTGGTGGTGTGCGTGGTGTAGTGGAGGAAGCTGATGTGAAGAGCGGCAAAGTAAAAATTATTGCTCCAGCTGGCTTTATGGATCATGCCGTAGCAGAGAACGTATACGCTGGTAACGCAATGACACGCCGTTTGTATTTCCAGTACGGTGTTTTATTGCCGCGCAGCCCATTTGGTCACGTTGATCAATCGATTGGTAAAAATACTGCTGCAGGAAATCTGGGTTTAATTGAGCCAACTATCCTGATTAACGAGCCATTTGAAAAGATGACAGTTGATGGTGTCGAAATGGAGTTCCAAAATACGCCAGGAACTGAAGCGCCTGCTGAGATGAATACCTATTTCCCGCAGTTCAAAGCATTCTGGGCCGCTGAAAATATCACCGGCACGATCCATAACATCTATACCTTGCGTGGTGCTTTAGTGCGCGATGCTTTAGCATGGTCTAAGAATATTAATAATGCTTTGTATCGCTATGGCACTGAGGCACAGGTAATGTTTGCCTCACATTCTTGGCCACGCTGGGGTAATGATCGTGTTCAAGAGGTGATGCGTACTCAGCGTGATAGTTATGCGCATCTGAACAACGAAGTTCTGCATTTAGCAAACAATGGCGTGACAATTAATGAGGTGCATAACGTCTATCAGCAGCCGGAGAGTTTGAAGAAGCAATGGGCGGCACATAGCTATCACGGCTCAGAAGAGCACAATAGTCGTGCGGTGATTAATCGTTACTTGGGTTACTGGGACGCTAATCCAGCTACTTTGATTCCCTTATCACCAAAAGATTCTGCGCCGCTGTATGTGGAGATGATGGGTGGCTCTGGCAAGATTATGGCCAAGGGCAAGCAACTCTATCAGCAGGGTAAATATCGTGAAGCGATGGAGATCGTCAATAAATTGGTATATGCAGAGCCCAATAACACTGCTGCCAAAGATTTACTCGCAGATATTTTTGAGCAAATTGGCTATCAAAAAGAAAGTCCTAGCGTACGCAATAGCTTCCTCGGTGCTGCCTATGAATTACGTCATGGCATGCCTTCCGGGGCATCACCCAAGACCAATGGCCCTGACATGATCAGAGCAATGACTACCGAACTTTGGCTCAATGCCCTGGCAATTAGCATGGATAGTAAAAAAGCCGCTGGCATGAAGTTCACTATTAACCTGAGTACTCCTGATAATGGTGAAAAGTTTGTTGTGGAGATGAGTAACTCTGCACTGTCTAACATCAAAGGCTATCAGGACAAAAATCCAAATCTAACAATTACCGTAAATCGTAGTGACTTGGAGAAGGTGATGGGTGGTCAAGCTACTTTTGAAAAATTATTAGCCGATGGTAAAGCTAAGTTTGTAGGTGATCGCAAAGCGTTTGATCAATTACGCAGCACTATGACTACCTTTACTCCTGACTTTGAGTTGATGCCAGGTACGAAGAGTAAAGCACCGCCTGCTAAATCAAATAAGGATCCGTTTGAAGCTCCTCCGATTGCTAATTCGGATGGTGCTTGAGTAATATCAAGAGGTAGATGGCTATAAAAAAGGGCTCCTCGGAGCCCTTTTAGTTTTTACCTTGCCTTAATCTGATGAATCTTTTTAAGGCGCAAATGCACCGCCAGCTTCAAGAGTTTTAAGTTCATCGCCAGTGATGCCAAGCTCTGCAAGTAGCTCGCTCGTATGCTCACCCAGCAAAGGAGGGTGACGGTAGACCTGTTGCGGGGTGCCGTTCATCTTGACAGCAAAGCCAATATTGGGAACTGTACCTTCAACTGGATGATCAATTTCCATGCGCATTTTGCGATGGCGCCCATGCTCACTATCAAAAGCCTCTGGGTAAGTATTGATCGGACCAGCTGGAATGCCTGCAGCCAGCAGTGCGTCAACCCATTCATCAGCATTTTTATCAGCAAATGATTTTTCCAATTCAGTCGCAAGTTCTAAACGATTGGCCAGGCGCAGTGGATTCGTTTTAAAGCGGGAATCTTCAAAGAGTTCAGGGCGTTCAATCTTGTCACATAGTAGCTTCCATAATTTTTGATTGGTGGCGCCCATGACAAAATAGCCATCAGCTGCTTTCATAGCCTGATAGGGTGCACTCATGTGATTGGCAGTGCCAAGCTTATAGGGCTCAACACCGGTGCCCCAGTATTGTGCGGTATCCCAAATGGAGAATGCCAAGGCAGAATCAAATAGGGATGCATCAATGAATTGACCTTCACCTGATTTTGTTTTGCCAATATAGGCTGACAAAATTCCATACACCGCAAAGAGTGCGCAGCCAATATCAGCTACAGGCACTCCCGCTTTTACAGGAGGACCATCTGGATAGCCCGTAACGCTCATGACACCCGACATGGCTTGAGCCATGAGATCAAAGCCAGGACGGTCTGCCCATGGTCCAGTCTGTCCAAAGCCCGAGATGCTGGCATATACCAAGCCAGGATTGATGGCTTGCAAAGAGGGGTAATCTATACCCAGTTTTTTCATGACACCAGGACGATAATTCTCAACCAAGATATCGGCAGTTTTGACTAATTCAAAGAAAACTTTTTTACCAGCATCCGTTTTGAGATTTAAGGTGAGACTGCGTTTATTGCGATTCATATTCAGAAAGCCCATGCTATCTGAGCCCTTCATCTTGAATCCCATTGCGCCACGCGTCTGATCTCCTGTTCCCGGGGGTTCAATTTTGATGACGTCTGCACCTAAGTCTGCCAAGAGCATGCAGCAGTAGGGGCCAGCCATGACTTGACTTACGTCGAGAACGCGGACTCCAGATAGGGGTAATGGCTTAGATGCTTGATCCTGAAAGCCAGTTGCTGCGCCATTTATAGGTGTTTTCGTCATTGTCTCAATTGTTCTTATATGTTTAGAATCAACCCCTAATAGTATCAAAGACGATAAAAATAATTCTTGGAGACTTTATGTTGCTTAAATCACCCAAATGGGCTTTACGTGGACTGCTTGCAATAGCGCTTGGTACAACTTCATTATTCGCTGTAGCTCAGCAAGCCTATCCGAATAAACCCATACGACTCATTGTTGGATTTGCGCCAGGTGGAGGCACAGATATTGTTGCTCGTGCAATCGCCCCTAAGATGAGTGAAATTTTGGGTCAGAGCGTCATTATTGAAAATAAGTCAGGTGCTGCCGGTACGATTGGTGCTGACCTGGTTGCAAAATCTAATCCAGATGGATATACGCTGTTGATGGGTCACTCTAATTCCAATGCCATCTCCCCATTTGTATTAACTAATGTTCCTTATAACCCTGCAACGGACTTCACACCCATTACATATTTAGGTTACGTGCCAAACGTATTGGTTGTTAAGTCTTCATTGCCAGTTAACTCAGTTGCTCAATTGATTTCTTTAGCAAAATCCAATCCAGGTCAAATGACTTATGGTTCTTCTGGAATCGGCAGTACTCAGCACTTGGCGGGAGCTTTATTTTCTAAGATTGCTGGCATCCAAATGAACCATGTGCCATATAAAGGTAGTGGTCAGGCAATTGTTGACTTGCTCGGTGGTCAAATTACTATGAACTTTGATACCTTGCCGCCGAACTTGCAGCAAATTCGTCAGGGCAACCTCAAAGCATTGGCAATTTCAACTCCAAAGCGCTTGTCATTGCTGCCTAATGTTCCAACGTTTGCTGAAGTGGGTATCGTTGGATTTGATGTTACTAATTGGTATTCTGTAATGGGGCCTAAAGCGATGGATCCTGCTGTAGTCAACAGGATTGATCAAGCTGTCAAGGCAGCTATGAATGATCCAGAGATTAAAAAGACTTTAGATGCACAGGGCTTGCAACCTGAAGGACCAGCAACTCCAGCAGCCTTCAGCTTATTCTTGGCAGGTGAATTGGCTAAGTACCAGCGTTTGGTGAAGAGCTTAAATATCAAGCCTGAATAACTGTTCATGAGTGAGCAAAATAAGGAGGGTAATGTTGCGCAAGTCTTGCTAGAGATACGCGGCAACATTGCCCACATCACCTTCGATCATGTTCCGGCACGCAATGCGATGACAGTGAGCATGTATCAAAGCCTAAAGTCCTTCTGCGAAGATTTAGCCAAAAACCCAAAGGTACGAGTTGTTATTTTGCGTGGCGCTGGAGGCAAGTCTTTTGTCTCAGGTAGTGACATTGCACAATTCGCCAGCTTTAAGGATGGAAAAGATGGCGTCCTTTACGAGCAAGGAATAGATGACTATCTCGCTCCTCTAGCTACCTTACCCATGCCCACAATTGCGGTTATTGACGGTATGGCTGTTGGCGGTGGTTTAGCGATTGCCAGCTGCTGTGATTTTCGAATCTCTACGCCAGATGCTAAGTTTGGTGTACCCATTGCTAAAACGCTCGGAAATTGTTTATCTGCAGCCAATGTGGCTTGGCTGGTGGCGCATCTCAATATTAATATTGTGAAGCGTATGCTGCTTTTGGCTGAAATGATTTCGGCCAAAGAGTTGGAGAAGCAGGGCTACCTATTGGCTACATATGAGCAAGACCACTTAGATGTAGAAGCCCAAGCCCTTGCAGAGCGGCTGAGTAAGTTAGCTCCCATCACTCAGAAATCAAGCAAACTAGTACTGGCTAGATTGATCAAAAATCAATTGCCAGACTGCAATGACCTGATCAGTGAAACCTATGGCAGTAATGACTTTAAGAATGGCGTTGCATCCTTTTTGAAGGGCGAGCCACCTGTTTGGACTGGAAAATAGCTCTTAGGTAGTTAAGCTCTAATTAATTTAATCTTTTCGATAATTTGTTATAGTTTCTTTAACTATTCAATCAAATGGAGGCTTCTTATGACAATCAATCTCAAAATTAATTTAAAGATCTTATTTTTAGTGGCAATAACCACTTTTTTAATTATTTTTGCATTTAGAGCGCCAACAACAAAAGCGCAATCATCTGTACTGAGTGGCTCATGCGGAATCATTATGAATGCTAATTTTGGAGGTTGGCTTGCGGGCAGTTATGGCGATAGCATCGGTCAAAATTCCCTTGGCGTCTTTAATTTCGATAAAGGTACTTTTGAGAGTGTGACTAATTATGTAAATAGTTATCAGACTTCAAACCCTAGTGAAACGCAAGCAACTAATGCTGGTTCCTTTACTATTTCTGCTGGTCCAATACAAGGTACCTATGCCTTGAGTGGAACTGGATCCACAGTCAATGCAACCTTGTATATCTTGCCAGTAAATGGCGGCAATACCTTCTTGGTTACTGATGCAACAAGTACTAAACCATCATCGGCAGGCGTATGTCAAAAAATCTAACTCAATTTTCGACTATAAGGCTGCTACAAGCCTTTACTTTCGTTGGTGTAATTTTTTTAGCTGGATGCAGTGGGGGTTCCAGCACTTCAAGCTCAGGCGGGAGCAATTCCAATTCAACTACAAGTACTAACTCTTCAGTAGCGACATCTGCTGTGATAGCAATTATTAATTAATTATTGCGAAAAAGAGTTGCAAAGAGACTTATAAAAACATCTCTTGTAGATTATTCAGGTAGCGCATTCCCATTGGGGTGGCTTTAAGCTGGCTTGGGTTGTCATCAAGCAGTTTCTTGCTGCTCGCATCGGCTAAGCCTTTGCTAATCGTATTTAAAGGTAGCCCTGTACGTTCGCTAAAGGTACTGGTTGGAACACCTTCGGTCAGTCTTAAGGTATTGAGCATAAATTCAAAGGGCAGGTCCTTGACAGCGATCTCTTTGGATTCAATCAAAGCATTGCCATTATTTTCCATCGCTTGCATATATGTTTCAGGGTGACGCTCTCGAACTTGGCGGGTAATTTTGTCTGGAAACGAAATCTTGCCATGAGCGCCGGCGCCAATGCCGATGTAATCTCCAAAACGCCAGTAGTTCAGATTATGTTTGCACTCTTGATTTTTCTGCGCATAAGCAGAAACCTCATAGCGCATGTAGCCCGCCTTCGTTAACAAATCTAAGTTCTGTTCAAAGATGGCATCGATATCGTCATCGCTGGGTAATTGCGGTGGGAAATTTGCAAAATAGGTATTAGGTTCTAACGTGAGGTTGTAAAAAGACAGGTGGGGCGTTTGGAAGGAAAGTGCGGTTTCTATGTCTGCTTTAGCAGCTTCAAGACTTTGCTTCGGTAGTCCATACATCAAATCGAGATTCACGGATTTGAAATGCTTCATGGCAATCTCTATGGCACGTTTAGCTTCTTCGCCGTTATGAATTCGTCCCAATGCTTTGAGTTGTTCATCCTGAAAGCTCTGAATACCAAGAGATACGCGGTTAATACCTGCTTTGGCAAAACCAGCAAACTTCTCCGTCTCAACCGAGCCAGGATTAGCCTCCATAGTGATTTCAGCATCTGGCTCTAAATTAACGCGGGCTCGAACAGCGCACAGCAGTTGATCCATACCTTCGGCTGACAATAGGCTCGGTGTACCGCCGCCAATGAATATGCTGTGAACCTGTCTTCCCCAAATATTGGGTAACTCAGTTTCTAGGTCAGCTATTAAGGCTTTAATGTAGCGCTGTTCATCAAAGCCAGATTTACTTTCGCTATCTTTGCCATCTTTAATCTGATGCGAATTAAAGTCGCAATAAGGGCATTTCTTTTCACACCAAGGAAAGTGTATATACAAAGCCAAAGGTGGCAATGCTGTCAGGCTGACTTTATTTGAATTAAGCACGGACTTTTAGTTGTGCAATCAGTTCACGCAAGGCTTGACCACGGTGACTGATTAAGTTCTTTTGCGCAGGCTCTAATTGAGCAGCAGTGCATTGTTGTTCTGTTAAAAAGAAGTGGGGATCATAACCAAAGCCATTATCGCCACTTGCCTGATCAACAATCTGACCGTACCAA
Organism: Polynucleobacter meluiroseus; assembly: GCA_943372325.1. Taxonomy (GTDB): domain Bacteria; phylum Pseudomonadota; class Gammaproteobacteria; order Burkholderiales; family Burkholderiaceae; genus Polynucleobacter; species Polynucleobacter meluiroseus_I. The sequence continues at coordinate 369,012 of CALRYF010000003.1, read as the reverse complement.
CGGGTTTGCACAATGATAGGTTCAGGATCATTTGCGCTATTCATGAACACTAGGGCACAAACATAATGCGCGCCGCGATCACTCTTATCTTTTAATGCCTCAATCAACTTGAGATTATTTGCAGTTTCATTGCACTGTTCGCCTGCGTAACGAGCAGAAAGTACACCAGGCATGCCATCTAAAGCATGGGCGCAAATTCCGGAGTCATCTGCTAAGGCAGGGAGGCCTGATAGAGCGCTAGCATGGCGAGCTTTGGCCAAAGCGTTCTCAATAAAGGTTGGATACGGCTCTTCAGCTGAAGGAATGCCCAGTTCACCTTGGGGAATGACTTTGAAATTCAGAGGCGCCAAAAGCGCCTGAAATTCCCTTAGCTTGCCGGCGTTATTAGAGGCGAGTACGAGTTTATGCATTAGGAAGTGAGTTTATCTAAGCACTTACTTCAGCGAGTTCATTTGAAGCTGGGTCAACTCGTGAATACCTTGCTCCGCTAAATCCAAGAGCGCATTAAGTTCCGCCCTAGAAAAAGCTGCCCCTTCAGCTGTGCCTTGCACTTCAATCATGCCGCCTTTACCAGTCATAACAACATTCATATCGGTATCGCAAGAAGAATCTTCTGGGTAATCCAAGTCAAGCACAGGGGTGCCTTGGTAAATGCCAACAGAAATCGCAGCAACGCTATCGATAATCGGATCCTTGCTTAGGGCGCCACTTTTAAGAAGTTGGTTCACTGCATCGCGTGCAGCAACATAGGCGCCAGTAATGGATGCGGTTCGTGTGCCACCATCAGCCTGGAGGACATCGCAATCAAGGTGAATCGTTCTTTCGCCTAAGACTTTTAAATCGAACACGCTGCGCATAGCTCGTCCAATCAGACGCTGAATTTCTTGGGTACGTCCCGATTGTTTGCCGCGAGCCGCTTCGCGATCGCTGCGGGTATGGGTAGAGCGGGGCAGCATGCCATATTCGGCAGTGACCCATCCTTCGCCAGACCCTTTTTTATGGGGTGGTACCTTTTCTAAGATGCTGGCAGTACACAGGACCTTGGTATCCCCAAAGGCGATCAAAACAGAACCTTCTGCATGCTTAGTAAATGCCCTAGAAATAGTGACTGGGCGCAGATCGGTTGGCTTGCGGCCGCTGGGGCGGGCAATATTGGCTGGGTTGGCTGTGCTCATATAAATAGGGTCCTATGGGTTTTGGTCGGAATCGGATCTGGTTCAATAATGAATCTACAATGTCCATATGATATCGAGCATGACTGGTTATGGCAGCGCTTCTCGCCAAGTCTCCCTAGGAGCGGGTGTAGTTGCTGATCTGCAGGTGGAATGTCGGGCTGTAAACAGCCGCTTTCTGGATCTAGGATTTCGTCTTCCGGACGAGTGCCGCGGGGCTGAGCCTGCCTTACGGGAGTTGGCTACTCAAAGTCTTTCCCGCGGCAAGGTTGAGTTCAGAGCAGCATGGCGAGTGAATAGCGCTAGCGCTGGGGCTACTAATTCAGCCAAATCTAATCCTCATGCCTTGGGCGCAATTAATCAAGATCGTTTGGATGCTCTCTACACCTTGCAAGAAAAAGCTCAAGAATCTTTTCCCAAAGCGCAAGAGTTGAGTATTGCCGAAGTTCTGCGCTGGCCTGGGGTTGTCTCAGAGCCGCGTGGTGAGGAAGATAGTTGGATCACTGCTACCGTTGAGGCGGGACGAGCAGCTTTAGCAGCTCTGATGGAAAGCCGTCATGCTGAAGGTAAAGCCTTGGTTGGTGTTCTCACTAACATTACAGGCAAGATGCGAGATATTGTTCAGGTGATTGAGCCTAAGGTTCCTCAGTATGTGGCTCAGTATCAAGAAAAGCTGACTGAACGCTTGGCAGAAGCACTAGTAGCGCAAGAGCAAGCTAAGGCAGGTGCTGAGCTCATGGAGCGCATTCGTCAAGAAGTTGTACTGTATGCAGTACGCATTGATGTGGCTGAAGAGTTTGCGCGCTTGAAGACCCATCTACAGGCAGTAGATTCAGCACTCACTGGCAAAGGCCCTGTTGGTAAGCGTTTAGACTTTCTGATGCAAGAACTCAATCGTGAGGCCAACACCTTAAGTTCAAAGTCTGTCTCGGAAGAATGTACACAAGCAGCTTTAGAGCTCAAGCTGATGATTGAGCAAATGCGCGAGCAAGTGCAAAATCTCGAGTAATTTATAGATTAATTTATGGCTAACTCTACGCTGACACCATCCTATCAAGGCAGTATGTTGATGATTGTTGCGCCTTCGGGTGCAGGTAAATCTTCTTTAGTAAATGCCTTGCTAAAGGATGATGCTGGACTTAAATTATCTTTATCCACCACCACTCGTACGCCAAGACCCGGTGAGGTCGATGGTAAGGACTATCGTTTTCTTGCGAAAGAGGATTTTTTGCAAGAGCGTGACCAAGGTCACTTTTTAGAGTGGGCAGAAGTCCACGGTCATTTTTATGGCACTTCAAAACCGTGGATTGAATCTCAAATGCAATCTGGTAGCGATGTCATGCTGGAGATCGATTGGCAGGGTGCCCAACAAATACGAAAGTTAATCCCAGCGGTGCAATGGATCTTCATTTTCCCACCATCGATTGAGGCCTTGGAGGAGCGCTTGCGCAAACGTGGCCAGGATGATGAGGCGACTATCCAGCGTCGTTTAGCAGCTGCCCACGTCGAGCTCATGCATGCTCATGAAGCAGATTACATCGTGGTGAATGATTCATTCGATCAGGCATTGGCTGATTTAAAGCATATTTTAGCTTCCAGCCGTCTGCGCTCTGGACCCAGTATGGCCAGAAATCCAGCGCTTTTAAAGCGCCTCGGGGTCTAATCAGTTATCCTATAGGTATTGAAGCTAAATTAAGTGAGTTCAGCATGGCACGTATTACTGTAGAAGATTGCCTTAAAACTATCCCAAATCGTTTCGAATTGGTTTTGGCTGCGACCTATCGCGCTCGCCAATTGGTACAAGGTCACTCCCCACGCGTTGAGTCCCGAGACAAAGCTACCGTTGTTGCATTACGCGAAGTAGCTGCTGGTGTGACTGACCGTGATATGTTGACCAAAGTACCTCTGTAATTAAGGAGTTCCGGTGTGGAGCTCCCTTTAGGAACAGTCAAAACATCGGATAAAGCAGGAAGCATCTCGTCTAAAGATGCTTCGCTTGACTTAGCTCAAGCGCAATTGTTGGATATCGATTCCGACATCCCAAAGCAAAGTGAAAAAAAATCGGTTATCGCCAGTTTATTGGCGCAATCGAGCCGTCATTTATTTGGCCCCACCTCTGCACCCACACTTCCCTTAAAACATCAGATTGTTTCGATTGAGGGATTGTTAGCAAAAATTGCTTATCTCAAGCCAGAAGAAATAGCGCAGGTCAAAAAAGCATTTCAGTTTTCGGATGCCTCTCATTTGGGGCAATATCGTCATAGTGGCGAACCTTACATTACCCATCCAGTTGCCGTAGCCGAACTTTGTGCCACTTGGCGCTTAGATGCGCCTTCGATCATGGCGGCCTTGTTGCATGATGTGATCGAAGATACCGGTTGTACAAAAGCAGATTTAGTGGAAAAGTTCGGTAGCAAGGTTGCGGAATTGGTTGAGGGTTTGACCAAACTCGATAAATTAGAGTTTCAAAGCCATGCTGAAGCCCAGGCTGAGAGCTTTCGTAAAATGTTTATGGCAATGGCGCGTGATGTCCGCGTCATCTTGGTTAAGCTTGCCGACCGAACGCACAATATGCGCACTCTGGATGCGGTGCCGATGGAGAAGCGGCGTCGTGTTGCTGCTGAAACCATTGAGATTTATGCGCCAATTGCGCATCGACTTGGCCTAAATGTCATTTATCGCGATCTGCAGGATCTGAGTTTCCGCTACTCCATGCCGATGCGCTTTCGAGTGATTGAGGGTGCCGTTAAGCGGGCGCGTGGTAATCGTAAGGAAATGATTGAGAAGATTTTGCAAGCTTCTCGCATGGCATTTGCTAAAGCTAATTTAGAGGTTGATCTGCGTGGTCGTGAAAAGACACTCTTTAGCATTTACACCAAGATGCGTTCTAAGCATTTAAGCTTTTCACAAGTTTTGGACGTATACGCTTTCCGAGTCACAGTACATTCGATTGATGAGTGTTATCGCGCACTTGGCATTTTGCATTCTTTATACAAACCTATGCCAGGTAAGTTTAAGGATTACATTGCGATCCCTAAACTCAATGGCTACCAATCTTTGCACACTACTTTATTGGGCCCATCGGGCGTACCGGTAGAGTTTCAGATTCGCACAACGGAAATGCATGCTATTGCTGAGGCAGGAGTTGCAGCACATTGGGCCTATAAAGATGGTTCACCCGATATGAGTGAAGTTCAAAACCGTGCTCATCAATGGCTTCAGTCTTTAATTGACATTCAAGACAGTAGCGGTGATTCTCAAGAGTTCCTAGAGCACGTCAAAATCGATTTATTTCCTGATGCGGTATATGTTTTCACGCCCAGTGGCCAGATTAGGGCATTACCAAGAGGGGCAACTGCGCTTGATTTTGCCTATTCCATCCATAGTGACCTGGGCAATACTTGCGTTGCAGTCAAGATTAATGGCTTGCAGTTACCTCTGCGGAGTGAGCTCAAAAATAGTGACATCGTTGAGGTTATCACCTCAGCAAATTCTCAGCCCAACCCAGGCTGGCTGGCCTTTGTTCGTACAGGTAAGGCACGAGCCTCCATACGCCATTCATTAAAGACTAAGCATTACTCTGAATCACTCCAACTAGGTGAGCGTCTTTTAGCAAATGCATTGCGTCAACAGGGCGTAGATGCTGCTTTACTCTCCTTTGAGATTTGGGAAAAGCTGTTGCATTGGACGGGTGATAAAACCCGCGAGGAAGCTTGCGTCAATATCGCCTTGGGTCGACGCTCTCCTCAAGAAATGGCGATTCGTCTCAAAATTTTGATTGATGACGAGGGTGGTGCAGAGCAAATGCGTTTAGGCGTTGCTGATTGGGTGGCACCCAATCAGGATGCGAGCCACCATCACCAGCGCCAAGCCATTCTCGTTGATGGTCGCGAAGGAAACTCAATTCACTTTCAAACCTGTTGCCATCCGATTCCGGGCGATAACATTATTGGTTATCTCGGCAAAGGAGAGGGGCTTCAAGTCCACACGAATGATTGCCCGATTGCCTTGCGTATGCTTTCAAAAGATAGTGATAAATGGGTTGAAGTTGAATGGGGCAAAGAAGTTCATCGAGAATTTGAATTGGATTTAGCGATTGATACGCGCCAAGGTAAGGGTGTGCTGGCAAGGGTGGCCAGCAGCGTAACCGCCGCAGACTCCAACATCATGAATGTATCTATGGAAGATCGCTTTAAAGAGGATTCTGTAACGATCCGCTTTACGATTCAGGTCTACGATCGTTTGCATCTTTCTAAAGTGATGCGTAGCTTACGGACTAATCCGGATGTGATGCGAGTGACTCGGACGCGCTCTTCTTAGGCCTATAGGTATTGCACATCTAAGATTTCAATTTCAGCGGGACCCGTTGGAGTTTGTATAAAGACACAATCCCCTATCCGAGACTTGATTAGAGCTTTTGCAATAGGAGAAACCCAGCTTACGTGTCCCTTGTCTAAATCAACCTCATCTACACCGACTATGGTGATGACAATTTTCTTGCCAGCATCTGACCCTTCCAGGGCAGAGTAGGTGACAGTGGCTCCAAAGAACACCTGTTCCGCATCATTTTCACCAGATTTTCGGGCAGAATTATCAACAACCACCGCAAATTCAAGACGCTGATTGAGGAAGCGAATACGCCTATCAATCTCTCTCAGACGCTTTTTTCCATAGATATAGTCCCCATTCTCAGAGCGATCGCCATTGCTGGCGGCCCAGTGCACAACCTTAACAACCTCGGGCCTATCAAGGTTTAAGAGCTGCAGGAGCTCGGTTTTGATGCGCTCGTGACCTGCGGGGGTGATGTAGTTCTTCTCTTCCATGGCATAATTATGGCTGTTGCGGCTGTAGCTCAGCTGGATAGAGTACTTGGCTACGAACCAAGGGGTCGTGGGTTCAATTCCTGCCAGCCGCACCAACTTATTGAGGGCCTAGTTGAAAGACTGGGCCCTTTCTCTTTTTTGAGCATTTCTCAGAAATTTCACAGAGATACCTTATAGTTCGTTTATGAGCGTTTCTGACACCATTTCTATCGATTCTAAGGACCCAGTTGCGGTTTGGGCACAGGTAGACGCCACAAGTGCGAAGGTGTCATTAAGTGGCATTGTGAATGTCTATTCTTTGGGTGGAGTTTGGACTCAAATCCGTGAATCCCAAGACACATGGTTTAAGCAAGGCGATAACAAAGCCAAAACAATCACTGTCGATACCAGCAAGGTTTCTTCCTTGGATGGTGCAGGTATTGCTTTCTTGATTTCCATTGAAGAAGCGCAAACAATTGCAGGCGGAAAGTTTGCATTAGTAGGGCTTGATCCTCGCTATGAGCCGCTATTAAAAGAGTTTGATCCAATTGCCAATCTATTTCCAGCTCCAGTTGTAAAGCCTAAGAGAAGTTTCGTAGTAAGCACTGGCATGGCAGTACAAAATTTACTGGATGATGCAGCTGGTTTAATTTCCTTTACTGGACATCTATTTGCAGATTTAGTTTGGTCAATCAGAAATCCAAAGCAAGTGCGCTGGGGTGATTTTATAAATGCTGCAGTCGAGGCGGGTGTGGCTGCCTTACCAATCGTGGGGCTAGTCGCCTTCCTAATCGGTGTGATCTTATCCTTTCAGGCAGCGATTGGCATGGAGCAATTTGGCGCGGTATCTTTTGTGGGGCCTTTAGCCGCTTTAGGCATCGTACGCGAGATGGGTCCGCTCATTACCGCTATTTTATTGGCTGGTCGCTCATCTGCAGCATTTGCAGCAGAAATTGGCACGATGACTGTTAATAGTGAGGTTGATGCGCTAGTCTCTGGTGGCTTGAGTCCGATTCGGTTTTTAGTGGTGCCACGCGTACTCGCAGGAATCTTAGTAGCGCCGATCCTAACTTTGTTTGCCGATATCGTCAGTATTTTTTCTTCAATGTTAACAATGCTAATTTACGGCATTCCGTTCGTTAATTTTTACAATGGCATGCTTGCAGCTGTAGGTATTGAAGATGTATTGTCTGGATTGCTAAAGGCAACTCTTTTTGGTGTGGTTGTTTCTGCCATGGGTTGTCTACGGGGTATGCAAACAGGCACAGGCGCTGCGGCTGTAGGCATCTCCGCAACTCGCGCAGTAGTTAGTAGTATTGTCATGATCGTCTTGGTTGACGGTATTTTTGCTTTCATCTCTTATAAGACTGGCTTCTGATGAACGCGCCCAGCACCCCCAATAATTTAAGCAGCCCAAGCAATTCAGGCAATCCGTCCTACGCGATTGACGTTCAGAATCTCACTGTTGGTTATGGATCCAAGATATTGATGCAGAACCTCAACTTCACGGTAAATAACGGTGAAATATTTGTCATTCTTGGTGGTTCTGGTTGCGGTAAGTCGAGCCTTCTGAAAAATCTATTTGGCTTATACCAACCTTTGGCCGGCGACGTCCTTATAGAGGGGCAGAACATTACCGTGGCTAGAGGTGCGGAGCAGCAGAAGATCATGAGAAGTTTTGGGGTCATGTATCAGCAGGGCGCCTTATTCGGTTCGATGAACTTGCTTGATAACGTGACCTTGTTTATGCAGGAATATACGCAGCTAACTGAAACACAGATGAACTTGCTGGCACGCTGCAAGCTGGATCTGGTTGGACTTTTACCTTATGAGTCTTACATGCCTAGCGAGATCAGCGGTGGTATGCAAAAGAGGGCAGCAATTGCCAGAGCAATGGCGCTGGATCCAAAAATTCTATTTTTAGATGAACCTTCAGCGGGCCTAGATCCTATTACTTCTGCAGATCTAGACAGCACTATTCAAGATTTATCCAAGAATTTAGGCATTACCTTTGTCATTGTTTCGCATGAGCTAGCTAGTATTTATGCGATTGCCGATAAAGTCATTATGTTAGACAAGGATGCCAAAGGCATTATTGCCGAGGGCGATCCAAAAGTATTAAGAGATACCAGTAAAGATCCTAGAGTGCATCAATTCTTCAATCGTATTATGAGCAAGGACGTAGCATGAGTACTAACTCAAATCCCAATTATTTTCGCTTAGGTGTTTTTGTTCTTGCAGCAATTGGCGTTCTGATTGCCGTGATATTGATTTTTGGTGGCGGTAAGTTTTTCCAAAAATCCTTCATGATTGAAACATATATAAAACAGTCTGTTACTGGTTTGGATACCGGTGCCGCCGTTCGCTTCAGAGGGGTGAAGGTTGGTCAAGTAACGATGATTAGTTTAACGGGGGATATTTATGAGAAAGACATCCCCTTTACCGAGCGAAGACAGTATGTTGTAGTGCGTATGCAAATTTTTGGCGATAAAGTAGATGCTGAACACTTAAATGACTTCGTTAAAAATAATTTGCGCGCTCGCGTAAAGTCTATGGGTATTACTGGAGTCAACTACGTTGAGTTTGATTTTGTAGCTAGCGCCAATCAAACTGCCGCACTTCCTTTTGATTGGAAGCCGGAGTACCCGGTTATCCCCTCATTGCCCAATCAAGCTGATGAAATTATTTCTGGCATTCAGAAATTAATTGGCGCCTTGAATGAGATGAATATTGACGGTACTCAGAAGAAGTTGGACGCCTTGTTGGGTAATCTCAATGTATTGATGGCGGGTGATGGCAAAAGCAATGAGGGTGTTATTCGTTCTGTTCAGGATCTCAATGTCATCTTAGAGCGGGTTGCAAAAGCTACCGATAAACAAGAGCTCAGCAAACTCATGAGTGAATTAGTGGCGGCAACAACTTCTTTGCGCCAAACGATTACCAGCGTTCAGGGTGATACCGCCTTGACAATGGAAAATATCAAGCAAGCGAGCGAGAATTTGAATGAATTTAGTCGTATCGCTAGCCAATCACCTTCTAGTCTTATCTGGAGTGATCCGCCACCAAAATTGAACCCCTCTAGCAATGGTGCCACTCAGTCTGGAGTGAAAAAATGATTAAGCGTATTTTGTTAGCCATTGGTATTTTGAGCTTGGTATCCTGCTCCTTGCCGACCAGACCTCCTGTGGGTCCAACCAGTTGGATGGTTTCTCCGGAAAGAACTGCTGCGCCACGTCAAGCCCGCACAGATATTTGGCTAAAAATCGGTTCAGTTTCAGTTACGCCACCTTTTGATAGCAAATCGCTGGTCTACCGTACCGCTGATCAACGTTATGAAAAAGATTTCTATAACGTATATGCCACTATACCTTCAGAAATGATAGGTAATGCTGAGCGTCAATGGATGAATAAAGCAAATATTTTCTCTGCTACTGTGGGGCAGAGTAATAGCTTCTTTCCTTATTATTATTTACAAGCATCTGTTGAAGAATTCTATGGCGACTACCGCGGCCAACCTGAGGCAGTGGTGAGTATTGAGTTTTTCCTCAGCGCCACGCGTGCTGGCAAAGTAAACCCTTTAATTGGTGCAAATCGCTATACCAAGCGGGTAGCACTTAAAGATAACTCTCCACAAGCTCTCGTCTTAGGGCAGCAGCAGGCTTTGACAGAGATCTTTCAAGAGTACGAAACACAGCTATATAAATATGCCGGTAATTTGCCAAAACCCTTAGGACAGTAATTTTATGAAATCTATCCCATTGAACATTCTTAAATTTTTAAGTGCAGTAATTCTCGTTACAGCTTCCTCCTATAGTGTTGCGCAGTCACAGAGTTTCCCTGTTAAACCAATTCGTTTGGTAGTTCCTTTTGCGCCAGGTGGCAGCACTGACATCATTGCGCGCGCGGTAGCTGATTCGCTAGGACGTCAACTAGGTCAAGCTGTGATTGTGGAGAACAAGGCAGGTGGCGGGGGTTCTATTGGCGCTTTAGAGGTGATGCGTGCACCTAAGGATGGTTACACCATTGGTATGGCAACTGTTTCAACAACAGCCGCAAATCCAGCAATTAATCCCAAGATTGGTTATGACCCAACAACGGACTTTACCGCTATTAGTAATATTGCAGCGACCCCAAATATCATTGCAGTAAATCCATCTTTTCCTGCCAAGGACTTTAAGACCTTCATGGAAGTTCTTAAGGCAAATCCTGGTAAGTATTCTTACTCAAGCTCTGGCACTGGTGGTATCGGCCATCTGCAAACCGAGTTATTTAAAAGTTTGACCGGTGTATTTATTGTTCACATTCCATATCGTGGTGCAGGTCCTGCACTAGCGGATACGGTAGGTGGGCAGGTTTCTATGATCTTTGATAATTTGCCATCCTCGTTACCCTTTATTAGAGATGGCAAGCTCGTGCCAATAGTAGTGGCTGCTCCAAAGCGTCTAGCGCAATTACCTAATGTGCCTACCTTTGCGGAAGTTGGCTTAGCACCTGTAAATCGGATGGCTTATTACGGCCTTTTGGGTCCAGCTGGTATGCCTAAGGATGTTGTAGATAAATTCTATCTTGCCTTGCAAAAAGTGATTATGGATCCCGCTGTGAAAAAGCGAATTGAAGATACGGGCTCCATCATCAATGTGAATGGACCAGAGGCATTTGCAAAAGAAATCAAGGCTGAATTTACTGTGTATAAAGAAGTAGTTGCTAAACAAAAATTACAAATCGATTAAAAAATAATAATTAGTTTTTGGAGGCTAAATGGATTTAGGCATACAGGGAAAAGTTGCTTTAGTTATGGCTTCAAGCCGGGGTCTTGGGCAGGCTATGGCAGTTGCATTGGCACGCGAGGGTGTCAAGGTGGCTGTTACTGGTCGCAATGCTGAGGGCTTACAACAGTCGGTTGACCTAATCGAGGCTGCTGGAGGTAAAGCCCTTGCGCTGAACTGGGATCTATCGGATGCATCCGTCATTGATGGACTGATTTCTAAAGTTGAAAAAGAATTAGGCCCCATCGACATTTTGATCAATAACACGGGTGGACCGCCTCCAACTCCGGCGGCTGGTCAAGATCCCGCACTCTGGCAAAAGAGTTTTAACGATATGGTCTTGTCACTTATCGCCATTACAGATCGAGTGCTTCCAGGCATGCGACAGCGTAAATGGGGTCGAATTATTACGAGTACAACATCTGGTGCCATTGCCCCAATCAAAAATCTAGCCATCTCCAATACCTTGCGCGCAGCTTTGCTAGCATGGTCTAAGACCTTAGCGGCTGAAGTTGCTGCAGATGGCATCACGGTCAATATCATCATGCCAGGCAGGGTAGCGACTGATCGCCTAAGGCAATTAGACGAAGCACGTGCTAAGCGTGAAAATATTGCTTATGAGGCTGTGGTGAAGGCTAGCTTGAGTCAAATTCCGATGGGAAGGTATGGTGATCCTAAGGAGTATGGGGATGCTGCAGCATTCTTGGCTAGCCAAAATGCATCTTTCATTACAGGTACCGTCATGCGTATTGATGGCGGCCAAATTCAGGCAATTTGATTACATTCATTCTTCGTTTCCTGGGTAGTTTTAGGCGTGATCTGCGATCAAGCGAGTTGGCTTGGTTGCTCGTTGCGTTAACACTTTCTGTCACTGCGCTTTCTAGTGTTACTTTTTTAGCGGATCGCATGCAACGGGCTTTTGCTTTTGACGCCCGACAACTCTTGGCTGCAGATTTACTGATTGTTTCGGATCAGCCCTTGCCTGATCGATTTTTAGATGAGGCAAAGGGTGGCAATTTACAGATTGCCCAGACCATCGTATTCCCCAGTATGGCAACAGCCGGCTCGCATAGTAAGCTAGCCTCACTAAAGGCAGTGAGTTCCCAATATCCGCTGCGTGGTGCTTTGCGAGTTCAATCGGATAACCAATCTAAGCCATTAGGATCTGGACCGGAGCAAGGTTTTGTTTGGGTTGATCCTGCCATGCTGGCAAGTCTTCATGCTAAACAAGGTGACTCCATTCAGCTTGGTCAAAAGTCTTTTGTAATAGGTGGTGTACTAGAGCGCGAGCTAGATCGAGGCGCTGGATTTATGAACTTTGCCCCTAGAGTCATGATGTCTCTTGCAGATTTAGAAGGTACAGGTCTCATTGGTCTTGGTAGTAGAGTGACTTATCGATTGTTATTGGCTGGTACCGATACGCAAATTGATACTTATGGCGCTTGGGCAACTCAATTTATTGAAAAAGAAGGTCTCAAGGGTATTCGAATAGAAACTCTTGAAAATGCACAACCGATGATGCGCAAAACGCTTGAGCGCGCAGATCGATTCTTATCTTTGATCGCTTTATTAACTGCGATGGTAGCTGCAGTGGCAATCGCTTTATCAGCGCACCGCTATACCCGTAAACAGGCTGATGCCTGCGCTGTTCTCAAATGTCTTGGAGCCAGCTCCACCACCATTCTCAAGAGACAGGCGGAGACGCTTTTGGGTCTTGGGCTCATTGCAGCATTTGCAGGATCCCTATTGGGCTATCTTGGACAACAATTATTAACATTCCTTTTGGGTAATTTAGTGATCTCTGATTTGCCATCAGTATCTCTATGGCCTCTGCTTTGGAGTGTGCTGGTTGCCTGGTGCCTATTATTTGGCTTTGCAGGACCCGCAATCTTTAGCTTGGTAAAGGTAGCCCCCATCCGCTTGATCCGCAAAGAATTTAATGGTGTCGGCATCTCCACTTTTTGGACTGCTCTATGTGGCTTAGGTGCAGCAGCGTTCTTAATTGCGCTTGCGGCGCGCGATTGGAAGCTAGCCTTATGGACAAGTCTGAGTTTTGGGGCTGCGATTGCACTCTTTGCCTTGGTATCTTGGGGCGCATTACGACTGCTTAGTACTATTCGCAGCAAACACTTTGCCCTGGGATTTGTTATTTTGTCTCAAGGACGACGGACAAGCTTGGCGATAGTGCAAATTACCGCTTTAGGGATTGCATTGATGGCACTCCTATTGGTTCTGCTCTTACGTGCTGATTTCTTAAGTGCTTGGCAAGGTAACGTACCGAGTGATGCCCCCAATCGTTTTATGATTAATGTTCAAGGCGATCAAAAGCAGGGACTTACACAATCTCTTGAGAAGGCTGGGCTTGCAAGCCCGCAGTTTTATCCTATGATCCGTGGCCGTTTGATTGAAATCAATGGCAAAGACGCTACACCAAATGCTTTTGCAGAAGAAAACGCGAAGCGCTTAATTGATCGTGAATTTAATTTGTCTTACACCGATCAATTGCCAGCGGGTAATCAGATTCTTTCGGGTAAGTGGATTGAGGGGGATGCGCCGCAAATATCCATGGAAACGGGCATAGCCAAAACCCTAAAATTAAAACTGGGCGATCAACTGACTTTTGAAATTGCTGGTGAAAAAATTACCGCCCCGATTACCTCATTACGTAAATTAGATTGGGGCTCTATGCGGGTGAACTTTTTTGTCATCATGCCACCAGCGCAGTTGCAATCTTTGCCGCAGTCTTGGATCACCTCTTATTACCAGCCTCCCAAGCAAGAGTCTTTGGATTTTCAGATAAGCCAAGCCTATCCCAACTTAACCATTGTGGATGTCTCAGCCTCACTGCAACAAATTCAGGAAGTCCTGAATAAACTTTCCTCAGTATTGGGATTGCTATTGGCCTTTACGATCACGGCCGCCATCTTAGTTTTAATGTCTGCAATTGCAGCTACCCAAGATGAGCGCTATAAAAATGCGGCCTTATTAAAGGCGTTGGGAGCCTCTCGCAATACCTTATCGAATATTGCAAATATTGAGTTGGCTATGATTGGCTTATTGGCTGGCCTATTAGCCGGTTTTGCCTCTGGCATGGCTGCCTGGGCATTGGGTCGTTATGTAATGGAAATTCCATTTAATTCTTTTGCGCAGGCACTCTTCATGGGTGTTGCATTTGGAGTAGCGGCTTGTCTGATATCAGGATATCGCTTTCAGAAGAGAATTCAGAAAGCTACTGCGATTGAGTGTCTACGCGAGGCCTAAAGCAGATTGCTTAATTCAGAGTTACCAGATTTTTTGGCAACTCAACTAGACGAGTCTTAGCTAAACGGTCTGGAATACTTTGCCGCTGTAAAAAATTCTGTCGATCAAAATAAATGCTCAGCGGCCAAATAAAGAGTGATACGGCGAATAGCATTTCAATAATCTGCCATTTTTCTAGATGAAAAGCCCATTGCAATAAAACGCAAGGAATAAGCCAGAGAGACCCAAAGACATAGCGCCAAAATGCCTGTTGCTTGGTGAGATTATTGCCATTTTTTCCAATGATGCGCACCCGCCATGTTTGCATTGCCAGGGTTTGGCCGGATTTAGTCCAATACCAGACAAAGTACAAGCCAAGGACACCATAGAGGTATAAAAAAGTAAGCCAGCTAGGCAAGGCAATCCCAAAAAGAACTCCCAGGCCAAGATTGGGCAATAGAAAGGTGAATGCAATCACGCCAAGAAGTACTAACTGCTCATAGAGGCAGCATGATACTCGACGCCAAAATTGTGGCGCAGGCAATACGTCTAGTTCAGCAGGCGTCATAGAACTGCTTAATTATTGGTGGGGGCACTTTCCGCATTGGATCCAGTGCTTTCTACTGGTGCGGTTGGGCTTGGTGGAGTTGGGCTTGAGACTGTAGTAGGTAGTACAGCCTTCGGTGAGATGGGGTGCTGCTGAAGTGTAGGTGCATTAGCTGCAGTTGGTTTTTTCTTGACCTCTGAATCGGCTAATTTCTTCTTTTGCTCATCGCTCAGTTTTTGGTAAGCACTCCATGCCTCCGCTTTTTTCTCAGCCGGAAACTTAAGGCTAGATAAATAATTTTCACGTGCCAGGCGACGCTCTTTCTGAGAAAGATTTGACCAGCCTGCCATTCGAGACTGCAGGCGCTCTTGATCTTGTGCACTCATCTTGGGGTAGATGTTAGCTACTTGGGTCCATTTTCTGCGACTATCAGGCAGCATGTAATCCCAGTCGCTCTCTAGTGGCGCAAGAATTTTCTGTTGAGCAGGCTTAAGACCTTCCCATGTGCCATCTGGTTTTTTTTCAGGAATTGCTGCAGATTTTCCGTTGCTAGCAATTGGGGCAGGTTGAGCTTGAATAGTGTTTACTTGAACAGCGCAAAGCAAAGCGAGCAGCCCTAGTCTGCAAACTTTTTGCGTTCTAGTTATCCGTGACATCAAGCGAGTCGAAATTATTTGCTTTGAATGGAATCGGATGGGCTATCGGATTCAGATAGAGGGCCATTTTTCAGGAAGGCCATAAATCCTTTATCTGCGTAAGCATCTGGAGGAACGTCATCTGAAAGTAGCGCAGCATCCACCTCGGCGATGTCATTGATACGCGAGTCATCTTGCCACTGGGCGATGCCAATCAAGCCAAAAACCAGTACTACTAAGGGTGCAATCCATCCTAAAGTGTCCCAAAGTCCATTGGAGCCGGATGTCCAATTGCGAGATGTACCAGCCAAAACTTGTTTGGGAATGAGGACCAATTCAGGTTTTTTGACGGCAAGGGCCTTCATACGGGCTGCATATAAGCGTTCTTTAATATTTTGAGGAATGCTCTGAGTGCCTTGACGGAGCAGGGTAGCGCTAGCCTGACCAAATTGGTCGGCTTGGGTCTCGGTAAGTTGGTCATCAAAGTGTTTCACAGCGTAATTCCTTTTAATTTCAATGCTTTAGCTAAAGTCTGGGTGGCTCTAGAACAATGGGTTTTGACACTTCCTTCACTACAACTCATTGCCTGGGCCGTCTCAGTAATACTTAGCTCATCCCAATAACGCATCAGGAAGGCTTCTCGTTGACGTACAGGCAATTTAGATATTTCTGACTCTAAAGCGGCTAAAAGCTGACTTTTTTCAAGCTTAAAAGCCCCATCTTGGTGAATTTCACTGTCATCCGGGGCTGAAAGTGACTCTAGGGGGTCAAAATCATCGCCTTCATCCGTCTTTTTACCCATGTTTGAAAATAGGGTGACCCAAGTATTTCTGACTTTTTGCCTTCTAAACCAGTCATGAATGCGGTTTTGCAGAATTCGAGTGAAAACCAGCGGCAGCTCAGCAGCAGGCCTATCACCGTATTTTTCAGCCAATTTGATCATGGCATCTTGAACAATATCTAAAGCAGCATCGTCATCGCGCACAGCGTAGACCGCCTGTTTAAAAGCGCGCTGCTCGACACTACTCAGAAAGTCAGAAAGTTCTTGGGCTGATGCCATGCAATGGATTAGACCTGAATCGGTAAGAATTGAGCCATTTTAGGGGATTGCTATAGAATATAGGGCTTACTACCTAGAATCTCATTCAAGAAGTGGTTTTTTCCGGTAGCAGCGCCGTTCGAACTCAGGCCATAAGCAGGAGACAGAACAGACCAATCAATTTTTTGCCGAAAATTGCAAAGGACGAAAGAAAATGAATACAAGCAGCGCCGAATTTTTAGCTACTAAAGCTAACAAAGACTCATCAAATACAAACAACGAAGCAGCGCCTCCAGAAATGATTGGCGCAGAGATGCTCGTGCGTGCACTGCACAAAGAGGGTGTTGAATTTGTCTGGGGATACCCAGGTGGTTCTGTTCTCTTTATTTATGATGAAATTTTTAAGCAGGATAAGTTTGAACATATCCTGGTACGCCATGAGCAAGCAGCGGTTCATGCTGCTGATGGCTATGCACGTGCAACCGGTAAGGTTGGCGTTGCATTAGTGACTTCTGGACCAGGCGTTACCAATGCAGTAACTGGTATCGCAACTGCGTATACCGACTCGATTCCAATGGTGATCATCAGCGGTAACGTGCCAACCTATGCGATTGGTGAAGATGCTTTCCAAGAGGCTGATACCGTTGGTATTACACGCCCAGTGGTAAAGCACAACTTCCTCGTGAAGGATGTGAAAGATCTTCCTTTAGTTTTAAAGAAGGCATTCCATATTGCACAGACAGGTCGCCCTGGCCCCGTGTTGATTGATATTCCTAAAGATGTGTCTGCTGCTAAAGGACCATTTGTATATCCAGAAACTCTGGAAATGCGTTCTTATAACCCGGTTGTCAAGGGACATAGCGGTCAGATTCGTAAAGCAATAGCCTTGCTGCAAGAAGCAGAGCGCCCCTATATCTACACCGGTGGTGGCGTGATTTTGTCTGATGCTGCCCCTGAATTAAAAGAGTTTGCTGATTTACTCGGCTACCCAGTTACCAATACCCTCATGGGCTTGGGAGGTTTCCCTGGCACCAGTCCGCAGTTTGTTGGCATGCTTGGTATGCATGGAACATATGAAGCAAATATGGCTATGCAACACAGTGATGTATTAATTGCGATTGGCGCGCGTTTTGATGACCGTGTTATTGGCAATACTCAGCACTTTGCAAGTCATCCACGCAAGATCATTCATATTGATATCGATCCTTCCGTTATTTCTAAACGTGTGAAGGTGGATGTGCCTATTGTCGGTAACCTCAAAGAAGTATTGGTTGAGATGTCTGCACAAATCAGAGCAGCTGGACCACGTAAAAATCAAGATAAAGTTGCTGCTTGGTGGGATCAGATTAATGAGTGGCGTAAGAAAGATTGCTTGAAGTACGATGAAGCTTCTCAAATTGTGAAACCACAGTACGTAGTGCAAAAGCTGTGGGAGCTTACTGGTGGTGATGCATTCATCACTTCTGACGTTGGTCAGCATCAAATGTGGGCTGCGCAGTTCTACAAGTTTGATCATCCTCGTCGCTGGATTAACTCTGGTGGACTTGGCACTATGGGCGTAGGCTTACCCTATGCCATGGGCATCAAGAAGGCATTTCCTGAGAAGGATGTATTTGCCATTACAGGCGAAGGCTCTATCCAGATGTGTATCCAGGAGCTTTCCACTTGTAAGCAATACAACACGCCAGTGAAGATCGTTTCTTTAAATAATCGCTATTTGGGAATGGTTCGCCAGTGGCAAGAACTCACTTATAACAAGCGTTATTCCAGTTCTTACATGGATTCTTTGCCTGACTTTGTAAAGTTAGCAGAAGCCTATGGTCACGTTGGCATGCGTATTGAAAAGAAGTCCGATGTTGAGGGCGCTTTGAAAGAGGCAATTCGCTTAAAAGATCGTACCGTCTTCATGGACTTCCAGACCGACCCAGAAGAAAACGTTTGGCCTATGGTTCAAGCGGGCAAAGGTATTACAGAAATGCTTTTGGGTAGTGAGGAACTCTAATGCGACATATTATTTCTATTCTCATTGAGAATGAGCCGGGCGCATTATCGCGCGTAGTGGGATTATTTTCTGCTCGTGGCTATAACATCGATAGTCTGAGTGTTGCCCCAACTGAGGACCCGTCTTTATCTCGCATGACTATTGTCACCTTTGGTTCCGATGATGTGATTGAGCAAATCACCAAACATTTGAACCGCCTGGTTGAAGTGGTTAAGGTTTTTGATCTGAGTGAAGGTCCCCATATTGAGCGTGAGCTCATGATGATTAAGGTGCGCGCTGTAGGCAAGGAAAGAGAAGAGCTGAAGCGTACTACCGATATCTTCCGTGGTCGCATTATTGATGTGACAGACAAGAGTTACACCATTGAGTTAACTGGTGATAGTGCCAAGTTGGATGCCTTTATTGATTCGATTGATCGTGTATCAATTCTGGAAACTGTCCGCTCGGGCGGTTCTGGTATTGGGCGCGGTGAACGCATCCTCAAGGTTTAATTTTTTATTAACTGATTACTGCATTAATTACATTTTCAATACAAGGAAAGAGCATGAAAGTTTTTTACGATAAAGACGCTGATTTGTCCCTCATTAAGGGCAAGAAAGTCACCATCATTGGTTATGGTTCACAAGGTCACGCACACGCATTGAACCTCAAAGATTCTGGCGTTAATGTTACTGTGGGCTTGCGTAAAGACGGCGCTTCCTGGAGCAAGGCAGCGAATGCTGGCCTAAACGTGAAAGAAGTTGGCGAAGCTGTTAAAGATGCTGACGTTGTCATGATGCTCTTGCCTGATGAGCAAATCGCTGAGGTTTATAAACAAGAAGTGCATGGCAATATCAAGCAGGGTGCTGCATTGGCATTTGCGCATGGCTTTAACGTTCATTATGGTCAAGTTCAGCCACGCGCTGACTTAGACGTTATCATGATCGCTCCTAAGGCTCCTGGCCATACAGTACGTGGTACTTATGCCCAAGGCGGCGGTGTTCCGCATTTGATCGCTGTTTATCAGGATAAATCTGGCTCTGCTCGTGATGTTGCTTTGTCATATGCCACAGCAAACGGCGGCGGTCGTGCTGGCATTATCGAAACAAATTTCCGCGAAGAAACTGAAACTGACTTGTTCGGTGAGCAAGCTGTTCTTTGTGGCGGCGCAGTTGAATTGATCAAGGCAGGTTTCGAAACTTTGGTTGAGGCTGGTTACGCTCCTGAAATGGCTTACTTCGAATGTTTGCATGAGCTCAAGTTGATTGTTGACTTGATCTATGAAGGTGGCATTGCCAATATGAACTACTCCATCTCTAATAATGCTGAGTATGGCGAGTATGTAACTGGCCCACGTGTTGTTACTGAAGATACTAAAAACGCTATGCGTCAGTGCTTGAAAGATATTCAGACTGGTGAGTACGCTAAGAGCTTCATCTTAGAAAACAAAGCAGGCGCGCCTACCTTGATTTCACGTCGTCGCTTGAATGCTGAGCATGACATTGAAGTTGTGGGCGCTAAATTGCGCGCCATGATGCCTTGGATTGCTAAAAACAAGTTAGTGGATCAAACTAAGAACTAAGTAAGCCCTAGAAAGCACGCATCAAATTAATAGCAGTTCATAAAAAGGCTCAGAATAAAGATGATGTATCCACACCCCATTATTGCGAAAGAAGGTTGGCCGTATTTAGTGTTAGTGGGGGCGGTGACTTTAGTTGTCCATTATCTTGGTGGCATCGTTTGGTCATGGCCTCTTTGGATCATTTTTATCTTTGTTCTGCAGTTCTTTCGTGACCCGCAGCGTATTCCTGCAATGGGTCGCGATTTGGTGTTATCCCCAGCAGATGGTCGGATTGTGGTGGTTGAAAAAACCAACGATCCTTATGCTGGTCGTGAAGCACTCAAAATTAGCGTATTCATGAATGTCTTTAACGTGCATTCCAATCGCAGTGCAGTTAATGGACTTGTCAAAGAGGTGCAGTATTTCCCTGGCAAGTTTGTGAATGCAGATTTGGATAAAGCATCTACTGAAAATGAGCGTAATGCAGTTGTTATTGATGCAAACGGCCAGATAGTGACCTTGGTTCAGGTTGCCGGTCTCATTGCTCGCCGCATTCTTTGCTATATCCATGTGGGTGATCGTCTTAAAGCAGGCGAGCGCTATGGATTTATCCGCTTTGGTTCGAGAGTTGATGTGTATTTACCGCTAACTGCCGAACCTTTGGTTAGTGTTGGTGATAAAGTTTTTGCTACCAATACTGCATTAGCTCGCGTACCTGGCTTAGATTAATTAAGCCGTTTTAACTAGGAATATTCTTTGCCTACATTTCGCCGCCGTGGCCGTATCGATCGCAGTCGCTTAGCGAACTCTCGTACTGATCGCACTCAAGATGAGTGGGCGGAGGACCTGGGTGATGAGATTGATTTTGAAGTAGAAGAATTGCATGTAGACAAGCCACGTAAACGTAGTAAAGGCATCTACTTACTTCCCAATGCATTTACTACTGCCGCTTTATTCTGCGGCTTCTTTGCCATCGTCAATGCGATGAATCACCAGTTTGAGATGGCTGCGATTGCAATTTTTGCTTCATTAGTTCTTGATGGCATGGATGGTCGTGTTGCCCGCATGACAAATACACAAAGCGCTTTTGGTGAGCAATATGATTCTCTCGCAGATATGGTGTCCTTTGGTGTTGCGCCTGCTTTGGTAGCCTATGAATGGGCTTTAAAAGATTTGGGTAAGTGGGGATGGTTAGCTGCGTTCACTTATTGTGCTGGAGCTGCATTGCGCTTAGCCCGCTTTAACGTAAATACTGGAGTAGTGGATAAGAAGTTTTTCCAAGGCTTGCCTAGTCCAGCTGCTGGCGCATTGATGGCTGGCTTTATTTGGCTAGCTGACGACAACAAGATTCCGGTACGGGACACCGCTATTCCTTGGGTAACATTTTTCATCGCAGTTTATGCGGGACTGACTATGGTTTCCAATGCCCGTTTTTATAGCGGCAAAGCCTTAGACGTGCGCTATCGCGTACCTTTCGGTGTAATGGTGTTGATGATTTTGACCTTTGTTTTGATCTCATCTAATCCACCTTTAACGCTTTTTGGATTATTTGTCGTGTATTCCATCTCCGGCTATGTTATTTGGGCCTGGGAGAGACTCAGCGGCAAGCGTTTTAGCTAATTCGCTATTTTTGGGGTATATTTATTCCATGTTGATGAAATTCTTACCTTTAACCGGTCTCCTTCTACTAGCACTAAGCCTAAAGCTTGGGGCGGGTAAGGCCTGAGTTAATGAGATAAATAGACTTCATTAGCCACCACATACCAGCCCCAGCTAATTGCTGGGGTTTTTGTTTTGTAAGATTGAACTAATTAGTTAAGCGTAATTAAAACTGGAGAGTAGTAATGAGCGACAAAGTAATCATATTTGATACGACCTTACGTGATGGCGAACAATCACCTGGCGCCTCCATGACTAAAGATGAAAAAGTACGCATCGCACGTCAATTAGAGCGCCTTAAGGTAGACGTGATTGAGGCAGGCTTTGCGGCAAGTTCTGAGGGAGACTTTCAGGCTATTTCTGCGGTAGCTGCTGCTGTTAAAGATTCCATTGTGTGCTCTTTAGCCAGGGCGAATGACAAGGATATTACGCGTGCTGCTGATGCGCTTAAGGCAGCTAAGGCAAAACGGATTCATGCATTCTTGGCAACCAGCCCATTGCATATGGCTGTCAAGTTGCGCATGTCACCTGAAGATGTTTTAGAGCAAGCAAAACGTTCTATTCGCTTTGCACGTAACTTAGCATCTGATATTGAGTTCTCTGCAGAGGATGGTTATCGCTCTGAAATGGATTTCTTATGCAGGGTGGTTGAGGCAGTAATTATTGAAGGTGCTACAACGATTAATATTCCAGATACCGTGGGCTATGCAACCCCGGAGTTATATGGCGAGTTCATTAAAACCTTGCGTACTCGCGTTCCTAATTCCGATAAAGCCGTATGGTCAGTGCATTGCCATAATGATTTAGGTATGGCTGTTGCCAACTC
The DNA here is from genome assembly GCA_943372325.1 of Polynucleobacter meluiroseus. GTDB lineage: Bacteria > Pseudomonadota > Gammaproteobacteria > Burkholderiales > Burkholderiaceae > Polynucleobacter > Polynucleobacter meluiroseus_I. Next base: position 346,784 of record CALRYF010000003.1, on the reverse strand, counting down.
CTTAGCGGGTGTAAAGATAGGTGGAGCTCGTCAAATTGAGTGCACCATTAATGGCTTAGGAGAGCGCGCCGGAAATACTGCTTTAGAAGAGATTGTGATGTCATTGCGCACCCGTAAGGACTATTTCGATATGGTGTGCGGTATTGATGCCACTCAAATTGTGCCTGCATCAAAATTGGTTTCTCAGATTACTGGTTTTGTTGTGCAGCCTAATAAAGCGGTAGTAGGTGCCAATGCTTTTGCCCATACATCAGGCATACATCAAGATGGCATCTTGAAGAATCGCGATACCTATGAAATCATGCGCGCAGAAGATGTAGGTTGGTCTGCTAACAAGATTGTGTTGGGTAAGTTATCTGGCCGTAACGCTTTTAAGCAACGCTTGCAAGAGCTTGGTATTACAGTTGAAGCTGAAGCAGATTTAAATGAGGCATTTATACGCTTTAAGACTTTGGCTGATCAAAAGTCAGAAATTTTTGATGAAGACATCATTGCCATCATGTCAGATTCGGCGGCAGCTGAAGAGGGTGAGCACTATAAATTTATTTCATTGAGTCAGCATTCTGAAACTGGCGAGCGCCCGAAATCACGTGTGACTTTCCGCATGGGTGATAAAGAGATCAGCTCAGAAGCGGAAGGCAATGGCCCAGTGGATGCAAGCTTGAATGCTATTGAGGAAATTGCCAAGAGTGGTGCAGAGCAGTTGCTTTACTCAGTAAATGCAATCACTTCAGGCACGCAATCTCAAGGTGAGGTTACTGTCCGTTTGGCAAAGGGCGGTCGCATCGTAAATGGTGTTGGCACAGATCCCGACATCATTGCGGCTTCTGCAAAAGCGTATTTATCTGCCCTCAACAAATTGCATGATCCAAGTCAAGCCAAACTCAATGCGCAGATGACGCCTTAAGTAACTGAGTCACCCGCGAAGAGTTTAAGCGCTACTTATTTAAATCTGTGTTCTTGTAATACTTCGTGCCTTTGCCGGTGATTTCCGCGGCAAGGCCGGAGTCGGTTAGTTGATACATCAACACACCAGGAGAAACTACAGTAGCGTCTTGATAGGCCCCGCCATCTTTCTCATACTTGGCAGCGGCTGTAACCTGACCACCAAAGGTCCAACCTGAATTAATAAAATCATTCATGGCTGCGGTATTTTCAAAGACAAAAATGTTCTGAAAGGATTTGATTCCAAGCCCTAGGCCAGCTTGAACTTCGGCCATATTCATAAAAATTGGTTTCTTTGTGGCTTTATCAATCACCACTCCGCTACCAGTTCCGCCGCCAGCTATGAGGATTTTCATGCCAAAGTTACTAAAGGTTGCATAGCCCGCCGATTTTTCGATGAGTTCTTTAGCTTTTGGTTGCACCTCGTAAAGTTGCTTGAGGGTTGCCTGATTCTTAATTAGGATGTCTTGGCGTTGTTCGGCAACACTTTTATCTGAGCCAAAAAAGGAGCCAAATTGAGCATGGGCGGGTTGAAAAATACCAAATCCGAGGAAAATTAGGGCGATAAGTGGGCGGTAAAAAGAGGACATATTTTATAAGTTATTGATTTTAAAGGTTTTATTTTCTTTAATAAGGGAATTCTGATAATACAGGATATCGACTTGCTAGCGGAGATCCTGTAAAAGGGGCATAGCTCTGCTACAATTCGATGGCTTTGATTTGTAAAGCTTTTTTGTTTTATTTTGTTAATCACGCACGACACAATTTGGGTGAAAGCTCAGGTGTTCGCAAGTAAGGAGTATTAAAAATGGCAGTTGCTGATATTAAAACGGCGGAAATCGTCAAAGATAACGCGCGCAGCGCAAACGATACGGGTAGCCCTGAAGTTCAAGTTTCATTGCTTACAGCCCGTATTAATGAATTAACCCCCCATTTCAAGGCTAACGCTAAGGATCATCACAGCCGTCGTGGTTTGTTGAAGATGGTTTCACGTCGCCGTCGCCTCTTGGATTACCTCAAGGGCAAAGATTTGGATCGCTATCGCGCATTGATCGAGAAATTAGGTCTCCGTAAGTAATTCTTATCGGTATGCAATGCCATCTATCTTAGGATTGTTTCTTCGCGGAATCGGTCTTAAGCAGATGGCATGTTTTTTGGGCGTTTCAAGATTATTTGTGTAGGGGATTGTGTCATTCCAATGAGCTTCTGAAAGTAGATTCAGAGCCTCCCTGGAATGGCATCCCTTGTGATCTTAAATCGCTCCAGTGTTGTCGTGACACTGCTTTATCCCACGACAAGCGTAATGCTCATGTGAGCTTTGCGTGAACAATTTGGAGAAGATCAGAATGACTATGTTTAATAAAGCAGTAAAGAGTTTTCAATGGGGCAATCATCAGGTAACAATGGAAACAGGCGAGATCGCTCGTCAATCTGGTGGTGCTGTTATCGTTAATGTTGATGACACAGTAGTAATGGGTACAGTAGTTGCCTCTAAGTCTGCTAAGCCAGGCCAATCCTTTTTCCCATTGACTGTTGATTATTTAGAAAAGACTTACGCAGCAGGCAAGATCCCTGGTGGTTTTTTCCGTCGTGAAGGTCGCCCATCTGAAGGCGAGACCTTGATCTCCCGTTTGATCGATCGCCCATTGCGCCCTTTGTTCCCAGAAGGCTTCTTGAATGAAGTTCAAGTGGTGGTTCATGTGTTGTCAATCAACCCGGATGTTCCTGCTGATATCCCTGCGTTGATCGCAGCATCTGCAGCTTTAGCCGTTTCAGGTATTCCATTTGCAGGTCCAGTGGGCGCTGCTCGAGTTGGTTATGCAAACGGCCAATATCTGTTGAACCCAACTCGTACAGAGCAAGCGACTAGCGAAATGGATTTGATTGTTGCTGGTACACAAGCTGCTGTATTGATGGTTGAATCTGAAGCCAATCAATTATCTGAAGAAGTAATGCTTGGCGCGGTTGTATATGGCCATGACCAAATGCAAACAGCCATCAATGCAATTAATGATTTAGTGCGTGAAGCCGGTAAGCCTGATTGGGATTGGACTGCAGCCCCTAAAGATGAGCCATTCATTGCAAAGGTAACTGCATTAGCAGAAGCGCCATTGCGTGAGGCGTATCAAATTCGTCAAAAGGGTGCTCGTTCAGACAAGCTCAAAGCAATCTCTAAAGAAGTGATGGCGAAGTTGTCTGAAGAAGGCGACGTAGATGCTGTTGCTGTGAGCGACATCATGTTTGAAATTGAGGCGAAGATTGTACGTAGCCAGATTTTGAACGGTGAGCCACGTATTGACGGTCGTGATACACGTACTGTTCGTCCAATTGAAATTCGTAATGGCGTATTGCCACGCACTCATGGTTCAGCTTTGTTTACCCGTGGTGAGACACAAGCTCTCGTAGTAGCTACCTTAGGTACTGCACGTGACGAACAGATCATTGACGCACTCGAAGGCGAGTACCGTGATCGCTTTATGTTCCACTACAACATGCCTCCGTTTGCCACTGGAGAAACTGGCCGTGTAGGTAGCCCTAAGCGTCGTGAAATTGGTCACGGTCGTTTAGCTAAGCGCGCATTGATTCCAGTATTGCCAAGCGCAGAAGACTTTGCATACAGTATCCGTGTAGTTTCAGAAATTACTGAGTCCAATGGCTCATCTTCAATGGCTTCTGTTTGTGGTGGCTGTTTAGCAATGATGGATGCTGGCGTACCTGTTAAAGCGCACGTTGCTGGGGTAGCAATGGGCTTAATCCTTGACGGCAATCGTTTTGCTGTATTGACCGATATCTTGGGTGACGAAGATCACTTAGGCGATATGGACTTTAAAGTGGCTGGTACAGCAAATGGTATTACTGCATTGCAGATGGATATCAAAGTTCAAGGTATTACTAAAGAAATTATGCAAGTTGCTTTAGCGCAAGCTAAAGAAGGTCGTTTGCACATCTTGAGCAAAATGCAAGAAGCAATGGGTTCAGTTCGCACAGAATTGTCAGCTCATGCTCCACGTATGGTTTCTTTCAAGATTCACCCAGACAAGATTCGTGAAGTCATCGGTAAGGGTGGCGCAACCATTCAGGCTTTGACCAAGGAAACTGGATGCAGCATCGACATTAAAGATGACGGTACAGTAACTATCGCTTCTACATCCGCTGAAGGTATGGCTGAAGCAAAAGCTCGCATTGAAGGCATCACGGCTGAAGCTGAAGTAGGCAAGATCTACGAAGGCCCAGTAGTGAAGTTGCTTGAGTTTGGCGCTTTGGTAAATATTCTTCCTGGCAAAGATGGCCTCTTACACATTTCTGAAATCTCAAATGAGCGTGTAAAAGAAGTGAAAGACTATTTAGCTGAAGGTCAAATAGTGCGCGTGAAGTTATTAGCCGCTGATGAGCGTGGTCGTTTGCGTTTATCACTTAAAGCTGCAATGGCTGATGAGGGTGGCTCGATCGCTCCTTTAGCAGGAGCTGCTGAAGTGGTTGCTGCAGAAGTTCCAGCAACAGACGAACAGGCTTAAGTTAATAGATCGTAGGAGCCTCTTATGCGCGTTGTCGAGATTAAAGAATTTGGTGCACCAGAGATGTTGGTGCCTACCACCCGTCCAGATCCTGTGGCTCCTGCCGCTGGAACTGGCGAAATCTTGATCAAGGTTTTAGCGGCTGGCATTAATCGCCCTGACGTTTTACAACGTAAAGGGCATTACCCAGTTCCTGCAGGTGCATCCGATATTCCCGGTCTTGAAGTTGCTGGCGAAATCATCGGTGGTGATTTGGCTCATCCCGATAATGTCTTTGGTTTAAAGCTGGGCGATAAGGTTTGTGCACTAGTGCAAGGAGGTGGGTACGCTGACTTGTGTACCGCTCCTGTAGCGCAATGTTTACCTTACCCCAAGGGATTTACTGACCAAGAGGCAGCAGCTTTGCCGGAGACTTTTTATACCGTATGGAGTAATGTGTTCATGCGTGGTCAGTTGGCTGAAGGTGAAACTTTACTGGTTCAAGGCGGCTCTAGTGGTATTGGCGTGACTGCAATTCTGATCGCCAAAGCTTTGGGCCACAAAGTGTTCGTGACTGCTGGCGCTGATGAAAAATGTGCTGCCTGTGTAGCGCTCGGTGCTGATCTCGCTATTAATTACAAGACGCAAGATTTCGTAGAGGAAGTGAAGAAGGCAACTGATGGTAAAGGTGTCAATGTCATTCTTGACATGGTTACTGGTGCTTATGTACAAAAAGAGATTGATTGTTTAGCTGATGATGGTCGGATTGTAATTATTGCTATTCAGGGTGGATCAAAAGCGGAAGTGAGTACCAATCAAATTCTGCGCCGTCGCTTGACGATTACTGGCTCAACACTACGTCCACGACCGGTTTCTTTTAAGAAGCAAATTACGAAACAGCTCTTTGAAAATGTCTGGCCTTTATTGAATGCTGGCAAATTAAAGCCGGTTATTTATAAAACATTTACCTTGGATCAAGCTGCTGATGCCCATCGTTTGATGGAGTCTTCTGAGCACGTAGGCAAAATCGTTTTAACTGTTTAGAAAAATTCATTACCCTTATGCGACAACTCATCGTTATCGGCAACTGGAAAATGAATGGCAGTCTTGCAAGTAATCAAGACTGGATCAAGACGGTTGCTCGTGGGATGGAGAGCGGCATGCCATCAGGTCGTAAATTTGCAGTTTGTCCGCCGTTTCCGTATTTATCTCAATGCGCTGATTTAATTAAAGAGTATTCATTGGCTTTTCTTAATCTAGGTGCACAGGACTCGTCTGCTCATAGCTCTGGTGCATATACTGGTGAAGTGGCTGCTTCTATGCTGAAAGAAGTAGGCTGTGCTTATGTCATCGTTGGGCATTCTGAGCGTCGCCAAATGCATCAAGAGGCCGATGAGTTGGTGGCAGCAAAAGCACTTCAGGTGCTTGATAGCGGTATGACACCGGTAATCTGTGTTGGTGAAACTGCTGATGAGAGAAATTCAGGTAGGGCGGAAGAGATTGTTTGTGCTCAAGTTGCGAAGCAGGCAGGCGTCTTGCAAGATCACCTAGCTGATTGTCTATTTGCCTATGAGCCGGTTTGGGCTATTGGTACTGGCAAAGTTGCTAGTGCGCAAGTGGCGCAGGATATGCATCACGCCATTCGCCTTCAATTGGCCGAATTTAATGAGGACGTAGCTTCCCACGTTGGAATTTTGTACGGTGGCAGTGTCAAGCCTGATAATGCTGTTGAATTGTTTGCGATGCCGGATATTGATGGCGGATTAGTTGGGGGCGCTTCATTAAACCCCCAAGATTTTCTGGCTATTTGTCAGGCATAGATTTTTTATTTGGAGATAAGCTGTGGAATGGTTTAAGACTTTATTGATCGTATTGCAGATAATTTCAGCTTTGGCTGTGATTCTCTTGGTGCTCTTACAACAGGGTAAAGGTGCTGATATGGGCGCAGCCTTTGGTTCGGGCTCCTCTGGTAGTCTTTTTGGCGCTAGTGGCTCTGCTAACTTTCTATCACACACTACGGCTGTTTTTGCCGCTGTTTTCTTTATTAGCACTTTAGGTATTACCTGGCTTGGTAATAAAAAGGAAGTTAGCCCTGGCGTTCTATCTGGCACGGTAGCCCCAGTAGTTGCTCCTGTCGCTCCGGTAGCCCCAGTACAGGACCCAACTAAACCAGCAGTTCCTAAGTAAAAAAGTAGGTTTTTACAGATTAAGCTGCCTCAAATTAAGGGTAGCTATGTTGTGCAATGCAGTAGAATTGATGGGTTTTGCAAGATGCCGACGTGGTGAAATTGGTAGACACGCTATCTTGAGGGGGTAGTGGCTTAGGCTGTGCGAGTTCGAGTCTCGCCGTCGGCACCAAAAAAGCAGTATTGCTTGGAGTTTTTGCTCTAAGTCAATGTCTTATGTAGAGGAATAATTAATAATTTGTTGTTTTTAAGAATTATCAGACAAACGAATCAGGGCTATTTTGAATCTCGCTAATTACTTTCCTGTTTTGCTTTTTATCCTCGTAGGTATTGGGGTGGGATTAGTCCCCATGTTCCTCGGAAAAATCTTGGCTCCTTCGAAGCCTGATGCTGAAAAACTCTCTCCGTATGAGTGCGGTTTTGAAGCTTTCGAAGATGCGCGCATGAAGTTTGACGTGCGTTATTACTTAGTCGCTATTCTCTTCATCTTGTTTGACCTTGAGACTGCATTCCTATTTCCTTGGGGTGTTGCACTGCGTGATATTGGATGGTTTGGCTACGCCTCTATGGTGATTTTCCTCTTGGAATTCATTGTGGGATTTGTATATATCTGGAAAAAGGGCGCTCTCGACTGGGAGTGATAGATATGGCATTAGAAGGCGTTCTTAAAGAAGGTTTTGTAACCACCACTGCGGATCAGTTGATTAACTGGACGCGTAACGGTTCTTTGTGGCCAATGACCTTTGGCCTGGCTTGCTGTGCGGTTGAGATGATGCATGCGGGTGCTTCTCGGTATGACTTAGACCGTTTTGGAGTGGTGTTCCGTCCATCACCCCGTCAATCAGACTTGATGATTGTTGCCGGCACATTATGTAACAAAATGGCTCCAGCCCTGCGCAAGGTTTACGATCAAATGCCAGAACCACGTTGGGTGATCTCTATGGGTTCCTGTGCCAATGGCGGTGGTTATTACCATAACTCCTATTCAGTAGTTCGCGGTTGCGATCGCATTGTGCCAGTAGATATTTATGTACCTGGCTGCCCTCCAACAGCAGAAGCGCTGATCTACGGAATTATTCAGCTGCAATCTAAGATCGCACGTACAAGTACGATTGCGCGGAAGGCTTAAGTTATGTCAGATCGTTTGAACCAACTATCCGCTAACTTAGAAAAAGTTTTAGGTAAGCGCGCACAGTCAATAGAAATTGCCTTGGGTGAAGTCACTGTGGTTGTTAATGCAGATACTTATTATGAGTCTGCCATGCTTCTGCGGGATGATCCCTCATTAGCATTTGAGCAATTGATCGATTTATGTGGCGTTGACTATCAAGATTTCCGCGATGGCGCATGGAGTGGCCAACGTTTTGGCGTAGTTAGTCATCTTCTTTCTATAGAACATAACTGGCGTTTACGTGTGCGTGTATTTGCTCCGGATGATAGCTATCCCTTAGTTGCATCCATTACACCGGTATGGAATTCCGCTAATTGGTTTGAGCGCGAGGCTTTTGACCTCTACGGCATCTTGTTTGATGGTCATGATGACTTGCGCCGCATTCTGACTGACTATGGTTTCATCGGACATCCATTTAGAAAAGATTTCCCAATCAGCGGTAATGTAGAAATGCGTTATGACCCAGAGTTAAAGCGGGTTGTTTATCAGCCAGTCACGATTGAAGCCCGAGAAATTACGCCACGCATTGTTCGTGAAGAGCAGTATGGAGGCCCGGTTTAAGTCATGGCACAAATTAAGAACTACACCCTCAATTTTGGTCCTCAGCATCCTGCGGCACATGGCGTATTACGTTTAGTACTTGAGCTCGATGGTGAGGTGATTCAGCGTGCCGATCCGCACATCGGCTTATTACATCGCGCTACTGAAAAATTAGCAGAGACCCGTACTTGGATTCAAAACGTTCCTTATATGGATCGCTTAGATTACGTTTCTATGATGTCCAATGAACACGCTTATGTCATGGCCATTGAAAAGTTGCTGCAAGTCGATGTTCCACTGCGTGCTCAATATATCCGTGTAATGTATGACGAGTTAACTCGTTTATTAAATCATTTACTCTGGATCGGATGCCACGGTCTAGACGTTGGTGCCATGGCGGTGTTCTTGTATGCCTTCCGTGATCGCGAAGATATTTTCGACATGTATGAAGCCGTATCTGGCGCGCGGATGCACGCTGCTTACTATCGTCCAGGTGGCGTTTATCGCGACTTGCCGGATCAAATGGCTCAGTACAGTAAGAATAAGATTCGTAGTGCATCTGCTATCAAGCGTTTAAATGAAAATCGTAGCGGCACATTACTAGATTTCATTGAGCAATTTACCAATGGCTTTGATGCCAACGTAGATGAGTACTGCAATCTCCTGACTGATAACCGTATTTGGAAGCAACGCCTAGTCAATATCGGCATCGTAACGCCTGAGCGTGCACTACAGCTTGGCTTTACAGGCCCTATGTTGCGTGGTTCAGGTATTGAGTGGGATTTGCGTAAGAAGCAGCCATATGAGGTGTATGACCGCTTAGATTTTGATATACCAGTCGGTGTTAATGGTGACTCGTATGATCGTTATTTAGTACGCATGGAAGAAATGCGTCAATCCAATCGCATCATTAAGCAGTGCATAGCTTGGTTGAAGGCGAATCCAGGTCCCGTAATGAGCGATAACCATAAAGTTTCTCCACCAAAGCGTGTGGATATGAAAACCAATATGGAAGAATTGATTCACCATTTCAAACTCTTTACTGAAGGTATCCATGTTCCTGACGGTGAGGCTTACTCAGCTGTTGAGCATCCTAAGGGTGAATTTGGTATCTACCTAATTTCTGATGGCGCCAATAAACCATACCGCATGAAAATTCGTGCGCCTGGATTTGTGCATCTTTCAGCGATGGATGAAATGTCACGCGGCCATATGTTGGCGGATGCGGTGACCATTATTGGTACCCAAGATATCGTATTCGGGGAGATTGACCGCTGAAAAGGCGTGTCAAGGATTAATTAATGACTACAACCGTTCAACTATCCGACAAAACATTAGCTGATATTCATCGCAATATCGCTAAGTACCCGCCAGAGCAAAAGCAATCTGCCGTGATGGCCTGCTTAATTGCTGCGCAAACTGAGGTGGGTTGGGTTTCACCAGAAGTGATCGAGACAATTGCGCAGATTTTAGAAATGCCTAGCATTGCTGTGGATGAAGTAGCGACTTTTTATAATATGTACAACACTAAGAAGATTGGTAAGTTCAAATTAGTGATCTGTACTAATTTGCCATGCCAATTAACTCATGGTGAAACAGCTGCGACGTATTTAAAAGAAACGCTTGGTATTGGTTACAACGAAACTACGCCATGTGGAACCTTCACCTTAAAAGAGGGTGAGTGTATGGGAGCATGTGGCGATTCACCGGTCCTGTTGGTAAATGACAAGCGTATGTGTAGCTTTATGAGCAAAGAAAAGATCGATACATTGCTCAATGAATTGCGTGCAGAAGGGAAAGTAGCATGACCAGCTTGCACGATCGTCATATCAAGCCTTTAATCCTGGCTGGATTAAATGGTGACAATTGGCGCCTTAAAGATTATGAAAGTCGCGGTGGTTATCAACAGCTTCGTCGTTTAATTAACGACAAGGTTGCCCCGGATTCCATCATTGCTGAATTAAAAGCTTCCTCACTGCGTGGTCGTGGTGGTGCAGGTTTCCCAACGGGTTTGAAGTGGAGTTTTATGCCACGTCAATTCCCAGGGCAAAAATATTTAGTTTGTAATAGTGATGAAGGCGAGCCTGGTACTTTTAAGGACCGTGACATCATGCGCTATAACCCACATGCTTTGATCGAAGGCATGATTATTGGTGCGTACACCATGGGGATCTCAACTGGCTATAACTATATTCACGGTGAAATCTGGGAAGTGTATTCCCGCTTTGAAGAAGCTTTAGAAGAAGCGCGTGCAGCAGGTTATTTGGGCGACAAGATTTTGGGTGGTGATTTCTCATTTCAATTACATGCTTCGCCGGGTTGGGGTGCTTATATTTGTGGTGAAGAAACGGCCTTGCTTGAGTCCTTAGAGGGTAAAAAAGGTCAGCCACGCTTCAAACCACCATTCCCCGCAAGCTTTGGTTTGTATGGCAAGCCAACAACGATTAATAACACCGAAACATTTGCTGCCGTGCCATTTGTTTTGGCCATTGGTGGCCAAGCGTATTTAGATCTTGGCAAACCTAATAATGGTGGTACGAAGATCTTCTCGGTCTCAGGGGACGTAGTTCACCCTGGTAACTATGAGATTCCATTGGGCACACCTTTTGCTGAGCTTTTAAAGCTTGCTGGTGGCATGCGGGATGGCATTGCTTTGAAAGCAGTCATTCCAGGTGGATCTTCTGCGCCAGTTATTCCTGGTGCGCAGATGATGGATCTGACAATGGATTACGACTCCATAGCAAAAGCAGGTTCTATGCTGGGTTCAGGTGCCGTAATTGTGATGAATGAAACGCGTTGCATGGTTCGTGCCTTGGAGCGCTTATCTTATTTCTATCACGAAGAATCTTGTGGTCAATGCACGCCATGCCGTGAAGGGACTGGTTGGTTATGGCGCATTGTGCATCGTATTGAGCATGGCGAAGGTCGTCCAGAAGATTTAGATTTACTCAATGACGTCGCTGCCAATATTCAGGGGCGCACGATTTGTGCTTTAGGTGATGCAGCTGCCATGCCAGTTCGTGGCATGTTGAAGCATTACATGGATGAATTTGTGTATCACGTAGAACATAAGCGCTGCTTAGATTCTGCGAAACCTTTATAAAGTTTTAGAGTACGGGATATCTCAAAGTGAGCATGGTAGAAATCGAATTAGATGGTAGGGCAGTAGAAGTTCCGCAAGGTTCGATGGTGATGCACGCCGCGAATAAGCTCGGCACCTATATTCCTCACTTCTGCTATCACAAGAAGTTATCCATTGCTGCGAACTGCCGCATGTGTTTGGTTGAAGTGGAGAAAGCGCCTAAACCTTTGCCTGCTTGTGCAACGCCAGCAACGCAAGGCATGAAGGTATTTACCCATTCTGCTAAAGCAGTTGAAGCGCAACGCTCTGTAATGGAGTTTCTCCTGATTAATCACCCATTGGATTGCCCAATTTGCGACCAGGGTGGTGAGTGCCAATTGCAAGATCTGGCTGTAGGTTACGGCAAGTCAAACTCACGCTACGACGAAGAGAAGCGGGTTGTATTCCATAAAAATGTAGGCCCATTGATCTCGATGCAAGAGATGACTCGTTGTATCCACTGCACTCGTTGTGTGCGCTTTGGTCAGGAAGTGGCTGGGGTAATGGAATTAGGCATGGTTAACCGTGGTGAGCATTCCGAGATCACTACCTTTGTTGGTCAAACAGTGGATTCAGAACTATCTGGAAACATGATTGATATATGCCCAGTTGGTGCGCTAACGAGTAAGCCATTCCGCTATGCAGCGCGTACTTGGGAATTAGCTCGCAAGCGTTCAGTTAGCCCACACGATAGTTTGGGTGCAAACACAACTGTCCAGACTAAAGCCAATAAAGTAATGCGTGTAGTTGCTTTAGAAAATGAAGCTATTAATGAATGCTGGATTAGTGATCGTGATCGCTTCTCCTATGAAGGTTTAAACAGCGCTGATAGAGTAACAACACCGATGGTGAAGCAGGGCGGTCAATGGCTTGAAACAGACTGGCAGTCAGCATTAGACTATGTAGCCCACTCCCTGAAGACAATTTCTGCTGAAAGTGGCTCAGAGTCAATCGGTGCTTTAGCCCACCCAATTTCTTCTACTGAAGAATTGCACCTCTTGCAAAAAATGATTCGTGGCTTAGGTTCCAAGCAAGTTGAAACACGCTTACGCCAAACTGATGTGAATGCTGTTGCATCTGCTCCATGGTTAGGTATGCCAGTTGCAAAAATTAATGAACTAGATCGCTTATTAGTCGTGGGTAGTTTCTTGCGCAAGGACCAGCCTATATTGGCAGCACGTATTCGCACTGCAAGTAAGCGTGGCTTACAAGTAATGCGCATTGATGCAGGTGGTGATGATTGGTTGATTTCTAGCGCTGGTATTGCTGCTGCTCCAAATGCATGGCTCAACACATTAAGCCAGGTTGCGCTTGCTGTTGCAAAGGCAAAGTCAGTAAGCGCACCTTCTGGCACGCCAAGCATCGCAGTATCTCCAGAAGCTCAAAAGCTTGCAGATTCCCTGATATCTGGTGCTTCTACAGCGGTATTGTTAGGTTCAGCAGTTCTTTCACATCCACATGCATCTGATTTACAAGTGATGGCGCAATTTATTGCGGAGCAGACAGGTGCAAGCTTCGGTTTCTTACCTGTAGGTGGTAATGCAGTGGGTGCAGCTCTGGTAAATGCAAATGGTGCCGGTATTGAATCCGTTCTATCTGGCGATCTTCGCGCAGTGATCTTGATGAATATCGAGCCAGATTCAGATTTGCCAAATCCAACTGCTGCCCGCATTGCCTTAGCAAAAGCAAATACTGTAATTGCATTGAGTGCATATAAGAGTGCTGACTTGTTAGAGGTGGCTGATGTTATTTTGCCTACCTCTGTATTTTCAGAGACAGTTTCTACTTTTGTGAATCTAGAAGGAAGAGCACAAACAATTCAACCATCAGTGAAGCCTTTGGGTGATTCACGTCCAGCATGGAAGGTATTGCGTGCTCTGGGTACTCTGTTGAATGTAGATGGCTTCTTATTTAATGCGCCTGAAGAGGTTTTGGGCGAAGCATTGGATGAGGGCTACTGCACCCGTTTGAATAATAAGCCTGCCAGTACTACCATTTCCAATGGAAATGTAGCGCCATTAAATAGTCTTGAGCGTTTGGCAGATGTCAATATCTACGCTGGTGATCAAATCGTACGTCGTTCCTCAGCATTGCAATTAACGCGTGATGCAAAGCGTGGCAATCAAGTTGGTTTAAATCAAATTGTATTTTCAGAGTTGGGTTTAAAAGAGGGTGATGCAGTACGCGTAACCCAGGGCTCTCAATATGTTGATATGCCAGCTACCTTAGAAGTAAATCTAGCGCCTGGTACAGTCAGAATTTCTGCTGGCACTATGGCAAGTACGAAATTAGGATCGATGTTCGGTCCAGTAACTGTTAGCAAAGCTTAAGGTACAAGATGGATAATTTCTTGAACCTCGTTACAACTCAAGGCGAAGCTATTTTTGGCTCACTTTGGCCGTTAATTTGGGCCTTAGTACGTATCGTCATCATCGTATTGCCAATGTTTGCTTGCGTAGCTTATTTAACCCTCTGGGAAAGAAAGCTGATTGGTTGGATGCATATCCGTCTTGGACCCAATCGCGTTGGTCCTTTAGGTTTACTGCAACCAATTGCTGACGCGCTCAAGCTGTTGATGAAGGAGATTATTGCTCCTGCCCAAGCAAGTAAAGTTTTGTACTTTATCGCACCAATTATGGTGATCATGCCGGCTTTTGCAGCATGGGCAGTTATTCCATTCCAAGCGAAGATGGTGCTTGCTGATGTCAATGCAGGCTTGCTATACATCATGGCGATTTCGTCCATTGGTGTATATGGTGTGATCCTAGCTGGTTGGTCATCAAATTCTAAATATCCATTCCTTGGCGCTATGCGTGCATCAGCGCAAATGATCTCTTATGAGATTGCCATGGGCTTTGCATTAGTGACTGTATTGCTTACTTCTGGCTCATTAAATCTCAGTACTATCGTTGCCTCACAAGAGCAAGGCATGTTTGCTGATATGGGCCTTAATTTCCTATCTTGGAATTGGCTACCGTTGTTGCCTATGTTCCTGATTTACTTTATCTCCGGCGTGGCCGAAACAAACCGTCATCCGTTTGACGTGGTTGAAGGTGAGTCTGAGATTGTTGCTGGTCACATGGTTGAATACTCCGGTATGTCTTTTGCCATGTTCTTCTTGGCAGAATATGCCAATATGATTTTGATTGCAGCCGTTGCCTCCATTATGTTCTTGGGCGGCTGGTTGCCTATTGTTGATTTACCAATCTTGCGTGACATCCCTGGTTTCTTCTGGTTATTTGGTAAAACCTTCTTCCTCCTGTCATGTGTGATCTGGTTACGGGCTACCTTGCCACGTTATCGCTATGACCAAATCATGCGTTTGGGTTGGAAAATCTTTATTCCGATCTCGGTTTTCTGGGTTGTTGTAATTGGCGCGTGGGTTGTATCCCCATGGAATATTTGGAAATAAGTTGATCAATTATGTTTAAGAAAATTTCCCAATTCCTCGATAGCTTGATGCTCAAAGATATTTTGACGGGTATGTCTATTACTGGCCGCTATCTCTTTAAGCCAAAAATTACTATCCAATATCCAGAAGAAAAGACACCTTTATCAAGTCGCTTCCGTGGTCTTCATGCATTGCGTCGTTATGAAAATGGTGAAGAACGTTGTATCGGTTGCAAGCTATGTGAAGCAGTATGTCCAGCTTATGCCATCACGATTGAAACCGCTGAGCGTGATGACGGTACACGTCGAACCAGTCGTTATGACATCGACCTGACTAAATGTATTTTCTGCGGTTTCTGTGAAGAGGCGTGCCCAGTGGATGCAATCGTAGAAACCAATATTTTTGAATATTTTGGCGATAAGCGCGGTGACTTATATTTCACTAAAGATATGCTTTTAGCTGTTGGTGATAAATATGAAAAAGATATCGCTGCCAACCGTGCTGCTGATGCACCTTATCGTTAATCGAATCGAGCTGAACTAATATGACATTCGATCCCTCCACTTTATTTGCTGTTTTCTTTTACGGTTTTGCAGGCCTATTAGTGATTTCTGCATTACGCGTGATTACGGCCCGTAATCCAGTTCATGCCGCTTTATTCTTGGTATTAGCTTTTTTCTGCGCATCCGGTTTATGGATGTTGCTAAAAGCGGAATTTTTGAGCTTGGCACTAATTTTGGTTTATGTTGGAGCGGTAATGGTCTTATTCCTCTTCGTAGTCATGATGTTGGATTTAGATTTAGAGCATCTCCGCCGTGATTTTAAAAAGTATCTGCCCGTAGCCTTTTTAATGGGTGCAGTGATTGTTTTGGAATTATCGATTGTGATCATTCGCAGCTTTATTGGTACTAATGCTCCAGTACAGCCAATGCCAGAAGAGATGATGGCAAACAATACGCAGGCCTTAGGAATGTTGATCTTTGTGGATTATGTCTTTGCGTTTGAAGTTGCGGGTGTCATCTTGCTAGTCGCGATTATCGCTGCTGTTGCATTGACTTTGCGTAATCGTAAAGACTCAAAATCACAAAATATTCACGATCAAGTGAATGTAGTTGCTGCCGATCGTATGCGTGTTATCAAAATGGATTCCGATATGGCTGCTAAGCAAGATGTAAGAGGGGAGAAAAAATGAGCATTACCCTCGCTCACTATTTAGTTCTTGGTGCAATCCTTTTTTCAATTAGCGTCATCGGTATTTTCTTGAATCGCAGGAATGTGATCGTATTGCTTATGGCAATTGAATTAATGCTTCTTTCGGTCAATATGAATTTTGTTGCCTTCTCTCATTATTTAGGTGATATGGCAGGTCAAGTATTCGTATTCTTTATTTTGACTGTGGCAGCTGCTGAGGCGGCTATCGGTTTGGCAATTTTGGTTGTGCTCTTCCGTAAGGTTGACACCATTAATGCTGAAGATCTTGACCACCTAAAAGGCTAGTCATGCAATTGACCTTAAATATCCCTGTTCTCTGTGCAATTCCACTAGCGCCACTAGTTGGTTCAATTATTGCCGGCTTCTTTGGTACTAAGCTTGGTGGTAATCGAATAGGTCAGGGTGCATGTCAGTTTGTGACCATCTTGGGCGTTGCAATTGCCTTTGTTCTGTCTTGTAATGTTTTAGTACAAGTAATGGATGGCTTTTATTTCAATGGCACCGTATATCGCTGGATGCAATTAGGTGAGCTCAATTTAGACATTGGCTTTTTGATTGACCCACTAACGGCAACCATGATGTGCGTAGTGACGTTTGTGTCGCTCATGGTCCATATTTATACGATTGGTTATATGCAGGGTGAGGAGGGCTACAACCGTTTCTTCTCCTATATTTCACTCTTTACTTTTGCCATGTTGATGTTGGTAATGAGTAATAACCTGTTGCAGCTCTTCTTTGGTTGGGAGGCGGTGGGTGTGGTTTCTTATTTGTTGATTGGCTTCTACTTTGAACGCCAGTCAGCTGTATTTGCCAATATGAAGGCTTTCTTGGTGAATCGTGTTGGTGACTTTGGCTTTATCTTAGGTATTGGCATCTTGTTAGCCAGTACAGGTTCAATGCAATATGACGTGATCTTTGCGCAAAATTCTGCATTAGCAGCCCAGACACTTCCAGGTACTAACTGGAATTTGATGACTGTTGCTTGTATTTGCTTATTCATTGGTGCAATGGGTAAATCAGCTCAGTTTCCATTGCATGTTTGGTTGCCAGATTCAATGGAAGGTCCGACACCGATTTCTGCTTTGATTCATGCTGCAACCATGGTGACTGCTGGTATTTTTATGGTGTCACGTATGTCACCATTATTTGAGCTTTCAGATGCGGCATTAAGCTTTATCTTAGTAATTGGCTCTATTACAGCGCTCTTCATGGGTTTCCTCGGCATTGTGCAAAACGACATCAAGCGCGTTGTTGCTTATTCAACTTTATCGCAGCTCGGATACATGACGGTGGCCTTGGGTGTATCTGCTTATCCAGTGGCGATCTTCCATTTGATGACCCATGCATTCTTTAAAGCTTTGTTGTTCCTTGCTGCTGGTAGCGTAATTCTGGGTATGCATCACGAGCAAGATATGCGTAAGATGGGCGGGCTTTGGAAGTACATGCCAATTACTTGCCTCATGATGTTGTTGGGTAATTTGGCTCTTGTAGGCACGCCATTCTTCTCTGGCTTCTATTCAAAAGACTCCATTATTGAAGCCGTAGCTGCAAGTCATATTCCAGGTTCTGGATTTGCTTACTTTGCAGTGATGGCAAGCGTTTTTGTAACTGCCTTATATTCTTTCCGTTTGTATTTCTATGTATTCCACGGTAAAGCACGTTGGGGGCATGACGATGCACACGCACACGACCATCATCATGATCATGCAGAGCAGGGCGACGATCATGCACATCATGGCTTGGCACCAGGTCAGAAGCCACATGAGTCACCGTTTGTTGTGACCCTGCCATTGATCCTGTTGGCCATTCCTTCTGTGATTATTGGTTTCTACACAATTTCTCCGATGCTGTTCGGTACATTCTTCGGTGACTCTATCTTTATTGATTTGGCCCGCCATCCTGTAATGAAGGAGTTAGAAGATGAATTCCATGGTCCGATCGCTATGGCACTGCATGCATTCACAACTCCAGTTTTATTATTGGTAGTTCTAGGAATCTTGACTGCTGCTATTGGCTATCTTTGGGCACCCAAGTTACCAGCTAAGGTTGCGCAAACTTTTGCCCCTATTAAGAAATTGTTTGACAACAAGTACTATCTTGATGACATCAACCAAGCGGTATTTGCTAAGGGCCTCATCTGGATTGGAAGCTTCCTATGGCATCGCGGCGATCAAAAAGTCATTGATGGTTTCTTTGTTAACGGTAGTGCGCATGTAGTTGGGCGCTTTGCTGGTGTCATTCGTCATTTGCAATCCGGTTATCTCTATCACTATGCCTTTGCAATGATTGCAGGCCTGGCGGTACTGTTGGCCTGGGTTATGTACGCTTACCTGCCTTTTGTTCGCTAGGCCTTTGTTACTTAAGTAGCCACTATGATTCTTTCTTACGCCATTTGGACCCCGATTGTTTTTGGACTCATTATTTTGTTTTTTGGGTCTGAGAAGCCATCTGCTGGTGTTCGCTGGTTGGCCCTCACTGGTGCCGTACTCGGCTTTATCGCAACACTGCCACTGCTGATTCATTTTGATATTGCTAACCCTGGAATGCAGTTTGTTGAAAAACTAAGCTGGATACCGCGTTACGACATTAATTACTATTTAGGTATTGATGGAATCTCAGTTTGGTTCATCGTGCTTACTGCATTTATCAACATCATTGTGGTTATTGCTGCCTGGGAAGTGATTGAAACCAAGGTTTCTCAATACATGGCTTCTTTCATGATCCTATCTGGACTCATGATTGGCGTTTTTTGCGCTCTAGATGCCTTGTTGTTCTATGTCTTCTTTGAGGCAACACTGATTCCGATGTACATCATCATTGGTGTATGGGGAGGTCATAACCGTATTTATGCAGCATTCAAGTTTTTCTTGTACACCTTGCTTGGTTCATTGCTGACCTTAATCGCAATGCTCTACCTATACAACGTGACCAATACCTTTGACATCCTGGCTTGGCAAAATGCACGTCTAGATATCGTTGAGCAAATCCTTTTGTTTGCTGCATTCTTCATGGCGTTTGCTGTGAAAGTCCCGATGTGGCCTTTGCATACTTGGTTGCCAGATGTGCACGTGGAAGCGCCAACAGGTGGTTCAGTAGTGTTGGCGGCAATTATGTTGAAGCTTGGAGCTTATGGATTTTTACGCTTCTCATTACCAATCGCTCCAGATGCAAGCCAGTACTTAGGCCCATTTGTAATCTTCTTATCTTTAGTTGCAGTGATCTATGTAGGCGCTGTAGCTTTAGTCCAAAAGGATATGAAAAAGCTGGTTGCTTACTCCTCAGTAGCACATATGGGTTTTGTGACATTGGGCTTCTTCCTCTTTAGCCCATTGGGTATTGAGGGTGGTATCGTGCAGATGATTTCGCACGGTTTCGTAGCCGGTGCAATGTTCTTATCTATTGGCGTGCTGTACGACCGTATGCATACTCGCCAAATCGCTGATTACGGTGGCGTAGTTCATCGCATGCCTGCATTTACTGCTTTTGCTGTCTTGATGGCAATGGCTAATTGTGGCTTACCCGCAACCTCTGGTTTCGTGGGTGAATTTATGGTTATTTTGGCCGCTGTTGATTATGACTTCTTAATTGGTGTCTTAGCTGCAACCGCCTTAATTCTGGGTGCGGCGTATTCATTGTGGATGGTGAAGAGGGTCTTTTTCGGTGCGATTACTAACGCCCATGTAGAAGAGTTAAAAGACCTTAATGCTCGTGAATACTTCTTGATGACAGTGCTTTCGATTTGCGTGATTGGTATGGGTGTTTATCCAAAGCCATTCACTGACATCATTCATCCAGCCGTGATTAATCTGCTACAGCATGTTGCTGTTAGCAAACTCTGAGTAAGCAAAAATGCAAGAATTCGACCTATACGCCATCCTGCCGGAACTTGTTTTACTCGTAGCAACTTGTTTATTGTTGGTTGCTAGCGTTTTTGTTCCTGAGAGAGTGATATCCACTCCAGGCGTAGAGCAAGATATCTTCCACACACCTCGTGGCGTTGGATTTGTATATTTCTTCACAATCATCTTATTGGTTTATCTGGTGATTGCGTTTGTTGGTCGTATGGGTGACCCAGCTCTAGTAGCGATGAATGGCTTGTTTCAATCTGACCCATTCTCTAATTTACTCAAAGCATGTTCTTGTATCGCTGTATTGGTAAGTCTAATTTACTCTAAGCAATATTTAATGGATCGTGCTTTATTCCGTCCTGATTTCATTGTTTTAGCATTGCTTGCCTTGTTGGGACAGTTTGTTCTCATTTCGGGTGCTAATTTATTAACCCTGTATCTCGGTTTAGAGTTGATGGCTTTACCAACCTACGCATTAGTAGCGATGCGTCATAGTAATGAAAAGAGTGTTGAAGCAGCTATCAAGTATTTCATCCTGGGCGCTCTGGCTTCAGGTTTCTTGCTCTATGGTATGTCCATGCTTTACGGCGTTACTGGATCCTTAGATCTGATCGAAATCTTTAAGGTAGTTGCTGATCCACGCGTTAATCATTTGGTGATGGCTTTTGGACTCGTATTTATTGTGTCTGGCTTGGCATTTAAGTTAGGCGTTGTGCCATTTCACATGTGGGTGCCGGATGTTTATCAAGGTGCTCCTACGGCAGTTACTTTAATGATCGCTGCAGCCCCAAAAATAGCCGCCTTTGCCTTGTTGTTCCGACTCTTAGTGAACACTTTATTGCCGCTACTGGGTGATTGGCAGCCGATGTTGATCTTGCTGGCAGTCTTATCTCTGGTTGTTGGAAACGTTACTGCAATAGCCCAAACTAATATCAAGCGCATGTTGGCTTATTCTGCAATTGCACAAATGGGCTTTGTTCTCTTGGGTATGTTGTCAGTATTTGATGATCATGCATTTAGTGCTGCGATGTTCTATGCCATTACCTATGTGTTAACTACGCTTGGTACCTTCGGTTTATTGATGGCCTTGTCACGTAAAGGCTATGATTGCGAAACTTTAGATGGTCTAAAGGGTCTCAATAAAAATCATCCCTGGTTTGCCTTTATCGGTCTTGTCATGATGTTCTCTTTAGCGGGTATCCCACCTACAGTAGGTTTTGCGGCGAAGCTAGGCGTTCTAGAAGCCTTGGTTGATGCTGAATATACATTCCTGGCTGTGATCGCTGTGATTGCCTCCTTGATTGGCGCCTTTTACTATCTTAGGGTAGTTAAGGTGATGTACTTTGATGAGCCTACTCATGAAATTACCGTTTCTGGCTCTGGCTTTGCTAAGGGCTTGCTTGGAATCAACAGCATTTTAGTTCTGGCTATTGGCATTCTCCCAGCGGGACTCATGAGTCTCTGTTTAGACGCCATGCGACGTACTTTACTCGGGTCTTAATGAGATTAATCCCTTTAATAAAGGCTCCGAAAGGGGCTTTTATTGTTTCTGAGCCATCAAAATGACATCCTTTTTTCATATGATGTTTTAATAATCATTACATCATTTTTTAATGTATACCCATGACTGAAAAATCATTTGCTGACTTGCCTATCGGTGACGCCCATTTGCGTGAAGAGCGTATTTCTGGTGAAGATATTTATGGCGGTATTTTCTTAAAAATGAAGCGAGATAAAGTTTCGCTTCCAGATGGTGAAGAGGCTGTTCGAGAATATTTAACGCATCCAGGAGCCGTCGCAATTGTTGCTCTCTTAGACGATGGTCGTGTAATCATGGAGAGGCAATACCGCTATCCAATCGCTAAAGCCTGTTTAGAAATTCCCGCTGGAAAGTTGGATCCCAGTGAAGATCATTTGATTTGTGCGCAGCGCGAGCTTGAAGAAGAGACAGGTTACACAGCCAAAAAATGGAGTTATATACGGCGTATACACCCAGTGATTTCCTATTCAACTGAATTTATTGATATTTATTTGGCTGAGGGCTTGGTACCAGGCAAAAGCCATCTTGATGAGGAAGAGTTTTTAGATGTTTTTGCAGCATCTATTGATGAACTTCTGGCTTGGGTTGAAAGTGGTGAGATAACGGATGTAAAAACGACTATTTCAGCTTATTGGTTAGATCGATATCGACGTGGCTTGGTAAGTCCAAAGCCTATCGAATAGGCTCAAACCAAACCCGTTTAAAATAGGGCTATTGAATTTATCATTTTTGCCCCTATATACGTTTTATGAAAGTCTATAACTTAGCTTGCCCGCTCGACCATCGATTTGAAGGGTGGTTTGCCTCGGAAGAGGATTGTCTTGCTCAGCAAGATAAGGGTATGCTCGCCTGTCCTGTATGTGACAGCACTGATATCTCGCGTATGCCCTCAGCACCACATATTGGTAAATCATCCTCAACGGAGTTAACTGTTCCCAAGACACCATCTGACCAAGTGAGTGGAGGTGTCGTTGCCCTTACCGGAAGTGATCATTCTCAGCTTGAGGCACAAGTTCAGGCTGCTTTTTTAAAGGGGATGCGTGAACTGATGGGTCGCTCTGAGGATGTTGGTGATTCTTTTGCTGACGAGGCAAGAAAGATTCATTACAAGGAGTCCCCAGAAAGAAGTATCCGCGGGCAGACTACTTTGGATGAGGCTGATGCCTTAAGAGAAGAGGGTATCGATGTTTTAGCGATGCCAATGATTCCTGCTCTCAAAAATACCCTGCAATAGAGGATTAGTTGTATTAGATAGCCAATAAAAAAGCGATCCGAAGATCGCTTTTTTATTGAGCAACTTCTCGTATTATTTAGAAGTCGGCATCACAAACTCTGCACCTTTAGCGATACTTTCAGGCCAGCGCTGCATAACGCTCTTCTGTTTAGTATAGAAACGCACACCTTCTTTGCCATAAGCATGCATATCGCCGAAGATGGATTTCTTCCAACCGCCAAAGCCGTGCCATGCCATCGGCACTGGAATAGGGACGTTAATACCAACCATGCCTACCTGAACACGACGGGCAAATTCACGGGCAATATTGCCATCACTGGTAAAGCAGGCAACACCGTTACCAAATTCGCAAGAATTTACTAAATTAAGCGCTTCGGTAAAGTTTGCAACACGCAAACAAGATAAAACTGGTCCGAAGATTTCTTCTAAGTAAATCTTCATATCAGGGGTGACGTTGTCAAACAATGTTCCACCAATAAAGAAACCATTTTCATTGCCAGGAACTTTAAGACCACGTCCATCTACTAGGAGTTTTGCGCCAGAAGCTACGCCACTATCGATATATCCAGTGATGCGCTCTAGTGCTGCTTTAGTGACAATAGGCCCCATTTCTGCATCGAGTTCCATGCCATTCTTAACCTTCAAGGTTTTGGTGCGCTCGATTAGTTTAGGCATGATCTTTTCAGCAACATCGCCCACTAATACAGCAACCGAAATCGCCATGCAACGCTCACCAGCGGAGCCATAGGCAGCGCCAACCAGGGCATCAATCGCTTTATCAATATCGGCATCCGGCATGATTACCATGTGGTTCTTAGCGCCACCCAAGGCTTGGGAGCGCTTGCCAAAGTGAGCGCAACGCTCATAAATGTAATTAGCGATCGGAGTAGAGCCTACAAAGCTAACCGCTTTTACATCAGGGTTCTCAATCAAGGCATCAACTGCCTCTTTATCACCTTGCACGACGTTAAAGACGCCATCAGGAAGGCCTGCCTCCTGAAGAAGCTTAGCCATAAATAAAGAAGCGGATGGATCTGTAGGGCTTGGCTTTAGGATGAAAGTGTTTCCGCAAGCAATCGCTACGGGGAACATCCACATTGGAACCATCACAGGGAAGTTAAATGGGGTGATACCAGCAACTACACCTAAGGGCTGGCGCATAACCCAGTTATCGATGTCAGTAGACACCTGTTCTGTATATTCGCCTTTCAGCAATTCTGGGATGCCAGTAGCAAATTCGACAATCTCAATACCGCGCGTCACTTCACCTTGAGCATCAGTAAAGACTTTGCCATGCTCAGCTGTGATGATGGCTGCCAATTCATCGCGATTGGCATTCATAAGCTCTAAATACTTAAACATGATGCGGGCACGACGAAGGGGGCTGGTTTGACTCCAAGTCTCAAAGGCTTTTTGCGCAACGGCAACGGCAGCATCGACTTCCTTGCGGCTAGCAAGGGCAACACGGCGTGCTACAGCTCCTTTTGTTGGGTTGTAGACGTCAGCAAAGCGCCCATCTTTAGGGTTAACAACATTGCCGCCAACAAAGTGGCCAATATCTTCTTTTGATTCAAAGGCTTGAGGTGCGTTCATAATCTCTTTACGTAAGTATTTATAGGGTTTTGGGTAAAAGGTGATGGACTTAATTTTGCCTTCACAACCTTGCCGTCTCATTTATTGTGGTTTTTGAGTATTCTATCGCTTTACGGCAATTTTCGTATTTTTTTTGACCTATTTTTTGGGCTTTTTAAGGTAATCCATGAGTCTTTTATTTTCGAGCTACACACTAAGTTCTCCCAGGGGTCCTCTCAGGCTATCTAATCGTATTATTGTTGCTCCAATGTGCCAATATTCAGCGAATAACGGCGAGGCAACTGATTGGCATCTAATGCACTGGGGTAATTTACTCAATAGTGGTGCCGCCTTATTCATTATCGAGGCTACGGGCGTGAATCCTGAAGCTCGGATTACACCAGCATGCTTGGGTCTTTGGGATGACCGTACTGAGGCAGCATTAAAAGATAAATTAACTCGTGCCCGTGCCCTAGCTCCAGCAACGCCTGTATTTATTCAGTTGGCTCATGCTGGTCGCAAAGCCTCTAGCGCAACTCCTTGGAACGGCGGTCAATTGCTTTCTAAAGAGAATGGTGGCTGGGATATGCAAGCACCATCAGCCATTTCACAACTGGAAGGCGAGCGTCTCCCACATGAGCTCACGAGGGATGAGCTTAAAAAACTGATTGATGATTTTGTTGCAGCAGCACAGCGTGCAGATCGTATCGGAATTGATGGTATTGAACTCCATGGCGCTCACGGTTATTTGCTGCATCAATTCTTATCTCCCATTGCCAACCAGCGTACTGATGAATATGGCGGATCTTTTGAAAACCGAATTCGGTTTCCTTTGGAGCTCTTTAAGGCTGTAAGAGCTGCTTACCAAGGCGTACTTGGCATCCGAATTTCAGCGAGCGACTGGATAGAGGGTGGTTGGACTCCTCAAGAGACAGCAGATTTTGCAAAGCAACTCAAGCCATTAGGATGTGATTTTGTACATATTTCATCTGGAGGCATTTCACCTAAACAGAAGATTGCAATAGGGCCGAACTATCAAGTGCCGTTTGCCAAGATTGTTAAAGAGCAATCCGGTCTACCAACCATGACTGTGGGCTTGATATCGGATCCTCAGCAAGCAGAGGATATTTTGCAGGCTGGCGATGCAGATTTAATTGCTTTGGCAAGAGCATTTTTATATAAGCCCCGTTGGGCTTGGGAGGCTGCGGCTGCATTGGGTGGAACTGTCACCGCAAACGAGCGCTATTGGCGTTGCTTACCGCGTGAAGCACAGGTTATTTTTGGTGATGTCAAAATTGGGCAAAGATAAATATTTAATATTAAGTAGGAGACAACAATGAAAAAATATTCGCTGATGAGAAATGTGCTTGCAGTCTTGAGCTTGAGCGTTGCAGGAATAGCGTTAGCGCAATCTTTTCCGGATCGACCCATTACTCTGGTAGTGCCAAACCCACCTGGTGGATTGGTGGATACGTCAGCTCGCCTATTGAGCGAGCCATTGACCCGTGTGATCGGTCAACCAGTAGTGGTTGATAACAAGCCTGGTGCAAGTGGTAATACAGCCTATCAATTTGTTTCTAAGGCCAAGCCAGATGGCTATACCTTGCTGATTTCATATTCTGGATATCACGTAGGTAACCCAGCATTATTTGAGAAATTATCTTGGGATCCAAAAGATTTCACACCTGTCGCTTTATTGACTGTTTCAACTAATGTCATCGCAGTACATCCTTCAGTTCCCGTGAATAATCTCAAGGAATTTATTGCCTATGCAAAAGCAAATCCAGGTAAGTTAAATTACGCCTCCCAAGGAAATGGCTCTGTATCGCACATCGGCACAGAGATCTTTAAGCAAACTACGGGCGTGGATATGGTCCACGTTCCTTACAAAGGATCTGGCCCGGCAATTCAGGATGTTCTCGCGGGCCAAGTGCAAGTGTTTATCAGCACACCACCTTCCTTAATGCAGCATGTGCAAAGCGGAAAGCTCAAAGGTTTAGCGGTAACTGGAAAGAGTCGGCACCCCGGTATGCCTAATGTGCCTACTACCGCTGAGGCTGGTTTGCCCTCGTTTCAGCTAGAGTCCTGGGTTGCTTTGTATGCACCCGCTGGTACTCCAGCCCCAGTGATTACAAAACTAACGGATTCCGTGAAGCAAAGCTTGGCACTTCCTGAGATCAAAGACCGTTCAGATGCTGCCGGTGTAGAGTTGCGCTATCTAAATCCCGCTCAAACCGACGTACTAGTTAAGAAAGAGATTCCATTCTGGGCTAAGGCGATTAAAGCAGCAAATATCACGCTCGATTAAGTGACGCTCTATGCCTGATTTCGCAAAGTGGGGTCAGGCAATGCTAGCGCAAATGCACGTGCGGTACTGAGCAATAAGTGATCTTTGCCGGGGCCAGCTATGAGCTGAATACCGACCGGCAGTCCATTAGGGCCGCTAGTAACAATAATATTGATGCAGGGGAGTCCTAAAAGAGTCCAGCCCCGACAAAATATGGGATCTCCCGTTCCTTCCTTCATGCTTGGCGCCTCTCCAATTGCACTAGGTGCAATCAAGATATCAATCTCATCATCAAACAGATCCCTAACAGATGCTTTTGCTTTGATCGCCAGATGGATGTCTCTTGCGTATTGTTCGCAACTGATTGCAGTACCTTCGATAAGTTGCTGACTTAACTTTGAGCTTAATTTTTTCGGATAATGAACTTGCTCAAATAACAAACTACGAGACATTTCAGAGAGCATGATGCGACTTTGAACTTGAGTAAGACCATTGCATGCTTTGGGTAAGTTAAGGTCACCCACTGCGCCTTTAGAAATAACTTCAGCTGCATGACGCGCAACTGCCAAAGCTGTAGAGGACTCTTTTTGGGCAGATGACCAGTTAGATGTTTTGCAAATAGCGATACGGGGTTTGCTGTGTAATTTCTCAATCTTTGCAAGACTAAGGTCTCCACTCATAGCGGCTACTCCGAGTCCAACATCCTCAACAGTTCTGCCAAAGCAACCCATTGTGTCTAATGTCACAGAGAGACTTTTGATGCCGGCAATACTGACTTTCCCATGACTTGGCTTATATCCCACTACGCCACAAAATGAGGCAGGGCGAATAATGGAGCCCGCAGTTTGACTGCCTGTCGCCAACGGAACCATAAAATCGGCAACCGCTGCAGCAGATCCACTCGATGAGCCTCCAGGGGTGTGCTTGGAATGGTGTGGGTTTGTGGTAACTCCGCTTTTAAAGGTCGCAAATTCAGTGGTAACCGTTTTACCTAAAATAATGCCACCAGCTTGACGCATCAGAGCTACTGATACTGCATCCGTAACAGGGTAATGGTTAGCATAAATTGGCGAACCATAGGAAGTTGGTAAATCATAGGTGTCATATAAATCTTTAATTCCGATGGGCAAACCATGCAAGATACCCTGAATGGCTCCCTTATCAAGCTGTTTGGCTCGTGAAAGGGCGTTTTCCTTGCCCAAGCTGGTCCAGGCTTTGACGATGCTTTCTTTTTGTCCGATACGATCTAGGCAAGAAAGCAATAGGTCTGTAGCCTTAATTTCACGCTTTGCGAGGGCTTTAATGGCTTGTGTAGCGCTGAGACTTTCGAGATCCTTCATGAGTCCATTCTTCTTATGGTGGCGTATGATCGCATTTGTGGTTTTTGTTCCAGGATTTTTATAAATGATACGTTAAATGAAGCAACATACAGTTCGTGAAGCATGGCTAGAAGATGCGGTAAGGCACTTAGAGCCCGTTTTCTCTAAAGCGGGTTATGCGATTCCTCCGGTGAGGGTTTCATGCGGATTTCCAGCCTCCAGTAGCCCCAGGACAACTCTTGGTCAATGTTGGCCGCGAGAGCGCTCTGGCGGTGGCGTTAATGAGATTTTTATTTCCCCTAAATTAGATGAGCCCGTTCAGCTCTTGGATACGCTGGTTCATGAGCTTTGCCATGCGGTAGATGACTGTTTTAGTGGCCACGGTGAAGATTTCAAAGGGATTGCGCAAACAGTGGGTCTTGAAGGCCCAGCCAGAATGGCTCATGCCACTGAAGAATTAACCGTCAAACTGATGATGATTAGCCAAGAGCTTGGCCCGTATCCCCATCAAGCGATTGTTTTCCCACCCCCTAGACCCAGTAACGCCAGCCGTAGCAAGGCAAAGTGTGGTCAATGTGGGTACGAAGTCACTTTGCTTAAAAAATGGGCAAGTTATGGGGCGCCAATTTGCCCAAAAGACAACATTCGCATGTTGGAAGCAGAGCCTGAAACTATTGAAAATACAAGCGACTACGATAGTGAATCGGTTGAAAAAGGTAGCAAAAAAGCTAAAGATGAAATCCGCCGCGCTATTAGCTAGATATTTGTAAAATCCAAGATCAACAAAAAAGATAAAGAGACCGATCAATCATGAATGCAAAGAAAATTTTCAAGAATCCTAAAATTGCTGTAATTCCAGGAGATGGTATTGGCAAAGAAGTGATGCCAGAGGGCGTACGTGCTTTAGAAGCTGCGAATCGCAAATTTAATTTAGGCATGCAGTTCGATCATTTTGACTTTGCTAGTTGCGATTACTACCTTAAGCACGGCAAGATGATGCCCGATGATTGGTTTGATACGCTGATGAAATACGATGCTATCTTTTTTGGCGCTGTAGGTATGCCAGAGATTCTGCCGGACCACGTGTCTTTGTGGGGAAGTTTGATTCAATTCCGTCGTGGCTTTGATCAATACGTTAACTTACGTCCAGTGCGCTTGTTGCCAGGTGTTCCTTGCCCATTGGCTAATCGCAAACCCGGTGATATTGATTTCTTTGTAGTGCGCGAGAATACCGAAGGTGAATACTCGAGTGTTGGTGGAAAAATGTTCCCCGATACGGATCGTGAAATCGTGATTCAAGAGTCTGTCTTTACAAGACAGGGTGTTGATCGTATTTTGCAGTACGCATTTGACTTAGCTCAAAGTAGACCTAAGAAGCATTTAACTTCTGCTACAAAATCAAATGGTATCGCTATCACCATGCCATACTGGGATGAACGTGTAGAGGCAATGTCAAAGAAATTTGCCGATGTCAGAGCAGATAAATATCACATTGATATCTTGGCAGCGCATTTTGTTATGAATCCCGATCGCTTTGATGTTGTTGTAGCCAGCAACCTCTTTGGAGATATTTTGTCCGACCTGGGCCCCGCCTGTACGGGCACTATTGCCGTAGCTCCTTCAGGTAGCATTAATCCTGAAGGCAAGTTCCCATCCTTATTTGAGCCAGTACATGGATCAGCGCCGGATATCTTCGGCAAGATGATTGCTAATCCTATTGGTCAAATTTGGAGTGGCGCGATGATGCTCGACCATCTGGGTTATCCAGAGGCAGGCAAAGCAATCTTTACCGCAATAGAAAAAGTCTTAGCGTCAGGTCCTGGGCACGCTCCCTTAACACCCGATCTGGGTGGAACAGCAAAGACGGATGATTTAGGCAAGGCGATTGCTGCAGCGATTTAAGGTAATTAGAAGCAAGCCTTAGCTAGCGGTACTTAAAGGACTCCAGACGGGGTCCTTTTTAATTGCCTTTGCAATTTCTGCCAGAATTTTTTCATGACCTTGAATGTCATCATCTGTAGCTGATAACACCTTGAGCTTGGTGGGCAATGCTTTAGCATGACCAGTTGAATCAGCGCCAACAGTGTAATCAATGAGATCAATTGAGAGGTCTTCCTGACCCCTGGTCATGGCCACATAGACTTCAGCTAGTAGCTGTGCGTCCAATAAGGCGCCATGCAAAGTACGATGCTTATTGCTAATTGCAAAACGTTCACATAGCGCATCTAAGGAGTTTCTCTTGCCCGGGAACATTTGGCGCGCATCAAGCAGGGTATCAGTTAGTTTTGCTGCTAGATTGCGAAATGGTGGACGCTTGAGTAAAGCAAATTCATTGTCTAAGAAGCCTAGGTCAAAGGCTGCGTTATGGATAACGATTTCAGCGCCATCTACAAATTCTATTAACTGCTCCACAATATTTGCAAAGACGGGCTTGTCAGATAGGAACTCTCTTGAGAGGCCGTGAACTGCGAAAGCCCCAGCATCAATATCCCGCTCCGGATTAATGTAGTAATGAAAGGTTCTGTCAGTTAAGCGGCGTCCAACCATCTCTACGCAACCAATCTCAATAATACGGTCGCCTGTTGCGGGATTTAAACCAGTAGTTTCGGTGTCGAGAATAACTTGACGCATGATGAAAGATTTAAGTACCTTCTAAGACGGATGGTGGAATTTCTAAAGGGCCATTACCAGCATATTTATCTAAATAGAGGTAGATTACCGGTGTAATAATCAGTGTTACAAATTGAGAAAGTATCAATCCACCAGCAACGCTGATACCCAGTGGCTGTCTTAACTCAGCTCCCGCACCAAGCCCAAGAGCAATTGGCAGGGCGCCCATTAAAGCGGCAATGGTGGTCATCATGATGGGCCGGAAACGCAAGATACACGCCTCACGAATTGCCTTTTCTGGTGACATGCCTTGATTGCGTTGTGCATCTAGGGCGAAGTCAATCATCAAAATCGCATTCTTCTTCACGATACCAATTAATAACAAAATACCAATAGAGGCAACAATCGTTAACTCAAAACCAAAAATACGCAAGGCCAAGATTGCCCCAATTGCTGCTGATGGAAGGCCTGCCAGAATTGTCAGTGGATGAATGTAGCTCTCATATAAAACGCCCAGCAGAATATAAATTACCCCAAGTGCTGCAAGCAAAAGAATGACCTGACCCGATTGATTATTTTTAAAGACTGCAGCATCACCACCATAGCTTGTGATGATCGAAGGGGGCAATTGGATTTGATTCACGAAGCCATCAATTGCCTTGGTGGCATCACCAAGAAATACATCTGGAGCTAGGTTAAATGAAATGGTAACTGCAGGAATTTGTCCTTGATGATTTACAGCTGTAGGTCCAACCGTCCGAACAAAGGTTGCCAAGCTGGAAAGGGGGATCAACTTATCGGTTGCTCTGCCGCGCACATATACTTTATTGAGGTCTGTCTCAAACTGGCGATCATCTTCGGCAGTTTCTAAGATGGCATAGTAGGTATTGACGGGGGTATAAATGGTTGAGACTTGACGTTCACCGAAGGATGAATAGAGTGCAGTACGAATATCTGCAATGGATACGCCGGCACTAGCTGCCTTTTCGCGGTCGATCTCAATCTTGACATTCAAGCCTTTTAACTGAGAGTCGCTGGTTACATCTCTAAAGATAGGATCAGCGCGCATCTTTTGCAGCATCTTATCCGCCCATTCATTGACGCCATCAAAACCAACGCTTTGCAATGTGAATTGATAGCGACTTTTACTGCTTCTGCCACCTAACTGCAGATTTTGTACTGGAGTCATGTAAACCTGTATGCCAGGGATATCTCTAAACTTAGCCCTCAGCCCCTCCATTACCTTACTCATTTTTTGGCGCTCACCCTTAGGCTTCAGGATGATGAAGAAGCGACCAGTGTTGCGACCGGAGCTTTGACCGCCGCCCAGAATTGAGATCGACGTATCCACGTTAGGGTCGCTGTCGACGATCTTGGCTGCTTGATCTTGCAGTGCAATCATCGCTTTGAAAGAGATGTCTTCAGACGCCTCTACAGTGACCCGCAGTTGCCCAATGTCTTCTTCCGGGAAAAAGCCTTTAGGACTGTAAACAAATAGGGCAACTGTGATTACGCAACTAGCAATAGCACCCCATAAAACTATTCTACGATTACGTAAGGCTAAATCTAGATAGTGAACATACGCGTTTAAAGTCCAATCAAATAGACGATCAAACTGTTTGGTAATCGCATATTCCTTCACCTTGTGACCAGGCTTTGGTAAAAAGCGACTGCATAACATTGGGACTATGCTTAAAGACACCACAGCTGAAACTAAAATTGACAGGGTAACCACCACAGCAAATTCTTGGAATAGCAAACCTATTGGACCCGGCATGAAGAATAGGGGAATAAATACCGCTACTAGAGATAAAGAAATAGAAATAATAGTGAAGCCAACCTCTTTACTTCCCTTGAGGGCGGCTTTTAAGGGATCCATGCCTTGCTCAACATAGCGCATGATGTTCTCAAGCACTACGATGGCATCATCCACCACCAGTCCAACCGCTAGTGTGATACCCAGGAGGGAGATGTTATCTAGGCTATAGCCTAGGAAATAGAAAACAAAGAAGGCGCCAATCAAAGAAATCGGCAGACTGATTGAGGGAATGATAGTGGCAGAGATATTCTTTAAAAACAGGAAGATCACTAGAACTACCAAAGCAATTGTTAGAACTAGAGTGATGTTGACGTCATGAATCGATTCAATAATGGATAGGGAGCGATCATTAATGAGCGTCAACTTCACTGATTCAGGCATTTGTGCC
Source organism: Polynucleobacter meluiroseus (assembly GCA_943372325.1). GTDB lineage: Bacteria > Pseudomonadota > Gammaproteobacteria > Burkholderiales > Burkholderiaceae > Polynucleobacter > Polynucleobacter meluiroseus_I. Next base: position 314,107 of record CALRYF010000003.1, on the reverse strand, counting down.
TGCAAGGAAGGTAGCAGCCTCTTAATCGATTCCACTACCTCAACAGTATTCGCATTAGGCTGCCTATTAATACCAATTGCAATAGAGCGCTCACCTTTTGCGGATGCAAACGTTTTAACATCTTCAAAACTCTCCTGAACATCTGCAACATCCTTGAGGTAGATGGGGAAGCCATTCCGCTGTGCAATGATGAGGTTCCCAAATTCAGCAGCTCTCACTAATTGGGGGTTAGCATAAATCGTAATGAGTTGACGTGGGCCATCTAATGTCCCAATCGGGCTATTGGTATTTGCTTTGTTGATTGCTGCGGCAACCTCATCCATAGTGATGTTGCGATTGCCAAGTGCATCGGGCCTTACGCTAATTCGAACCGCATATCGTTTAGCGCCATAGACTGAAACCTGAGATACCCCTGTAATGGTCGATAAATTGGGCGCCATCAGATTCTCGGCGTAGTCATTCATTTCCGACAGAGGGAGAGAAGGGGAGCTCATTCTTACAATCAACACCGGCGTATCCGCTGGATTAATTTTTCTATAAGAAGGTAGGTTGGTCATTTCAATAGGCAGGCGTCTTTGAGCACGCAAGAGGGCAGCTTGAACATCTACTGCCGCTTTATCAATATCCCGATCGCTATTAAATTCCAGGGTAACGCTAGTTGAGCCTAGTGTATTTGTTGAGCTAATAACCTTAATGCCATCAATTGTTGCGAACTCTTTTTCTAGAGGTAACGCAACTGCGGAGGCCATATTTTCTGGGGAAGCGCCAGGAAGACTGGCGGTTACTGAAATAACCGGAGTATTAAAGCTGGGCAGAGCAGCTACTGGGATCTTGAAATAAGCCACACTTCCCGCAACCACGGTTGCAATGGATAGCAACACCGTCATGACGGGACGTCTAATACATAACTCAGAGAGCGTCATTTTTTCTCTGTGCTTGAGGTGGTATTGGCAGGGGTATCTGGCGTGACGCCTTTACCTTGTTTGGCTTCTCGGACCTTGCCGCCATTGCGTAGGTTTTGCTTACCTTCGACTACTACACGATCCCCAGCCTCTATTCCAGTGATAACTGATGTGCCCTTGTACTCATAAACAACCTTTACCGGCTTAGACTGTACTTTATCGTCTTTATCAACAATAAATACAAGGCGACCTGTTGGGCTGATAACAATTGCTTGTGTTGGGACCGCAATAACATCTTTCAGGGTATTGGCATTCAAAGAAACGCGAGCAAATTGGCCAGGTAAAAGCTCAAGCTTTTCATTGGGAATTTGCGCTTTCACGCGAACGGCAGCAATGGCTGGATCAACTTGATTATCAATCACCAAAACTTTACCGTCATAAACGGTTTTGCCAGTGTTTCCAACTGTAACTTGTACCTTTAAAGGTTCATCACTCTTTTTATTCTCTAGGATGATGGGAATATCTTTCTCAGGCACAACAAACTGAACATTAATTGGATCTAGTTGGGTGATGGTCACCATTGAGCCGGTAGTAGAGGTTGCTGATGCATTCGTAGAGCTAATAACAGCATTGCTGGCCTGTACAAATGAACCCGGGAATACGTTAATAATGCCCGCTCTGCCATTAATTGGTGAACGAATGGAGTCAAAAGACAGTTGAACCTCAGCAGAGCGTGCTGCAGCTTGTGCAGATTTAGCATTAGCCAAAGAGGTTTCTAAGCCAGCCTTGGAGATAAAGTTTTTGGCAACCAGCTCTTGAGCGCGTTGATATTGTTTTTGAGCATCATCAGCTAAGGCTTTGAGCTTTTCGTAATTAGCTCGGTCATTACGATCATCGAGAGTGAAGAGTAATTCACCCTCTTTTACTTCCTGACCATCTTTAATATGTATTTTTTTAACAGTGTTTGTAACCATCGGACGAATGTCTACGATGCTATTCGAAACGATGGTGCCAGTAGCTTCAATAACTAGCGGTACATCCTTTTTTTCAACTACAACACTAGTAATAGTTTGTGGACCGCCCATTTTCTTGCTGACGGGGAAAAAGTAATCGTAGGTTTTTGAGCCTGCATACAAAACAATAATTAAAAGCAAAATGCGCCACTTAAACCGCTTTAGAAAAGCCTTTGTTGTGGCGTAATTAATATGTTTAAGGCGATTACCTTGTGGTGAATACTTTTGCCATAACGCACACAAGCGAGTCTTACTAGTATTTTTTAGTTGAACGAGTTTGCCAAGCAACTTATCAAGGGAGGATTCAATTATTGACACAGTCTCGTTTTCTGGGATTTATGGGTAACAAATGCTGTTTTTGGCTTTAAAAGGGCATTTCATTCTCTCATAAGATAGCCAAAAAGGTGTCCTACGGGCGGTTTAGTATTTAGGGCAAAAATTCCTCAACACCTTTATTAGCAAGCTGGTCAGCCAGTTCGTTTCCAGGGTGCCCATTGTGCCCTCTGACCCAATGCCAGGAGATTTCATGATCCGGGAGCAGGGAGTCTAGTTCTTGCCATAAGTCTGCGTTTTTAACGGGATCCTTGCTGGCCGTTTTCCAACCCCTTTTTTTCCAGCCATCGAGCCACTCAGTTACTCCCTTTTGAACATATTGGGAGTCGGTCCAAAGCTCTACAGTACTCCGTTGCTTGAGCGCTTTTAAGGCATAAATAACCGCACAAATCTCCATACGATTGTTGGTAGTGAGCTTCTCACCACCATGGATATGCTTTTCATGACCGCCAGATCGTAAAACTGCACCCCAGCCACCAGGGCCCGGATTGCCTTTGCAGGCACCGTCGGTATAAATCACTATATGAGGGTAATGGGCCTGAGTTTTGGTCTGCGTCATAGCAATAATTTACTAGTGATTGCTATTTTGGAGGTGTTTTTTGAATATTGCTGCGTTCAGCTGCAGGGGTCAATTGCGGAAGCGCTGGAATTCTAACTAACGTTGCTGGCCCGATGAGGCGCATTCCTTGCTGCCTCTTAATTGCGGAGACTAAAAAAACTGCGCCAAATATTGGCCACCAACGATTCCCCATCTTTTCCATAAAATCCATTCTTGCCATCGCAGGCTCACCTTTTAAAGGGAATTTATAACAACCAAAGTGGCCGCGGTCTAAGGAAAAATTGAGCAACTCCAACCAGTCTTTAATGCGGATAAGGCTAATAAATTGACCGTCTCTGGGGAGATAGGGTGTGCCAATTAATCTGCTAAGGTATTGCCTAGCACCCCAAAGGCTTGCTGGATTAAAGCCAGAAATGATTAAGCGGCCCTCAGGCCGAAGTACCCTGTCAACTTCTCGAAGTATCTGGTGGGGGTCGGTCGCAAACTCTAAAACGTGTGGCAAGACAATTAAATCTAGACTCTCACTAGCAAAGGGAAGTTCGGTGGAATTACCTTCAATTAAATGCCAATTAAAACGCAGAGCGTGAGTGCGACTATCGTTTGAATGAATCAGAATTGCGTGCAGAGGCATCCGATTTTCATTCAAGGAATTGATTTGAGGCAAGCCAATCTGGACAGCATGAAAACCGAAGACATCGGCAACAATTTGATCAAAACAACGCTGTTCCCATGCTAAGACGTACAAACCAGGAGGGGATTGCAGCCATTTTTCCCATGAGCTCCAGGGAGGCGCAGGCATCTGAGAGGGTATGGGTGGGGTTGGTATCATGAGTCTATGGATAAGAATACTTTATTGCAGGTCTGGCCTATACCGGCTTTTGATGATAACTATATTTGGTGCATTCATGATGGCAGCTCTGCTCTTGTGGTTGACCCAGGAGATGCAACGCCAACCCTGGAATATCTGAAAGCAAACAATTTAACCCTTAAGGGAATTTTAATTACCCATCACCATGCCGACCATACTGGGGGCATTCTCAAGTTGCTAGAAGTGCTAGGGGATGACATTCCTGTATATGGTCCTGTGGGTGACGATATTCCTGGTAGAACAGTTGCAGTTATGCAGGATGACAAGGTAGAAATCCTTTCGCCCAGAATTAGCCTCAATGTTTTTGAAGTGCCTGGACACACCCTAAGTCATATTGCCTATTTTGCAAATATGCAGGCCAACGTTGTCGAGCCAATGCTCTTTTGCGGAGATACCCTTTTTGCATCTGGCTGTGGCCGATTATTTGAAGGCACACCCACTCAAATGTCGCAGTCACTAGGAAAGTTTTCTGCATTGCCAAAAAATACTTTGGTGTTCTGCACCCATGAATACACTTTATCCAATATTCGCTTTGCGCTCGCTGTGGAGCCGAATAATCACAATTTACTCTCATGGGCAGAGCAGGCTAAATCACTGCGAGATCAGGGCTTGCCAACTCTGCCAACAACGATTGGACAAGAGCTCCAAGTTAATCCTTTTATGCGCTGCGACCAAGCTGAAGTGATTGCAATGGCAAAAGAGATTTCAGGGCAAGCGACCTTACCAACGCCTGCACATGTTTTGGCTGCTATACGCGCTTGGAAAGATCGCTTCTGATGCGGCTGATCTATGCAGCAATATTGATCGCTACCTTTTTGAGTGGCTGTGCGAGCACGGGAGATTGGTCATCCGATACGCCGACTAAGCTAAGTTCAAAAGCATCTAAAGCTACAAGGGTTAATCTCAAAGACCAATCTGTCAGCAAAATTTATGCGCCTTCAGATAACCTTTGGCTGCGCATTCGTGATGGCTTCCAAATGGAGCCTATGAATACACCGCTAGAGATTGAACAAGTTCGTTGGTTGGCGGCAAGACCTGACTATGTCAATCGATCGATGGCGCGGTCTTCCCGGTATCTGTTTTATATAGTCCAAGAAGTAAATGCACGGAATATGCCTACCGAGATAGCACTATTACCTTTTGTTGAAAGTGCCTTTGTGACACATGCTAAATCGAGTGCAAAGGCAATGGGTTTATGGCAATTTATGCCTGCTACAGGAAAAGACTTTCGACTTACGCAGAACGTCTTTAGGGATGAAAGGCGAGATGTTGTGCAATCTACTGATGCTGCATTGGATTATTTGCAGCGCTTATACAAGCAATTTGGTAGTTGGGATTTGGCATTAGCAGCGTATAACTGGGGCGCCGGCAATATTGCAAAGGCCCAAAAAAGGAATGCTGCTGCTGGCTTGCCAACAGATTACCTAAGCCTCACTATGCCAAAGGAGACTCGTAATTACGTCCCTAAACTAATGGCCTACCGTCAAATTGTTTTAGATCCCCAGGCGTATGGCATTGTGTTGCCGGAGTTAGAAAATCACCCGTACTTTATTGCAGTAGATGTTGAGAATGATATTGATGTAGCGCTAGCAATTAAGTTAGCTGAAATTCCATCGGATGAATTTCATAGTCTGAATCCATCTTTTAATAAACCCGTTATTTTGAGTAATGCTAACCAGCAAATACTGCTGCCATTTGCTCATGCGGAAATTTTTCAAGAGAATCTGAAGCAATACACCAAGCCACTATCGTCATGGACAGCCGTTCAGATTGCTAAAACTGAAAGCGTAGACCAAGCGGCGAAAACTCTGGGTGTGGATGTGGATACCTTAAGAGATGTGAATGGCATACCTAGAGGCATGCGAATACGAGCAGGTTCTACGGTATTGATTCCTAAAACAAACCGCCGTCCTGGGGATGTATCTACCGCTATGGCTGAAAACGCGAGCCTCAGCCTCGAAAAGCCGGCTCCACCAGCTCCCAAATGTGCCAAAACCGCTAATAGCGCAAAGGGAGCAAAACCTGTCAAGTGCGCCCCAGTAACTACGGCAAAAACTGCCCCAAAAAGTGGCTCTAAGGGTAATTCTTCCTCTAAAAATGCTGCATCTCAGCATAAATCCGAATCGACAGGGCTTGCAAAATCTGCGAAAAATGGTAGTTCGGTCGCCTCAAGTAGTAGCAACGGCATTAAAGGGGTGAACAAAAGCCAGTAAATTCAGAAACTTTTTAAAGAAATCAGGTTGATCATGTCCTATAAAGCACACCATGAACGTTCAATTAAAGACCCGGATGGATTCTGGGGTGAGCAAGCGCAATTAATTCACTGGGAAAAGCCATTCGATAAAGTTCTGAATTACGACAATCCTCCATTTGCTAAATGGTTTGAGGGTGGCCTTACAAATCTTTGCTACAACGCAGTTGATCGCCATTTAAAAGATCGCGCAGATCAGATCGCTTTGGTGGCGGTTTCTACTGAGACCAACCAAGAGAAGACTTATACATACAAAGAGTTATACGAAGAAGTCAATCGTATGGCTGCAATTTATAAAGCTAGTGGTCTCAAAAAAGGTGATCGTGTACTAATTTATATGCCGATGATTGCTGAGGCATGCTTTGCCATGCTTGCTTGTGCTCGCATTGGCGCTATCCATTCTGTGGTTTTTGGAGGCTTTGCCTCACACAGTCTTGCATCTCGCATCGATGATGCAAAGCCAAAATTGATTGTGACCTCTGAGGCTGGTTCTCGAGCAGGTAAACCAGTACCTTATAAGCCATTGCTAGATGAGGCAATCACACTAGCTGAATATAAGCCCGAGAAAGTGTTGATCGTAAACCGTGGCTTAACTGAATTTACTACCGTAGCTGGCCGTGATTTAGATTACGCTAGTGAGCGTCAAAAACATCTGAATGATCTTGTTCCTGTTGAATGGGTTGATGCAACACATCCTTCTTATATTTTGTATACCTCCGGCACCACTGGTAAGCCTAAAGGCGTGCAACGCGATACCGGTGGTTATGCCGTAGCACTGGCCGCCTCTATGAGGCACATCTTCACCGGCAACCCTGGTGAGACTATGTTTTGTACCTCTGACATTGGTTGGGTTGTTGGTCACAGCTATATTATTTATGCGCCCTTACTCTCCGGCATGGCAACCATCTTGTATGAAGGTACGCCTTTGCGTCCTGATGCAGGCATTTGGTGGGAGCTGGTAGATAAATACAAAGTCTCCGTGATGTTCTCGGCACCTACTGCAGTTCGTGTATTGAAGAAACAAGATCCTGCATTCTTAACAAAATATGATCTTTCAAAATTACGCGCTTTATTCTTGGCCGGAGAGCCTTTAGACGAGCCTACTGCAAGTTGGATCCATGGCGCTATTAATAAGCCGATCGTTGATAACTATTGGCAGACAGAAACAGGCTGGCCAATGTTAGCCATTCAACGTGGTGTCGAAGTAATGCCGCATAAGTTTGGCTCACCGGGTGTGCCATCCTTTGGTTACAACATGAAGCTACTGGATGAAGCTACTTCTGAAGAATTGGGTCCGGATCAAAAAGGAGTCATTGCGATCGAAGGTCCTTTGCCCCCAGGTTGCATGCAAACTGTCTGGGGTGATGACAAGCGCTTTATTAATACCTATTGGGAAACCATTCCCGGTAAGCTGATTTACTCCACCTTTGACTGGGGCATCAAAGACAAAGATGGTTACTTCTTTATCTTAGGCCGCACGGATGATGTGATTAACGTCGCTGGCCATCGTCTTGGCACACGAGAGATTGAGGAAAGCATTTCTGGTCACCCGAATGTTTCAGAGGTAGCAGTTGTTGGGATTGAGGACAAGCTCAAGGGACAAGCGGCAATTGCCTTTGTTATTCCTAAAGATGCGTCCAGCACCACAACCCTAGAGGCGGAATGCATGAAAACTGTTGATACCACCCTAGGTGCGATTGCACGTCCTGGAAGGGTATATATCGTTACCGCCTTGCCTAAGACTCGCTCTGGCAAGATTGTGCGTCGCGCACTTCAGGCGGTCGCTGAAGGTCGTGATCCTGGGGATATCAGCACGATGGAAGATCAAACCGTTTTGGCGCAAATTAAAAGCATCATTGAACAAAGTGTCAAGGCTTAATACCCCTTAAATCTCAGAAAATTCCTCCTTTGGCCCATTGGCTGGAGGAGGGTGTTGATCTAGACCCCCAATTTGGCTGGGTATTTAAGGGTTTACGAGTGAAAATGGTATGATTGCAAGGTTCGAAACTAATTAAATACCCTAGCGCTTAAAGACACTCACCTCCCGCCAAAAACATCCTCGGGTTGGTCTTTTTTGAGGGTTTTGAGCGTCGGATGGAGCAGGGACTGGAGATGGTTTGTCACCCTTGCTTCCTTCTTTTCCCCCCGCCGTGTTGGCTTTAGCTGACGGCACCTTATTTCCCGGATTTAGTATTGGCGCCCCTGGCGAAACTACCGGCGAAGTTGTTTTCAATACCGCATTGACTGGATACCAAGAGATCATTACTGATCCTAGTTATTCACGTCAAATTGTGACATTGACCTATCCGCATATCGGCAATGTTGGTGTGAATGGACAGGATGCGGAATCAGATCAGATTCATGCTGCAGGCCTGGTAGTTAAAGATCTCCCAAAAAGGGTATCTAATTTCCGCTCAGAAGGTTCTTTAGATAATTACCTCACTCAGGCAGGCGTCTTGGGCATTGCCGGTATCGATACACGAAAGCTCACCAGAATTCTGCGTGATAAGGGCGCTCAATCAGGAGCAATTGTTGCTGGCAAAGTAGGTGATAGCTATGAAACTTTGGGCAGCAAAGCGCTTGAGCTAGCCAAGGCCTTCCCTGGAATGTCAGGATTGGATCTGGCAAAAGTAGTCACCACCAAGAAATCATATGAATGGCGTGAGGCAGAGTGGGATCTCCATGGCCCAGATGGCAAGCCCGCCTACAGAACCTTAGATACAAGTAGGCCAATTAAAAAAGTGGTTGCTTATGATTTTGGCGTCAAGCGAAATATATTACGGATGCTTACCGAGCGTGGTTGCCAACTGACGGTTGTGCCAGCTCAAACTAGCGCAGCCGAAGTCTTGGCAATGAATCCAGATGGCGTGTTTTTCTCAAATGGTCCTGGCGATCCTGGACCTTGTGATTACGCCATTACTGCCGCAAAAGAAATTATTGAAAAGGGTGTTCCCACATTTGGTATTTGTTTGGGTCATCAAATCATGGGCCTGGCTGCTGGAGCTAAAACGTTGAAGATGAAGTTTGGCCATCATGGTGCTAATCATCCGGTAAAAGACTTGGATACCGGGCGTGTTGCCATTACTTCGCAGAACCATGGTTTTGCTGTTGATGCCAACACCTTACCCGACAACATTCGGGTAACTCATGTCTCTTTGTTTGATGGATCGTTGCAAGGTTTGGCCTGGAAGGACAAACCAGCACTGTGTTTCCAAGGACATCCTGAGGCCTCACCCGGCCCTCATGACATTGCCTATTTATTTGATCGTTTTGTGGAGCTTATGAATGCTGCCAGCAAGAAGGAGGGCAAATAATGCCTAAGCGTAGCGACATCAAGAGCATCCTCATTATTGGTGCTGGCCCCATTGTGATTGGTCAAGCTTGTGAGTTTGACTATTCTGGAGCGCAAGCTTGTAAAGCATTGCGTGATGAAGGTTACAAAGTTATTTTGGTGAACAGTAATCCAGCCACCATCATGACCGACCCTGAAATGGCCGATGTGACTTATATCGAGCCGATCACATGGGAAGTAGTGGAGCGGATTATTGCGGTTGAAAAGCCTGATGCGATCTTGCCAACCATGGGTGGTCAGACAGCACTCAATTGCGCACTCGATTTACATCGTCACGGCGTACTACAAAAATACGGCTGCGAATTGATTGGTGCTTCACCAGAAGCCATTGATAAAGCAGAGGATCGTCAGAAATTTAAAGAGGCCATGACTAAAATTGGTCTGGGTTCTGCCAAGTCAGGTATTGCGCACTCAATGGATGAGGCGCATGAAGTACAGCAACTCATTCAACAGGAGACTGGTAGTTCAGGATTCCCGGTTGTTATTCGTCCATCTTTCACCATGGGTGGATCGGGTGGCGGTATCGCTTATAACCGAGAAGAGTTTGAAGAGATTTGTAAACGCGGCCTTGATTTATCGCCAACTCGTGAGCTTTTAATCGAAGAGTCCCTCTTAGGTTGGAAAGAGTTTGAGATGGAAGTAGTGCGCGATCGCAATGACAATTGCATCATTGTTTGCTCGATTGAAAACTTAGATCCAATGGGCGTGCATACAGGTGATTCGATCACAGTAGCGCCGGCTCAGACCTTGACTGATAAAGAGTACCAAATCATGCGTAATGCATCGATTGCGGTTCTCAGAGAAATTGGTGTAGATACTGGTGGATCGAACGTTCAGTTCTCCATTAATCCAGTTGATGGTCGCATGATCGTCATCGAGATGAATCCGCGAGTATCCCGTTCATCAGCATTGGCCTCCAAGGCTACTGGCTTCCCGATTGCGAAAATTGCCGCTAAATTGGCAGTAGGCTACACCTTAGATGAACTCAAGAATGACATCACCGGTGGCGCTACACCCGCATCATTTGAGCCTTCAATTGATTATGTTGTTACCAAGATCCCGCGTTTTGCTTTTGAGAAATTTCCGCAAGCGGATTCTCGATTAACAACCCAGATGAAATCCGTTGGTGAAGTCATGGCGATCGGCCGTACTTTCCAGGAGTCCTTTCAAAAGGCTCTCCGCGGATTGGAGGTTGGGGTTGATGGTTTAGATGAATTTTCCACAGACCTTGATGACATCATCAATGAAATTAACGAACCAGGTCCAGATCGTATTTGGTATCTTGCAGATGCTTTCCGCATGGGTATGGGTCTCGATGAGATTTACTCTGAAACTAAAGTGGATCCTTGGTTCTTAGAGCAAATTGAAGAGCTCATCACGATTGAGACAGAGTTAAAACAGCGCAAGATTGATAGTCTGACGGCCCCAGAATTACGTTTTGTAAAACAAAAAGGGTTCTCTGATCGCCGCTTAGCAAAACTTTTGAAGGTTGATGCTGCTTCAATCCGAGCCGCACGTCATCGTTTAAAAGTAGTGCCGGTCTATAAACGCGTTGATACTTGCGCAGCTGAGTTCTCCACCAATACCGCTTATTTGTACTCAACCTATGAAGCCGAGCATGGTGAGTGTGAGTCCAACCCAACGAATAAAGAAAAGATCATGGTTCTGGGCGGAGGCCCAAATCGTATTGGTCAAGGTATTGAGTTTGACTATTGTTGTGTACATGCTGCCTTAGCCATGCGTGATGATGGTTATGAAACCATCATGGTGAACTGTAATCCTGAAACCGTTTCGACGGATTACGATACCTCTGATCGCTTGTATTTTGAGCCATTAACACTTGAAGATGTGCTTGAAATTGTTGCCAAGGAAAAGCCGAAAGGCGTGATTGTTCAGTATGGCGGTCAAACACCTTTGAAATTGGCTTTAGATCTCGAGCGTAATGGTGTGCCGATCATCGGTACTTCGCCAGACATGATTGATGCTGCAGAAGACCGTGAGCGCTTTCAAAAGCTCTTACAGGACCTTGGCTTACGTCAGCCACCAAACCGCACAGCTCGCACTGAAGACGAGGCTCTCAAGCTTGCTGAAGAGATTGGCTATCCATTGGTAGTTCGTCCTTCCTACGTACTAGGTGGTCGTGCAATGGAAATCGTCCACGATGGTCGGGACCTAGAGCGCTATATGCGTGAAGCCGTTAAAGTCTCGCACGATTCTCCAGTTCTCTTGGATCGCTTCTTAAATGATGCGATTGAGTGTGACGTAGATTGCATTAGCGATGGGCAGACTGTATTCATTGGTGGTGTTATGGAACATATCGAACAAGCCGGGGTTCATTCGGGGGATTCAGCCTGTTCATTGCCGCCTTACTCTCTATCGGATGCAACCGTTGAAGAGATTAAGCGGCAAACAGCTGCAATGGCAAAAGGGCTGAATGTTATTGGCCTGATGAATGTCCAATTCGCTATTCAGAATGTAGACGGCAAAGATGTGATCTATGTATTAGAAGTCAATCCACGAGCTTCTCGCACAGTCCCATTTGTTTCTAAAGCGACTGGTTTACAACTTGCGAAGATTGCTGCCCGTTGTATGGTTGGACAAACCTTGGGTCAGCAGGGCATCAAGACCGAAGTGAAGCCTCCTTATTTCTCAGTGAAAGAAGCGGTCTTCCCATTTAATAAGTTCCCGGGCATTGATCCCATCCTTGGGCCTGAGATGCGTTCGACTGGCGAAGTAATGGGTGTTGGCAAGACTTTTGGTGAGGCTTTATTTAAATCCCAATTAGGCGCTGGTATTAAGTTGCCTAAGAGCGGCACAGTGCTTCTTACTGTCAAAGATAGCGACAAGCCAAAAGCGATTGAAGTGGCAAAGCTATTGCATCAGCTTGGATTTCCAATGGTGGCTACCAAAGGGACTGCAGCAGCGATTGAAGCGGCTGGCTTGCCAGTTAAGGTGGTGAATAAGGTGAAGGATGGTCGTCCTCATATTGTGGATTTCATCAAGAACGGGGAAATTTCTCTGGTATTTACCACTGTGGATGAAACTCGAACTGCGATTGCTGACTCTAGATCGATTCGTACTAGCGCACAGGCTAATGGGGTGACTTATTACACAACTATTAGCGCAGCACGTGCGGTGATGGATGGTTTGCTAGCGTCTCAAAATGGCAAACTAGAGTCGCTTGAGGTCTATTCATTACAAAACTTACATCGGACGCTTATTTAATCTAAAATTAACTTTTACAAGCGTAATTTTGCGCAAGAATTTAAGTTAGGTTTGCAGCATGAGCACAATTCCGATTACCAAACGCGGTGCAGAGCTTCTTAAAGAAGAGTTGCACCGCCTTAAACACGTTGAGCGTCCCTCAGTAATTAATGCTATTTCTGAGGCTCGTGCTCAAGGCGACTTATCTGAAAATGCAGAATATGATGCCGCTAAAGAAAAGCAAGGCTTTATCGAGGGCCGTATTCAAGAATTAGAGGGCAAACTTTCAGCTGCTCAAATTATTGATCCTGCATCTTTAGATGTATCTGGTCGCGTAGTTTTTGGCGCAACTGTTGATCTCGAGGATCTCGAAGACGGTACAAAGTTCACTTATCAAATTGTCGGTGATGATGAGGCTGATATCGCAGTAAATAAAATTTCTATTAGCTCCCCAATTGCTCGTGCCTTAATTGGCAAAGAAGAGGGTGATGTAGTTGCCGTTCAAGCACCCGGCGGTAATCGCGAAGTTGAAATCTTGGCGGTGAAATATATTTAATGCCTAAGCTCCAATGCCAGAGAGTATTTAGCCTGATAGCAGGCCTCTGGGTTGGAAGTTTTATTACGATCGGCTTTTTAGTTGTTCCCATCCTATTTACGAGTTTAGGTGATAGACAGGTTGCCGGCATGGTGGCTGCCAACCTTTTTAAAGTCACAGCTTATTCTGGAGTAGTAATTTGCATCATTCTGATGCTTCTCGCTAATTACTTAGTACGTCAGCAATTCACTCAATACCGCCTAGCGCGCTGGATATTACTGGGTATGTTGGCCTGCACTGTTGGCGCTGCTTTCATTCTGATACCGTGGATGAATTCACTGAGAGACCAAGCCTTAATTCTAGGAGTATCTGTTCGTGAAACAACTAATGCTGTTTTATTCGGTCGACTTCACGGTGCATCCAGTATTCTGTTTATGGTGCAGACGCTACTCGGTCTAGTGCTCGTATGGCGAGTAACAAAAAACGCCGACTAGCGGCGTTTTTTTGATACGCTCTTTGTTAAGAGCCCAAAGATTTTTTCTTGGTGCTACTCATTCTCACTTTGCGTTTTTTAATCGGTGCTGGTGCAGCAACAGCTTTTCTATAGCCAGGAGATGACCAGCCAATTTTGGACTCAGCGGCCTCTGAACGTAGCACTCGTTTCTTCGGAGTTGCCGTCTTCACGGCTGCAGCCCGTTCAAAAGGAGACTTATTGGATGCTGAGCGACGATCGGATCTCTCAGAGCTACTTGTTCTTACTCCTGCCTTGCTAACGGTGCGATTGGGTTGGCGTTTCGTACGTGGTGCTTGCAATGTTTTCTTGGTTTGCTTGCTTGAGCGACCTAGGTTACTGAAAGCTTCTTCTATCGCATCTTTTGGTCTCCACAACACAAGTAATTTGCCAATATGTTGAACAGGGGCAGCGTCTAATTTGTCGCAGAGCTCCTCATAAATAGCAATACGCGCTTCGCGATCATCTCCAAAAACACGAACCTTAATGAGACCGTGGTGGTGGATAGCTAATTTCGCCTCTTTAATGACGGCAGGCGTTAAGCCATCGCCACCAACCATGACTACAGGGCTTAAGTCATGAGCATCGGCTTTGAGGGATTTGCGTTGGGCGGGTGTGAGGATGAGTGCAGTCATGGGCTTGATGATAGAGCATTCATTAGCAAAATCAGCTTATTACGTTGAATTTGACGTTTTTCCCTGAATTCCTTTTGCTTTAGAGGGCAGAAACTAGGAAAATGGAAGGCGAAAGTGGGTAAGAAGTGGCAAAGAATAAATTTAATAAAAGTTGGTTACAGGATCACCTAACGGATCCCTATGTAAAGATGGCCCAAAAAGAGGGTTATCGAGCTAGAGCGGTTTACAAGCTCAGCGAAATAGATGAGCAAGACCAACTGATCAAAGCAGGCATGACTATCGTTGACTTAGGAAGCGCTCCTGGGAGCTGGTCTCAGTACGCTCGCAATCGTTTAACTGAGCTTGGAAAAAGCAATCCTAAAATCGAGTCAGGCAAGCCAGATGGACAGATTATTGCTATTGATATTTTGCCAATGGAAGATATTGCCGATGTCAGCTTTATTCAGGGTGACTTCAGGGAAGAAGAAGGTCTTGCTGCGCTGGAGGCCTTGCTACCAAAAGAGGCTGAGGGCAAGGTGGATCTAGTCCTCTCTGATATGGCTCCAAACTTGTCTGGTGTTGGCGTTGCTGATGCCGCCAGAATGGCTTTTTTGGCTGAAATTGCCCTAGATTTTGCAACTGCACACCTCAAACCTGAGGGTACTTTATTGATTAAATGCTTTAACGGTAGCGGCTATAGCCAGATTGTAGAATCCTTCAAAAAGGTCTTTAAAACAGTAGCCTCGAGAAAGCCAAAGGCTTCCAGGGCTAAATCTTCTGAGATTTTTCTTCTAGGTAGGAACCTAAAACCACCAAAATAATGCTCAAATAACCCGAATATGCTCAATAACCCCCCTTTAATTAGGGGGTTTATTAAATATAAATGCCATTGGCTCTTGAAAAAGGGTGGTAGTAGAATCAAATACTTAGGTAGCAATTCGCTTTAACTCCTGGATCAATCCAGAAAAGGACTCATTTTGAACAGCAATATGTTCCAAAAAATCGGTGTGTGGCTCATTGTGGGCTTGGTGCTTTTTACTGTGTTTAAGCAGTTTGATAAGCCCAGAGATCAAACACAAGTTACTTATTCTCAATTCATGGACGATGCCAAGTCCGGCAAGGTGAAGCGTGTAGATGTGCAGGGACGCACATTACAAGTAACGCCTGCTGATGGCAACAAGTACTCCATTACCTCTCCAGGTGATATCTGGATGGTTGGTGACCTCATGAAATACGGAGTTCAGGTAACTGGCAAGGCGGATGATGAGCCTAATATGCTGGTTTCTGCTTTGTACTATCTTGGACCAACACTCTTAATTATTGGTTTTTGGTTTTTCATGATGCGCCAAATGCAAGGTGGCGGTAAAGGCGGTGCATTTTCATTTGGAAAATCTAAAGCGCGCTTGATTGATGAGAACAGTAATACAGTTACTTTTGCTGATGTTGCTGGTTGCGATGAGGCTAAGGAAGAAGTTTTTGAATTGGTCGATTTCCTAAAGGATCCTCAAAAGTTTCAAAAACTGGGTGGCCGCATTCCGCATGGTGTATTACTAGTAGGTCCTCCAGGTACAGGTAAGACCCTCTTGGCACGTGCCATTGCTGGTGAAGCCAAGGTTCCTTTCTTTTCTATCTCAGGTTCTGATTTCGTAGAAATGTTTGTTGGTGTGGGAGCATCTCGCGTGCGCGATATGTTTGAAAATGCCAAAAAGAATTCGCCTTGCATCATCTTCATTGATGAGATCGATGCGGTTGGTCGCCATCGTGGTGCTGGCATGGGTGGTGGTAATGATGAGCGTGAACAAACCCTCAATCAAATGTTGGTAGAGATGGATGGCTTTGAAAGCAATAGCGGTGTCATCGTTGTTGCTGCTACTAACCGATCAGATGTACTTGACAAAGCATTGCTGCGTCCTGGCCGCTTCGATCGTCAAGTACACGTTGGCTTGCCAGATATTCGTGGTCGCGAGCAGATCCTGCAAGTGCATATGCGTAAGGTTCCAATTGATCCAGATGTAAACGCTGCTGTTCTGGCGCGTGGTACCCCAGGCTTCTCAGGTGCTGACTTAGCTAATTTAGTGAACGAGGCTGCTCTATTTGCTGCCCGTCGCAATAAGCGTTCCGTCGATATGAAAGATTTCGAAGACGCAAAAGACAAGATTTATATGGGTCCAGAGCGCAAGTCTGCCGTGATGCGTGAAGAAGAGCGACGTAACACTGCCTATCATGAGTCAGGCCATGCTGTTGTAGCTAAAGTGCTTCCAAAAGCTGATCCAGTTCATAAAGTAACCATCATGCCGCGTGGAATGGCATTAGGTGTTACTTGGCAGCTGCCTGAATTTGATCGTGTGAACCTTTACAAAGATCGCATGTTGGAAGAGCTTGCCATCTTATTTGGTGGCCGTGCTGCCGAAGAGGTATTTTTGCATTCCTCAAGCACTGGCGCTTCGAATGACTTTGAGCGCGCTACCAAAATGGCTCGTGATATGGTTACTCGCTACGGTATGAGTGATAGTTTGGGTACCATGGTCTATGTTGATACAGAATCAGAAAGTATTTTTGGTCGTAACAGCACCAAAACTGTTTCTGAATTAACTCAGCAAAAAGTGGATGCAGAAATTCGCAGTTTGATTGATAGTCAATATGCTTTGGCTAAGTCCATCTTGGAGCAGAATCGTGACAAAGTTGAGGCAATGGTTACCGCATTGCTTGAATGGGAAACGCTTGATGCAGACCAGATTACTGACATCATGGAAGGTCGCCCACCACGTGCGCCATTGCCTCCTCCTGCAACGCAGTTCGGCAATTCTGCTGGAACACCTGGCCCCGCAACTGGTAGCGCTCCAGCGACTGCATAAGCACTTTATTACCTCAGCCTTTGATGCATAGTCAAAGTCACTTGAATATGCCCACAACTTGGCGTTGTGGGCGTTTTCTTTTTGATTTCGCCAAACGTCAACGCCCAATCGTGATGGGTATTTTGAATGCAACACCAGACTCCTTTTCGGATGGTGGAAAGTTTAGAAAACCGAGTGATGCGGTAGCTCAAGCTGAGCTCATGATCTCAAGTGGCGTTGATCTGATTGATATTGGCGGAGAATCCACCAGGCCCGGTGCAGAGCCAGTTGAATTACAGGAAGAATTAGATAGAGTTCTTCCAGTTATAGAAGCTCTAAAAGACTGTGGCGTACCCTTATCAATCGATACCTATAAAGCTGAAACGATGCGTCAAGCATTGCATGCTGGAGTAGATTGCGTAAATGATATTTGGGCACTTAGACAAGATGGTACCGTAGAGGCCATTTTAGAAAGCCCTCATTGCGGTCTTGTACTGATGCATATGCAACGTGATCCACTCACGATGCAATTTAATCCCGATTATCAAGATGTCATTGCTGACGTAAAACAGTTTTTAAAAGAACGTATAGATGTATTAATTGCCAAGGGAATTGATGAGAACCGCATAGCCATTGATCCAGGTTTTGGCTTTGGTAAGACTCTTGAACACAACCTGAGTATGTTGGTGAACTTTGCAGACTTTACTAGCTTTAGATTGCCGGTATTGGCGGGAATTTCCCGTAAATCGATGTTGGGAAAAATTACAGGTAAAGATAGTCATGAGCGTGTAGCAGCCAGTATTGCTGCAGCGATCATGGCCGCTGATCGCGGAGCCAAAATTGTGCGGGTTCACGATGTGGCCGAGACTGTCGATGCCCTAAAGCTATGGGAGGCAGTAAATACTTAGTGCCCTATCTAAGTTTTATAATGATTTTATGAAAAAACAATACTTTGGCACTGATGGTATTCGAGGTGAAGTAGGGCAATTTCCGATTGTTCCGGAATTTATGACTCGTCTTGGTTATGCTGCTGGCAAAGTGTTAGCTCGTGATATCAAGCCTGGTGAGCGCTGTAAAATTTTGATCGGCAAAGATACGCGCGTTTCAGGTTACTTACTTGAGGCCGCTTTAGAGGCGGGCTTTGCTGCTGCTGGTGTAGATGTCATGCTGTGTGGACCAATTCCGACTCCGGGCGTTGCCTACCTGACAAAAGCGTTACGGTTATCAGCAGGCTTAGTTATATCTGCCTCTCACAACCCATATCAAGATAACGGCATTAAGTTTTTCTCTGCAAAGGGCGATAAGTTATCGGATGAATTTGAGCTTGCTATTGAAGCTGAATTGGATAAGCCAATGGGTTGCGTGAGCTCAAAAGAACTGGGGAAGGCCTTCCGTTTAGATGATGCCGCTGGTCGTTATATTGAGTTTTGTAAATCGACTTTTCCAGGAGAGTTGAACCTCAAGGGCTTAAAGTTAGTAGTTGATTGCGCTAATGGCGCTGCATATCACACTGCACCCCATGTTTTTCATGAGCTGGGTGCTGAAGTTGTCTCTATAGGCGTTAGTCCGGATGGTCGCAACATTAATGATGGTTGCGGCGCAACTGCCCCAGCAGCATTAATTGCAAAAGTTAAAGAAGTAAATGCTGATCTGGGTATTGCTCTTGATGGTGATGCTGATCGCTTGCAAATGGTAGATGCGACTGGTCGCTTATTTAATGGCGATGAACTTCTTTATGTTTTGGTCAAAGATCGCTTAGAGCGTGGCCAGAACCTTGGTGGTGCCGTTGGAACACTAATGACTAATCTTGCCGTTGAAAATGCTATTAAAGAGTTAGGAATTGCATTCGAGCGAGCTAATGTAGGCGATCGATATGTACTTGAGCTTTTAAAGCATCATGGCTGGATTATTGGTGGGGAAGGTTCGGGTCATTTACTTTGTTTAGATCAACACACTACTGGCGATGGCACGATTGCTGCACTTCAAGTATTAGCAGCCATGAGTCAAAATAAGAAGAGTCTTGCCCAGCTATTAGATACTGTCAAAGTCTTCCCCCAAGTTCTGCTCAATGTGAAATTTAAGTCTGGATATGACTGGAAGTCAGATGAGGTATTAAAAAAACAAATAAGTAAGGTAGAGGCTGATCTCGCTAATACTGGCAGAATATTGATACGCGCTTCTGGTACTGAACCACTATTGCGGATTATGGTTGAGACTAAAGATGATGCCGTTGCCATGAACGCTGCCAAGAGTATTGCTGATTTAGTACCAACTGCTTAAAAAAATCTATTGAAACTCATGAGCTGCTAAAAGGCTCATGCAAAGAAAGAATTATTTTATGAAAATGCATCCATCCATTACCAATAGAGAGTTTAAGCTCCTTATTAAGCCTAAGGGCCTGGATCGTCACTCCAGAATACAACTTTTGAGTGAACAGATCATAAAGTTTTGCAAAAAAAGTAAAGTCGATTTCTTTCATCTTGATAATGCAAATACTGGTCTGCGCAGTATTTATTTTTACGACACACCAGGCGAGGACTTTCGTCTCAATAATATTATCTTGCGCGTACGTGAATCCCGCCAAAATATTTGGGTGGATGACTATGCCGAGGTTACGCTAAAGTGTCGCACTCATGATCTAGAGCATGCTTCTAAATTTAACCCTACGCCACAAAAGAAAATTAAATCAAGGGCCCGCTTAAAAGAGGAAATATTACGAGGTGATACGGTCGGCTCTCGTCGCCAAATATTTTCAAATAACGCTATTTTAGATGCGGTGCCAATCGATAGTTTATTTGATCGCTCCTTAAGCAGTGTTAGCAAGTATTTTCCAGGTCTTGCAACACTCTCAATTGATAAGAAATCTCCAATAGGTATTGTTGGTGGCCCCACAAATAAAATTCTGGAAGCGTGCTTGCCATTGGGGAATCTAGTATTTGGTAGCGGCGTTCAAGCTCATTGTGAAATTGCTATCTGGATGAGGTCAGCAGGCGATCCTATTGTTGGAGAGTTGGCGTTTTCTTATCGTGTAAATGATGAAAATCGCGCGCAAGAGAAGGCGCATAAGCGAGCAGACAAGTTCTTCAAAAAGCTGCAAATTGAACTGGCCGACTGGCTGGAAATAGGCAGCACAAAAACTGCACTCATCTATGGAAAACCTGAATGACCCCAGAAGGTTTATCCAAAGAGGATGATCGAGTAAGTCTTTCTGATCTCTTTCTTCAGTTTTTAATCATCGGTGCCGTCAGTTTTGGGGGCGGAATCATCGCCTATGAGCGCATACTTTTGATCGAAAAAAGACGCTGGCTTACTGCAGATGAATTTATGGGTTACCTAGCTATTAGTCAGACTATGCCAGGATTAAATTCAGTGAACTTGGCGGTATTGGCAGGAGATCATTTGCGAGGCGCTCTTGGTGCCTGTGTTGCAGCTATTGGCTTAATTTTGCCCGGGTCACTATTTGTACTGATCATTGGGGTTGCTTACACTACTAATACAGATCATCCTTTGGCAAATATTATCTTAGCTGGAGTTGCTGCGGCTGCTTGTGGCTTATTAGCGGCAATTACCTATCGAATAGGTGATGAACATTGGAAACATCTTAAATCACTGCTCATCATTCTTCCAACTTTTCTTTTGATGAGTATTGCAAAGTTGAGTTTGCCAATTGTGCTTTTAATAATGGCCCCAATCGCCATTTATATTTATCGCCCGAGAGCAAGCTCATGACCCAATTGATTTCATTGGCGGCTTGCTTTAGCTTACTTTCACTTTTAGCAGTAGGGGGAGGCACTGCAGTCTTGCCGGAGATGCAAACCTTACTAGCCCACCAATTTGGTATAGACCATCTTCGTTTTGTTCACATCTATAGTATTGGTCAAATAGCTCCAGGACCAAATATGCTGATGGTCTTGGTCATTGGTTTTCAGATTGCTGGACTGATCGGTGCGGGAATAGTTCTTCTTTCCTTCTTTTTGCCTTCAAGTATTTTATGTTTTTATGTTGGACGGATATGGGATCGTTTTGGCGACAGCCCATGGCGTCGGAGCATTCAAAATGCTTTAGAGCCAATATCCATTGGATTGATGGCCTCTGGTGTTTATTCAGTTGCTAAAGCATCTATCGTTAGCCCAATTACTCTCGGTTTGGCACTACTTTCTCTTTATTTAATTTTGAGGACAAAAATAAACCCGGTCTTTGTTATCCTGGGATCAGGTTTATTAGGATTTTTTCTTCTCAAATTCTTTTAGTCTCCACCTTCTTTAAAAAGTCGCTCTCAAACCAACCATAAAACTTCTGCCTGGTTGGGGCGCATAGAGCCTTACTGCCATCGGCGTAGTTGCATAACGAATTTGTTCATTCAATAAATTCTTCATATTCAAGTAGATCGTCCAATTAACATCCTTGACCCGTTCTGTATATGAAATACCAGCATTTAAAAGGTTATAACTTGGTGCCGGACCTTGCTCCCAACTTGCTAAACGATTTTGCTGGTAACTATAGATATAAGTTGCATTTGTAAGCCAGCCATTTTTTTGATGGGCAACTTCTGCCCCAATTCTTGGCGCCGGCTGTAAAGGTAAGTTGCCTCCTGCATCAAAGCTTCCTTGTGAGGCATCTCCGAATATTCTGCCTCCGAGACCTTGCTCTCGCCAGTTATAAGTAATTTCACCCTCAATACCTTTAATGGTGGCTGCGGCCTGTTGAGCTGTCACTACACTAAATCCATCACCTTCCTGGCCGCCATTGTTAATGGCGTTTCCAGTGTAAAAACCGTATATGTAATTATTAAAGCGATTGGCATAGACGCTTACTTTACTGCGAAGAAGTCCCAATGTTTTTTGATAGTTAAACTCCAAATTATTAGAAGTTTCTTTGCTTAAATTTGGATTGCCAATGTCAAAAGTGGCTGTAGATTCATGTGCTCCATATGAATATAACTCTTGAGCACTAGGCGCTCGTTGAGAAACCGTATACGCCACCCCTAAACCGTGGCCGTGAATAAAGTTCCATAAGCCACCTGCGGAATAAGACATCAAATTGAAGTTGCGGTTTTGCAGCGTAATTTCAGGAGTGAGAGTGCCCGCCGTGGTGTCCTGTGATTCAAGAAGGGTGCCGGTATTAGGATTTTGGGAAACGGTGTTGTATCTTAGGCCAAGACTTCCTTGCAGCGCATTCCATTTACCTTCTTCAATCCAAAATAAGGCGTTGGAATTGGTCTTGGTTTGAGGAACAATGGCATAGCTGCCACTGCCAACTTCAGTGGCATTCAGGGATGCAGCTGTTACTTGTAAGCCGAATGTGCCTTTCCATCCCAATATGGGGTTATGTGATAACTCTAAACGCGCCTCATTTGCGATATTTTTCCAGAGAGAGGCTGCTTCACCGCTATTGGTAAATTCTGTATGCGTGTAATTCGTATTGGCAGCACTAAATTTTATTGACGAGAAACCTGCAAAAGGATCACGTGTCTGATGTTGAAAGTCATAGCGATTCTGTGACTGATTAATCGATCCACCTTCAGGGGTTGGAATGCCATAGTTATTATTTAAGCGCTCTACAGAAACCCCGGTATAGCCAGATTTTCCAATATAGGAGACACCAAAACCAAGATTGTTTTGATTGCTAAACGTGTTAGGTAGTTTTCCAGTGTAGTTATTGCCGCCATTGCCTTCGGGTGGAACAGTCCAGCCACCCACAGGTTCGCCCTGTGATTGAGTAGAGTTACCGGGAATGGAATAGTTGTTGGCATTATTGATTGCCGTATCTACGTGCACAGCTACCGATCCAAAAGCACCATCCAACTCTAAAGACCCAGCTCGACCGTTATTCACAGTCTCATAGCTAGTATTGATTGCACCAGTAGGCCTATCTGGAAGATTCGTCTGAATTCGATCGTTCACCACATTGACCAAGCCGCCGCTTGAACCAGAGCCATAGAGGAGAGCAGCTGCACCACGTAAGATTTCAACTTGATGCGTATTTTGCATATTGTTGCCAACAGCATGATCTTGAGAAATGTTTGATACATCACCCACAGACAACCCATTTTGCAGAATTTGCACCCGTGCGCCTTCAAGGCCTCGGATGACTGGGCGGGATGAGCCAGCACCATACCCAGTTGCCGATACTCCCAACTCATTAGCTAGGGTGGCGCCTAAAGTTGTACCCAACTTATTTAATAACTCATCCCCCTGAAGAATTTTGGTTGGGGTCAAAATACTCTGGGTGGCTTCTTGACTACCAGTAGCAGTGATTTCAAGACTGGGGCTTTGATTTTGAGCGGCAGCAATAGTGCTAAACAAGCCAGATATTAAGACGCAAACAAGTCGCGGCTTTGAGATGTTTTTATATTTCATTTACAAACCTTCGTGCATTACGCCAAAAATGTAGGCGTATATAAATCGTTAACTAGCTTATTCAACTAGTTGCTTAAGTGATTTACAGAAGAAGGGTTGGGGGAGCTCTGGATTGATAGTGCTCAAAAGTTGTTTGAGCAAATAAAGAGGTGTCTGAGGCAATGAAGAGAAAAGCTTGGAGGCTATGGGCAACTTCAGCAAGGGGCTGAGATATAACAAAACCAGCCAAAGTAAGCGCATCAAATAAGTGGCAAACATCAGAGCTATGATTTAAGGCGGGCTGCTTATCGCTAGGCGTTGAATTGACTTCACTATGGCTTTGAAGCTGAGCATGGGAAATGCTGTGAGAAAAGCCAATCCAATGCGTTCCGAGCAGGCAAAACACAAGCAAGGCAGCAGTAAATGCGGCGTGAAATTGCTTTGTGAATTTGCTTGAAAAATAGGCAGGCATGGGGCGTATCTTACAGGATTTGCCTGGAATAGCGCTCTCGGTGTAGAATATCGTTTCCGTCGGAGTGTAGCGCAGCCTGGTAGCGCACCTGCTTTGGGAGCAGGGGGTCCAAGGTTCGAATCCTTGTACTCCGACCACTTTCCCTTATTGTTCTAGTTACACCCAGCATATAACTGCCCATAGCTCAGCTGGATAGAGCAACGCCCTTCTAAGGCGTAGGTCGCACGTTCGAATCGTGCTGGGCAGGCCAAAGGCTCCTCTGGCCCTTGAGATTTAGTCAAATTACCTGCTCGATTGGCCTTAGCATCGATGAGTTCACATAGCATATGGACGGCCTTGCTATAGTGATAGTTAATATGAAAAATACTGAATTACCGTTAATTGATGATATTCGTCTATTGGGAAAAATTCTAGGCGACATCGTTCGTGAGCAAGAGGGCGAACCTGTCTATGCTTTGGTAGAACAAGTCAGAAAATTATCTGTAGCCTTTCATCGTGATGCAAATCAAAAAGCTAATCAAGAGTTAGGCAAACTACTTAAAGGCCTTACTAGCGAAAGCGCTGTAAAAGTACTTCGTGCTTTTACTTACTTTAGTCATTTAGCTAATTTGGCTGAAGATAGGCATCATATTCGTCGTCGCATAGCGCATGAGCGCGTTGGTAGTTATCAAGATGGCAGTATTCCGATGGCAATGAAAAAGCTTCATGCTGCAGGGGTGACTAGCAAGATGATCTCCAAGGCATTAGAAGAAAGCTTGATCTCGCCAGTACTCACTGCACATCCAACTGAAGTGCAAAGAACGAGTATTTTGGAGGCTGAGCGAGATATTGCTAATCTATTGACTGCACGCGATCAGATTAAAGAATCATCTAGAGCAAACAACCCTAAAAAAGATGCCTTGTTAAATAAAGAGCTTAAGGCAAATGAAGAGCAAATTCGCACACGAGTACTTCAGCTCTGGTATACGCGTTTATTGCGGTTTACTAAGCTCACGGTTGCTGACGAGATCGAGAATGCTCTCACCTATTACGAGACCACTTTTTTAAGAGAGATTCCCAAGATCTACGCTCAATTGGAAGACTCGCTTTCTGGGAATGCTGTAGCTAGTTTTCTGAAGATGGGTCAATGGATTGGTGGCGATCGCGATGGGAATCCCAATGTCAGCGCTAAGACACTAGAGTACGCTGTTTCAAGGCAGGCTGAAATGGTCTTACGTCATTACTTAACAGAAGTGCATTACTTGGGTAGAGAGCTATCTGTATCTGCATTGCTTCTGAAATTTCCAAAAAAGATGCAAGAGCTTGCAACAAGTTCGCCAGATACGAATGAGCATCGTCAGGATGAGCCTTATCGAAGGGCGCTAACTGGCATTTATTCAAGACTTGCAGCTACTTTAAAGCAATTGACTGGTACCGATGCAGCTCGCCATGCAGTCCCGCCTCAAAACTCCTATAACAGCGCACAGGAATTTATATCTGATCTCAAGACAATTGAAGTTTCACTTATTTCTCAGGGTGCAAAAGTACTAGCGGATCGCCGCTTACGTGGCTTAATCAGAGCGGTTGAGGTCTTCGGCTTTCATTTAGCTACTGTTGATTTGCGTCAAAGTTCAGATATGCATGAAGCTGTTTTGGCTGAGTTGCTTGGTGTGGCGTCGATTCAAAAGGAATATCCAAATCTCTCTGAACAGCAAAAACGTGAGCTTTTGCTATCTCTCTTAAAAGATCCAAGACCACTGCGAGTAGTTGGTCATCAATACTCTGAGTTTGCACTTTCTGAAATCGCTATTTTTGAAATGGCTAAGAGGATACGCAAGCTTTTTGGTAATGACGCTATTCGCCACTACATCATTAGCCATACCGAGACTGTCAGCGATCTACTAGAAGTTTTATTGCTGCAAAAAGAAGTGGGCTTAATGCATGGAACTTTAGGTAAGAAGTCCTCAGCTGACCTCATTGTTGTACCTTTATTCGAGACAATTGAAGATTTGCGCAATGCTGCGCCAATCATGCAAGATTTTTATGCTTTGCCTGGCATCTTAGATTTAGTAAAGCGCTCTGGTGCTGAGCAAGACATTATGTTGGGCTACTCTGATTCTAATAAGGATGGTGGAATTGTCACTAGTAATTGGGAGTTGTATTGTGCAGAGCTTGCTTTGGTTCAGGTATTTGAGCCTCTGGAACAAAAGCATGGGGTGAAACTGCGCTTATTTCACGGTAGGGGTGGCACAGTAGGCCGTGGTGGTGGCCCAAGTTATGAGGCAATCCTTGCTCAGCCTCCAGGCACGGTTCGGGGGCAAATTCGTTTAACCGAGCAGGGTGAAGTGATTGGATCAAAGTATGCCAACCCTGAAATTGGTAGACGTAATTTAGAAACATTAGTAGCTGCCACCCTAGAGGCCACGTTATTAAAGCCAACTAAACAAGCTACCAATGCTTTTTTAGATGCTGCCGCACAAATTTCTCAAACGAGTATGGATGCGTATCGACGTCTCGTATATGAAACCCCGGGATTTGCAGAGTACTTCTTTGATGCAACGCCAATTCGAGAGATTGCAAAGCTCAATATTGGTTCTAGGCCGGCTAGTCGAAAGGCTAGTCAGAAAATCGAAGACTTAAGGGCGATTCCATGGGGATTTAGTTGGGGTCAGTGTCGTCTAACACTCCCAGGTTGGTTTGGCTTTGGTTCTGCTGTTGATGAGTTCTTAGATCATCCTCAGGCTGCAGACAAGAAAGCAGCACTCGCTCTTTTGCAAAAGATGTATAAGGACTGGCCATTCTTTAGGACCTTGTTATCGAATATGGATATGGCCCTAGCCAAGAGTGATTTAGCATTGGCTTCTCGTTATAGCGAGCTAGTCCCTGATGTGAAGTTACGCAAGAGGATATTTACTGCTATCGAAGCTGAGTGGAATAAAACAGTAGATGCCTTAAACTTGGTCACTGGTGAAAAAGTACGTCTAGCCAATAATCCATCCCTAGCAAGATCGATACGAACCCGCTTTCCTTATATCGACCCACTGCATCATTTACAGATCGAGTTAGTAAGACGCTATCGAGCAGGCAAGCATGATGATAGGGTGCAGAGGGGTATTCATATTGCTATTAATGGAATTGCGGCCGGACTTAGAAATACTGGCTAGATTAAAGCTTCTAAGGCCCAGGTCGCACGTTCGAATCGTGCTGGGCAGGCCAAAGGCCTAACTGGCCCGTCAGATGTCATTAAAAAATCAAAGTGTATAGTGCTCAGTTGACCAAGGGTAGGGAGGGGAAAACCACTACTAATTTCTAGATAGATTTTATCTCTTCTATGTAAGAATTAATCAAATAGATCTCTGAGCTGACTTGGCATCTTGCCAAACCTACCGCCCCTGATTTGGAATACCATTTTATATTAGGGGCATCATGACATTACATTACTGCAGATCAATTCAGGTAATCCGATTTTCACTTTGCATTGCGATGGCAAGTCTATTGTCAGCCTGCGGGGGTGGTGATAGTTCAAGCAGTTCAAGTAGCTCTACAAATGCAATCTCTTTCACAATATTTAATAACCCAGTAGCGTCATCGTCATCTTATTTTACGAGTCTGACAGGGGTTCGCGGAGTCGCTGATTCTTCAGATGTTTATATTACTGGGGCTACGATATTAGGTAGTACATATACAGCACAGCTATATAAGGGGCCTCTAACTGGAGGAGGCGCATACTATACAATGTCCTACCCTTCATCGAGTGGAGTAACAACCAAGACTACTAATTCTTATAGTGTTGATAACCTTCCAAATGGTCGAGTAAACGTAGTAGGTAGCTACAACACCACACAAAATACGAATCAACAGGGATATATTTATTCTGGTGCAGTTGTTGATAATCCTACCTCTGGTTTTCAAACAATCAATTTTCCAGGCGCAATTATCACTATTCCCCATAGTGTGATGAATGATCTGGTAGTGGGTGGGTATGAGCCACAGACAGGCAGACCGCATGCTTTTATTTATAAAATCAGTACTGGCGAATTTACCCGCTTAACAGTAATGACTGATCAGAATGTTGCCGAGACAGCATACGGCGTTTGGCATAACGGCGGCACCAGCTACACAATTGTCGGCGGCTTCACGGAAGCGTCTGATATTGAGAAAGCTTATATTCTTGATTATGATTCAAGCACTGGAGTCATCACTAATACGACCGCCTATACATTCAATAATCAGCCCTCCGTATTAACCCATTTTGAGGGCATTACTACCAATGGCAGTGGAGGATATTATTTGGCGGGCTTTGGTGAAATTACATCAGGAAGTCCTTCCTTGGGTGCTCTTGTCAATGTTACAAGAATTCCTGCTGGTTTTACTGGTTCACCAGTATGGGTGTCAGTCGCTGTTCCTGGTGCCACGACTCAGGATTCAAATACTGTTTACCAAAACAATCTTTTAGGTACATACTCGCCTGGTCCACTCTCATTAAATGGCTATGTAGCCAATGTTCCTATAAGTTTAATTAAGTAATTTACTGCTTAACATTTCTCATTTATTAAATAAGGTTTGAAAATGAAAAAATTTATTCAATTAGCAGTTTCCTTTTTCACTTTGATTTTATTGGCTGCTTGTAGCAACACTCCTAAATTAGCAAGCGAGCCAATGCCTAAGTCTGGCTTTTTGCCAGATTATTCATTATTAGTTTCCATTTATACTTCTGTTCCAGATGCGCGTATTTGGAGATACCGAATTTCTGGTGTGAATCCTAGCTCATATACGGCCGTTATTTTGGATCCCATATATCTAAATCAAAGCGTAACTAAGGATGTAAGTCTTGATGTGATTAATAAAGCAAAGGCTGCATTGCAAGCATCCATGGTTGAGGCAGTAAATGCACATGGCAATATTAAGATTGTTACTAAGCCAGGTCCTGGTGTTGCGCGAGTTTCTGTAGGCATTACTGGTGCTGAAAGTTCTAACGATTATTTAAAGCCATGGAACTTTACGCCGATTGGATTGGCTACCAATGCAGCAGCCTTTGCAGGTGGGGTGAATAAAAAAACACCTGCACTCGTAATTGAAAGCAAGATTACCGACAGCCAAAGTAATAAGCTCCTAGGTGAGGGTTTAGTTACGGTTCAAGGTGAATCATTTAGAACTGCTAGCGGCTCCGTTGACTCATTTATTGACATGGCTAAAAAAGCAGTTAAGGTCGCAATGGAAACTTCTGCAAACCCCAGTCCAACAGCTCAATAAATGGGCATCGATTCAAAATAGCTAATGTGCAAAATCACGCCAAAATGCAGTGGTTTTGCCGATCTTTGTGCTTTATAAGTTTCTCTGTTCGTGGGAACGTTGGGGTACAAAAAAGTATTGTCATCGCAGCCCTGACGTTGTGTTGTCGGTTAAACCGACAGTTAATAATTCAGGTCGCCCAAACGCAAATCTGAAACTAAGCTACAAGCGTCATTTAAAAGGACGCTTGTCATGAATAACTTATCGCTCTTATTTTCCACCGTAACCACTGAACCTGGGTCGGTAATCTCCGCCCGAGTTAACAAGTATTTCAAGAGTTTTTTTGCGCCTTATTCAAGCTTATTAGCAGAACAACATTGCAACATTAAGCCTAACCGAGTGCTTTGTAAGGGTTCTAATGGTGCTTTTCTAGGCGGCGTAGAGTTAGCTCCTTTTACATCCGCCAATTATGTATATAAATCAAGAGCTTATGGCTCTTTTTTTATTTTTGTACCATCTTGTAGACCTTAAATCTAATTGAAGTTTTTAAAGTTACTGTTTCTTTTTAACTATTAAATGGTTCCAGGCCAAGCCTTACTAGTCTATGTTTTGTATGCCAATAGATCAACAAGCTACGCCCTTCTAAGGCGTAGGTCGCACGTTCGAATCGTGCTGGGCAGGCCAAATATCAAATACTAGGCGAGAAGAGTGGGGTTGAAAAGTACTGCATCCCCATATGGATTAACTCGAGCAGAATTACCGTAACTAAGAATCGAAAAGTCCAAATCTTAGCCAGTGGGTTTAAAGCAAATTTTGCCCCAAAGAATCCACCCACTATGCTGCCCAGCGCCATAGTGCCACCAACCTCCCAATTCACTTCATCTTTTATCGAGAATACGGCTAATGCAATAGCTGATGTTGCCAAAATGGCAAGGTTCTTATAAGCATTTGCTTTTACAAGAGGTAGACGTACAAAGGCTATTAAAGCCAACAATATATATGTTGCGCCATCCAGTACTATTAGCCCTAGCCATAATCCAACTGCAAAGAGAATCACTATTTCAAAGCCGCTATAGCGAAAGCTCTCCTCAAACTCCTTTTCAATTAATTTTTTAATGCCGGAGAATAAGAGTAAGAAAGCGCAGATAAGCGCTATGAAGATTAATAGCTTTATATACTCTTGAGGCATATACACAGCAAGGTATGCACCAAGGATGCTACCAATAACGGTCGGCGTCAAAATCTTGAAAGCCTGACTCCAATCTATTATTCCAGCCCTTAAAAAAGCTATTGTTGCAATAAGTGCCCCTACCAATACTGGAACACGGTTAGTTCCGTTAGCTATGGACGGGGTAATTCCCATCACAATTAATAAAGGAAGAGTTACTGCTGATCCGCTGGATGCAACTGTGTTTAGAAATCCACAAAGAAGACCGGCACCAATAGCAATAATAATTTCAATAGGCATTTATTTGATTCCAGCAACTTCTAATGTCGCCCCGCTACAAGCAAGAGCTCCCGCTGAGCCTCTCCTATTGTCAGGAGCGTTTTCAACCATAAAGACTATGGAAGTAGTGTATTCACCGCCAGCAGATAGCCCTTGAAGCATGCGACAGAGTATTAAAAGAATGGGCCCTGCCAGTCCAATTACCTCATATCCAGGCAGAATACCTACAATAAAAGTTGGGATGGCCATTGCAGTAACTGAAATTGTTAACGCCTCTTTTCTGCCAACTCGATCGCCAATGTGACCAATCAACATCCTGCCTAAGGGTCGCATTAAATAGCCAATTGCAAAAACTCCGAAGGCAAAAAGAAGCTGAGTAATAGGATCTTCTTTTGGGAAAAAGACTCTTCCAATGGAGGTTGCAAAGTATCCATAGACTGCAAAGTCGTACCACTCGAGAACATTTCCGATTGCACCTGCGGCAATCATTTTTTTACTTAAGCCTTTAGACATTGCACAACCCTCAGAGAATTAAAAGAGCCACATAAACCACAGTTTAAAAGGCATGTAATTAAAAGAGCATTCGAGATAGTGACTAGTTGATCAAGTTAGAGCAGGTTAGGAGCACTGCAGAAGGGTATAGGCCAATCTTGGATTGCTGCTTTTAGCCAGTAACAGCCATTCAAGTAAAGCTATATCACTATCACCGACCTTTCTTAAGTTTTACATACAAACTGTTTAAATCGTGTTCACAATTGAAAATTTGAGATTGCCTTAAAACCCCGATGAAACGTGGCTTTCAAGCGGTCATGTTTTGATCTTTAAAACTGTTCACTTTTTTTAGCTAGGGGGAATGATTTTCTTTGCTTAGGCGTTCACTATATGCCCGGCACTATGTAGAATAGCCACAGCATTTCTTCGAGCTGATTTTGCATTATTCCAAGCTTACCATCCTAGATGTTTTACGCAGGTTAACTTAGGTGTGTCATGAAAAAAATCGTATTGAGTACCTTATTCGCTGTATTAGTAACTCCACTATATGCTCAGACACCTATCAACCCTCAGTCTCCTATTTAAGATAAATGTGAACGCGTTTAAAGCTATTTTTAAATTAAAACTGCTAAAGCTCTCAACCGTATTTACATAAAGTAAAGCCAGAAATGACCGTAACAGCTAAGCCGCAATCTAAATTCTCAACAGTAATCCGAGTTACCAGTGGCAACTTTATTGAGATGTACGACTTCTTTTTGTTTGGCTTTTATGCCACCTATATATCTAAGGCATTCTTTCCATCTGATAGTGAGTACGCATCTTTAATGCTGACCTTTGCAACATTTGGCGCTGGATTTTTAATGCGCCCACTGGGCGCTATTTTGTTGGGTGGCTATATTGATCGCATTGGTCGTCGCAAGGGTTTAGTACTCACGCTAGGAATTATGGCAACGGGAACGGCGATGGTTGCTTTCATTCCCAGCTACGCTACGATTGGCTTACTTGCACCATTGCTAGTATTGGTGGGCCGCTTACTTCAGGGATTTTCGGCTGGCGTTGAATTGGGTGGTGTCTCAGTCTATCTTTCTGAAATGGCGACGCCTGGACATAAGGGTTTTTATGTAAGCATGCAATCTGCTAGCCAACAAGTTGCAGTCATCTTTTCGGCTTCATTGGGTTACATCATTAATGAATCATTGAGTAAAGAATTCATTGAGGATTGGGGGTGGCGGATTCCATTCTTTATCGGCTGTTTGATCGTTCCGGTGGTATTTCATATTCGCCGTTCCTTACAAGAAACTGAAGAGTTTCTCGCCAAGAAGCACCATCCTACTTTCAAAGAAATTATGAAGTCACTTGTTAATAACTGGCAATTAGTGTTAGCTGGCATGATGTTAATTGTGATGACAACAGTATCTTTTTATTTGATTACCGTTTATACACCTACATTTGGTAAGAGTGTCATGAAGCTGTCCATTATTGATAGCCTAATCATCACCTTATTTGTTGGATTATCCAATTTTTTCTGGTTACCTGTGATGGGCGCTCTGTCTGACAAAATTGGTCGTTGGCCGATTATGGGTTTGTTTTCTGGGCTAACTTTAGTGACTGCTTATCCTGCTTTAAGTTGGTTAGTAGAGAACCCCAGCTATAACCATATGTTGGCCGTTGAACTCTGGCTATCCTTTTTATATGCCAGTTATAACGGCGCTACTATTGTGGCCCTTACTGAAATTATTCCAATTCAAATCCGAACAACCGGATTTTCATTAGCCTATAGTTTAGCCACTGCTTTGTTTGGCGGATTCACACCGCTAATTGCAACTTGGCTGATTGAAACTACCGGTGATAAGGCATCCCCTGGCTATTGGATGGCAATGGCCGGAGGTATGGGCTTGGTTGCCACGGTTTTAATTTACAGGGGAATAGTGAAAGTTAGGGATTAATGGAATCTGAGTCATGACAACTGTGCAATTAAAATCTAACCAATATACCCTCGCCTTAGCAGCCTTAGGTATTGTTTATGGAGATATTGGTACGAGCCCCCTGTACGCTTTTGAAACGGTATTTAACAATGGCCTCAACTCGGTAAGTCAATCTGATGCCAATATTTTTGGAGTTTTATCCTTATTTTTTTGGTGCTTGGTGATTGTGGTCACGATCAAATATGTAACCATTGTCATGCGAGCGAGTCATTCGGGAGAGGGCGGCATTATTGCGCTGACAAGACTGCTGTTAGAGCATTTTCACGACAGACCTATAAAAATAGCTGTTCTCATTTTTGCAGGATTATTGGGGGCTGCTTTTTTTTATGGAGATGGTGTGATCACGCCAGCAATATCTATATTGTCTGCAGTAGAGGGTTTGGAAATTGCAAATCCATACTTAAAAATCTATATTCTTCCGATCGCCTTGGTCATTGTGACCTTGTTGTTTTGGGCTCAAAGATTCGGAACCGATAAAATTGGATTTTTATTCGGTCCTGCAATGCTGATTTGGTTTACTTTGCTAGCGACCTTAGGTCTGTTAAATGTCATTGAGAATCCACGTGTGTTTCTAGCAGTTAATCCGATCTATGCACTAGATTTTTTAGCACACAATGGAATACTCCCATTTTTTGCATTGGGGGCAGTTGTGCTCTGTGTGACCGGGGCTGAAGCGCTCTACGCGGATATGGGACACTTTGGATCTCGTCCGATTAAGTTTGGCTGGACCTGGATTGTGTTGCCCGCATTGCTATTGAACTACTTTGGCCAAGGCGCATTATTACTAAGGTCCGAAGGGGGATTCTCAAATACCCAGCTTGAAAACCTTTTTTATATGATGGCTCCGGAGTATTTGCGGGTGTATATGATAGTGATTGCGACCATCGCAACCATCATCGCATCGCAGGCAGTCATTTCAGGGGCTTACTCGCTGACTAAGCAAGCGATCGATCTTGGGTGGTTGCCTAGCCTTCGGATTGTTCAAACTTCGAGGCATGAGCAAGGTCAGATTTATATTCCAGCGATCAACTTGATACTCTTTTTGATGGTAGTGCTCACCCTGTTTTTATTTCAGAACTCAAGTGCACTCGCGGGTGCGTACGGGATTGCGGTGACAGGCACAATGCTACTAACCAACTTTCTAGCGATGTCTGTTGCTATTTTCATTTGGCGCTGGAAAACTGTACCGGTAATGCTTGTTGGGATTTTCTTTATCTTAATAGATTTGGTATTTTTTACATCAAATAGTTTGAAGTTTTTTAATGGTGGTTGGTTTCCCGTAGGATTGAGCATGTTGATGGTACTCACGATGGCCATTGGTTATAACCGTTATGGTAAACAAAAAATGAAAGCTGCCATCAGCAAAGTTAAATTGTGATTTTTTATTGCTATAAATTTAGAGAAAAGGTACCGCATTGATGCAACATTCTATTTTATTTATTCATTAGTAAAATTGACATTCATCGTGACTAAAAAATATTTACTAGCTCTTGGCCTAAACCGCCTGCTGCACCAGTAATTACTACAACCTAATTTTCCAAAGAGAATTGATTTATCCAGTTCATGTAACTAGACTTTTTTATAATTATTTAATCGGATAATTGAATCATTGCTAATATACGTTGTACTTACAAGATCATCATGGCTTTAGTTTTTTAATGACTAATCTGAGTTAATTCTTAATACTGTTGTAAAAGAGGGGACTTTTGATGCCCTTTACCTGCAAGAACATCTTAACTTTGCCCTAATTTGCGTTGCAAGCCTTTGTAATCATAGGGTATTCCAGTAACAGTAAATCCCAGTAAGGCGTAGCTCGCATGTTCGAATCGTACTGGGAGCGCCATTTATAACAGGGTCTCTAGCAAACTTATACTTTAAATAGCCAAGCTTTTTAAATGTTTTGTTACTTTTAAAACAGGATTACAAACTTATCTTAATATGTGCTTCGTAGCTTAGTAATACCAAATAGAAATTCATCTTAATACTTTCTTTTAATGGAAATGGCATGAAGTATCTTAAAGTTTGGTTGACTATTTTTAGCACCTTTTTTGCTCTAAATCTATTTGCGCAAAGCAACTTAGATGGCGACGATCAATATAAGCCTCGCATTGGCCAAGATGGTAAGGATGTAGTTTGGGTGCCCACCACTAATGCGCTGGTAACTGTTATGTTGCAAACGGCCAAGGTGACTCCCAAGGATTTAGTTTACGACCTCGGCTCAGGTGACGGCAGAATTGCAATTGCAGCTGCGAAAGATTTTGGTGCCCGCGCTGTTGGCATTGAGTTCAATCCAGAGATGGCTCAATTAGCTCAGCGCAATGTGGAGCGTTCTGGTCTTGGTGATCGTGTGAAGATTATTAATGGCGATATCTTTGTAGAAGATTTTAGTAGGGCAACTGTGGTCACAATGTATTTATTGCCAGAACTGAATCTCAGTTTACGTCCCACTATATTAAAAATGAAGCCTGGTACGCGAGTTACATCTCATGCATTTGACATGGGGGATTGGGAGGCGGACATAGAAATCGAGGGTCCAGCGAGAGCTTTTTACTGGGTTGTTCCAGCTCAAGTAGAAGGGGAGTGGAATATCACAGGGATGGAGCGAGATAGGACGATCTTAAAACTGTCTCAACATTTTCAAAAAATTGGTGGCACGCTTCAAATTGGCAATCATCAACAAACCATTCTGAATCCTAGGCTGGATGGAGCAAATCTGAGCTTTACTTATCTTGATCGGGATAAGAGTCCAAACCATGTAAAAATGACTTTAAAGAATAATGAGCTCGAAGGCATTTATAAAGGCAAGTTTTACATTGACACTGTTATCTCAGGTAAGCGCCTGTAATATTTCAGCATATGTCTGCTAATGATTCAGGGGCTTCCCTTCAACGCTTACTGAGTCCACTAGGAGCAGTGGCGATTATTGTTGGCATCGTCATTGGTGCCGGCATCTTTAAAACACCATCCATAGTTGCTGATATCACTGGTGATGTAGGTTGGGCTCTGACACTTTGGGTGGGGGGATCCATTATCTCCCTGGCTGGCGCCCTTTGTTATGCAGAGCTAGCAACCCTTTATCCCCATGCGGGTGGCGACTATCATTTTTTAACCAAAGCATATGGCAAGAACGTTTCCTTCTTGTATGGCTGGGCTAAAGCGATGGTTATTAATACTGGATCCATTGCTTTGCTGGCTTTTGTCTTTGGTGATTACATGACCAAGGTACTTCCTTTCGGTTTGCACTCAGATATCTACTGGGCAGTTGGAATTATTGTAGTTCTGACTATTATTAATTTAGTTGGTATACAGGCATCCGCCAATATACAAACAGTATTAACAGTTTTAGAAATCTCCGGTCTTGTAGCGATCATTATTGGTGGCTTTGGCTTTTTTACTGCTCCACTAACACCCGTTATTAATCCTCCATTGTTTTCTAGTACGCCACAACTTGGCATGCTGGGACTAGCCATGGTTTTTGTCTTGCTTACATTTGGTGGCTGGAATGAGTCTGCTTATATTTCAGCTGAATTAAAAGGAACTACAAACACCATTGTTCGAGTAATTGTTTTTAGTCTTCTAATTATCTCAATCATCTATCTTTTGGTAAACATGGCACTGATTAATGGCCTTGGCCTAAAACAGTTAGCCACCAGCAAGGCAGCGTCTGCAGATTTACTTGGGCTTGCTTTTGGCCCCATCGGTGAAAAGTTACTCGGTCTTTTTGTGGCAGTTGCTGCGCTCACGAGTATCAATGCCACGATGATTGTTGGTGCTCGTACCAACTTTGCCATGGGTGAAGATTGGCATGGTCTTCGTAAAATGGCTCAATGGGAATCTTCACGTGGCACCCCTCATTTCGCTTATTTAGTACAAGGCGTAACTAGTCTTGCCTTAGTTGGTTTTGGAGCTTTGCAAAGTGATGGCTTTGAAGCTATGGTGGAGTTTACTGCGCCCGTATTTTGGACTTTCTTATTATTAGTGGGTATTAGCTTGTTTATTTTACGAGCAAAAGACCGTAAAGTCCGCGCATTCTCTGTACCGCTATATCCAATTACCCCACTAATATTTTGTTTAGCATGCGCTTATTTGTCCTACTCTAGTTTTAGCTACGCCCATAGCAAAGGGGCGGTTTTGATATCGCTGTATGTCATGCTAGCTGGCCTTGTAGCACTTCTTGTCCTGCGCTTAAAAAAACTGCCCTCTAATACTTAATGCGATGAAGTTTTTGATGATGATCTTTTTAGGCTACATGCATGAGTGATATTTCTTCATGGCTTCAAGCTGCGCGGGATGCGTGGCACTGGCGTGGATCAAGCAGACCAGATTTTGCGCAGGTACCTGGCCCGGGTCAAGTCTCAGTATGGGATTTTCCGCGTCCACCCCAGCTAGTTCGTGATCAGCGTGAAGTGATTGTGCGCTGGGGCAATGTAGAGGTTGCTCGAACAGTGCGTGCAGTTATGGCTCTGGAGACAGCGCATCCGCCGACCTTTTATCTGCCTTGGGCTGACGTCAATGAGAAGTTATTTCTGCCAGCTGGGGGAAGATCCGTTTGTGAATGGAAGGGGCCTGCTAAATATTGGTCTTTAATAGATGGTCAGCGCTCTTTGCTTAAGGTCGCATGGAGTTACCCAAACCCCTTACCTGGTGCTGAGCTATTAAAAGATTGCGTAGCGCTATACGCAATATCGCTGCAATGCACTGTTGGAGGTGAGTCAGTAATACCTCAGCCTGGCGGCTTTTATGGTGGCTGGATTACCCCAGAGCTTGTTGGCCCATTTAAAGGCGTTCCTGGCAGTTCTGGTTGGTAAGCAAAATTAGAATACTTTAGTGAAGTCGGCCACTCTATTTGGTCTAAGCAAATTGAAGCGTTTTTAGTTGAATTGCAAAACTCCCTGACTGATTATTTGAAATCAGAATCCCAAACTCAATCACATCATTAAAGGATAAGGGTGGTGCATTGACCGACTGTCCACGAATAGTCGATTTAAATTGACTAGCACTGAAGCGATACGTTTGCCAAGTTGGTTCAGTGATGAAGTCTACTGCATATGTTACCCGTGGTGCTAATTGAGTTCTTAAGAGCAGCTTATAGCGCTTACCATCTCCTTTTGCTACAAGCTCAATCACTTGAGCGCCTTGGGGAGCTTGAATAAAGGAACGCATGGAGGCAAAGCCACCATTATTTTCTAGTGATACGCGACCTTCAAAAAACATACTGTCTGCATCTTGGCGAAGACTGGATTGAGAAACGCCACCCATCACGCCATCATTCACAATCCAACAATCGCGCATCGTATTAGGGTTAGTGAAATCCATGTAAAGTCCTTGTGCGCGAGATGATCCTGCCCAATATAAAAAATAAATACTGCAAGCGTAAAGAAAGCTTCTTCTAGAGTTCAATTATTTTATTTATCCATTTATTTATGAACTCTTGGCAGAGACTCTATATTTAAGTGCCTGCTGATGAGTCTTGCTGTTTCTTTTTACGATCTTTCTCTCGCTCCTTGCGTAGGTCATTTAATTGCCACCATGCAAAGAGCAAAACTCCTCCAAAGATCAGCACTACTTCTATCAAAATAACGGGGCCGAAGTTATCCATTGATTGTGCTTTTAGATTCCCATCTCTGCGAACACTTCCTTAGCGCATCTAAAGCTATCAATTGCCGCAGGAACTCCACAATAGATGGCAGTCTGCATCAATATCTCTCGAATCTCATCTTTAGTGAGGCCATTGTTGATTGCGCCTTTCAGATGCAGCTTGAGTTCATGAGGGCGGTTAAGGGCGGTGAGCATGGCTAAGTTAATCATGCTTCTAGAGCGACGATCTAGGCCAGGTCGATTCCAAATTGCATTCCAGGCGTATTCAGTCACCAATTCTTGCATTGGCATATTAAATTCACCTGCATTCTTGATCGAGTTATCCACATATTCAGAGCCCAAAACCTCACGACGAGTTTGTAAACCTTTTTCAAATGCATCTTTGTTCATAAATAATCCTTTTAATAATTAGCTACCAATATATTGCCACTATTCAAGCTGCTTTGTCCTCATAGTTGCTAGGTTGTTAAAGTGCTTTTTGCCCCAATATGCAGCCTGGAGATCATTTTTCCAACTTCCTTTGTCTTAGAATGCATTAATGAATATCAAATTAAATGGGTCATCCTCTTTAATGCTGATCGCCGCTTTTCTAGTTTCCGCCTGCTCTGTCGCGAAGCTAGAGGCGCGTTTAGAGGCCAATCCGCAGTGCAAGGATGTTGTCAACCCAAAAACAGGAGCATTAATGCCTTGCCCTGGTTCAGATAAGGCTTTTTATAGAGAAGTAGGGCTAGCCCCTGCAAAGCCAGCATCTGTTGCTAATAGTCCAGCTGTCACTATACCGACGATCGTGGGACCAAAATCCTCCGATCAAATTTCAGTAAGCGCTCCAACTCCAACCTTGGGCAGCCCCAATAAATCACTATCTCTACAAGTTGATTGCAAGCCACAAATTCACAAAAAGACAGGTATTAGCTTGCCTTGCCCAGCACCAGATTAGATGGATATAGGTATGATGTTGTTTATTCTAAGTAGCTCATTTATTAATTCAACCAAACCTCTGGAATCACCATGAAGAAAATAAACGTATTGTTGGTTTCTTTAGCTGCTGCCTTCACTTTAGCTGCATGTAGTAATGCACCAAAGTTGGCGACTGAGTCAATGCCAAGATCAGGATTTTTACCTGATTACAACCTCCTGGTGCCAATGGCAACCAGCGAAAAAGATACGCGTATTTGGAGATATCGTATTGCGGGTGTAAATCCTAATTCTTATACTGCAGTGATATTGGATCCAATTTATCTGAATCAAAATGCCACTAAAGATGTCAGTCTTGATGTAATTAATAAAGCTAAGGCTGCATTGCAAGCATCCATGGTAGAAGCTGTGAATGCGCGTGGCAACATTAAGATTGTTACTCAGCCAGGACCTGGCGTTGCACGTATTTCTGTCGGAATCACTGGTGCAGAGAGTTCAGCAGATAGTTTGCAGCCTTGGAATTTCACTCCTATTGGTTTGGCAATGAATGCTGCTGCCTATGCTGGTGGTGTGAATTCAAAAACTCCAGCCCTGTTAGTTGAGAGCAAAATTACAGACAGCCAATCCAAGCAATTATTAGGTGAAGGCTTAATTACAGTTCAAGGTGAGTCATTTAGAACAAGTTCTGGATCGGCAGATTCTTTTATTGCCATGGCTAAAAAAGTTGTCCGCTCAGCATTGGAGACATCCGCAAATCCAATGCCGACCGGTAGATAAGCAGTAATATGAATTCACTTTTTAGATTAACGATTGCTACTGGCTTAAGCGCTTTATTTTTAGCCATTTCACCTGCAGTGCAGGCTAATGATGCCTCTCGTGATCAAGAAATCGCTGAACGTTTTGCTAAGTGCGATACCAATCGTGATGGCAAACTCACTATGGAAGAGGCTAAAGGCTGTATGCCCCGTATTTATAGCAACTTTAGCTATATCGATTCAACGAATAAAGGCTATGTAACTGTTGCTGAAATTCAGGCAATGGCGAATCGCTAGTTTCTAACTGATTAGAGCCTCTTAGGAGGCTCTTTTTTATTGGATGAATGATGTCCGTTTCTTTTCCTGGTTTTGAGACTAAGATATTTTCTGCAAAGTCGGAAGATGGCCCTATTGAAATCTCCTATTTAATCGGTGGTAATGGACCGCCATTGTTATTGCTTCATGGTTTCCCGCAAACTAAGGCAATTTGGAGTCAAGTGGCCCCTGAGTTAGCAAAGCACTTTACTGTGATTGCTGCAGACCTACGCGGCTATGGAGCTTCCTCTAAGCCTCACGGTAAGGCGGATCATTCGACATATTCAAAACGATCTTTGGCGGCAGATCAGCATGCCTTGATGAAGAGCTTAGGATTTAATCAGTTCTTCTTGCTGGGTCATGATAGAGGAGGGCGGGTTTCTCATCGTCTAGCGATGGATTTCCCAGAAAGTGTTTTACGCCTCATGGTGTTAGATATTTCTCCAACGCTAAAGATGTATGAAAACACCACTATGGAATTTGCCAAAGGTTATTGGCACTGGTTTTTCTTAATTCAACCAGAACCTATACCGGAAACCTTGATTGGAGCAAACCCAGAGTTTTGGTTAAAAAATCATATGGGTCGGCATGCGGGAACGGGGATATTTTTACCAGAAAGATGGACTGAGTATTTGGCGGGTGCAAGTCTTTTTGCAGGCATGCATGCCATGTGTGAGGACTATAGGGCGGCTGCATCTATTGATCTTATTCACGACCGAGAAGACCGTGCTGCAGGCAGAAGGCTAAAAATGCCTGTAAAAGTCTTGTGGGGAGAGCATGGCCTAGTCAATAAATGCTTTAGACCGTTAAATGACTGGAAAGAGGTCGCAGATGAAGTATCAGGAAAGACCGTTCCTAGCGGGCACTATATTCCAGAGGAAATACCCGAGCTATTGATTGCTGAGGCAAAAGAGTTCTTTGGCTGAAACTACTAGTTTTGTCAATAAAAAACCCTAAGTAAATCAAATACTTAGGGTTTTATTCATTACTCAGGGTGAAAATTATTGCTAGCCATAAAGCTAATGGTGCGTTCAAAGCCTAGGATACGGATATAACGCCAAGCGATATCACGGTATTTGCTATCTAAATAGCCAATAGCAACTTCAGGCGTCCTTTTGGACAGGTCGATCTGTTCTATTGCACGGGCCCAACGTTTGAGTCTTGTTGACATATTTGTCACCTCCATGAG
Organism: Polynucleobacter meluiroseus; assembly: GCA_943372325.1. Classification (GTDB taxonomy): domain Bacteria; phylum Pseudomonadota; class Gammaproteobacteria; order Burkholderiales; family Burkholderiaceae; genus Polynucleobacter; species Polynucleobacter meluiroseus_I. The sequence goes on along the minus strand of CALRYF010000003.1, from coordinate 272,414 downwards.
CATACAACGCATGAAATTGAGGTCGAGATGACACAAATTGCAAAATATTTATCAATAAAGCAGGCCTTAGATCTAAATCGAGACCACTTTGTGGGGGTTAAGGATATTTTGCGGGTCTAAGGCCCTTTTTAAGGCCAACATTAGGTCGTGGGCTACTTCGCCTTTATGAGCCCTTAGGTCATTCAATTTGAGCTGTCCAACACCATGTTCTGCAGAAATTGAGCCTTTACAACGCTCAACTTGAGCATAAACAAGCTCATGAATAGACTTTTCATGCATTTCATTAAAGATTTTTGGGTCAGATCCTGGTGGTGGGGCGATGTTGTAATGCAGATTTCCATCCCCTAAGTGCCCAAAATTGATAATTCTGACGCCAGGATACTTAGCCCTCAATAAACCATCTGTTTCTTGAATAAAACTACCCAAAGACGATAAAGGGATCGTGATGTCATGTTTCAGGTTGGCGCCTTCTTCTGCCTGAGCAAGGGTTATGTGTTCCCGCATATGCCAAAACGCATTCGCTTGTGTGAGATTACTGGCTATCACTGCATCGCTAATTAGTTGAGATTCGAAAGCTTCTTCCAAAATAGTTTCGAGGAGCTGCTTCACATGGCCCTCGCTCTCGTGATCAGATAATTCAATCAGGATCGTAAAAGGTGGCTTTCCCTGCAAAGGATTTGACATGTGGGGGAAGTGCTTCTCATTTAACTCCAAAGACTCTTGCGTCATCATTTCAAAACCCGTCAACAAAGATGTTGCTCGTTTTTGAAATAAATTCAGAAGGGCAATTGAAGAAGCGATATCTGTACAAGCAACTAAGGTAGTCCATTGAGAAATGGGTAGGGGATATAGCTTCATCACTGCCGCGGTGATGATGCCAAGGGTGCCCTCAGACCCAACGAATAAATCTCGTAAATCGTAGCCTGTATTGTCTTTACGTAAGCCTTTAATACCATTCCAGATCTCGCCAGTAGCGGTGACTACTTCTAGGCCCAAGCAAAGGTCGCGTGTATTACCATAGCGCAGAACATTTGTGCCACCTGCATTGGTTGCCAAATTGCCCCCGATCATGCAGCTACCTTCCGCCCCAAGACTCAGCGGAAATAAAAATCCTTGTTCGGCTGCCTTCACTTGAACAGTCTGCAAAATACAACCAGCTTCAAGCGTTATGGTTTGATTGGCAATATCAATCTCACGAATTTGATTCATGCGTTTTAGATTAACGATTATTTGTTTACCACTGCTATCGGGTGTCGCGCCTCCACAAAAGCCTGTATGGCCGCCTTGGGGGACGATGGCAACTTGATATTGCGCACATAGCTTCACAATCTCTGCAACCTCTAGGCTAGTACTAGGCAGGAGAACTGCCAATGCTTTACCGGTAAAACGTTTGCGCCAGTCAGTTAAGTAGGGGGCTTTATCCTCATCCTGAGTCAGAACGTATTTTGAATCTAAAAGCGCTTCTAGCTGGAGGGTAAAGTTCTCCATGCTTACTTCGCCAACTTCTTTTTGAGAGCTTTAGCCTCTCTTTTAATGGGCATTAAATACATCAGCAAGCAAATAAAACCGATCGTTGAGATCGCGGTTTCAAGCACTGCAAGCCAAAAATTAGCACCAGTTTCGAGAATTCGAACTAGGCCTTCCGTTGTATATAACAATATCAACATGGAGGCCCACTGCATGGTGTAAACATTTCCTTTCCAAAGTCCCGGAATCGCAAATAGCAAAGGGATTCCCTTGAGGATTAACCAAGACCCACCTGGCCTCAAAGGAGAGATAAACCACTCCCAGCAAACACAAAGGATAAATAAATCGATAAAGGCAACTGTCGCTATCAGTTGGTAAGGATTTTTTTCAAGAATCTTTTTAATCATGTTGAATATTGAATGCCTTACTTTTTATTTTGTTGGAGCATCAATGCAGTTTCTGCTAAACGCTTACCTTGTGCTTTTGCTAAACGTTGCTCTTCTGGGCTAATTGGTGCGCGACCATCCGCATGAGCAAGGTGCGTGGCTCCGTAGGGGCTGCCTCCCGTATTAGAGGACATCAAATCAGGCTCGCTATAAGGAATGCCCATTAGCAGCATGCCGTGATGAAACAAGGGAATCATCATGGTTAAAAGAGTGCTTTCTTGACCGCCATGCATGCTGCCAGTACTTGTAAATACGCATGCGGGTTTGCCGATCAAGGCTCCTTTGAGCCACTCTGAAGAGCTGCCATCCCAAAAGTATTTCAGAGGGGCCGCCATGTTGCCGAAGCGGGTTGGGGAGCCCAAAGCAAGACCGATACATTCTTGAAAATCTGCGTATTCGGCATATGGTGCGCCATTCTGGGGAACCGCCGCTTCAGTGGCTTCACAAACAGTAGATATCGCCGGAACAGTTCTTAAACGGGCATTTACCCCCGGGACGCTTTCAATACCCTCGGCAATCAGGCGTGCCAAATCCTTGGTTGCACCATAACGGGAGTAGTACAAAACTAAAATATCGTGTTGGCTCATATTCTTCTCTTATGATACGGCGATGCGCATTATTCGTAACCCCCAATTATGGCTCTCTCTGGCCAAAGAGATCTGGGAGCGTAATCGTGGCCAAAATTTAAAGCAAATTGCCGCTAGTCTAGCCTTTACTACGACCTTATCGGTAGTGCCGATGGTAACGATTGCCACTTTGCTCATTGGTTATCTGCCAAGCGTCATCCAAGTTAAAAATGCGTTTAGGGCCTGGCTTTTGGATACCTATATGCCAGGGGGGATAAACCAGCAGGTATTCATCTATTTGGATCAATTTTCTTCCCAAGCAAAAGGTTTAACGTATGTCGGTTTAGCTGGCCTGATTATTACTACGATCATGACACTAGCTGTGATTGAAGGTGCCTTCAATCAAATTTTTAAGGTAAATACCAGCAGACCTTTGTACAAGAAAATTATTATTTATAGTGCCGCAACAATATTAGGTCCAATACTATTAGGTATTGGGATCTACTTAAGCGGCATTTTGTTTAGCGCTTCCGAAGGTTGGATTAGTGCGGTATCCATTGGATTTAAATTGGTGGCAACCATTGCTCCGGTCTGCTTAGCAATTTTGGTGTACGCAGTCGTCTATAAAATTCTTCCCTATGCCAAGATTTTATGGCGCGATGCCTTCGCGGGAGCCTTAGTGGCGGCGCTTGCATTTGAGTTAATGAAGTTTGGGTTCGCCATCTTCCTCAGTAATACGGCCTTCTATAAAACAGTCTACGGGGCTTTCGCTATCTTCCCGCTTGGTCTTATCTGGATTTACTTGACTTGGTGGATTACCTTAACTGGTGCGGTAATAGTGGCTAATTTGCCAGATATCCGAAGTAGTCTGGTTAGGGTTATTCGTTACTAAAATGACGTCTTGGCTATTGATTCAAAGTGGCCATGAGTCTATATTGGGGTTATAGATGAATTGTTCCTCGGAGATCCAATGAAAGTTAGCGACATATTACGCGTCAAGGGCAGCACTCTTTTTACAGTAGCCCCTGATACTGCACTGCAAACAGCAGTCCTGGTAATGAGCGAACATGATATTGGCTCTTTGGTGGTAATGGATTACGACAAAGTGGTTGGTATTTTGACTTTCCGTGAAGTCATTGCAGCTCTCGCTAAGCATCATGGCAAGCTTGAAGACCTGCAGGTGAGCGCTGTCATGAATCAAAAACCGTTGACCTGCAATATGGAAACTGAGATTGATGAGGTCCGTCGCATGATGTTGGTGGATCACGCGCGCTATTTACCGGTGGTAGACCAAAAAATGTTGATGGGTGTCATCTCTTTCTATGACGTTGCAAAATCAGTAGTAGAAGCCCAGGACTTCGAAAATTCGATGCTCAAGGCTTACATCCGAGATTGGCCGGAAGATACTGAAAAAGCGGCTTCCTAAGCTGTTTTAGCCTTGTTTTCTGACAAATGACATAATGTCGATATGTCAGGAAATACATTAGGCCTTCTCTTTACTGTTACCACTTTTGGTGAATCCCACGGTCCCGCAATCGGTGCTGTAGTTGACGGTTGCCCACCGGGCATGAAGCTATCCGAAGCCGATATCCAGTTAGATTTAGATCGCCGCAAGCCCGGTACCTCACGTCATGTTACACAGCGCAAGGAAGAGGATAAGGTTGAGATCCTCTCCGGTGTATTTGAAGGCAAGACCACAGGCACACCAATTGCCTTATTAATTCGCAATACCGATCAACGCAGTCAAGACTACGGCGATATATTACAGACCTTCCGCCCCGGTCATGCTGACTACGCCTACCAAAATAAATATGGTATTCGCGACCCTCGTGGCGGAGGCCGTTCATCTGCTCGTTTAACGGCCCCAGTTGTTGCTGCAGCAGCGATTGCTAAAAAATGGTTGCACGAGAAATATGGCACCGAATTTTATGGTTACATGAGTCAGCTGGGCGAACTTGAAATCCCTTTTCAAGATATTGCAGAGATAGAAAAGAATCCATTCTTTGCTGCAAATTCTGAAATTATTCCTCAGCTAGAGGCATATATGGATGCATTGCGTAAAGCAGGGGACTCCTGTGGTGCGCGCATAGAAGTTCGTGCTCGTAATGTGCCTGCAGGCTTAGGCGAACCTTTGTTTGACAAATTGGATGCCGATATTGCGCATGCCATGATGGGCATCAATGCTGTAAAAGGTGTTGAAATTGGCTCTGGTTTCAAATCGGTAGCTCAACGTGGTAGTGAGCACGGTGATGAAATGCATCCCGATGGTTTTGCAAGCAATAACTCTGGTGGTACCCTCGGCGGTATTAGCAGTGGTCAAGATTTGCGCATATCTATTGCCATAAAGCCAACCTCAAGCATCATGAGCCCCAAGCAGTCAATAGATTTGGATGGCAAACCAATTACCATTCAAACGAAAGGTCGACATGATCCTTGTGTCGGTATTCGTGCTACTCCAATAGCTGAAGCAATGCTGGCCCTCGTGCTGATGGATCATGCCTTACGGCATCGCGCTCAGTGCGCTGATGTCCCAGTAACGACATCTATTCCAGCTGCTCAACCAGGCGCTCATCGCGATTAATTGGTTTATTAGATGACGCCTTCACTTCGCTGGGCCTTCGGGTCCTTTTTCTTTTTATATTTTGCTTACGTTGGACTGGTATCCCCCTATGCAAGTCTCTTCTTTTTGGAAAGAGGCTTTAGCGTCATCGAGATCGCTGCATTGATGTCGATGTTGCAAGTTACCCGTATTGTTGGGCCATTCTCCTGGGGATGGCTATCAGACTATCTATCCAATCGCATTGGCATCATTCGATTTAGCGCCTGTCTTGCCGCTGTAGTGTTCTTATTTATCTATTTTTTACAAAGCTATGTCGGATTTTTTGTCTGGATGTTTGTTTTACATACTATTCTCAGCAGCCTGATGCCTCTGGGTGAATCAGCTACTATCCACGCGCTATATAAAGATAATTCCTTTGATAAGCGCTATGGCCGTTTACGGCTATGGGGTTCTATCGGTTTTATTGCCATGGTGCTTGCTGCTGGAGAACTGTTTCAAAGCAAGAGCATTGAACTCTATCCCATTGTCGGCACCATTGTTTTATTCGCTTTGGCTTTGATTACGTTTTGCCTGCACGAACCAAAGATGGAGCGTCGCAAGATGGTAAAGGGTGAATTGATGGTGGTGCTCTTTAATCCAGATGTGCGCTGGTTTTTAGTGTCTGGATTCTTTATGATCTTTGCCCATGCCGCCTTGTACGTTTTTTATTCGCTTTATCTTGCCGATCTTGGTTACGATAAATTTCAAATTGGACTCTTCTGGGCGCTAGGTGTTTTGGCTGAGGTAGTGTTCTTTTATTTTCAAAGTAAAGTTTTAAGCAGACTCGATGCCGAGGTAATTTTGCAAGCCGCCTTTGGTATAGGCGTAATTCGATTTGTATTGATTGCCTTTTTACCCATCACCTCCGTCTTGATTGTGGCGCAACTCATGCATGCTGGTACCTTTGCTGCGCACCATAGTGCTGCCACTAAATTACTACAGCGCTGGTTTACAGGACCTTTGCAGGCTAGGGGTCAGGCCCTAATGGCCACCATCTCTTATGGATTAGGTGGCACACTCGGCGGCTTGTGTGCGGGCTGGATATGGGAGGCATCTCAACCTAGAGATGTATTTGTGATGTCCGCATTTGCATGTGGACTGGCAGGTATGGCAATCCAAAAACTCAGACCGCGACATCACCCCGCCAGGTAGGGCGAAAAATCCCTCTTATTGAATCTTGGCTTTAGCGCGTAGCTTTTGCATCATTTCTGAGAACTTCGCCTTTTGCCAATCTTTATCAGACATGATCATTTGCTTTAACTGATCCTTCATTTCTTCCATGCTTGGAGGTTTGACATCACGAGAATCGGTTGTCTTAATGATGTGCCAACCAAATTGTGATTTCACAGGCTTGTCAGTGACTTGACCATTTTTAAGTTGCACCATAGCTTTAGAAAATTCAGGTACGAGTGCTTTGTCGCTTACCCAACCAAGATCACCACCGTTTTTAGCTGAACCAGGATCAATCGATTTGGCTTTGGCGATATCTCCAAAGCTTGCTCCGGCTTTTAATTGCGCAATGATTGCCTTGGCGTCTGCTTCTTTTTCTACCAAGATATGCTCTACGTGATACTCCTTGCCGGTGTATTGCGCTTTCATTGACTCATAGGCTGCTTTTAAGTCAGCCTCTGCAACGCCTTCTCTTTCGACATAGTCTTCAAATACAGCACCAATCAAAACACCAATTTTTGCCTGCTCTAGCTGCTCGCGAACTATTTCTTTTTGAATAACGCCACGCTTGTCAGCTTCCTGCAATACCAACTCACGCGTTACTAACATTTCACGTGCTTGATCTCGGACTTGCGGATTATCAGGCTGACCCGAACGCTGCACCAATTTATCAAGCTGGGCTTTTGGGATTGATTTGCCATTCACAATGGCTGCATTTTGCGCCATGACATTTGAGGAAAAAAGAGCGGCGCTCAGAAGGCTAATAGAGAAAATCTGACGGGTATTAAACATGGTTTTGAATAGTTAAATATAAGATAGGGTTATTTTAAAGCAGCCTTAGTTGCTGACTTCATCTGGAGCTAGGGCGACAATGGTCAGAGCATGAATTTCTTTGGGAATGTGCTGGCTTAGGGCGGCATAGACCGCTCTGTGGCGAGCCACTAGGTTTAAACCCTTAAATTCAGGGGTAACTATCTCCAGTCTAAAGTGACCGCCGCCACTGGCGGCTCCAGCATGTCCAGCATGTAGATGACTTTCGTCTTCAATCTTTAGGAGTTGAACCTGAAAAGCTTTTCGAAGGTCTGCATCAAAAGCAACAATCCTTTGTTCATTAATACTCATTCGCTTTCATGCTCCATGTGTTTAGACAACCAAACCCCCTGAGCAATGACAAAGACAAGCAATAGGCCTGTGCTGCCAAACAACTTAAAGTTAACCCAAGTTTCCTCCGAGTATTCAAAGGCAATATAAAGATTCAAGGCACCCATGAAGAAAAAGAAAAGGGCCCAAGCTTTATTCAGGCTATGCCAGACTGAATGGGCGCTTGCAGCTTTAAGAGTAACTTGTTTGCCCATCAATACTTGTATCCAGTTCTTTTGAAAAAACTGAGCGCTGATAAAGAGGGCGCCAGCAAAGAGCCAATAGAGGGCAGTGGGCTTTAACTGAATAAATGTTTTGTCATGCAGAAAGATGGTGAGGCTACCAAACACTAGAATCATTACCAAGCTTACCCATTGCATGGCATCTATTTTGCGGTGGCGGTAATAAACCCACAGAATCTGTCCAATAGTGGCCACCATAGCAACAATGGTTGCAGTGTAGATATCGCCAAATTTAAAGGCGATAAAAAAAAGAATGATGGGGAATAGATCGAATAAAAATTTCATTATGGGATTATCCAGCTATTTACTCAATCCTCAGTTTTTGTTGGGGTCGCGTTACTACTTGGCTCAAAACTCAATGAGGCGGAGTTGATGCAATAACGCAATCCAGTTGGCATGGGACCATCTTCAAATACATGTCCTAAGTGGGCATCGCAATTAGCACAGCGCACCTCTGTTCTGATCATGCCGTGGGTGCTATCTCGGACTTCTTTAATGGCGGACTCGACTTCAGGGGCGTTATAGCTAGGCCATCCACATCCCGCATCAAACTTAGTCTCCGATAGAAAGAGGGGCGTTCCACAGCAAACGCACTGATAGCGGCCTTTATCCCAATGGTCCCAATATTTACCAGTAAAAGGGCGCTCGGTTGCAGCCTCTCGAGTGACGCGATATTCAATATCACTTAATGATTGTTTGTATTCTTGGTCTGTTTTTTTCATCTCTATCTCGACTATAAAATTATGAGGAACAGCTTACTTCAACAGGATTTAGATGAGGAGGCGGGGCTAAAGCATAAGCCTCATGCTCGGGCTGATCATCAAAAGGCTTACTTAATATATTGAGCAGCTTAGATACCTCTGAAAAATCTTTTTTCTGTGCCCGCTCTATAGCAATCTGCGCCAGATGATTTCTTAGAATATATTTTGGATTTACTTGATTCATTGCTCGCTGCCTTAATGAATCATGACTTGACTCACTCTGTAAGCGCGCTACGTAATCAGTAAACCATTGATCAATGAGCTCTCGGTCGATAAAGTCATCACGCAAGGATATCCCTTCAATAGGTACATCAGTCTTCACTTCGCCAAGCTTGCGAAAGAAGCTAGTGAAATCCGCTCTAGAGTCATGCATGGCTTGTAACAACCGCTCAATCAAGGGTATGTCGCCTTCTTGGGCAGTAGTAAAACCAAGCTTCTTGCGAAATAGCTCCTGCCAAGTTTGAGCGTAGATTTTTGGAAAGACTTCTAGCGCTGTTCGCAGTTGATCTTGTGCCTGCTTTTCGTCTAAGTGGATCTCTAGTAGTGGAATCATTGCGCTTGCCAGGCATGCCATATTCCAATGCATGATCTGAGGTTGACGATGGTAGGCATAGCGGCCGCCTTGATCGCTATGGTTGCAGATATGATCAATCTGGAATTGATCTAAAAATCCAAAGGGGCCATAGTCAATGGTTAGACCTAATACGCTGATATTGTCACTATTGAGTACGCCATGGCAGAAACCAACACCTTGCCATTGCGCTACCAATCTTGCGTTACGCTCACAAATCCTTTTAAATAAATCTAGGTAAGGTTCGGCAGACTCAAGAGATTCAGGATAGTGCAGTTTAATGAGCGAATCCGCTAACTCTTTAAGTCTTTCAGTATTTTGAAGAGAAGCAAAATGCTCAAAGTGACCAACCCGCATAAAGCTTGGCGCTAATCGAGCACAAACCGCTGCCGTTTCCATGGTTTCTCTCATGACGGGTAAATCTGAGCCAACAATTGATAGCGCTCTAGTTGTTGGAATTCCCAAGTAGTGCATTGCCTCACTACATAAAAACTCTCTGATCGAGGATCGCAGCACTGCTCGCCCATCACCCATTCTAGAAAAGCGTGTTTTACCAGCGCCTTTAAGTTGCAGTTCCTGGCCGTCAATATCTCCAAGTAATATTGCGCGACCGTCACCCAATTGTCCGGCCCATACCCCAAACTGATGCCCACTGTAGACAGTTGCAATCGGATTGGGGAACTGGTGATCTTTGGTATTTAGCTGATTGCCCGCTAAAACTTCTAACCAGGCTTTATCTAAAGGCAGATTGGCCTCATCCAGAGCGATATCCACTAATTTTGCAGAAGAGGGCGAAAATGCAACCCAGTAGGGATCCGGTATCGGTGTCGGGAGGGTTGCTTGACAGACGTCATCGCCGCTTAAAGTAAAGGCCATGGGAGCTATTCTAGGATTATTTCCTAAATTGCGTACATCCCTCTAAAATTGATCCATGAACAAACAAGTCCAAATCAATCCGCAAACTCAGCTGGCTAATTTAGGCGAGGAACTCAATGTTCCCTTTTTAAAGCTGCTGGGCGTTCGTTGCTTAAGCGCTGAAATGGGTACAGGAGAAATTCTGCTGGCCCTCAAGCCGGAACATAACAATACCTGGGAGGTAGCTCATGGCGGGGTTCTGCTAACCCTCATGGACGTGGCCATGGCTGTAGCCGCTCGATCGGGAGATCCAAGCGATCGAAGCGTAGTTACCATTGAAATGAAAAATAATTTTATGCAGGCTGCAACTGGCGTTCTTAGGGTTAAGGCTGACACTGTACGCAGAACAGCCACAATGGCTTTTTGTGAAGCTAAGCTATACAACGATCAAGGTGAGATTTGCTGTATGGCCACCGGCACATTTAAATACGTTAAACGTTTGGCTACACGCAATGCTGATGGCGAACGTGTTGTTAACGATGATGGTCGTGTTGACTAAAGCTAAACAGATAAATTAGAGTCAGATGCAGAGCTCAGGGCTCCGGTAACGACGTCATGACCCACCGTTCCAGAGGCATCAAAGCGTCGCTCAACGAGCTCAAATTGACCATCCTTGCGAACTCTCAGTACGGTACTTGAGCGTGTTCCATAGGCAGCCGTTTTAATAAATGCAGCCGAAAGCGCTTTCTCCCATTCCTTGCTTACTCCAGTATTAGGAAGTTCATTATCACTAGCATGGTGAGTATCAGCTAATAACTTTAAATACTGATCTGCGTTCTTGAGCTGACCTTGGTCCATTGCTAAGGTTTGAGCAAAAGCAGCTATACGATGATTTACCTTTGGCCATGGGGTGTCTAGCATGGCATTTGAAAGACCATACACACCCGGCTCCAGGGCTTGCTGTGGGAAAACTTTACGTGGACGGATACTTTGACCCATCATCATGCGGTTGCTCACCCAATGCATTTCAGCATTTTCAGGGTTACTCAAATCTGCCATCAAAAGATTGAAGCCGTTGTATTGCTGAAAATGTTTTGAGTGATCTTGAATAAATTCAGCAGGTCTATTTTTACCAGTGAGATAAGTTAAGGAGAGTTCACCGCGAGTTCTGGAGTCAGGATTTTTTTCACTAGGCGCCCGAACATTGGTTAGGGCTGCAAATTTTCCGGTCTTGGTAAATCCAAGCCATGTACCAGGACTTCCTAATACGTCCGCCCGATCTCTACCTGCCAATACATGCGGATGCTCTGGCCACCATGCAACACCCTCGGTATCACGCTCATAAAACTCATCACGATTTGCTGCCACCACCAATGAGTAGTCCGGATGAGAATTCCAGGCAAAGAGAATGAGGCACATAAAAAGGAATTAAATTTCTATCAAAGGGTAGGGCAATACGTCTATTTTTAACACAGGTCCCTCAGCACTACCAAGATGAATTTCGCCACCCTCAAGCGCCTCTAGTTTGCACTCAATTTGCAGATCAATTTGATCTGGATCTCCAGGACAGCGCGCCGCTAAAACTACCATGCCCGCAGGCTGTCCAGGATCATTAGAGTGAAATAGCTCGGCGCCAGGCGTGGCTAAACCTGCATCATCTAGTACGTCAATATTGAGATGAGCGAGTTGTAAACGCCGCTTAATAGCACCACGATATTGGCTGCGGGCAACGATTTCTTGGCCTGGATAGCATCCCTTTTTAAAATCGATCCCAGCCACTGACTCAAAGTTAATCATTTGAGGCACAAACTGCTCTTGAGTGGCTTGGACAATACGTGGGATTGCGCTCAAAACCTCAAGCGCATTCCAAGCATCCAACATTTCAATTGAGTCTTGTTTGTCGATCGGACTATTTTTAGGGTGTGCCATCAGTAAACGAGCAATGGATTGTCCCTCTGCCAAAACATCCGGCATACGCAAAGCAATACTGCTGTTATCTAACTTGAAATCTGTAATCTGCTGGTCTGAACCGTACAGACCAGAGACAGTCCACTCAGAAGAAAGATCGATAACTTTAGCTTTGGAGCGCAACACATACATGGATAGACGTTTCGCAGTAGAGGCAGCAATATCTTTAGAGATAAATAAAGCAAAGCGATCTTCGGCATTATCGTTTGCCGAAAATAGACCAATCCAAGCACTAGCTAACAGTCTGCCCTTAGGGCTGCAATAGCCAGTCAAGCGAGATGCAGAAAAACCTTGGGCCATATTCTCGGGCAAGGTTCGCTTTAGTCCCAGTACAGAATTTGTTAATTGATTCTGCAAGAAGCTGGCAGCATCAGGGCCCTCTACAAGAATTAAACCCCACTGCGGTAAATTGCAAGGTAGGGAAGAGAGGTTATTCAGCCAGTTTTTCTGAATTTGAGAAGTATTTATCATGACCCTTTTATCATAGCTTGATGAGCAGAAAAATTCAGAGCAGGTCGCTATTTACTAGGAAAAAGTCCAAGAATCGTGGGCTCAAGTATTGGCTGGGCCTTTTTATATTGGCTATAGGCTTGTTTTATGCCGGTATTTTTTTGTATCCAATAGTTCCCAAGCAGTCCAATACCGACGATGCGTCCGTTTTTAAGGCCAAGATTAATCCACGGTCAAGTCTATCGAGTATTGCTGATCAACTGAGTGAGCAAGGCTTATCAATAAATCCCTTCCTTATACAGGTCGGGGCTAGAAGTTTATTCGTGGGCTCAAAACTAAAGCCTGGCACTTATTTATTTCCAAACGGCGGGAGTCTTGGAAAGGTTTTGTTACAAATTGCACGTGGTGATCGCGTGAGAGAAAGTATCGCCATTATTCCAGGCATGACTATTTGGCAACTACGGAAAATAATGGATGCACACCCAGCCTTGATACACCAAACCAAGAGTATGAGTAGTAGAGAGTTATTACAAAGTCTCAACCTGAATTATTCAAGCGATGAAGGCATATTTCTTCCAGATACCTATGTCTTTGATCCTGATGAGCCTGATATCAATATTTACCGAAAAGCTGCTCAGGGAATGCAAAAGCAATTGAATCAGGTATGGGACCAAAAGGATGCTGGGCTTCCTCTGAAAACATCTTATGAATTATTAATATTGGCCTCCATCATCGAAAAAGAGACGGGGCGATCAAGTGATCGGAATTTGGTTGCAGCAGTATTTATTAACCGCCTCAAGCGAGGAATGCCACTTCAAACTGATCCTACGGTTATTTATGGGATAGGCCCTAAATTTGATGGTAATTTGCGAAAATCAGATTTACGTAAAGACACTCCCTACAATACCTATATGAATAAAGGTTTACCCCCTAGCCCGATCGCAATGCCCAGCAAAGAGTCTATTTTGGCTGCTGCACATCCCGCTAAAAGTAATGCTTTATTCTTTGTAGCAAAAGGAGATGGTAGTAGTCATTTTTCTCAAAGCTTAAAAGAGCATGAGGCAGCAGTAGACAAATATCAACGGAAGATTGCACCCAAAACTAGCGCCAACTAAATTGATTTGAATATGACATCAGCACAACCCGGTTATTTTATTAGCTTCGAAGGTATCGATGGAGCTGGTAAGAGTACTCATGTAGATGCATTTCGCAATCTCATGCAAGAGCGATATCCCAATAAAGAAGTGGTGATGACTCGTGAGCCGGGCGGTACTGCCTTAGGCGAGCAACTGCGCAATCTCCTTCTAGAGTCGCCTATGAATATAGAGACTGAAGCATTGTTGATGTTTGCAGCACGGCGAGAACATATTGCTCAGGTCATAGATCCCGCGCTTTCAGCTGGAAAAATAGTCATCTCAGATCGTTTTACAGATGCGAGTTTTGCATACCAAGGTGGTGGTCGAGGGCTTAGCTTAAGTAAGCTAAATGATCTAGAGCAGTGGGTACAGGGACGCCCTGATGGCTCACTTCTGCAGCCTAACTTAACGATCTTGTTCGACTTGCCTGGTGAAATTGCAGAGTCTCGTCGCTCTAAGGTGCGCGCTCCAGATAAATTTGAAAAGATGGATTTAAACTTTTTTGAAAAAGTCCGTCAAGAGTACCTTCGCCGAGCCTTAGCGGATCCCAAACGCTTTCATTTAGTGGATGCAACCCAAACCCCAGAGAAAATTTGGGATGGCCTGAAACTCATTCAAATTGAACCCTAAGTGAATCAAGCAGCTCAGATAGCACCTTGGCTTAACCCTTTATGGCAAGGTTTAGATTTTGCCAATTTTCCCAATGCAATTTTGCTGCATGGTCAATCTGGGATTGGAAAGTTTCCATTCTCTATCGAGCTTGCTAAAGCGCTTCTCTGTGAAAATTCTAGTTCCGCAGTAAAGCCCTGTAATCAATGTGAGGCATGCCACTGGTTCAATACCGGCAACCATCCTGACTTTATCTCCCTCGTACCTGAAACCCATCGCAAGCTTTTACCTCATGCAGATTATGAAGGTGATGATTCTCCCAAAAAAGGTAAAGTCGCCCGTGATGATGACGGAGAAACTAGCGAGAAAAAAGAGAAGAAGAATATCTCGATTGAAGAAACCCGTCAGGCAATAGAAAACCTTGCAATTGGCTCGCATCGTGGCGGTAATCGGGTAATTCTGATCTACCCCCTAGAAATGCTGCGCTCAGATTCTGCCAATACTTTATTAAAGTCACTTGAAGAGCCGCCTGCGAATACGATCTTTATATTGCTGGCCGATCGAGTTGATCGTGTTTTACCAACAATACGATCGCGTTGTCGCCTCTTGACTGCTCCTCGTCCAGATCGAGCACAAGGATTGGTTTGGCTAAAGGATCAGCTGAATCATATCAGCGGTCTAAAAATGAGTGATGCAGATATAGAGACTATTTACGATGAGCAGGGTGGGGCTCCTTTTTCTGTGCGCGATTCTTTAATTGCAAGACACAACAAAGATGATAAGGACGAGCTCAGCATCTCAATCCAAGCCTCCCGTTATTTACTGCAATCCATGTCCCAAGGAGTCAGAATCAACTGGTTGGATACAGCAGAGAAAATTCATAAAGCGCAATACGCCTATCTATTGGCGAGTATGCAGCGCTGGGTTTCAGACCTTCAGTCCGTAGCTCAGGGTGGCAATCCACGTTATTACCCTAAACACCTGGCGACCCTTCAGGGGCTTTCAAAAATGGCTAATGTTCAAAGAATGCTCCATTTTTGGAAATTACTTGTTCAGGCTCGTCGACACGAAAATCATCCACTTGCCAACAGAATTCAGTTAGAAGCCTTACTTTCCCAGTATCAGCAGATTTTTGGAGGCTAAAAATAGCTTAGGCAGTCTAAAATAGGGCTTATGTTTATAGACTCCCATTGCCATCTAGACTTCCCAGAATTTCAAGCCCGCTTACCTGAGGTCCTGGGAAATATGGAATTGGCTAAAGTGAGTCACGCTCTATGCGTATCAGTTGATTTGCCAGACTTTCCTAATGTCTTAAAGTTGGCGCAGGATCATCCCAATCTTTATGCTTCTGTGGGCGTTCACCCAGATTATGAAGACACCCCAGAGCCTACCCTTGAGTTTTTGGTTGAAACAGCCTTAAAGCACTCCAAAATCGTCGCCATAGGTGAAACGGGACTTGATTACTACCGTATGGGTGATCGCAGCTATGAATCTATGGAGTGGCAACGAGAGCGCTTTAGAACTCACATTAGGGCTTCAATTGCGACAAAGAAACCATTAATTATTCATACTCGCTCAGCTTCTGATGACACCATCAAAATCCTCAAAGAGGAGGGTGCTCAGCAGATTGGCGGAGTAATGCACTGCTTCACTGAATCCTATGAGGTTGCAAAGGCGGCAATGGAAATGGGCTTTTTCATCTCTTTTTCAGGAATTGTGACCTTTAAGAGCGCCAAAGAACTTCAGGAAACCTGCAAACAGGTTCCATTGGAGCGCATGCTAATCGAGACAGATTCGCCATATTTGGCACCAATTCCGTACCGAGGGAAGACTAATGAGCCGGCATGGGTCTCTAAGGTGGGTGAATTTATCGCCGATCTAAAAGGCGTACCGGTCGAGATGTTGGCAAATCAGACTTCAAATAATTTTTATGAATGTTTTCAATTTGATAGAAGTTTTTCATGAGAAATTTAGTTAAAGTTTTAGCAGTTTTTTTTGGATTGTATAGTTTGGCATTAGCGCAAACAGATACGCAAATTGCTGATTTTGCAAAAGCAGCAAAATTTAATGATGTATCCACTGTTAAGTCTCTTGTATCCCAGGGTGTCAGCCCGAATATCATGGATCCCAAGGGCGAGCTTATGCTCAATTTAGCGATTAGAGATAAGTCAGATGCTGTTGTCTCTTATCTGCTGGCCAATAAGGCAACGGATGTTGATATCTCTAATAAGTTTGGAGAGACACCGCTCATGATGGCCTCAATAGGAGGTAATTTAGACCTTGTTAAGACACTTGTTATTCAAAACAAGGCGCAAGTTAATCATATTGGCTGGACGCCATTGCATTACGCCAGCTCAACAGGTCAACTAGAGGTTGCCCAATTCCTCATCGCCAACGGGGCAATCATTGACTCACTTAGCCCCAGCAATACGACGCCATTGATGATGGCAGTCCTGGGAGGCAATGAACAGCTAATTAAGCTTTTGCTGGATAAAGGAGCTGATCTCAAGCTGCGCAATGATCAAGGGTTAACTGCGATTGATATTGCTTATATTTATGAGAAGCCATGGATTGCAGAAGGATTGAGCTCACGCTGGCAAAGGCTATATAAGCAGCAATATGTTGGTCCTAAAGGTGTTGGACCCTCTAAACCTTGATATGCTTATCTGCGTATAATCATTATTATGTCAAATAAGATATATTTGTAATCCACACTAATTAAGATTGACTATGTTTAGCCTATTTCAAAATGCTGACCTCCCCAGCTTTACAACCCTCTTTAATGAAATTAACGCGGATATGGGCAATGGTCAGATTTGGGTGCTCGTAGCTTGCGCCTGTCTGATGCTCGCCTTACACGCAATGGCAGTGTTAGGTATAGCAAGCGCATTTCATGCGATTGATAATGTAATGACAAGACGTCGTATCTACGGCGCTAGCTTCATTTCCTATTTCTTCGCCATTCTTCTGGTAATAGCCATTCATTTGGCTGAAATCGTGATTTGGGCCTACATTTGCGTAGCCTTAAAGGTTTTTCCTACCAACCCACAGACCTTCTATTTCGCTGGAGAAATGTATACAACCGTTGGCTTTGGGAGCTATAAACTCTCAGAACAATGGCGCATATTGCCAATCATCATTTCTTTTTCAGGCATCTTTGCTGTATCAATGTCTGGCGCAGCTCTCTACACAATGATGGGTGCGCTTTTGGGGCATAACAATCAAAATCCAAAGTCGGGGTCTGGTTTCTAGGCTTACGGTCTAGCTGTTGCTGGGATTGGCGTCTTTTGCTTGAAAACAAGCTCAAGCACCCTGCCATTGGATTCTAGTGATCGAATCCGCCCTGGTAACCACTCCAGATCCTTCGCAAACCAGATATCAACCTGCCGCTTATAGGGATCATTCTCGCGCTGCATTAGAGCGTAACGGCGATTTACAGAATTGCCCAAGCTTGGTATGTCTTCTGATTCTTTCTCGCCGTAGCTCTTAAAGTTCCACATTTCTAGGGTGTTGTAGTCAACCACTGGAATTGATCGAATGGAGCCTGGCTCATCAATTTTGCTATCTCCATTTAGTAATGAAGCTAGCTGAAATAGCAAACTAAAACGATCTTGAGTCCCCGGCAACAATGCTGGAGTGTGCTCAGGCTTTTCAGAAAAGAACATCTGCCCTTCCCCTTTTTCATTGCGGTCAAAACGTGAATAACGAGGTGGTTTAGTGCCACGCTGGGTCCAATAAATACTAGGGGCAATGCCATAGGAATCTACTGTTCCGCGTGATTCAAAAACGAAAGGACCAACAAAGGCATATGGAATATTGATATTCAGACGATAGCTATTGCCATCTACAATCCAATCAATTTCACCGGTTTGATATTGCTGTCCATCAACGTATGAGTCGTAATAAATTACTCCGGACTCGGGCAGCTTGAAAGCAACTCCCGATTGCTTATTAGACCCGCCCTGTTGACCATCTATATCTGATTTGAAATCATCCGCAAAATTACTGGTTGTGCTTTTCTTTGGAGTCTTCTTTACAGCATTCGACATCTCAATTTTTTTAGGGGGCTCAGTTTTTATTTCGGTCCTAATAATTAAGTCTTCATCTATTGGTGGCGGCACAGAAAAAGAGAAAAAAGGTAAGCCAAAAAGTAATATGAGATGGCCTGCTATTGAAAGCAGCAAGGCCACAATAATGATTCTGAAAGAATTGATCTTGGGTGACTGAAACAAATCTTGCCGCCCTATACTGAGATTCAGGGTAGGCTCTCTAAAAGGCGACTGTTCTTAGGGAGATTTGCAGCCAGAAAATCCATTTGATCAGCCAAAATATTGCGGCCTTTGAGAATCATATCTTCATAGAGGCTTGGTAAATAAGGCGTATATAACAAAGCCATTCCCGCCTGCTCTGGTGTTCGATTACCTTTGCGCTGATTACATGGCCTGCAGGAGATCACTAAATTCATCCAACTGTATTTACCACCACGACTATTGGGAATGATGTGCTCTGCCTCTGCCTGGTTCTCGTGAATGAGATCACCGCAATAAGCGCATAGACCTCGGTCACGCTTAAAAAGTTTGTGCTTAGTAATAACAGGAACTACATCAAAGAGATTAATCCTGGCACTTCCCTTCACCGCAATAATGGAGTGAAGTTCAATGAGAGATTGTTTTCCAGTTGCCCGAGAAATCCCGCCCCGCATCTGAAAAATAGGATCGCCTAAAGTCCACAACACACTATTATCGGCGTACTGTTTAGTGGCCTCTTCTGCATTTACCCAGCCTTGGGGAATTCCACCTGCGTCTAATTTCAAGATGCTGAGCACAAACTCTCCTTTCTAGATGGCGCCAGCTAGCGACAGTCGTTTAGACCATCTTACAGAAGAAGTAAGCAGCAATCAATCCACTAATGAGAAATGAACTTTAAGACATTGGGTAAATGGTCTGGGTATTCAGTGATACCGTGATCACTGCCTTCAAGGACCAAATGTTCCGCACCTTTGTAAAAAGCAACCATTTCTTGCCAGTCTAAAAGTTCATCCCCTTTTGCGGCCATCAAAAAGTAACGCTTTGGATTGCTAATTTCTTCAACTTGAAGCGCCTTAAGCTCGTCAATATATTCAGGACGAAAGTCATAAGGCTCATCGTTATCGTAAGAAGTTAGCATGCCAACGTGAGATGCTAGCTCCCTCGGCGCCCTTACCGCTGGATTCAGAGCGACAGCTTTGCAGCCATATTTTTCGGCTAAATAATTAGCGTAGTAACCACCTAAGGATGAGCCAATCACCACCAATCGATCTGGTTTAGATTCTTCAATATGTTTAATGACCATATCCATACTGGCTTTTGGAGAAGCCACAAGTTGGGGGCAATACCATTCGACTGGATGCTCCATTGTGGATAGGCCATTTATTGCTTCACCCGTTATAACCGCCTTGCTTGATCTTGGTGAGGATCGAAAGCCATGGAGATAAACAACTAAAGTTGAAGGCATAAAGTCTCTTAAGCCTTTTGTCCGATTTCAAAATTAGCTAGTTTCTCTAAAGCTTTCACCATTGCGGAGTGATCCCAGGCTTTACCACCATGAGCTGAACATGAGTTAAAGAGTTCCTGGGCTGTTGCGGTATTTGGCAGCGAGACGCCAAGTGCTCTAGCGCTATTGAGGGCAAGATTTAGGTCTTTCTGATGAAGTTCAATCCTAAAACCAGGATCAAATGTACGCTTTACCATTCTTTCACCGTGAACTTCCAAAATTTTAGAACTTGCAAAGCCACCCATCAAAGCCTGTCGCACTTTTGCAGGATCAGCTCCTGCTTTTGCAGCAAATAAGAGCGCCTCTGCCACAGCCTCAATATTCAAAGCCACAATAATTTGATTGGCTACTTTTGCGGTTTGGCCATCACCATTTCCGCCTACGAGATTGATATTCTTACCCATTAACTCAAATACAGGCTTTACCTTTTCAAATACTTTCTCATCTCCACCAACCATGATAGAAAGTGTTGCATTCTTTGCGCCAAGTTCTCCGCCAGACACAGGTGCATCTAGGTAGTCGCAGCCAAGCGCATTAATTTTTTTCGCGTACTCTTTTGTAGCAATTGGAGAGATGGAGCTCATATCAACTACAGTCTTTCCCTTAGATAGGCCCGAAGCAATACCATTGTCGCCAAACAATACTTTCTCTACGTCTGGTGTATCCGGAACCATAGTAAAAATAATGTCAGCTTTAGTTGCAACTTCTTTCGGCGAGGAGCATTGAATAGCCGCTGAAGATGCTAAACCCTCAGGTACCTTGCTGCGTGTATAGATAAATACTTCATGGCCAGCATTGACTAAATGCCCAGCCATTGGGCCACCCATAATTCCAAGTCCAACAAAACCTAATTTTAGTTGATTGCTCATGTTATCTCCGTGCTGTTGTTTAGTTATTTAGTAATTTATTGATTGAGTTGTTTAAGCCAGCCTAAACCAGCTTCGGTACTAGATGCTGGTTTATATTCACAACCAATCCACCCTTTGTAGCCAATTCGATCGATGAATTGAAACAGGTGGGCGTAATTAATTTCACCGGTACCCGGCTCATTACGACCGGGGTTATCTGCCAATTGAATATGGGCAATTTTAGTAAGATTGCTCTCTATCGTTTTGCAGAGCTCACCCTCCATTCGCTGAGCATGATAAATATCGTATTGAATAAACAAATTATCTGAACCCACTTCATTAAGAATATCTAATGCCTGCTGCGTTTTGGATAAATAAAAGCCAGGAATATCGAAAGTATTAATCGGTTCAATTAACAATCTAATGTTTTCTTTTTTTAGCTCATTTGCTGCATAACGCAAGTTTGAGACAAAGGTATTTTTTAAGAGGGCCGCATCTACACCCGCAGGGATTTTGCCTGCCAAGCAATTTAACTGCTTCACTCCAAGTACTTTTGCGTAATCGATAGCCTTAGCAACACCCGCCTCAAATTCAGCAACACGATCTGGCAAGCAAGCAATACCCCGCTCACCAGCATCCCAATCGCCAGCTGGCAAATTATGAAGCACTAACTGAAGTTTATTTTGATCAAGTTTTTGTTTAATTTCTTCCGCAGAAAAAGGATAGGGGAAAAGAAACTCAACAGCAGTAAATCCGGACTTAGCAGCCTTTTCAAAGCGCTCCATAAAGGGCGACTCATTAAAGAGCATAGTTAAATTAGCGGCAAACTGAGGCATTTCAATTCCTTATGTACTAAATCAAGTAATTCAATGGGATAAACGATCTTAACAAAAGAAATCCATTTAAGCCTAAGCACCGAATACAGCCATTTAAGGGCTAAATAAACCAATATCGCTATTAAAGTAGGCTAAGATTCTGATAAGCACTTTTTTAATAAGGAAAATAATGAATATGAAATACGCCCCAATTGCTTTGGTCCTTGCGACACTTTTTGCAGGCACTTCAGTGGCGAATGCTCAACCCTCTCCTGCCGCTAAGCCTCAAGTAATTGATGCTGCAGTTACAGACAATATCTATCAGTTATACGAAGGTGAAGTCGTCAAGATCGACAAAAAGACCCGAACTATCACCTTCAAGAATAAAGACGGAGAAACCAAGTTTGTTGCGGGACCTGAAATCACCAACTTTGCACAGATCAAAAAAGGGGACCGTGTTAACGTTAATTATGAATTAGCAGTTGCCATCGAACTCATTAAAACTAAGAGTGACGGCGTACGCACTAAGGTTGAGACAAATACAGTCACTAAATCAAAAGCTGATGAGAAACCATCTGAAACAATTACTAATAAGACAACCATCATTGCCGATATCGTCGAAGTAAACCGCGAAAAGAAGCTGGTATCAGTTAAGGGCCCTAGTGGGAAGATCACTACCGTGACCGTTAAAAATCCTGCTCTCTTGGCAGACGTTAAGGTAGGCGAGCAAGTTAAGGTAATTTACTTTGATGCGATGGCGGCATCAATTACTACGCCGAAAAAATAAAACCTTTCCCTGACCCTCGGTATTTCCAGGGTCAGGATTTTTCGGAATTTGCGGCCTTGGCTTTACTACCCGCAGGCAGCTAAGTTACATGAGCATATCGTGCAGTAGCTCATTGAATTCTGAACGCCATAGGTAAGTCCATTGAGCTCTAGATGCTCATCACTTACTTCTAACATACCTACTTCTTGCAAGATAATTTCAAGTATTGGCATTTGCTGTCTCCTATAAGGAATTAATTTGAATTAATCCTATCATGGATATAGCAGGAGAGATATAAGATTAAATGGAAGTGGTCGAATAAAAAAGCCCCCTATTAAGGGGGCTTTTAATTGTCTTGGCGGAACGGACGGGACTCGAACCCGCGACCCTCGGCGTGACAGGCCGATATTCTAACCAACTGAACTACCGCTCCAAATGCATCGCGTAAAACAACATCTTACTTCTTTACTGCCACCAGAAAAATCTGGCGTCCCCAGGGGGATTCGAACCCCCGTACTCACCGTGAAAGGGTGATGTCCTAGGCCTCTAGACGATGGGGACCTGGACTACAACATACATCTATTTTAAATGCTTGGTGGAGATAAGCGGGATCGAACCGCTGACCTCTTGCATGCCATGCAAGCGCTCTCCCAGCTGAGCTATACCCCCGAAATCTCGCAATAAAACTACAAGACATTCAAAACAATCCAAGATTTTAGCCTATTTTTGTGCAGGCGCGCAAATTCCTTACTGGACAACCTTGGAGAGCCTCTGCAGGGCCTCCTCTTTACCCAAAACTACCAATACAGAGTCGATAGCCGGAGTCTGTGTAGTGGCAAATAGTGCGTATCTGACAGGCATTGCCAAAGCGGGCATTTTGATTTGATGCTTCGCCAATACCTCTTTAAATACTGCGGCATAAGCCTCTTTAGTTGACTCTGCAACAGATATTGCTGCAATCAAATCCTGCATCGCAGGAATAACAGATTCAGCAATGTTTTCTTTGATTTGATCAGGGGTTAAATTAGGGGCTGGCAAGTAAAACAGCTTCGCACCTTCAGCAATTTCTATCAGAGTATTGGCACGATCTTTTAGCAATCCCACCACCTGAACAAAGTCTGGACCAGATTCAGTATCAATACCTAACTCATGGGCGAATGGTTTTGTTGCCTCTGCTAATTTAACCGGATCAGCATGCTGAATATATTGATGGTTCAACCATAGTAATTTTTCTGGGTTGTGTTGCGCTGGTGAGCGCCCCAAACTATCTAAGTCGAACCAATCAACAAACTGCTCTTTTGTGAAGACTTCAGCATCGCCATGAGACCAACCAAGTCGTGCGAGATAATTGAGGATTGCCTCAGGGAGATAGCCAGCCTTTTGGTAATCTCTAACGCTCATTGCGCCGTTGCGCTTGCTCATTTTTTCACCGGAGTCATTTAAGACGGTTGGCAAATGGGCATAAACAGGCGGATTTCCGCCCAGAGCCTTCATGATATTAATTTGTCGAGGGGTGTTATTGACATGATCGTCGCCACGAATGACATGGGTTATTTTCATATCCATGTCATCCACCACTACACAGAAGTTATAGGTAGGCGTTCCATCTGGTCTGGCAATCACCAGATCATCGAGTTCATCATTACTGATTTCGATTTGACCTTTAACAGCATCATTCCAAATTACCGAACCCCCTATTGGGTTCTTAAAGCGAATCACTGGACTAACGTCCTCTGGAACGGGCGGCAATGTTTTGCCAGGTTCTGGCCTCCATAGACCGTTGTAGCGAGGCTTTTCTTTATTTGCCATTTGCTGATCACGTAGCTTATTGAGCTCTTCTTCGCTCATATAGCAAGGGTATGCCAACCCTGAATCTAGCATCTGCTTTACTACTTCGCGATATCTATCAATACGCTGCATTTGATAGATCGGTCCTTCATCTAGGTCGAGACCAAGCCACGACATCCCTTCAATGATGACATCGACCGCCTCCTGTGTGGAGCGCTCCAAGTCTGTATCTTCGATACGCAGAATGAAATCGCCATTATTGTGACGCGCGAAAGCCCACGGATAGAGAGCGCTGCGAAGATTTCCCAGATGAATAAAGCCCGTGGGACTAGGGGCGAAACGTGTACGAATATGCATAAAGTACATTATCTCAGGTCAGGGATCTTAAGACTAAAACTTAAAAAACGTGGATACTTTGACCTATGAATGAATTACTCGTCTTTATGTGTGATGGCGCGCCAGTCCGCGGGGAAATTGTGTCAATTAGCAGCGCTTGGCAGGCGGTTTTAGAGCGTCGCAATGACCCCCCTGCGGTACGTCGTATTCTGGGTGATTTTGTCGGAGCTGCCACCCTTTTAAGTGCCAGCCTCAAGTTTGATGGAACACTCATCATCCAAGCCCAAAGTAAAGGCCCTATTCAGCTACTTGTGGTGGAATGTAAGTCGGATTTATCAATGCGCGCTACAGTAAAGCTGTCGGTAGACTCTACAGAAATCGACTCAGATGCAAGCTTGGCAGATCTATTAGATGTCAGCAATAGCGGTAGGCTAGTTATCACCCTTGACCCAGCTGATCGTGAGCCTGGGCAGGCTCCGTATCAAGGAATAGTTGCCCTTCAAGATCATCAAGGAGCGGTAATAAAGCCGGTTACTAGCGCCGCTGAAGCTATTGCTTTGTATATGCAAAACTCTGAACAATTAGATACGCGTATTTGGCTGGCATCCAGCGATACCCATGTTGGCGGCTTATTACTTCAGCGCTTACCCAATTCCGGGGGTCATGCCCATCTAGATCCGGTGATTGCCGCTGAAGGTTGGTCCCGTATTCAAACGCTGGGTGAGACGATCACTGACGAAGAATTGCTCACCCTACCACCAGAAACCATCTTAAGACGCCTCTTTTTGGAAGAGTCTACGGAAAACGGAGTTCGGAGCTTCCCTGCCCGTCCTATTCGTTTTGCCTGCCGCTGCTCCCGCACTAAGGTTGCCGATATTTTGCGCATGCTCGGTGAGGAAGAGGTTCAAAGCATCCTTGATGAACAAGGTGCTGTAGAGACTGTTTGTGATTTCTGTGCAAAACCTTATCGCTTTGATGCAGTTGATTGTCTGCAGGTTTTCAAAACAGATTTATTGAGTGATGCGACAAGACCGCCATCTAGCGGCCATTAAGAAATTACTGCTTTGTGGGCTGCGCTTCTGATGGTTTATCTGCTGGCAATATTTGCACAAAAAACTCCCCCTCTTTAATTAAGCCATGCTCAACACGGGCACGCTCTTCAATTGCGCGGGTACCATCCTTCAGATCTTTTACATCACCAGATAGTTTGGCATTGCGTAAAGCCAAGAGGCTATTTTTGGCCTCTTGAAGCTCCACTTGACGCTCCATCTCATAAACCTTAAGCCATCCACCCTTCCCCAACCAAAGAGGGTACTGGATTGCAATAAGCAATACCAGCATAGAGTAGATGACGATCCGCATAAATTAAATACTTAATCAGAGTTAGCGCTTCAGGTTGTAGAAAACAGATTTGCCTGGATAAGTCGCTACATCACCAAGATCTTCCTCAATACGCAAGAGTTGGTTGTACTTAGCAATACGATCAGAGCGCGATAAGGAACCTGTCTTAATTTGTCCCGCATTAGTACCTACAGCAATATCAGCAATGGTACTGTCTTCAGTTTCACCAGAGCGATGCGAAATCACTGCTGTATAGTTTGCTCGCTTAGCCATTTCAATCGCTGCAAAGGTTTCTGTCAATGTACCAATTTGGTTAATCTTGATCAAAATTGAATTGGCAATACCTTTATCAATTCCTTCTTGGAGAATACGCGTGTTGGTGACAAATAAATCATCACCAACTAATTGAATTTTCTTGCCCAGTTTTTTGGTGATATCAGCCCAACCATCCCAGTCAGCCTCATGCATACCATCTTCAATCGAAACGATTGGGAATTGGTCAGATAAATTACCAAGGTAGTCGGAAAACTCGCTTGAGTTAAGCTGGAGACCTTCGCCTGACAAATGGTATTTACCATCTTTATAGAATTCGCTAGCAGCACAATCTAAAGCCAAGACTACATCTTCGCCAGCTTGGTAACCAGCACCTTCAATAGCCTTCATGATAGTCTGCAGACACTCGTGATTACTCTTAAAGTTAGGAGCAAAGCCACCTTCATCGCCAACGGTAGTTGGCATGCCTTGAGCACCTAAGATCTTCTTTAGCTCATGGAATATTTCTGCGCCGCAACGTAAGGCGTCACGGAAGTTTTCAGCACCGACTGGCATCACCATAAACTCTTGAATATCCAAGCTGTTATTAGCGTGCGCACCGCCGTTGACGATATTCATCATAGGCACTGGTAATTGCATACCACCAGATCCGCCAAAGTAACGGTATAAAGGCAAGCCAGCTTCTTCAGCAGCCGCTCTAGCAACTGCCATAGATACTGCTAAGGTAGCATTGGCACCTAAACGCGCTTTGTTATGCGTACCGTCCAATTCAATCAAAGTACGATCCAAGAAAGCCTGCTCGCTGGCATCCAATCCAAGGATGGATTCTGCAATTTCAATATTTATATTTTGAACTGCTTTAAGCACGCCTTTACCCAAGTAGCGAGTTTTATCGCCATCACGGAGCTCAATTGCTTCGCGTGAACCTGTGGACGCTCCAGAGGGAACAGCTGCCCGACCCATAACGCCTGATTCAAGCAAAACATCGCACTCAACTGTTGGGTTGCCGCGGGAATCCAAAACTTCTCTACCGATGATGTCAACAATGGCGCTCATGCACCTTCTCCTTAAAACAATATGAAATGGGGTTTGATAACTTACTTAAAGCTGTCTTCTAAAAAAGAGCCTGTTGATTTAACAACACCGTCTATTGCAACCAATGACTCAAGCAAATCTTTCATGCGATCTAGCGGAACAGCATTAGGACCATCAGACAAAGCCTTGGCCGGATCAGGATGCGTTTCCATGAAAAGGCCGCTGATTCCGACTGCTACTGCAGCACGGGCTAAAACAGGTACGAATTCTCGTTGACCACCACTGGAGCTACCTTGGCCACCGGGCAACTGAACTGAATGGGTTGCATCGAAAACAACCGGTGCCTTTGACTCGCGCAAGATAGCAAGACTACGCATATCGGAGACTAAATTGTTGTAGCCAAAAGAA
The DNA here is from genome assembly GCA_943372325.1 of Polynucleobacter meluiroseus. Lineage (GTDB taxonomy): Bacteria > Pseudomonadota > Gammaproteobacteria > Burkholderiales > Burkholderiaceae > Polynucleobacter > Polynucleobacter meluiroseus_I. The sequence continues at coordinate 245,292 of CALRYF010000003.1, read as the reverse complement.
GCGCCACGTTCGCAGACCATAAATTGATCAGCGAGATTCATTTCCGCTGCTGCCACTCTCGCTTTTTCAATCACGTTGAGCATTTCATGTGGAGAAAGAAATTGACCTTTCTTGAAATTCACAGGCTTACCACTTTGCGCGCAGGCACGAATAAAGTCAGTTTGTCTGCATAAAAAAGCTGGGGTTTGCAATACATCAACCACACTAGCAACCGTAGTGATCTCACTAATGTCGTGAACATCAGTCAATACGGGAACATTAACCTGTTTTTTAACCTTAGCCAAAATCTCCAGACCCTTCTCCATTCCTAATCCGCGAAACGAATTACCTGAAGAGCGATTTGCCTTATCAAATGATGACTTATAGATAAATGGAATTTGTAATGCAGTGGTAATTTCTTTTAATTGGCCAGCAATATCAATAGCAGATTGCTCAGACTCAATAACGCAAGGTCCAGCAATTAAAAAGAAGCGGCGATCTAAACCAACATCGAAACCACAAAGCTTAAATGCACTCATATTCATCCTTTATGCAGCCTGCTTTTCGGCAGTTTTTTGATGCTCAAGTGCAGCGCTAATAAATGCAGAAAATAAGGGGTGGCCATCGCGTGGCGTGGATGTGAACTCTGGATGAAATTGAACACCAAAGAACCAAGGATGCATCGATGCTGGCAATTCCATCATCTCTGGTAACTCTTCATTCGGAGTTCTAGCAGAAATAATCAGGCCAGATTGTTCGAGTTGCGGCACATAAGTATTATTAACTTCATAGCGATGGCGATGGCGCTCATTTACCTCAGCTCCATAAATACGATGGGCCAAGGTTCCTGTTTTAACAGGGCAGCGTTGTGAACCCAAGCGCATTGTTCCACCTAAATCAGAGTCGTTAGTACGCTTTTCAACGTTTCCTTCCCTGTCTAACCATTCAGTAATTAGCGCTACAACAGGCTGCTCACTTTGAGGATCAAATTCGGTGCTGTTTGCTTTGGTGAGCTTTGCTACATGGCGTGCAAATTCAATCACCGCCAATTGCATGCCCAAACAAATACCTAGATATGGAACATTATTTTCACGGGCATAACGTATAGCAGCAATCTTGCCTTCTGTGCCGCGCTTACCAAAGCCTCCTGGCACCAAAATAGCATCTAAGTCTTGCAAACAATCGATACCCTCTTTTTCAATTACTTCAGAGTCGATGTAATTGATATTGACACGGGTATGAGTATGAATACCAGCGTGACGGAGAGCTTCAATCAGGGATTTATAAGACTCAGTTAGCTCAACATATTTACCGACCATGCCAATAGTAACTTCATGTTGAGGGTTAGCCATTTCATAAACCAACTTAGCCCATACAGATAGATCAGCTGGTTTAGCTTTGAGATCGAGCTGGCGACAAATTAGATCATCCATGCCTTGTGCATGAAGCATTTCAGGAATCTTGTAAATTGTGTCTACATCCCAAACAGAAATAACCGCCTCCTCACGAACATTCGAGAAGAGGGAAATCTTTGCGCGTTCATCTTCAGGGATGGGGCGATCTGCTCGGCAGAGTAATACGGTAGGCATGATGCCAATCTCACGTAACTTTTGCACTGAATGTTGGGTTGGCTTGGTCTTTAACTCACCAGCACTACTGATATAAGGTACCAAGGTTAAGTGAACAAAAGCACAATCATGTACAGGTAAGCGCAAACTCATCTGCCTTGCAGCCTCTAAGAATGGGAGGGATTCAATATCACCCACGGTGCCGCCGATTTCACAAATGGCAACATCAGCTTTGCCATCATGACTTGCTTTAGCACCACGCTCTACAAAAGCCTGTATTTCATTTGTAATATGTGGAATAACTTGAACTGTTTTTCCTAGGTATTCGCCACGACGCTCTTTGCTAATGACAGATTCATATATCTGACCAGTAGTGAAATTATTGCTTTTTCGCATCTTCGCGGAAACAAAGCGCTCATAGTGTCCTAAGTCCAAGTCTGTCTCGGCACCATCTTCAGTTACAAAAACTTCACCGTGCTGGAGCGGACTCATCGTGCCAGGGTCAACGTTGATATAGGGATCTAATTTTAGGAGGGTGACTTTCAGGCCGCGGGATTCGAGAATCGCGGCAAGCGAGGCAGCTGCGATTCCTTTCCCTAAGGAAGAAACCACACCACCAGTGACAAAAACGTATTTGGTCATCGCTTAAGCTCTGTTGGAAAAAGTAATTATAACGATACAAGGCAGTAAGAATTCAATTTCAAATTCGGTAATATGACAATTAAATCTTTTCTACTTACCAAATTTCAACCCTATGCGCCTCATTTTTGCCATCCTAATAACCCTGCTCTCCCTCTTTTACTTCCTACCTTTTGCTATTGCATTTAATAAGAAAAGGGCTAATTCTGGGGCTATTTTTGCGCTAAATCTCTTCCTAGGGTGGACTTTGATTGGTTGGGTGGCAGCCCTAGTTTGGGCAATGAAGGATGAAAAAATTCTTTAAGCTCTGCTAGATTTGCATAGCCGGAATTACTCAAATTGCAGATAAATTGAGTAAAAACCCTAATATTTGCTTTTTGTAGCCATTTTTGGATGAAATTAGAGGTTTAAACTCTTATATAAGACTTAAATAAGCAACTATAATTTGAGCAATAGGAACAAAATTCCTTTTTGGCCTTTCTGTTGACCACTTTTATCTCATAGGAAACACAATGTTAGAAGCCTATAACACCCAAGTAGCCGAACGCGCAGCCCTTGGCATTCCAGCCCTGCCCTTGACTAAAGATCAAACTGCCGAATTAGTTAAATTGTTAAAAAATCCGCAAGCTGGCACTGAAGCTGAACTTGTGGAGCTCATTACAAACCGTGTACCTGCCGGGGTCGATGAGGCAGCTAAGGTAAAGGCTGAATTTCTAGATGCCATCGCCAAAGGGACTGAAAAATCTCCTTTAATCTCCCGTATTCGTGCAACCGAATTATTGGGCACCATGCTTGGTGGCTACAACATCAAGCCATTAGTCGAGCTACTTTCTGATGCAGAGTGCGGTACAGCAGCAGCCGAAGCACTCAAGAAAACGCTCTTAATGTTCGATTACTTCAATGATGTTCAAGAGCTTGCTGAAAAAGGCAATGCAAACGCTAAAGCTGTAATGCAAAGCTGGGCAAATGCAGAGTGGTTTACAAGTCGCCCTGCTGTACCTGAAAGCATGAAACTCACTGTTTTTAAAGTTACCGGTGAAACCAATACTGACGATCTTTCTCCTGCGCCAGATGCATGGAGTCGCCCAGATATTCCATTGCATGCAACCATCATGCTCAAGAACCCTCGTCCCGGCATTGAGCCAGATGAGACTGGTGTTCGTGGCCCAATGAAACAAATTGCCGCCCTCCAGAAAAAAGGCAATCAAATTGCCTACGTTGGTGATGTAGTTGGTACAGGCTCTTCCCGTAAATCTGCGACTAACTCTGTTCTATGGTGGACAGGTCAAGACATTCCATTTGTTCCTAACAAGCGTTTTGGTGGCGTTTGCTTAGGTACGAATATTGCTCCAATCTTCTTCAACACTATGGAAGATTCAGGTGCATTACCGATTGAGTTGGATGTTTCTCAAATGAATATGGGCGATGAAATTGAGCTTCACCCTTATGAAGGCAAAGTATTTAAGAATGGAAATGAGATAACCAGCTTTTCACTGAAATCTCCTGTGATATTGGATGAGGTTCGTGCTGGCGGTCGCATTCCCCTGATCATTGGTAGAGGTTTAACTGCTAAAGCTCGTGCAGCCCTTGGTTTGCCTGCTTCCACAGAATTCCGTTTACCAGTAAATCCAGTGGATAACAAAAAAGGCTTTAGCTTGGCCCAAAAGATGGTCGGACGCGCATGCGGCTTACCGGAAGGTCAAGGAGTTCGTCCTGGTACTTACTGCGAGCCCCATATGACTACCGTTGGCTCACAGGACACTACTGGTCCAATGACGCGTGATGAGTTAAAAGACTTAGCTTGCCTTGGCTTCTCTTCTGATCTTGTAATGCAGTCGTTCTGCCACACCTCAGCCTATCCAAAGCCTGTAGATATTCGCACTCAACATGAGTTGCCACCATTCATGACTAATCGTGGTGGTGTTGCATTAAGACCAGGTGATGGCGTGATCCACAGTTGGTTAAATCGTTTATTACTGCCTGACACCTGCGGCACCGGTGGCGATAGCCATACGCGCTTCCCGATCGGCATCTCTTTCCCCGCAGGTTCGGGCTTGGTAGCCTTTGCTGCCGCAACTGGCGTCATGCCATTGGATATGCCTGAGTCTGTATTAGTGCGCTTCAAGGGCAAGATGCAACCTGGCATCACTTTGCGTGATTTAGTAAATGCAATTCCTTTGTATGCAATCAAGAAAGGTTTGCTCACAGTTGAAAAGCAAGGTAAGAAAAATATTTTCTCTGGCCGTATTCTAGAAATTGAAGGTTTGCCTGATCTCAAGGTAGAACAAGCTTTTGAATTATCAGATGCGTCCGCCGAACGCTCTGCTGGTGGCTGCACTGTTCACCTCAATAAAGAACCCATCATCGAGTACATGACATCAAACATTACTTTGATGAAGTGGATGATTGCGAATGGTTATGAAGACAAACGCACTCTCGGTCGCCGTATTAAAGCCATGGAAGCGTGGATTGCTAACCCACAGTTACTCAAAGCTGATGCAGATGCTGACTATGCTGAGGTTATCGAAATCAACATCGAAGAAATCAAAGAACCAATTCTTGCATGCCCTAACGATCCAGATGATGTGAAATTCCTCTCTGAAGTAGCCGGCGATAAGATTGATGAAGTCTTTATTGGTTCATGTATGACTAATATCGGCCACTTCCGTGCTGCCGGACAGGTATTACAAGGCAAGAAAGATATGCCAACCCGCTTATGGGTAGCACCCCCAACCAAGATGGATGCCATGGTTTTGATGGAGGAAGGCTACTACGGAATGTTGGGCGCTGCGGGTGCACGCATGGAAAGTCCGGGCTGCTCTCTTTGCATGGGTAACCAAGCACAGATCCGCAAGGGTTCAACAGCTGTATCAACCTCTACACGCAACTTCCCCAACCGCTTGGGTATTGATACACGTGTCTATTTGGCCTCTGCTGAATTAGCTTCTGTTGCAGCCCTTTTAGGACGTCTACCTACTCCTGCAGAGTATTTAGAGCAAGTGAAGGCGCTTGATGCTAAAGCTGGTGATGTTTACAAATACATGAGCTTTGATAAGCTCAAGTCATTTAGCGATGTTGCAGATACTGTAGCAATCTAAGTAGTTAACTTCAGCACTTCCTTGGAGTGCTAATTTAAAAGGCGATCAATAGATCGCCTTTTTCTTTTACTTGGATTTAATTAGATTGAGAGTTTTGATTCTTGCCGTGCATTTTCACGACTGAGACCAGAAACCCACTTACTAGTAGGCAAGTCAGTCTGCTCAAGAATGAGCTTTGCACGTTTAGACACATCTTGCCACTGGGCCTCAAGCTTTGGGCCTTTAAACGCTATTGCGACAACATTACAGTCGTGTGACTCCGGGAATAGCAATACTCTATTATGAAAAGCTTCACAGATATTTTGAAGATTTATCTCGAAGCTTTTATGTCTTGAAAAAAGATTCACGGTCATTACGCCTGGGCTCTTCAGAATATTGAAGCATCCTTTATAAAACTCTAAAGAACTTGCCGCAGGCCCATCACAAATCGCATCGTATAAATCTACCTGAACCGCATCAAACTGAGCTTGATATTTTTTATTCTGGACAAAAAGCTTCGCATCAGTTTGCAAGGTTTCAAGCTTCCGATCATCATCTGGAGTAAAAAACATTGATCTCGCAGAAACGATTACTGCAGGGTTAAGTTCCACCGCAGTTGTCTTCACTGCTGGGCAGTAACGATGTTGAAACTTAGCCAATGCTCCAGTTCCAAGACCTAGTTGCGCAATCCGCATGCCAGGTCTTGTTTCCAAAAATAGTAGCCAAGCCATCATTTGCTGGTTGTACTCTAGGTAAATCTCATCGGGGTCACGAAGGCGCATAGCACCCTGGATAGATTCAGTTCCAAAATGAAGATAGCGAATGCCACCACTTTCAGAAAAAGTGACAGGCTCCATTAAATGCTCAGAAGGCAACTTAATCTGCCCAACGGCGGGCATTACGGAACAGTCGCATCCATGGGCTAGCGCCATCTGGCATGTCCAACCATTCTGGAGGACACCAACTCATTTGCGCAGCCCTGAATACGCGTTCTGGATGCGGCATCATCACCATAAAGCGACCATCCGGTGTCGTTACGCCAGTTAAACCACCAGGAGATCCGTTTGGATTCATCGGATACGTTTCAGTAGGATTACCTAGATGATCTACAAAACGAAACGCAGCTAAGCCTTGTTTTTGAATCTGCTCTAAATTGCCCTGCTGACTGAAATTGGCAAATCCTTCGCCATGTGCAATGGCAATCGGAATCTGACTACCTTCCATACCTTGGGTAAAGATAGATGAAGATGGCATCACTTCTGCCATTACCAAGCGTGCCTCGTATTGTTCGGATTGATTGCGAGTAAATTTAGGCCAAGCTTCTGCACCAGGAATAATTCCGGACAGATTACTCATCATTTGGCAGCCATTGCAAACACCCAAAGCAAAACTATCTTGACGATTGAAGAAAGTAGAGAATTGATCGCGCAATTGTTGATTAAAGAGAATTGTTTTAGCCCAGCCTTCACCAGCACCTAGAACGTCACCATAGCTAAAGCCGCCACAGGCAATTAAACCTCTGAAATCATCTAGCTTTGCTTTACCGCTGAGGAGATCGGACATGTGAACGTCATAGCTATCAAAGCCCGCCCAATTAACGGAATAGGCCATTTCAACATGAGAGTTAACGCCCTGCTCTCGCAAAATAGCAACCTTAGGCCGTGCATTTTTTGAAATGTAAGGAGCCGCAATATCATCAGTCGCTTCAAAGGTAAGCTTTGGACTCATACCCGGGTCAGAAAGATTATCTAAAAGACCGAATTCGCTATCAGCACAGGCAGGGTTGTCGCGAAGACGTGCAATTTGGTAACTCGTATTGGTCCACATCTTTTGCAGCACTTCACGCGGCTCAGCGAATACATTCTTTGCATCACGCCAAATCTCAATGCGACCGTTTGTATTGGGTTTACCAATGACATGGCTATGTGCACTTAAGCCTAACTTTCTCAAGACGGCAAATACAGCATCACGATCATCTTTGCGAACCTGAATCACCGCGCCTAACTCTTCATTGAACAGAGCGCGCATAGTTTGTTCATGACGACGTCCAGAGACCTGTTGCGCCCAGTTCTTCGCATCACCATAATCGGGCTCTTGCCCCGCATCCATAGCGATCATATCTACATTGAGTGAGATGCCGCAATGAGAAGCAAAGGCCATTTCTGCAACACATGCCAATAAGCCACCATCAGAACGGTCATGGTAGGCCAATAGTTTGTTTTCTTTACGTAACTCAATAATGGCGGCAGCAAAAGCTTTGAGATCTTCAGGATGGTCAACATCGGGAGCTAATTTTCCGGACTGATCTAATACTTGAGCCAGGATACTGCCAGCCATACGATTCTTCCCGCGACCCAAATCGATCAGAATGAGTTCAGTCTCTTGCGGAGATCCATCTTTACTCTTTAATTGCAGAAAAGGTGTTGAGGTTTTTCGAACATCTTGCACTCCTGCAAAAGCAGAAATAATTAAAGAAACTGGTGCAACTACTTTCTTGGAATCTTTACCATCTTGCCAAGCAGTAGACATTGATAAGGAATCTTTTCCAACAGGGATGGAAATCCCCAGCGCTGGACATAGCTCCATACCGATTGCTTTGACAGAGTCATACAACTTAGCATCTTCACCAGGGGCGCCGCAGGCTGCCATCCAATTCGCTGAGAGTTTTACACTTTCAAGACTGGCAATATCAGCCGCTAGGAGATTGGTAATGGCTTCGCCAACCGCCATCCGCGCCGCTGCAGGCGCATCTATTACCGCCAAAGGAGTTCTTTCTCCCATCGACATTGCTTCCCCGCGATAGCCTTTGTAATCCATCATGGTGACAGCGCAATCGGCTACAGGAACTTGCCACGGTCCAACAAACTGATCTCGGGCATTGAAGCCGCCGACAGTTCTATCACCAATCGTAATTAAAAATGATTTGCTTGCAACAGTTGGTTGCTGTAATACCCAGGCAATGGATTGAGCAAGATCAGCATCAGTAACGTCGAGCTCTCTAAATTCTTGAGCCACCCTTGTGACATTGCGATGCATCTTAGGTGGCTTGCCTAGCAAGACCTCCATAGGCATATCAATGGGTAAAGCTGCATCAGTATCTGAGGGCTGTTTAGAGTCACTCAATTGCAACTGACGTTCTGCAGTTGCTTCACCAACTACTGCAAAAGGACAACGCTCACGCTCACAAAAAGATTTGAAGAGATCTAAATCTTTTGCATCAATTGCCAAAACATAACGCTCTTGAGATTCATTGCACCAGATCTCTGCAGGACTCATGCCACTCTCTTCAAGTGGCACACTACGTAGTTTAAATTTGGCCCCTAGTCCAGCACCATCTGCTAATTCTGGGAATGCATTGGACAAGCCGCCGGCACCTACGTCGTGAATGGAAACAATTGGATTATCTTCGCCCAAGGCGCGACAGGCATTAATCACCTCTTGTGCACGCCGTTCCATTTCTGGGTTGCCACGTTGCACAGAATCAAAATCAAGATCGGCCGTATTAGTTCCAGTTGAAACAGAGCTGCCAGTAGCGCCACCCATGCCTATGCGCATACCAGGACCGCCAAGCTGAATCAATAAGTGCCCCGCTTGAATCGCTTTTTTAGCAGTATGGATTGAATCAATACTACCAATGCCACCAGCAATCATGATTGGCTTGTGATACCCACGACGTGTTCCGTCTAAAGTTTGCTCAAAAACACGGAAATATCCACCTAGGATTGGGCGACCAAATTCATTATTGAATGCAGCTCCACCCAAAGGGCCGTCAATCATTATTTGCAAAGGAGTAGCAATACGCTCAGGTTTACCGTACTTCAAACTTTCCCAAGGAAAGTCAGTGCCTGGAATATTTAAATTAGAAACAGAAAAACCAGTAAGGCCTGCTTTGGGACGTCCCCCTATGCCAGTAGCGCCCTCATCGCGAATCTCACCACCCGCTCCGGTGGAAGCCCCGGGAAATGGTGCAATCGCAGTTGGATGGTTATGTGTCTCCACCTTCATTAGGGTATGAACTAGACGTGTATCTTTTTCGTAACGATGATGATCGCCCTGCGGCGTCCACGTTTCTGCATCACAGCCAGCCATCACTGCTGAGTTGTCCGAATAAGCAACAATTGTTCCTTCCGGCTGCAATTGGTGCGTATTGCGAATCATGGCAAACAAGGAGCGCTCTTGGTCATCGCCATCAATAGTCCAGCTGGAATTAAAAATCTTATGACGACAATGCTCACTATTTGCCTGTGCAAACATAATGAGCTCAACATCCGATGGATTGCGTTGCAGCCGAGTAAAGCTCTCTGCAAGATAGGTCACTTCATCATCGGATAAAGCAAGACCTAACTCTTGATTCGCCTTATCTAGCGCTGCTCTACCCGCGGTCATCACTGGGATACGAGCTAGCGGTCTATCTTCCAGAGATTGATAAAGCCCATCAGCAGCATCGATAGAGTCAATGACTGCCTCAGTCATTCGATCATGAACTGCTGCGAGTACTAAATTTACTTGTTCAGCAGTAAGCTCCTTTTTACTCTCCCAGACAAATTGAATGCCGCGCTCAAGACGCAAAATATTCAAGCCACATTGACGAGCGATATCGGTAGCTTTACTAGCCCATGGAGAAACTGTTCCCAATCGAGGAATGACAATCGCGCTGTGACCCTCTGATTTGCCTTTACCAAACCAAGACTTGGTTTGACTGATTTTGGAATTAAAAGGCTGTCCGTAGGTCAATAGGCTGGCCAAGACATCTCGATTTTCAGCACTAAGTTCAGCCTCAGACCAGATGAAATGAAGGTATTGAGCTTCGATAAACTCAAGATCAACCCCTTGGGCTGCCAAATTGGCTAAAAGGCGCTGTTGGCGGAAGGGAGAAAGCGCATCAGCGCCGGGCAAAAAGAGGTAAAAAGACATCCCTAGATTATAAGGTTTTGCCTATACCAAGCGTCCGCCTTGCAGGTGCAATTGCCTTTGGCAGCGATCGGCCAAGGCCTGGTCGTGGGTCACCAAAATCAGGGTTGAATTATTGGCTCGATTTAACTCAAAAAGAAGCTCAATAACCCTGTTTCCGCTAACCTCATCCAAGCTGCCCGTAGGCTCATCTGCAAATAGTACTGCAGGCTTCATGATAAAAGCCCTAGCCAACGCTACCCGTTGTTGCTCACCGCCTGACAAAGTCTTGGGGAAATGGTTGGCGCGATCACCTAAACCCACCTGTTCAAGACAAGCCAAGGCCTTTTCTTTAGCATTATCTAAGCCATTTAGTTGGGCTGGGAGCATGATATTTTCAAACGCCGTTAGATGAGAGAGCAGCTGAAAAGATTGAAAAACAAATCCCACCTGTTGACCTCTTAATTTAGCTCGGCCATCCTCATCAAGATAATTGAGATTTTGTGAGGCTAATTCAACATGACCACTGGTTGGAAGATCTAAACCAGCTAAAAGCCCAAGTAAAGTGCTTTTCCCGGAGCCTGATGCGCCTGTAATAGCAACACTTTCCCCCTCGCAGACATCAAAGCTAATGTCGTGCAAAATAGTTAAGGATCCATCGCTAGATAAAACTTGTTTACCTAGATGTATCGCACTAAGGACCTTTGCCGGAATACTCATAAATGATTCAAATTATTTGGTCAAGCTTCTTCAGTAGAAAACAAACAGCCATATCTGTGGCATCAGCCCTATTTTGCCTGTTTATTTCCTTTGGCATACATGCCCAGACAAACAACACTATTTTGATAATGGGCGATAGCTTATCAGCTGAGTATGGGATAACCCGTGGAACAGGCTGGGTCAAGCTCTTAGAGGATCAGCTTCAAAAAGAAGCGAGTCCTTGGACCGTTTTTAACGCCAGTATTAGCGGGGAAACAAGTTCTGGTGGCCTAGCTAGAATGCCAAAACTATTGGAACAAAAAAAGCCAGGGATTGTTCTCTTAGAGCTTGGGGCAAATGATGCATTGCGTGGCCTATCAATCCAAGAGTCAGAGAAAAATTTGCGCAAGATGATTCAATTAAGTAAAAGCTCAGGGGCAAAGGTACTCTTGTTTGGTATGCAAATTCCACCTAATTATGGACAGGACTACACCAAGCAATTTCAGGATTTATATCCAAAGCTCGCACGACAAGAACAGATTGAGCTGCTACCCTTCTTTCTAAAAGGTATTGTCACTGACTTGACCCTATTTCAAGCTGATCGCATACATCCCAATGAGAAAGCGCAAGCCATACTCTTTAAAAACGTATGGGGCGCTATGGCCCCATATCAAGCATTGCTTAAAGCTAAATGAGAAACCTAGCAATAAGTTGATTAATTCAATTTAACTACCTGCACCGGTTGATGGTGGCTTGAGGGGATTAATTACTTTAACGCCAGCTACATCGCGCCAGTAAGCCATGAATCCAGCGAACTCAGACTGTGCAGCTAAAGCCTGAATTTGTTGCGATTGTGCTTTGTGCACCTTCTCATCAACCACGGTAGGTTGACGCACTTGATCCACTCTATACAAGGTGGTTCCTACACCTGGGTTGCTAACGGATATCACTGCAGGAAATTTATCAGGATTAATCGTCATTACTTGATCAAGTGCTCCACCAAGTAAATTTCCTGGTTTGTTACGTGAAACCCAAACTGGAGATGCAAAACCACTTGCACCCTTCGGATCTTTTTCAAGTGATGCGTAACGATCAGCAGCGGCACTTACAGCAAGCTTTTCAGCCATACGTTGACTTACTTGACGCTTCACTTCTGCTGCTACATCTTTGTAGGGCAAAGTTTGGGCTGGCTGAAAAATCACCACACGAGCTGATACAAATACACCAGGAGCAATCTGTACCGCCTCAATATTGCGCTTATTCTTAACCGCTTCATCCGCAAAAAGCGCTTGAACAACCTTTGGATTAGCTAATGGATGATCTTTTGCGACACCTGGTGCGCCAGAACGCGTTACACCTTTTTGGGTCTGAACACTCAACTTTAATTTATCAGCGGCTGGCTTAAGGCTATCTGCCTGGTCATAGGTCATATTCGCAAACTGATCCGCTTTTTCGCTAGATACTTTCGTATCTTCTTTTGGATCAGCTTTCAGCACAATATATTCAACGTCCACATACTCGGGACTCTCAAATAACTTGGCATTGGCGTTATAGAAAGCCTGGAGATCCTCCGTTGAAGGATTTACCTTGGATAGGTAATCCTTGGCATCAAAGGATAAAGCCTGAACTTGACGCTCAGTCTCATAAAGAGTTGAAATAATTTCAGACAGCTTTGGATTGGCAATTTCAGTGCGAGCTACAGAATTAACCAGTTGACCAATCTTTAAATCAAATGCCTGGCTTGCGTAAAACTGCTCTTCATTTAAGCCGTTACTACTCAAAAGCTGTTTGAAGCGTGCATCATCAAAGCTACCATCTTGTTTATAGAGGGCACGTATTTGTGGAATATTTTGTAGGCTCTTGATAAGGGCCTCCTTACCAACCTGTAAGCGTAAGTCACTGACTGCAAAACCCAGTATGCGCTGCTGCATTAACTCGTTCAAAATAGCCTGTCTAAATTGCAGACTCTGCGCTATCTGCGCATTACCACCAACTCGCTCTGCTTGACGCTTCGCAGCGGAATCAACCTCTTGAGCAGTTATAGGCTTGCCATTTATTTTGACAAGGTCAGTCTCTTTATCTAAGAAGCTGGAGTAACTTGATATTCCAAAGAATGCAAAAGATGGAACGATCAGTAGCATTAGCACAAACTGCAGAATTCGTTGGTGTTTACGGACAGTATCAAACATGTAAAAGTTCGCTAGTAAAAATTAACAATACCGCAAGTGTACTAGGGGTGTAGCTGCAGGGTGTTAAATGCCAGAATAGGCCGAGAAGGGGTAAAAAGGGTAATAGTTTGGTGGGCGCTGAGAGGCTCGAACTCCCGACATTCTGCGTGTAAGGCAGACGCTCTACCAACTGAGCTAAGCGCCCCAAATTATTACAGCTGAGATTGTAACCTAAGCGTGGATGTGAAGCTGATTTTCCACTAAAACGACCCAAATGAATGAGACGTCTTTAGCAGAAAATCACCCTATTTTCAGTGCTTAAGAACGTCCGCAGCGACACCCTTATCGCTTGCTTTAATAGCTTCGGCAGCCTTCTTAGCAAGCTCTTCAGGAGTAGGATCTGGCAACGCTTCAGGCATGCGTTCAAGCGCCAACTCAAGTACTTTATCAATCCAGCGCACTGGAATAATCTCAATCGCATTTTTGACGTTATCCGGAATATCGATGAGATCCTTCACATTCTCTTCTGGAATTAAGGCCAATTTAATTCCACCACGATGCGCTGCTAGCAGCTTTTCTTTCAATCCCCCAATTGGCAAAACCTCACCACGCAGAGTAATTTCACCGGTCATCGCAACATCGGAACGAATGGGGATGCCAGTAAAGACGGAAACTAGAGCAGTCGTAATTGCGATACCTGCGGAAGGACCATCCTTAGGGGTAGCACCATCTGGAAAGTGGATATGAATATCCTTTTTCTCAAAAGACTCATCTGCTATACCAAGACGTTTTGCTCTAGATCTAACAACCGTACGAGCCGCCTCAACAGACTCTTTCATCACATCACCGATAGAACCAGTGCGAGTAATAACCCCCTTACCCGGCATAACAGCGGCCTCAATCGTCAGCAAATCGCCGCCTACTTCAGTCCATGCCAAACCTGTCACCTGACCAACCTGGTTTTCTTTGCCAGCCAAACCAAAGTCGTACATGCGAACTGAAAGGAATTTCTCTAAGTTATCTGCATTGACAACTATCGGTGCAGCTTCTTTTTTCAAGAGCAAAAGCTTCACTACCTTACGGCAAATCTTGCTAATTTCACGCTCTAGAGAACGAACGCCAGCTTCGCGTGTGTAGTAGCGAATTATATTTCTGACAGCGCTATCTTCAATCTTAAGCTCATCTTTTTTCAGGCCATTATTTTTGATTTGCTTAGGAATCAAATAATTCACGGCAATGCTGGTTTTTTCATCCTCTGTATAACCAGCTAAACGAATGATTTCAAGACGATCTAAAAGTGGGCCAGGAATATTCAAGGAATTCGAGGTGGCTACAAACATCACATCAGAGAGATCGAAATCTACCTCTACGTAATGATCTTGAAAAGTATGATTTTGCTCGGGATCTAAAACCTCTAACAAGGCGCTAGCAGGATCGCCGCGGAAATCCATACCCATCTTGTCCACTTCGTCCAAAAGGAATAAAGGATTACGCACACCCACTTTAGTAAGGCTAGACAAAATCTTACCGGGCATCGAGCCAATATAGGTGCGACGATGACCACGAATCTCAGATTCATCACGAACACCGCCTAAGGCCATGCGTACAAACTTTCTATTGGTAGCACGGGCGATCGATTGACCTAGGGATGTTTTTCCAACACCAGGAGGGCCAACCAAACACAAAATAGGCGCCTTGACTCGATCTACACGTTGTTGAACTGCGAGATACTCCAAGATGCGCTCTTTGACCTTATCTAAACCGTAATGGTCCTCATCTAATACTTTTTCAGCATTAGTAAGGTCGTTATTAATCTTGGTTTTCTTCTTCCAAGGAAGATTTACTAAGGTATCAATAAAGTTACGGATAACCGTTGCCTCAGCCGACATTGGCGACATTAACTTCAGTTTCTTAAGTTCAGATTCGGCCTTTTTCAAAGCCTCCTTAGGCATGCGCGCTGCTTTGATACGCTTCTCTAGCTCCTCAAGATCAGCGCCCTCTTCACCTTCGCCTAACTCCTTCTGAATCGCTTTAACTTGTTCATTCAGGTAGTACTCGCGCTGACTCTTTTCCATCTGACGCTTCACGCGACCACGAATGCGTTTCTCAACTTGCAAAATATCAATCTCGCTCTCAAGATCAGCAAGCAAACTTTCTAAGCGTTGCACTACATCTGTCATCTCCAGCAACCGTTGCTTTTGCTCAAGCTTCACAGGCAAATGAGCGCAGATGGTATCTGCCAAGCGGCTTGGATCATCAATGCCACCCAAAGAAGACAGAATCTCCTGAGGAACTTTTTTGTTCAACTTTACGTACTGATCAAACTGCGCCATGATCGCGCGGCGTAGAGCTTCTGTCTCATGCGCATCAATTGCGTTCATAGCTGTTGGCGTAGCTTCGCAATTAAAGTAACCAAGACTATCTTCAATTTGACTCACTTCTGCACGTTGCACACCCTCAACTAGCACTTTTACGGTGCCGTCTGGCAGCTTCAGCATCTGCAAAATATTGGCAATACATCCAACCTCATAGAGGTCTTCAATAATGGGCTCATCCTTAGCTGCGGTTTTTTGGGCAACCAATAGAACATTCTTGCCAGTTTCCATCGCGGCTTCAAGGGCTTTAATCGATTTAGGGCGCCCCACAAACAATGGGATCACCATATGAGGAAATACAACTACGTCCCGCAATGGGAGCAAAGGTAGTTGAATGGGTTCAGAGGGTAACAATAAGTGGCCAGGCATGGGGCAAATCCTCCAAAGTAATCAAACCTCAAAAGTCATTATTAGTGGCATTTAAAACATTAGCCACTAAATAGAGACATTATTCATGAGTAGCATACTACCTATATGGGTAGGCTTTTGTTAAAAACAAGGGGTGAAAAGACAAAAAAGGGGCAAAAATGCCCCAAAAATAGCGAAAACCCTAAGAATTTAGGCTTTTTTGCTCAAATCCGCCAGTTCAGCATCCTGCTTATAGACTAAAAGTGGTTTGCCACCCTCGGAGATACTGGTTTCATCAATCACTACCTTTTGGACATTCTTAAGGGAAGGCAGGTCATACATAACATCCATTAATGAGCCTTCCAAAATAGAGCGGAGGCCTCGTGCGCCAGTTTTGCGAGCAATCGCCTTTTTAGCAATCGCTGACAAAGCTTCTGGGCGAACTTCAAGCTCAGAGCCCTCCATAGTCAACAGTGCTTGATATTGCTTCACCAAGGCGTTTTTAGGCTCAGTCAGAATCTGGATTAAGGCTGACTCATCCAATTGGGCCAAAGTGGCAACTACTGGTAAACGGCCGATTAGTTCAGGAATCAAACCAAACTTAATGAGATCTTCTGGCTCTACTTCAATTAAAAGGTCGCTAACACCGCGATCGTCCTTGCCTGGAACAGTTGCATTAAAGCCGATACCAGTTTTAGCTGTTCGCTGCTGAATGACTTTTTCAAGACCATCAAAAGCACCGCCGCAGATAAATAAAATATTAGTTGTATCTACT
This sequence comes from Polynucleobacter meluiroseus, assembly GCA_943372325.1. Lineage (GTDB taxonomy): Bacteria > Pseudomonadota > Gammaproteobacteria > Burkholderiales > Burkholderiaceae > Polynucleobacter > Polynucleobacter meluiroseus_I. The sequence goes on along the minus strand of CALRYF010000003.1, from coordinate 228,774 downwards.
TGCAGGAAGTCTTGATTAGGATGTTTACGGCCACCTTGTGGCGGAACGGAAGCCATCGTTCCCTCAACTAACTTTAACAAGGCTTGTTGAACGCCTTCACCAGATACGTCACGAGTTATAGATGGATTATCCGATTTACGGGAGATCTTATCGATCTCATCTATATAAACAATTCCTCGCTGGGCTTTTTCGACGTTATAGTCGCAAGCTTGTAATAATTTTTGAATAATGTTTTCGACATCTTCACCAACATAACCTGCTTCAGTTAAGGTGGTTGCATCTGCCATGACGAATGGGACATCTAACATGCGAGCCAATGTCTGAGCTAGCAATGTTTTACCTGAACCAGTTGGGCCAATCAATAAAATATTGCTTTTTGCCAACTCGACACCATCCACCATTGCTTTTGCTGGTAGCTTAGATTCTTTTTTATCGGCACTCACAACTGGCTTACCGTCTTTATCTAAATTCTCTTTTTTAGGTTTAGGCAAATACTGTAGGCGCTTGTAATGGTTGTATACGGCTACAGCCAGTGTTTTCTTGGCATGATCTTGACCAATCACGTATTGGTCTAAGTTCTCGCGAATTTGATGGGGCGTTGGCAATGAATCATCGCCCTCTTCTTTCGGAAGCTTGGCGATTTCTTCTTGAATGATATCGGTACAAAGATCGATACATTCATCACAGATAAAAACAGAAGGGCCAGCAATCAACTTCTTTACTTCATGCTGACTCTTGCCACAAAAAGAGCAATGCAAGACTTTGTCTGCTGAATTAGGAGTGTTTGTATCGCTCAAAGTAGGCTCAGTAGATTTCTAATAAAAGTTAAGGACGCTTCTCGATGACCTTATCGATCAAGCCATAGTCGCGGGCCTGATCAGCTGACATGAAATTATCGCGATCAGTATCCTTAGCAATTGTTTCGATCGATTGGCCGGTGCGGTCAGCCAAAATCTTATTTAAGCGCTCACGCAAATACAAAATCTCTCGTGCTTGAATTTCAATATCAGATGCTTGGCCGCGCGCACCGCCTAATGGCTGGTGAATCATGACGCGGGAATTTGGCAACGCATAACGCTTGCCTTTTTCGCCGGCACACAATAAAAATGCGCCCATACTGGCAGCCATGCCCATGCACAATGTGCTGACGTGGGGCTTAATAAATTGCATCGTATCGTAAATGGCTAAACCTGCTGATACAGAGCCGCCCGGAGAGTTGATATACAGAGAAATTTCTTTATCTGGATTTTCGCTCTCCAAGAACAATAACTGAGCAATCACTAAGTTTGCAGTCTGATCATTTACTTCTCCAACCAAAAAGACTACACGCTCACGCAATAATCTAGAGTAGATATCGTAAGCACGCTCACCTCTACCAGAGGTTTCAATCACCATGGGAACCAAGCCTAATGCTTTTGGCTCAAGATTTTCAGATTGAGAATGGTTATGGATCATGATGAAACCTCTTATAGGTATGTAGATGACTTAGTTTAGCTTGCTGAGCTCTTCAAAGGTAACAGCTTTATCGCTAACCTTTGCTTGTGATGTGAAAAACTTGATCACATTATCTTCAAGAACGAGATTCTCAATATCCTTTAAACGGCTTGGGTTGCTATAGAACCAACGAACCACTTCTTTAGGATCTTCGTAAGTAGCGGCCTGCTCATCAATTTCAGCCTTAATTTGATCTGCAGTAGCAGCCAAGTTTTGCTTTTTCACTAGCTCGCTCAAAATTAAACCAAGACGTACACGCTTTGTAGCTTGTTCAGCAAAAATCTCCGCAGGAATGGGGGCATCTTTGGCATTAGGAACTCCGCGCTGCATTAAATCTTGACGGGCACCTTCAACTAAGCGCTCCTGCTCGGAGGCTACCAGGGACTTTGGAACATCCAACTCACACAAGCTATTAAGCTTATCCATTACTTCATTTTTCATTAGAGAAGTAATGCGGCGTTTCACTTCGCGATCTAAGTTCTCTTTTACTTCAGCACGCATTTTAGCAACGCCACCTTCAGTAACACCCAAGGACAATGCAAATGCATCATCAACTGCTGGTAGGTGTGGCCAATTGACAGCCTTCACAGTAATCGTGAACTCAGCTGTTTTACCTGCGACATCTTTTCCGTGGTAATCAGCGGGAAAAGGCAGTGGGAAAGATTTGCTCTCGCCTGCTTTAAGACCCAATGTTGCAGCTTCAAACTCAGGAAGCATGCGACCTTCGCCTAATACATATTCAAAGTTATCAGCCTTACCACCAGCAAACTCAACACCATCAATCCTGCCAACGAAGTCAATAACTACCTGGTCACCAGTCTGTGCTGCAGTATTTGAGCCGCCATCACCGTGAGCACCAGCCTCACCGCGTGCATGGTAGTGCACCTGCTGCTTACGCAATACATCTAATGCGCGATCAATTTCAGCTTCGCCAATAACAGTTGTGTACTTAGTTACTTCAGCACTGCCAAAGTCACCAATCTTCACTTCTGGTAGCACTTCAAAAAAAGCATCGAAAACGACCTTGTCAGCATCAATCTCGCTCTTAGGCTCTAAGCGAGGTTGGCCAGCTAAAGCAACACCCTCTTTTTGAGCATGCTCATAAAAGAGCTCGGCAGCTTTATCGAACTGAAGTTCAAAATCAACTTGCATGCCGTGTTGTTTTTCAATCAGGTTCTTTGGAACCTTGCCTGGACGAAAGCCTGCCATTTTCATGGTCTTACCAACTTTAGCCAAGCGGGCCTCACGTGCTTTTGCCAAATCGGCACGAGCGAATTCCAAAGTCATTTTGCGGTCTAGTGAACCTAAATTTTCTATCTGCACAGCCATTCTCGTCTCTTAATTGAAATCTGGAAATGTGAAGTCCAAGCCAAGTAGCAATCTTGTGGTGCGAGGAGGGGGACTCGAACCCCCACACCATTTCTGGCGTCAGGACCTAAACCTGGTGCGTCTACCAATTTCGCCATCCTCGCGAATATCCGCAAACTGCCAAGCCTAGACTTCACTCTAAAGAGCGTAATTCTACAATGCCTAGGGTTTTAGAGGATCTTTTAAGCCTTGTAGAGCAAAGCAACAGCATGGACGGCAACGCCCTCGCCCCTGCCTAAATGGCCTAGAGATTCATTGGTCTTGGCCTTGAGGTTGACGTGACTTGGGGTAACAGCCAAATCAGCAGCGATATTGCGGACCATTTCAGGCAAAAAATCGGCTAATTTAGGCTTTTGGCAAATAATCGTGGCATCCACATTGCCGATATGAAAGCCTGCTGCCTGAACCTTCTGCAAGGCGGCTCTGAGCAAGATTCGACTGTCCATATCCTTAAACTGAGGGTCAGTATCGGGAAATAGCTGCCCTATGTCGTTTAAGCCGGCAGCACCCAGTAAGGCATCAGTCAATGCGTGCAATAAGGCATCTGCATCTGAGTGACCTAAAAGACCCCTTTCGTACGGTACATGAACGCCGCCAAGAATGAGTTTTCGGTCAGCAACTAAAGCATGCACATCGTAGCCTTGACCAATACGAAATTGCGGAACAGGAGAATTGCTTAGGGTCATCTTATTTCTCTATTTATTCGCTTCAGGTTTAGCGCTGGATAACAGTAATTGCATAAGTTCCCAATCGGCTGGATGTGTAACCTTAAAGTTGCGAGCAGCGCCTTCAATCAACAAAGGCTTGGCACCAGCCAACTCAATTGCACTAGCTTCATCCGTGACATCAGCCTCTAAACGAATAGCGCTCACAAGGGCATCATGTAATTGCTTCAAGCCAAACATCTGTGGGGTTTGAGCTTGCCAAAGATGCTTTCGCGGAATGGTTCTTTCTGAATGTGGAATATTGCCCGCTATTACAGAGTCCAGATCAGCTTGCTTTAGGGTATCGGCCAGCGGTACTGCCAAGATGCCACCAGAGTGAGAGTCCTGAACTGAGCCAATCAGTTTACTAATCAATGCGGGAGTAATCCCAGGTCTGGCTGCATCATGAACCAAGATCCAGTCATCCTCGGGAATTCCAAACTTGAGCATCGCATCTAGAGTGTTGCGAACCGTCTCTTGTCTGGTTGGGCCGCCTGTTGGCACTACATGAATATCTCCCCCAATGCTCGTAATGGTCTGCAAAGTAGGATTATTAATAAAGCTCGGACTAACGCCTATCCAAATAGACTCAATCTCGCTAGAGTCTATAAAGGCTTCCAGTGCGTAAGAGACCATCGGTTTTCCAGCCAATTGTTGGAATTGCTTAGGTAACTCCCCGCCTAGACGTGAGCCACTGCCAGCAGTTGGTAAAAGTGCGTGGCAGCGCTTATTTGAATGATTTCCAGAACCCATACCTGATTCTATAATGAGCCTAGATGTCTGACGCATTAAATCTAGCACCCCCCATACCCGCACCCCGGGCTGGGCAGCGCTTTACCTTTTCAGGGCTTGTTGGCTCAGCAGATGCTGCCTTAATCGCCCAAACTGCCATACGCTATCGGGATCAGTTTTCAGTCATGGTGATTTTCTGCGCTCAGGCCCAGGAAGCACAAAGACTTCTGGAAGAAATCCCTGCTTTTGCTCCACAGCTAAAAACCAGATTACTCCCAGACTGGGAGATCCTTCCTTACGATCACTTCTCACCACATCAGGATTTGGTCTCAGAGCGGCTTGCAACTCTTTATGAATTACTCAATGGTAGCTGCGATATTGTTTTAGTACCCGTCACCACTGCTCTCCAAAGACTAGGGCCACCTAACTTTTTATCTGGGCACACCTTTTTCTTTAGGCAAGGTGACAAGCTTAATGAAGCGGCACTAAAGCTTCAGCTACAACAAGCCGGCTATGATCCCGTAAGTGCCGTCATGCGGCCTGGCGAATACAGTATTCGCGGCGGTTTATTTGATTTATTTCCCATGGGATCTAATCTGCCGTATCGATTGGATTTATTTGGTGATGAGATTGAACAAATTCGAGCATTTGATCCCGACACTCAACGCAGTCTCTATCACGTTAAAGAGGTACGCCTCTTACCTGGCCACGAATTTCCTTTTGATGATGCCTCACGTACTGCATTTAGGGGTCGCTGGAGAGAGGTGTTTGAAGGCGATCCTAGCCGCTGTTCAATCTATAAAGATGCTAACTTGGGCATCCCTAGCGCCGGTATAGAGTCCTACCTACCGCTTTTCTTTGAAGAACGATCCAATCTCTTTGATTACTTTCCTCGCTCAGGTGATCCTGTTTGGCTTGTAAGCATTGGTGATGCTGAGGAAACGATTAAGGGTTTTTGGAAGGACACACTTTCTCGCTATGAATTTCTTAAGCACGATCTTGATCGACCGATTCTTCCGCCAAAAGAATTATTTCTGGATGTTGATGAATTCTTCACCACATCAAAACCCTATGCGCGCCTTAGTCTTGAGAAGGATGGCGCAGAGAAAAATCAATTTTTACCTGTTCCTGATATTGCCGTTCATCGTCGCGATGCCGATCCAATAAATCGACTGCGTAAAGTCGTCTCATCCGAAAAGGTTCGGGTACTAGTCTGCTGCGACAGTGCTGGACGTAAAGAATCGATTCGGCAGCTCTTTGATGAGAGTAATTCAGTTGCCGGCCAGGATGGTAAACCTCTCTATTCGCTTAAGCCGGAGAGCTATGACAACATTGCCGATTTTATAAAGAGTGATTCTTTATTTGGCCTAGTAACTGCCTCTCTCTTTAATGGATTCTCTTGGCCTGCTGAAAATCTACTCGTCATTACCGAAGCAGAATTATTTACCACTACCGCAAGACAAAGGCGTAAAGGTAAAACGAGTGAGAGCTCTGATCCAGACATGTTGTTTAAGGATTTATCTGAACTCAAGATCGGCGATCCCGTTGTACACGCTGAGCATGGCATTGGACGTTACCAAGGTTTAGTACTTCTTAATTTAGCGCCACCCAAAGAAGCGCCGATTTTTGAAGAATTTTTGCATTTGCAATATGCAGGTCAAGCAACCCTGTACGTTCCAGTTCAGCAACTCCAAATGGTGACTCGCTACGCAGGATCTGATCCTGATTCAGCACCATTGCACCAACTAGGCTCTGGACAATGGGATAAGGCCAAACGTAAGGCTGCACAGCAGATTCGAGATACCGCAGCTGAGTTACTTGGACTTTATGCTGCTAGAGCGATTCGCAAGGGACATGCATTTGAGTTCTCAGCCCATGACTATGCTGCTTTTGCTGAAAGCTTTGGCTTTGAGGAAACTCCAGACCAAGCTAATGCTATCGCCGCTGTGATTGGCGATATGACCAGCGGTACACCGATGGATCGCTTAGTTTGCGGTGATGTTGGCTTTGGAAAAACAGAAGTTGCCTTGCGGGCGAGTTTTGTTGCGGTAATGGGCGGTAAACAGGTGGCTATCTTGGCGCCTACCACCCTTCTTGCTGAACAACATGTCGCTACCTGGAAAGATCGCTTTGCAGATTGGCCTGTGCGTATTGTTGAGCTCTCACGTTTTAAAACCACCAAAGAAATTAATAGCGCACTAGAGGCAATTGCTAAAGGTGAAGCGGACATCATCATTGGTACTCATAAGCTACTTTCTAAAGAAACGCAATTTGCAAATTTAGGCTTGGTTATTGTGGATGAAGAACATCGCTTTGGCGTTCGTCAAAAAGATGCTCTGAAAGCACTGCGTGCAGAGGTGGATATCTTGACCCTAACCGCTACACCTATACCTAGAACTCTCGGAATGGCTATGGAAGGTCTGCGTGAGTTCTCGATTATTGCTACTGCTCCTCAAAAGCGCTTAGCCATTAAGACCTTTGTACGTCGGGAAGGCGATGGTGTTATTCGGGAGGCAGTACTGCGCGAGATTAAACGTGGTGGACAAGTATATTTCCTGCATAACGAAGTAGAAACCATTCAGAATCGCAAGCATGCTTTACAAGAACTTATTCCTGAAGCACGCATTAGTGTTGCCCATGGACAAATGCACGAGCGTGAGCTGGAATCCGTCATGCGTGAATTTGTAACGCAACGCACCAATATATTGTTATGTACCACCATTATTGAGACTGGAATCGACGTCCCTACAGCTAATACCATCATCATGCATCGTGCCGATAAGTTTGGCTTAGCTCAATTACATCAGTTACGCGGACGCGTTGGACGTTCACACCATCAGGCCTATGCCTATTTAATGGTTCCCGATCCAGAGGCGCTCAGTAAGCAAGCGCAATTGCGCCTTAATGCTATTCAAGCAATGGAAGAGTTAGGCTCTGGTTTCTATTTAGCCATGCATGACCTCGAAATTCGCGGTGCTGGTGAAGTATTAGGGGACAAACAGTCTGGTGAAATCCACGAAATTGGCTTCCAACTTTATACCGAGATGCTCAATCGAGCGGTCAAATCCCTGCGTAGCGGCAAAGAGCCAGACCTACTCTCACCATTGCAAGCTATTACCGATGTAAACCTTGGGTTGCCTGCCTTGCTACCCGAGGATTATTGTCCTGATGTCCATGAAAGGCTATCTTTGTATAAGCGCTTTGCTGGTACCAATGATTTTTCAGAGTTAATGGGCTTGCGTGAAGAGTTGGTGGATCGCTTTGGCGATCTTCCTGATCAGGCTAAATCTTTTTATGAGACACATCGTCTTCGATTGGAAATGGCTGGTTTTGGCATCAAAAAGATCGATGCCACACCTGCCTCCATTCAGATTCAATTTATACCGAATCCGCCTATCGATCCAATGAAAATCATTCAATTGATTCAGTCTTCGAAGTATATTCAACTCAATGGTCAAGATAAACTTAAGGTTCTGCCCCAGAAAGAACGCGAGTTTGAAAAGCTTGAACAGCGACTCGATGCGATTCGCAATATCTTGCGACGCCTGAATGAGTCAGCAGTATTAAGTACTGCAAAAGTAAGCTAATAATCCGATTATTATTAAGGTATGTCCATTCATCAAACCCTGGTAGCTATATCTAGAGAGCCCATAGCGGAGAAATTGATCTTTTTATTGAAGGATCAAACGCTAAATTTTGGTATCTCCCTACACTCTATTGGCGGACAAACTAGCAATGGCTGTTATTTCGTAGAGCGCTTTGAATCAAGCCTCCATTTAGAGATAAACCAACGTGAAATGCTACGAGCTATAGCTGCAAACCACAATACTGATCTCTGCTTTTTAAAGCCAGATCTCATGCCACAAGATATTCGTGTTTTAGCCATGGATATGGATTCAACACTCATCAATATTGAGTGCATTGATGAGATCGCAGATTTCACGGGTAAAAAATCCGCAGTTGCAGAAATTACAGAAGCTACTATGCGCGGCGAAATTAAAGACTTTAAAGAGAGCTTAAGAAGGCGAGTTGCTTTACTTGAGGGAGTGCATGCTGATGCACTCGAAGCCGTTTATCGTGAGCGCCTACGCCCTAATACTGGCGCTGTAGAGCTTTTGGCTGGAGCTCATCAACGCGGTCTCTACACCCTGCTCGTTTCTGGTGGCTTTACTTTCTTCACTGAAAAATTAAGAGCGCAATTGGGCTTTAAGCAAACTCAAGCCAATACCCTTGAGATCATTGATGGCAAGTTAACCGGCAAGGTGCTGGGCGATATTGTTGATGGCGTAGCAAAGGCGGCTTATTTAGATGAAGCTTGCGTCCGTCTTGGTTGCACAAAGGCCAATGCAATCACGATGGGTGATGGGGCTAATGATTTAATTATGATGAATGGCTCGGGTATTAGTATTGCCTACAAAGCCAAGCCAGTAGTTAAGGAAAAAGCCGACGCGGCGTTTGACCATGTCGGCTTAGATGCTGCTTTACTGCTGATCTCTTAAGTATTTACCTAAGAGATCAGAGTTGCCTTAATTCAATTTTACTATTTTATAGGCGCTCAAAAATAGTGGCGATACCTTGGCCACCACCAATACACATGGTTACTAATGCGTATTTACCTTGAACGCGATGCAGCTCATGAATCGCTTTTGTAGCAATCGCTGCACCAGAACAACCAATTGGATGACCTAATGCAATCGCACCACCATTCACGTTTGTCTTTGCAGGATCTAGGCCTAAACCTTTGGTCACGGCCAACGCTTGTGCAGCAAAAGCTTCGTTAGATTCAATCACATCAATTTGATCTAACTTGAGACCAGCGCGCTCAAGAGCCAATTTCGTTGCAGGAATTGGACCTTCGCCCATGATGTGATTTGGCACACCAGCCACAGCATAAGAAACTAAACGTGCAATCGGCTTATGACCAGCCTTCTTGGCCGTTTCAGCATCTGCCAATACAAAGAATGCAGCGCCATCATTAATGCCTGAGGCGTTACCTGCTGTAACTGATCCGCCCTCTTTTTTGAAGACTGCCTTCATCTTGCCAAGCGTTTCCATAGTGGTATCAGGCTTGCAATGCTCATCAGTATCAAATACCACATCACCCTTGCGAGACTTAATAGTGATTGGAACGATTTGAGATTTAAAGCGTCCCTCTTTAATTGCATGAGCAGCACGACGATGAGATTCCACCGCAAGCGCATCTTGCTCTTCACGAGTCAATTTCCATTTTTCAACAAGATTCTCTGCTGTAACGCCCATGTGGCCAACACCAAATGGATCAGTTAATACAGCAACCATTAAATCGAGCATTTTGGTGTCGCCCATACGCGCACCACTACGCATTGCTGGTGATCCGTACATACCGCGGGACATGACTTCTACGCCACCACCTACGCCATAGTCACAATCGCCCAACATAATCTGCTGTGCTGTGGTCACAATCGCTTGCAAGCCTGAGCTGCATAAACGATTCAATGCCATTGCTACAGATTCCATCGGCAAACCTGCTTGGATCGCCGCAACACGGGCAACATAAGCATAACGGCTATCTGTTGGAATAGTGTTACCAACAGTAACGTAATTAATCAGGGCAGGATCTACACCTGAGCGAGCGACTGCTTCTTTCATCACAATGCCACCGAGCTCAGAAGGCTCAAGGCTGCTGAGAGAACCATTAAAGGTGCCAATTGCGGAACGAACTGCACTTAATACAACGACATCACGACTCATATCAATCCCCTTTGCTAAGCCCGATCAATGGGCTGACTTTGTGCTAAATGAATACTAAATTATCCAACCTTTGTTTTTATTACATTCGTCAAGTTTCGGCTATTAGGTCATGCCCTTGGGAGCTCACTACGGTTACCTTAATGATTTCGCCTGGACGATAGCGTTTTGAAGGCTTTGTTGGTGGCAAAACCCTCACCAAACCATCGATTTCAGGGGCATCACCAATACTTCTAGCAATTCCACCCGATTCATCCACTCGATCAATGATCACTTGAATACGTTTGCCTATTTTTTTAGCAAGTCGCTTAATTGAAATTTCCTCTGCTTTTGCCATAAATCTGGCACGCCGTTCTTCGCGCAATTGCTCAGGAACTGGATTTTCCAACGCATTAGCTGTCGCACCTTCGACAGGTGAATAGGCAAAACAACCTGCTCTATCGATTTGAGCCTCATCTAGGAAATTCAAGAGATATTCAAACTCTTCCTCAGTCTCACCCGGAAAGCCTGCAATAAAAGTACTACGAATGACCAAATCAGGACATGCTTCGCGCCAAGCCAAAATACGCTCTATATTTTTTTCACCACTAGCAGGACGCTTCATGCGCTTGAGAACATCTGGATGCGCATGCTGCAGCGGAATATCCAAGTAAGGCAGAACACCATAACCGTGTTCAGAGAATTCAGCCATTAGAGGCAGAACATCATCGACATGTGGGTATGGATAAACATAATGTAATCGTACCCAAGCCTGATGCTCACGGGCAATTTGATTTAAGGCATTGACCAAATCATACATTTTGGTTTTCACGGGTTTGCCATCCCAAAAGCCAGTGCGATATTGAATATCAACACCATAGGCACTTGTATCCTGCGAAACAACTAACAACTCTTTAACACCAGATTCAAACAGTCGTTTTGCTTCGAGTAATACCTCACCAATGGGGCGTGAAACTAAATCGCCACGCATACTTGGGATGATGCAAAAAGTGCAGCGATGGTTACAACCTTCACTAATTTTGAGATAGGCGTAATGTTTAGGCGTCAGCTTCACGCCAGCAGGTGGAACCAAATCTATGAATGGATCATGCGGTTTAGGTAAATGCAAATGAATCGCTTGCATCACTTCATCAGTGGCATGTGGCCCCGTAACAGCAAGTACTTTAGGGTGAATACTTGAAATCAGATCGCTGCCATCGGCATTTTTTCTGGCGCCTAGACAGCCAGTCACGATCACCTTGCCATTCTCAGCCAAGGCTTCCCCAATAGCAGAAAGACTTTCCTCAACTGCCGAATCAATAAAACCACAGGTGTTTACAACAACCAGGTCTGCGCCAGAATAATCTTTGGCAGTCTCGTATCCTTCTGCGCTCAGTTGCGTCAGGATAAGCTCGGAATCTACCAGCGCCTTAGGACAACCTAAGGATACAAATCCAATTTTTCCAGCCACAGCTATTCTTTTTCAGTTTTATTAGGCTGAGCTGTAAATGGGAAGTTTCCAAAGATGTTTTGTGAACCTTGCACTTGCTCCTGCATTTTGATGAAAAGATCTTTGCTCTGCTCCATATAACTACCCATCAAACCTTGCATGAGGGGATTTTGCAGATTCATCATCTGAGACCAGGCCTCTGGAGTACTGCCAGCACCCAAACCTTTGGTTTGATCACCAAGCTTGTTATGGATGTCTACAAAAGATTGCATTGTCTTTTCTAGATAATTTCCCATCAAACCTTGCATGGAGTTTCCGTAGAAGCGAATGATTTGAGAAAGCATTTGTGTAGAGAATACTGGTGCACCACCAGCCTCTTCTTCAAGAATAATTTGCAACAAGATGTTGCGTGTCAAATCTTCTTCGGTTTTAGCGTCAACCACTTTGAAGACTTCATTGCCCATGACTAAGCTCTTGATGTCAGACAAGGTGACATAGGTGCTAGTCTGAGTGTCGTACAAGCGACGATTGGGATACTTCTTAATGAGCCGATCTTCGCCAGCTCGTTTAGCGCGGGTAACCATTTTTTTCCTTACTCACTACTGCATCGCAACATCAGCGTAGTTTAGCCCTACTTGGTTCAAAAGGTAAATACACTGAGTTGCGTACTACAAATAAATCAATTATTGCTGCAGCGCAATATTATCCGGTGTGAATGCCGCCGTTTAATGAGAAATCAGCACCAGTAGCATATCCACCATCATCAGAGGCGATCCAGCAGCAGATTGAGGCAATCTCTTCAGGTGTACCCAGGCGCTTCACCGGGATACCCGCAACGATCTTCTCCAAGACATCTTCACGAATTGCCTTAACCATATCAGTGCCGATATAGCCAGGAGAAACCGTATTTACAGTCACGCCCTTGGTGGCAACTTCTTGGGCTAAGGCCATCGTAAAACCATGGAGACCTGCTTTAGCTGTGGAATAGTTCGCTTGACCGAATTGGCCTTTTTGACCGTTCACCGAAGAAATATTGATGATACGACCCCAGTTATTTTCAACCATGCCATCGATCACTTGCTTAGTAACGTTGAAAAGGGAGTTCAAATTCGTATCAATAACAGCTTTCCAAGCATCTGGAGTCATTTTACGAAACACGCTATCACGAGTAATGCCGGCATTATTGACCAAAACGTCAACACGTCCTACATCAGCTTTGACTTTTTCAAAAGCGGCAACAGTGCTATCCCAATCAGAAACATTACCTTCAGAGGCGATAAAGTCATAGCCGAGCGCTTTCTGCTCGCCAATCCATCTGTCTTTACGCGGAGAATTTGGGCCACAGCCAGCAATTACCTTAAAACCATCTTTAGCAAGACGTTGACAGATAGCGGTACCAATACCGCCCATACCACCAGTTACATATGCGACTTTTTGAGACATTACTTTCCCCTTTTAAAAACCTGCGTTAATTAATTACTTGAGTTCCGACGTTGCTTTTTCTTTTACATACACACCCGGCGCTGCTTCCATTTTTTTGTATTTTGCGTTTCCAAAAGTAGCGCTAGCCTTTTTCTTCTCGCCCCCAAATGGCTCAAGCCACTTGGTGTAATCAGGCCACCAGCTACCTGGAATTTGCTTTGCGCCCTCTAGCCACTCGTGAGCAGATGGTGCAATCTTGTTATTTTCAAAGTAATAGCGTTTATTTTTAGCGGGTGGATTAATTACACCGGCAATGTGTCCAGATGCCCCAAGAACAAATCGGTTTTTACCTTTGAGAATATGAGTTGATTCGTAAGCAGATTGCCATGGAACAATATGGTCTTCTTGTGAGGCATACAAGTATGCTGGACACTTAATTTTCCCGAGATCAATCTTTTCACCGCAAATTTTGACTTTGCCAGGCTTGACCAAATCATTTTGCAAATAGGTGTGACGCAAATACCAGCAATACATCGCGCCCGGTAAATTAGTGGAGTCGCCATTCCAATACAGCAAATCAAACGGTGGCGGTGAATTACCTTTGAGATAGTTCTCAACCACATAGTTCCAAACTAAATCATTTGGGCGTAAAAAAGAAAAGGTATTACCTAAATCTAAGCCGGACATCATGCCGTACTTACCGCCCTTACCGCCAATGGAGTTTTCGCGCATCTCAACCATGCCTTCATCGATAAAGACATCCAGAATACCGGTGTTCGTGAAATCCAATAAGGTCGTAAATAGCGTCAAGCTTGCTGCAGGATGCTCATCTCGAGCAGCCAGGACAGCCAATGCTGAAGTGGTTAAGGTACCGCCAACGCAGAAACCCAAGATATTAATTTGCTTGGTATTGCCGATTTCTTTCACAACATCAATCGCTTTAATCACACCCGTACCAACGTAATCATCCCAACTTACCTGAGCCATCGATGCATCTGGGTTTTTCCATGAGACCAAGAAAACTGTATGGCCCTGGCTAACCATATGGCGTACTACCGAGTTATCCGGCTGCAAATCTAGAATGTAATATTTATTGATGCATGGGGGCACCATTAAGTAAGGGCGCTCAAATACTTGCTCGGTTAATGGCGTGTATTGAATTAATTCAAACAACTCATTGCGAAACACTACATGACCTTCTGTGGTGGCAATATTCTTACCCACCTCAAAGGCAGACTCATCAGTTTGCGAGACCTTGCCTTTTTTCATATCCCCAAGCAAATTGACAATCCCCTTTTGAATAGATTGCCCTTGGGAGCTAATAATGCTTTCTAGCACCTCTGGATTCGTAGCAATAAAGTTTGATGGTGAAAGCGCATCAATCATTTGCTCAGTAGTAAATAGAATTTTTTGCTTGGACTTTTCATCCGTCTCAACCGCTTTTGCTAATTCCATTAAATGTTTGGAATTCAGTAAATAGGTGGCCGCAATTACCTTGCTCCAAGAGGAGTGCCATGCCTTGCCAGCGAAACGACGATCTTTAACCTCAATCGCCTCAGGGTTGGTCGCAATATGCGCCAATTCAGTGAAATACTGTTTTTGAATTTCTGATAGACGCTCTGGCGGAATTAACGCCATATGGTGCGGCGCCAAAGATGGCGTTGCACTAGTATTCATGCCTGCAAACATAGTATTCTCTTCAATTAATTAGGGATATTCTCCGCCCATAAGCACTATTGAGTTATACGCAAATACCCTAGCCCAAGGGTTAATCTAGTAGTAACCCGCATACCTCACCATGTAATCTATTTTGAAATCCAGATTGCTGAAGCAAATCTTCCAGTTTGACCATCGCGACGATAAGAGAAAAAATGCTCTTTATCTCTCACAGTGCAATATTGCCCCCCAGAAATGGTATTCACTCCAGAATCCTCAAGGCGCGCCCTTGCTAACAAGTAAATATCCGCTAGATATTTTCCTGCTTTATTCGGTATAGGCTTAAATGCATTTTTTGGGATGGTGAAACCAGAATCAGTAAAAGCAGTCACCACATCCTCGCCAACCTCAAAGGATTGGGGGCCTATTGCCGGTCCTAGCCAAACCAACAAGTCAGTTGGGTTTTTATTATCAGAGATCTTTAATAGCTCAGAGATGGTATTTTCTAAAACACCAGCGCAAAGCCCTCTCCAACCAGCATGCGCTGCACCAACAACAGTTCCGCTTGAATTAGCAAAAAGAACTGGCAAACAATCTGCGGTTAGGATGGCCAATACTTCGTTAGGAGTGTTGGTGACAGATGCGTCTGCATAAATTAAGTCTCCCGTGCTTGATTGTCGGCTTTGCGGGGTGCTTACCGCAGTGCTGTGAGTTTGTTTAAGCCATAGCGGTTCTGCAGGAAGCTCTTTGGAAAATAGGGCTCTGTTGAGTAAAACATTCGGAGCTAGGTCACCAACGTGATCACCAAGATTGAGGAAATCAAATGGCTGCTGACTAACACCGCCTAAACGTGTGCTCACCAAAGTCTTCACTAATGGTGGCGCCTGCCATTGAGGATGAATAAAACTCATGTGCGTGATTCATTTTCAATAGAGGCGAGCACCACAGCCTCCTTAGGGAGCGCCTCTTCATTCATTCCCAATTGTGGCAATAAATCCAATAAATCCTGAGGCGGCAGACGGAACCAGGTCATTAGCTCATTTTTAATAGGATGTTGCAGACTCAAAGCAAAGGCATGTAGGGCCTGACGATTAAACGCAAGATTTTTAGCGGCGCCCGGTGCCTTCTTCCTGTAGACAGGGTCGCCAACCAAGGGAAATCCGAGCGATTCTAAATGGACGCGAATTTGATGGGTGCGACCTGTTTCAAGGCGACACTCTAACAATGCGACCGGAGATTCTCCAACTAAACCTTTAACCAATCGGCGAAACAAAGTTGCTGCAGGTTTGCCTTGTGGACTGCCAGCCGCCATCTTCAGACGATCACGCTGATCGCGACCAACCGCAGCGAGGACTTTTCCTTGACTTGGGACTTCACCCCACACCCAAGCTAGGTAGCGGCGCCCTACCGTTCTTTCTTGAAGTTGACGCACCAATGAAGTTTGCGCCTGAGAGGTCCTAGCAACCACCATTAAGCCGGATGTGTCCTTATCTAGGCGATGAACTATGCCTGCCCTAGGAAGGTGCTTTAACTCGGGATAGTGAAATAAGAGCCCGTTTAATAGAGTTCCAGACCAATTGCCAGCGGCAGGATGAACCACCAAACCTGGCGGCTTGTTCACCACAATAATGGAATCATCCTCATAGACCACGTCTAGAGGCATATCTTCAGGACTAAAGGCAAATTGCTCAGGCATTTCCTGTGGAAACACCTTGATACTCTCGCCTCCATGAAGTAAATAACGGGCTTTCGTGACCTTGCCATCAACCATTACAGCTCCGGCCTCAACCCATGCCTTAAGGCGATTTCGAGAATAATCAGGCAAAGACCCTGCTAGAACCTTATCCAAGCGTTCACCAGCCATCTCCAAAGGGATATCTAGGGAGATGAAATCCTCATCATCGATATAATCAATGGGATTCGAATCAGGAGTTTGCGGCAATGCCACGCTTAGAGAGCCTTTCAATTATGTCCGACGTAATATCAGACGCCAGTTTAAGGCTTGCTGGGAATTCTTCCCCACAAAAAAAGGGTTTCCATTTCATTGGTAGGTCCTTCACCCTAATTTTTGCCCTTATCGTTAGCTTAATGTTCTTGGGAGGATGTGCTGGTAGTGACGGCAGCAAAGATGACACCGATATTTGGTCTGAAGCAAAGCTCTATTCAGAAGCAACCGAAAAACTGAATGATGCCGACTTTGGTAAATGCGGTAAGTATTTTGAAAAGCTTGAGGCTCGCTTTCCTTTTGGACCTTATTCTCAGCAAGCACAAATTAACGCTGCGTATTGCTATTGGAAAGCACAAGAACAAACCCAAGCCCTCGTTGCAATTGATCGCTATATTAAATTACATCAAGGTAGCCCTAACCTAGATTACGCTTACTATTTAAAGGGTCTCATATCCTTTAATGATGACTTGGGATGGCTAGGTAAATTTACCGGCCAAGATCTGAGTGAGCGCGACCCTAAAGCTGCCAAGGAAGCCTTTGAATCTTTTAAGGTAGTTGTCGAGCGCTTCCCTAATAGCAAATATGCCCCTGATGCCTTGGATCGTATGCGCTATATCGTGAACTCCCTTGCAGAAGCAGATGTCATCGTGGCACGTTTTTACTATCAACGAGGTGCCTATTTAGCAGCAGCAAATCGTGCTCAGCTTGTAATAAGAGACTATGATCGCGCACCAGCTGTTGAAGAAGCGCTTTATATTTTGACTAGATCCTATGAGAAGCTAGGCATGGTTGAACTGAGTAATGATTCTGCCCGCGTCTTTAAATTGAATTTCCCAGATAGCGAAATGATGATTACTGGTCAGCGCGTTAAAAAAGAACGTAGATGGTGGCAATTCTGGAATAAATAATTTGATTGAATTTATTTAATCTTCCAAGTTATGAAAAATCCTCCATCGCGGAGGATTTTTTTATTCCCAAACTTGCCGGAGAATCTATTTATTTAATAGCAACTGGTACCCTAGGAGCAACAGCACAAAGTAATTCATAGCCAATCGTATCGCTCATTTGCGCTACGTCATCCACGGGTACTTTATCGCCCCATAGTTGCACAGTACTTCCAATCTTCGCATCTGGAGCATTGCGTAAATCAATTGTCAGCATATCCATGGAGACCCTTCCCACCAGGGGGCAAATAACGCCACTATCACCTGAGGTCACCCACACTGGAGTACCGTCCTTAGCGTGACGCGGATATCCATCGGCATAACCACAGGCAACAATACCTATTCGCATTGCATCAGGTGCTTCATAGCGCCCACCGTAACCAATACGATCGCCCTTTTGAAGCTCTTGTATATCAATAATTTCACTATGAAGCTGCATGACGGCCTGCAGATTCGCATGCTCAATATCAGCATATAGCCCAGTTGGCGAAGCTCCGTAGAGCATGATTCCAGGGCGTACCCAGTCACCCAGAGCATTGCGATGCCACAAGATCGCCGCAGAATTTGCTAGAGAGGTAGATCCTGGTAAACCTGCGATTGTTTCATTAAATAATTCTTGTTGAGCGCCAACTGAAGGAAGTCGATCTACCTGATCGGCATTCGCAAAATGAGTCATGTGGTGCATATGGTAGCCAGCCGTATGTAGGCGATGAAAGGAAGTTCGATAGGCTTCAGGCTTAATTCCCAATCGATTCATTCCTGTATTCATCTTCAAAAAGACATTAAATAGTTTGTGGTTTTTGCCTTTAAAGCGTTCAAGCCACTCAACTTGGGCGTCGCAGTGAACCACTAAGTCACAAGCTAAATCTTCAGCAAGGCTTAGCTCATTTTCATGAAAAAACCCTTCTAAAAGCAGGATTCGACCTTCCCAGCCACGTTCACGTAGCCAGGCAGCATCCTGAATATCCAGTAAGGCAAAGCCATCTGTAGAGGCCAAGCCTTTTAGGGCTGCGTCAAAACAATGGCCATAAGCGCGTGCTTTGATCACAGACCAGATTTTCGATTCTGGCGCCAATTCCCGAACTCGGTTTAAATTATGCTGAAAGGCAGCAGTATGAATAGAGGCCAAAATTGGTCTATTAATTAGGCTGTTAGCAGATTCACCCATATTCACCCCTCCTTTCATGCTTTAATTGTATTAATGACTAGATTGTACGAATGAACCGTAGCTTTTATACCATTATGGCGGCGCAATTTTTTTCGTCGCTTGCTGATAATGCGCTCCTAATTGCGGCTATTGCCCTCTTGGCCCAGCTTCACGCTCCGGCCTGGATGACGCCATTGCTCAAATTGTTCTTCGTATTGTCCTATGTAATCTTGGCAGCCTTTGTTGGAGCTTTTGCAGATTCACGGCCTAAGGGCAACGTCATGTTTATTACCAATACGATCAAGTTCGTTGGTTGCGTGGCAATGTTATTTGGCAGTCACCCGCTCTTATCTTATGCGATTGTTGGTCTTGGTGCGGCAGCCTACTCTCCGGCTAAATATGGCATTCTCACTGAGTTGCTGCCCCCTGAAAAACTGGTAGCTGCTAATGGTTGGATTGAAGGTCTGACAGTTGGCTCCATCATTTTGGGTACCGTTTTGGGTGGGGTACTCATTAGCACTACCGTCTCTCAAAGCCTTCTCTCACTCGATATACCTACACTCGAGACTGGCATTGATACCCCCGCTGAGTCTGCGATCATGATCATCATGATGATTTATGTCATTGCAGCATTGATCAACCTAAAAATTCCAGATACCGGTGCCCGCTACGTGTCTCAAAAAACCAATCCGATTGAGCTGATTAAAGACTTTTCCATTTGCTTTAAGACGCTTTGGAACGATCGCTTGGGTCAAATTTCTTTAGCGGTGACGACTCTGTTTTGGGGCGCAGGCGCTACGCTGCAATTTATCGTGATTAAGTGGGCTCAAGTTGCCCTAAATATGAACCTATCTCAGGGTGCGATTTTGCAGGCAGTCTCGGCAGTTGGCGTTGCTGGCGGCGCAGTCTATGCAGCATGGCGTATCCCGCTGCGCAACTCTTTAAACGTTTTGCCATATGGTGTTGCCATGGGCCTGGTTGTCTGCGTAATGGCAGTCTATAACTCTGACATGCTTCCGAATACAACCATTTTTGCCATTGGCAACCTTCAGGTTACCTTGAACTTATTACCTGCCTACATGCTGTTGATTTTGGTGGGATGGTTAGCAGGATATTTTGTGGTTCCCATGAATGCCTTATTGCAACATCGCGGACATGTCCTAATGTCTGCAGGTCACTCTATCGCTGTACAGAACTTTAATGAAAATATTTCTGTCTTAATGATGTTATTAATTTACTCACTACTGATCTGGCTAGATGTGCCAGTGCAATTTGTGATTATTGGATTCGGCGTAGCTGTGAGCCTGATTATGTGGTTAGTTATCAAACGCCATGCCAGAAATCAGGCTGAATATGACTCCATGCATCTGATTGGTGAGCATAAGCACTAAGCTTGAAGGCGAAAGCTTTGTTAACTATTTTGCAGTACAGAGCGAGCGAGTAATAAATCTTGCCAGAGCAAAGCCTTTTCTTTTGGCTTAGTCAGAACTTGATTTAATTCAAATGAAGCAATCACCGGAATTTCTTCCTCATTACCAGTATTCAGGGCAAGCACTGTCTCACGCAGCTGAGGCAATGGATCTCTCTCGCCGGTAATTTTCTGGGCCACTGGACCTCCAAATGCAAAAGCCACCACCGGCAACTCAGGGCTTACTAATTGACCTAAATTTGCTGAAGTGTTTATCCAGGACCACTCATTTTTAGCCAACCCCAAAACTCGAATAATATTTTGAAATAACACTTTCGCATCACCCTGCGGCTCGTTACCAAAGAACCACCAAATACCATTAGAAATACGCTGAGCCGGGCTCTCCTCAGGTGCATTAGGTTGGGCCATATCAGATACTGTCACAGCCGCTATAGCCACCTCGGGCTGAACAGCATCCCGCGAAGTCCATTCGGTAATGCCCATTTCTTTCAGGAAAGCTGAATGCGTATTCGTCATGGCTCTAGCTTAATCGATTTAGCCAACACTAGCGCATCCTCACGCAAGCCCGTTTCCGGACTTGCAGGATAGTAATTTTTGCGCACGCCAATTTGCTCATATCCTAATTTTTGATAAAGCGCTAAGGCTGGGGCATTGCTCGGCCTCACCTCTAATATGATGCGCGGCATTTTCTGCTGTGCTGCTACACCTTCAATAGCAGCCATCATCCTTTTTCCTAAGCCGAGCTTACGCAAATGCGGTGAGACTGTAATGTTGAGAAGATGCAATTCATCTACCGTGGGAAATAATATGCAGTAGGCCCACAGAATTGCAGGATCTAGGTAAGAGCCTTTCACCATCTGGCCCGATTGCGGCCGAATGCAATACGCCCAATGCCCAGCAGCTAAAGAATCTGAAAAATTTCCTTTAGTCCAAGGGTGAATATGTGAAACAGACTCAATCTTCAGAACCTCATCTAGATCTGCTGTTTGCATCGGCAAGAAAGATAACTCTGCCTCACCTGTGCTTGCTGAATGTTCGGGCATTACTTAAATGCCTCTGCGCGCTCAGCGGTGGTCAATGCAACTTTATCGCGAATATATAAGGGCTCTAGCTGCCGAACATCATGATATCTGCCCTCTGCAAATGCCTGTTTGGCACGGCTCAGAATGCCCAATGCGGATAGTGAGATTTCAGAATCCAGAGCGCCATTAAAGCTGGGAAAACGCTCGGCATAGGCATGAATAGCGCTACCTGCTAAACACTCTATCCCTTCGAGATCAACACTCTCCGGCTTGGTGAGGTGAATATCACCAATGCGCTTAGGCAAAACATTAGGTTGAGTTTGATATTGAGCCCAGTAAACTTCTTCCATGCGAGCATCAATAGCAATAACAAAACGTTTGGGGGCTTTCTTTTGAAATTCAGGAGTATTTATTAGTTGTGCAGCAATGGCATCCAGACTACAAACCGAGATGACCGGAAGACTGCTTGCAACCGCCAAACCTTGCGCTGCTGCAACCCCTAACCTCACGCCAGTAAAAGCACCAGGTCCAATGCCAACAGCAATAGCATCGAGATCTTTTAAGGCAAGATTAGCATCGCTTAAAAGTGACTCAATCCAAGGTAATAAGAGTTGGCTAGCGCCAGCTGAGACAGCTTCATGCCTGAGCTTTGGCGCTTGATCACCTAAAGATAAAGCCACCGAACACCAGGCTGAAGAGGTGTCGATGGCCAGTATATTTGCCACATTAAGCCCTATTTGCTTGATTACTTAGTTAATGAGTAGACCAAATTATGAACTCAAACCAGCAATGACCTCAGGAGGTGCTTGAACTAGCTCAATCAGCACACCTTCACCACTAATCGGAAATTCATCATTTCCCTTGGGGTGGACAAAAGTGATGTCATAGCCGGCCGCACCTTTACGAATCCCGCCGGGGGCAAAACGCAACCCTTTAGCGCTTAACCATTCAACCGCCTTAGGCAAATCATCCACCCATAATCCAATGTGATTTAAGGGTGTTTGGTGGACGGCGGGTTTCTTCTCGATATCAAATGGTTGCATAAGATCAATTTCAATCTCATGAGCACCCGAACCAATGGCGCAGATATCTTCATCAACGTTTTCACGTTCAGAGACAAAAGTACTTTTGTATTCAAAACCCAGCATCTCAACCCATAACTTCTTGAGGCGATCTTTGTTTTCGCCGCCAATGGCAATTTGCTGAATCCCCAGAATCTTAAAAGGCTTAACACTCATAGTCATCAATCCCATTATTCAAAGCGAATGATCAATTGATCCACTGCCAAACTATCACCCTCTTTAGCGCAGATCTCGGCAACTACACCATCTTGCATTGCAGATAGAGTGTTTTCCATTTTCATTGCCTCAATCGAGGCTAACTTCTGACCAGCAGTGACTGCTTCACCCACTTTGACGGCGATCTTAGTTAAAAGGCCAGGCATCGGAGACATTACCAACTTCGAAGTATCTGGTGGTAACTTCACCGGCATACGACGTTGTAGCTCAGCACCTAATGGACTTAGAACCATACACTCGTAATGTGCACCATCTAGGATTAATACATATCTAACGCCACGTCGTTCAACCTGTGCTGTTATTTTATGCGTACCATTAATGGTTGCCTGCAGACAAATTTGCCCTGGTCTCCAATTACTTACGATGTCGTAGCGACTGACACCATCTGCTTCATCAATGTAAACAGAGTAAATACCATCCTTAAGTTCAACCCGAATCGGTACTTCATAAGGATCGTCCATTGAACCTGATTTTTTACCGGTAACTACAACAAACTTCTTGCCGATAATCATTTCATGACCAGCCAATTGGCCGTCAATCATTTGAATATGCTCAAGGTAGCGATAGCGCATAAATGCAGCCAATGCTGCCATCCGCTTTGGATCTGCTGGTTGTACTGAATCCTTTTTAAAACCCTCTGGGTACTCTTCAGCAATAAAGCCAGTTGTAAAGTCGCCATTTACAAATCTGGGATGCTGGAGCAATGCCGCTTGAAATGGAATGTTTGAATGAATCCCGCGAATCACAAAATCATTCAATGCGGCACGCATTTTTTCGATGGCTTCAGTACGATCTTTACCATGCACAATCAACTTAGCAATCATGGAGTCGTAGTACATCGGGATCTCACCACCCTCATAAACTCCAGTATCAACCCGAACACCATTCACAGACTCCGGTGGACGGTACTTAACAAGGCGCCCTGTTGAAGGTAGGAAATTACGAAATGGGTCATCGGCATTAATACGGCACTCCATTGACCAGCCATCTAACTTCACATCCTCTTGCTTGAATGCCAATTTTTCTCCAGCAGCAACCCGAATCATCTGCTCAACTAAGTCCAGGCCAGTAATGCATTCAGTTACTGGGTGCTCAACCTGCAAGCGGGTATTCATTTCAAGGAAGTAGAAAGACTTATCCTTACCAACTACAAACTCAACCGTACCAGCAGACTGGTAATTCACCGCTTTAGCGAGTGCAACGGCTTGCTCACCCATCGCTTTACGTGTTGCAGGATCAATAAATGGTGATGGCGCTTCCTCAATCACCTTTTGGTGGCGTCGCTGAATCGAGCAATCACGCTCATTGAGGTAAACCACATTGCCGTGTGAGTCACCCAAAACCTGGATCTCAATATGGCGCGGGCCTTCAACAAACTTCTCAATAAAGATGCGATCATCGCCAAAGCTATTCATTGCTTCAGTTTTACAGGCAGCAAAACCTTCAGCAGCCTCTTTATCGTTAAAAGCAACTCGTAAGCCTTTACCACCGCCGCCAGCTGATGCCTTGATCATGACTGGGTAGCCAATACCCTGAGCAATCTTGACTGCCTCTTCGGTAGTGTCAATCGCCTCGTTATAACCAGGAATAGTATTTACTTTAGCTTCTAATGCAAGCTTCTTAGAAGCAATTTTGTCGCCCATCGCAGCAATAGATTGGTGTTTTGGACCAATAAAGACAATGCCCTCTTCTTCGCAGCGCTTTGCAAACTGTTCGTTTTCAGACAAAAATCCGTAACCAGGGTGAACCGCTTCCGCACCAGTATCTTTGCATGCCTGAATAATCCGATCCATCACCAAATAGGACTCGCGTGATGGTGCTGGCCCAATACAAACAGCCTCATCAGCAAGCTGCACGTGACGTGCTTCTTTATCCGCTTCAGAATAGACAGCAACAGTTTTGATGCCCATTTTTTTAGCAGTCATCATTACACGACAAGCAATCTCGCCGCGGTTAGCAATCAATATTTTCTTAAACATTTTCGTAGTCATAATTTGTCAGCGCCTTACAGGGGGATATTGCCGTGTTTACGCGCAGGATTCTTTAAGTCTTTATCTTTGAGCATTGCTAAAGAACGAGCAATACGTTTGCGGGTTTCGTGCGGAAGAATGACGTCATCGATATAACCACGACGGCCTGCCACAAATGGGTTTGCAAACTTGGACTTGTACTCGGCCTCACGAGCAGCAATCTTTGCTGGATCTGATTTTTCTTCACGGAAGATGATTTCAACAGCGCCTTTCGGGCCCATCACCGCAATTTCTGCTGAAGGCCACGCAAAGTTAACGTCACCTCGCAAATGCTTAGAGGCCATTACATCATAAGCGCCACCATAGGCCTTACGGGTGATTAAGGTAACTTTGGGCACAGTGCAATCCGCATAGGCATATAGCAACTTAGCACCATGCTTAATAATGCCGCCGTACTCCTGTGCAGTACCTGGCATGAAGCCTGGAACGTCAACCAAAGTCACTACAGGAATATTGAAGGCATCACAGAAGCGGACAAAACGCGCCGCTTTAATAGAGGCCTTGATGTCTAAGCAACCCGCCAGGATCAATGGTTGATTGGCTACGATACCAATCGAGCGACCTTCCATGCGAGCAAAGCCGATAACAATATTTTTGGCATAGTCCGGTTGTAATTCAAAGAACTCACCATCATCCACAATCTTCTCAATCAACTCTTTCATATCGTACGGTTGATTTGGATTGGATGGCACCAATGTGTCTAATGAGAAATCAGGCTCTTCAGTGCGATTAGCGCCTTTAATCAAAGGCGGCTTTTCACGATTAGAGAGTGGCAAATAATTAAAGAAGCGACGCAACATCATGATGGCATCGACATCGTTATCAAATGCCAAATCACACACGCCAGATACGGTTGAGTGCGTTACTGCACCACCCAATTCCTCTGCTGTCACATCTTCATGCGTCACAGTCTTAACGACTTCAGGGCCTGTTACAAACATATAAGAGCTGTCTTTCACCATAAAGATGAAGTCAGTCAGGGCTGGAGAGTAGACCGCACCACCAGCAGATGGGCCCATGATGAGAGAAATTTGTGGGATCACACCCGATGCAGTTACATTACGCTGAAATATTTCTGCATAGCCCCCAAGGGAAGCAACACCCTCCTGAATACGTGCACCGCCAGAGTCATTTAAGCCAATTACTGGAGCGCCTACTTTGAGGGCTTGATCCATGATCTTGCAAATCTTCTCAGCATGGGCTTCAGATAATGACCCACCTAAGACTGTGAAGTCTTGAGAGAACACAAAGACCAAGCGACCATTAATCATTCCATAACCAGTAACTACGCCATCACCAGGAACAGTTTGATCTGCCATGCCAAAGTCATAACAACGGTGCTCAACGAACATATCCCATTCTTCAAATGTGCCAGCATCTAGCAAAAGTTCAATGCGCTCACGGGCCGTTAATTTGCCCTTGGCATGTTGAGCCTGTATACGTTTTTGTCCGCCACCCAATCGGGCAAGCTCACGCTTGGCTTCCAGCTGTTGAATGATGTCCTTCATTTACTACTCCTTAAAAAAATTCATGCCCCATGGACTCCAGCAGCCTTCTTGCTGCTACTGAAGCCGCCATAGTTCCTTGGTTTACTTGTAAGATCAAACTTGGCAGCAGCTCTTGCACTGCCGCATTACTACGAAATGCATTCTTTAGACCGGCATCGATGCGATCCCACATCCATGCACCCGCTTGTTGTTGGCGCCGAGCATCAAACTTCCCATTAGCCTTTTGAAGCTTTTCAAAGTGAGATACCTTATTCCACAGCTCTGGCACACCGTTGCCCTCTAAAGCGCTTAAGGTCATCACTTGTGGATGCCAAAATTCTTTATTGTGTGAAGCGTGGTCAGGATTTCCCTGAAAGCCTAATAGACGTAATGAACTGGTAATAAAGAGTTGCGCTCTCATAGCTGCATCAGGATCGATATCTACTTTGTTAATCACAATCAGATCAGCAATCTCCATGACACCTTTTTTAATGGCCTGGAGATCGTCACCAGCATTGGGTAACTGCATTAATAAGAACATATCAGTCATGCCGGCTACTGCTATTTCACTTTGGCCTACACCAACGGTCTCAACAATAATCACATCAAAGCCTGCAGCTTCAGCAACCAACATCGCTTCACGCGTCTTCTCCGCCACACCACCCAAAGTACAAGACGATGGGCTTGGACGAATGAAAGCATTTTCTAAAACCGATAAACGTTCCATACGGGTCTTATCGCCCAAAATGGAACCGCCAGATAAGCTGGATGATGGATCAATTGCCAATACGGCAACACGATGGCCTTTTTCAATCAGGTAAAGACCCAAAGATTCAATCAAAGTCGACTTACCGACACCAGGTACCCCTGAAATACCTAATCGAAAGGATTTTCCGGTTTTGGGCAATACAGAATTCAGCACATCATCAGCACGATGACGATGATCTAAGCGAGTTGATTCCAGCAAAGTAATAATCTTGGCAAGCGCACGTCGCTGTTTAAGCGATGGTGCACCGGTGAGATCATTCACCAGAGTCTGATCAGCAGCTTCGAGCTTGATCATGATGCGTATTAAGCAGGTTTAATAGATTTGCGAATCTGCTCGAGCACATCCTTAGCCGAAGCTGGAATCGGAGTACCAGGCCCGTAAATACCTTTTACACCTGCCTCGTAGAGGAACTCATAGTCCTGTCTTGGAATCACGCCCCCAACGAATACGATGATGTCATCTGATCCCTGCTTCTTGAGCTCAGCAATAATGGCTGGTACCAAAGTTTTATGACCGGCAGCTAATGTTGAAACGCCTAAAGCATGAACGTCATTCTCAATCGCTTGACGAGCACACTCTTCAGGGGTTTGGAATAGTGGCCCAATATCGACGTCAAAACCGAGGTCGGCATAAGCAGTAGCAACCACCTTTGCGCCACGATCATGGCCATCTTGACCAAGCTTAGCAATCATTACGCGCGGACGACGTCCGAAGTCTTTTGCAAAGTCAGCGATTTCTGTTTGGAGTTTTGCCCAGCCTTCGGCTGAATCATAAGCAGCTGCATACACACCGGTCACCTTTTGCGTATCGGCGCGATGGCGCCCGTAAACCTTCTCTAATGCATCAGAAACTTCGCCAACAGTGGCGCGCAAACGAATGGCATTCACAGCCAACTCTAATAAGTTTCCTGAGTTGTCTTCAGCAGCCTTCGTTAACGCATCTAATGCAGCCTGTACTTTTTGAGTATCGCGTTTTGCCTTGATATCTTTGAGACGCGCAACCTGACCTTCGCGCACCTTATCGTTATCGATCATCAATACATCAACTAAATCTTCTTTTGCCAGCTTGTACTTATTCACACCAACAATCACATCAGAGCCTGAATCAATCTTGGCCTGCTTTTCAGCGGCAGCAGCTTCAATCTTGAGCTTAGCCCAGCCACTTTCAACTGCCTTGGTCATACCGCCCATTGCTTCAACTTCTTCGATGATCTCCCAAGCTTTATCAGCCATCTCTTGAGTAAGGTTCTCCATCATGTATGAGCCAGCCCAGGGATCGATCACACTTGGAATATGGGTTTCTTCTTGGAGTATTAATTGAGTATTACGGGCAATGCGACTCGAGAACTCTGAAGGGAGTGCAATCGCTTCATCCAAGGAATTGGTATGCAGGGATTGAGTACCCCCAAAGACCGCTGCCATCGCCTCTACAGTTGTTCTCACTACGTTGTTATAAGGGTCTTGCTCAGTCAAAGACCAGCCTGATGTTTGGCAGTGCGTACGCAACATCAATGACTTGGGATTCTTCGGTTCGAAGGATTTCATAATGCGCCACCACAACAAACGCGCAGCGCGTAACTTAGCAACCTCTAAATAGAAGTTCATACCAATTGCAAAGAAGAAAGACAGGCGTCCAGCAAATCCATCTACATCTAAGCCCTTAGCAAGAGCCGTTCTGACGTACTCTCTACCATCTGCCAAAGTAAACGCCAATTCCAAAACCTGATTAGCGCCAGCCTCCTGCATGTGATAACCCGAAATAGAAATCGAGTTGAACTTTGGCATATGCTTTGCCGTGTATTCAATAATGTCACCAATGATGCGTATTGAGGGCTCTGGTGGGTAAATATAAGTATTACGCACCATAAATTCTTTCAGAATGTCATTCTGAATCGTTCCCGATAGCTGCTCTTGCTTCACGCCCTGCTCTTCACCGGCCACGATATAACCAGCCAGTACCGGCAATACAGCACCGTTCATGGTCATCGAAACAGATACTTTGTCCAATGGAATGCCATCAAACAAGATTTTCATATCCTCTACAGAATCAATTGCAACGCCCGCCTTACCAACGTCACCCGTAACGCGCGGATGATCAGAGTCGTAACCGCGGTGCGTTGCTAAGTCAAAAGCAACTGACACACCTTGGCCACCTGCATCTAAGGCTTTGCGATAAAAAGCATTGGATTCTTCAGCAGTTGAAAAACCAGCGTACTGACGAATTGTCCAAGGACGTACCGAGTACATCGTTGCCTGGGGTCCACGCACAAATGGCTCAAATCCCGGCAATGTATTTGTGTAGTTAAGCCCGTCAACATCTGCCGATGTGTATAAAGCTTTTAAATGAATTCCATCTGGTGTATTCCACCCCAATGAATCAACATCACCATTAGGTGCAGATTTTTGCGCAGACTTCTTCCAAGCATCCAGATTGACATCAGGAAATGGTGGCCATGAATTGTTTTCTTTAGAACTCACAAAAACTCCTGGTTAATTTTTGTTGCATTGCATCGTAATATCCTCACATTCTGCTTGACTATTATCCATTTGTCTACATAATGTATTCATAATTATGAATACAAAACTGAATAATAGACCGCTATACGAGGATGTTGCCGATAGGCTTCGGGAGCAAATCTTCAGCAAAGAGCTGGCCTCTGGGAGCTGGCTAGATGAGCAATCATTAGCTGATCAATTTGGCATTAGTCGAACGCCCATGCGTGAAGCAATCAAGGTTTTAGCCTCTGAAGGTCTTGTCACAATCAAGATGCGCCGTGGCGCATACGTAACCGAGGTAGCCAGGACGGATTTAGAGCAAATCTTTACTATTCTCTCCCTTCTAGAGGGTCAAGCCGCCAAAGAAACGGCAACTAAAGCTACAGAAGCAGAGCTAAACATGCTGGATCACCTGCATCATCGCTTAGAGAAAGCGGCCGCAGATCGGGATATTGAGCAATTTTTTGAAATTAACGTCAAGTTCCACGAATTAATACAAGAAATCGCTGGAAATCGCTGGATGAATGGGGTTATTGCCGACTTACGCAAAGTCCTTAAATTACACCGCAGAGACTCTTTAACCAGCACTGGAAGATTACAAAGCTCACTCGTTGAGCATCGAGAAATCCTCAGATCAATCTTGAAGCGAGATGAACAGGCCGCAGAATTAGCGATGCGCAAGCATCTTGCTAGGGGCTTAGAAGCCCTACGTTAAATTTAAGAATACCTATAAAAAATAAAGGCTTAGAAGAGTATTCTAAGCCTTTAGCATAAGTAGCATAAGCTAATTACATTTACTTTTTAATAACAAAGTTTCCTGGCAAAGAGGCAATGTAAGCAGCCATATTTTGCAAGTCTGCGTCAGTAAAGTTCTGTACTTGCGAGCCCATCACCGCGTTATTACGGCCAAACTGGGCATTGCCATTACCTACTTTGTAGGCCTTTAGGGCGTAATAGAGGTAATCAGCATACTGGCCAGCCAATTTTGGGTAAGCCGGCAAGATTGGAGCATTCAGACCTGCGCCATGGCATGAGGCACAGTTAGCCTTTTCAACCAAAGCCTGACCTTTTTCTTTGCTAGCAGCATTTGCAACGCTAACCAAACCAATGCTTGAGAGTAAAGCTACAGTTATTAGTGCGAATTTCATATACGTATCTCTAAGAATCTTTATCAATGAATCACTTCAATGGGTTGTTAGGCGAGCTGGCAGTTTGCGCAGCATAGTATTCGCCGATATCGGCCATATCCTGATCGGAAAGACTGGCAGCAATAGAGCGCATTGTAGGGTGCTTTCTCTCGCCTTTTTTGTATGCAGCTAGGGCAGTTGCAATATAAGCAGCATTTTGGCCACCAATCATCGGAACCTTATAAACCAAGGGGTAATCAGCACGGTACTCAGGGATAGAGTGACAGCCAACACATAACCAAACCTTGGCATTTCCAGCAGCCGCATTACCTTTTACTTCACCAGCCTGGGCAAGAGCAACAGTGCTCGCAAAGGCTAGGGTTGCGGCAATAGTCAAATGAGGAAGAATTGAGAGTTTTTTCATATAAATCAGTGTTAAACGAGTTTGATTCGGATCAATTGGGGAAGAGTATAGCGGACAGATGCCCCTCCCCGCTATTCAGAGAGGCAAAATCAGTACAAATACTGAAAAATTAAGCCCATTTACCTATACTGGAACGCTTCATCCAGCACTTATTTAGACAACATCATGATCAAACCTGCCATACCATCTCAAAACCGCTTTGACGGAAGCCAAAGCTATGTCGCCACGGACGATCTCAAGTTGGCAGTCAATGCAGCCATTGTGCTGCAGCGCCCCCTCTTAATTAAGGGTGAGCCAGGGACAGGTAAAACCATGCTTGCTGAAGAAGTTGCTGCCGCACTTCAAATGCCCCTGTTGCAGTGGCACATTAAGTCGACCACCAAAGCACAACAAGGTCTTTATGAATACGATGCCGTCAGTAGATTGCGTGATTCGCAATTGGGTGATGAAAAAGTAAAAGATATTCGCAACTACATTGTGAAAGGGGTTCTTTGGCAAGCTTTTGAGGCTGATGAACCTACCGTATTGCTGATCGATGAAATCGACAAAGCAGATATTGAATTCCCAAATGACTTACTGCGTGAAATTGATCGCATGGAATTCTATGTTTATGAAACGCGTGAACTCATTAAGGCAAAACATCGTCCCTTAGTCATCATCACCTCCAATAATGAAAAAGAATTACCCGATGCCTTTTTGCGTCGGTGCTTCTTTCATTACATTACATTCCCCGATGCAAAGACCATGCAAAGCATCGTAGATGTCCATCATCCCAATATCAAACAAGATCTCCTCGATGCAGCGCTCAAGTCTTTCTATCAAATCCGCTCATTGCCTGGCCTGAAAAAGAAGCCCTCAACCTCGGAGTTAATTGACTGGCTCAAACTCTTACTGGCTGAAGATATCTCGCCTGAGGCTCTACATAGCAGTGATGAAAAGATTGTTGTTCCCCCTTTACATGGGGCCCTATTGAAGAATGAGCAAGATATTCATCTGTTTGAGCGCTTAGTCATGATGAATCGTAACCATCGCTAATATTTCTTAGTCACAAGACTATTTATGTTGATTCAATTTTTCCTCAATCTGAAAGAGGCTAAAGTGCCTGTCTCGGTGCGGGAGTTTTTGACTCTATTAGAGGCCTTGAAATCTGGCGTCATCAATCCATCGATCGATGAGTTTTATCAACTCTCTCGCTTGACCTTAGTAAAAGATGAGCAACATTTTGATCGCTTTGATCAAGTGTTTGGAGCTTACTTTAATGGGGTTGAGCAAATCATTGCACTCTCGCCCGACATACCGCTCGATTGGCTTGAGAAAAAACTCCAGCGTGTTCTTACTGATGAAGAAAAGGCCGCTCTACAGAAACTGGGTGGACCTGAAGCTTTGAAGAAACGTCTTGAAGAGCTCCTAAAAGAGCAAAAGGAATGGCATGGGGGCGGTAATAAATGGATTGGCGCCGGCGGCTCCTCTCCCTTTGGTCACAGTGGCTACCATCCCGAGGGAATCCGGATTGGCGGAGAAAGTGCGGGCAATAGAACCGCAATTAAAGTTTGGGAAGCGCGCGAGTTTAAAGACTATGACAGTGACCTAGCCTTGGGTACTCGCAATATCAAGGTGGCAATGCGACGCTTACGACGCTTTGCACGCGAAGGCTCCACCCTCGAACTAGATTTAGATAAGACTATTCATTCAACCGCTGCTAATGCAGGGATGCTGGATATTCAAATGCGTCCTGAACGCCACAATCAAGTCAAGGTGTTGCTCTTGATGGATGTTGGTGGTTCGATGGATGATCATATTCAACGTATTGCAGAATTATTTTCTGCCGCTAAAGCGGAATTTAAACATCTAGAACATTACTATTTTCACAACTGTGTTTATGAAAACCTCTGGCAAAGCAATCGCCGCAGGCGTGATCAAGCAACACCTACTCAGGACATTATTAATAAATACGGTCCTGACTATAAGTTGATCTTTGTTGGAGATGCCACGATGTCTCCCTATGAAATATTGAGCCCCAATGGTTCAGTGGAATACAACAACAAAGAGGCTGGGGCAGTTTGGATTAATCGCCTAATAGATCACTTCCCCCATTTTGCCTGGCTCAATCCTGAGCCTGAGTCTATTTGGCAGTACCGTCAATCGATCGACATCATGCAAAATCTCATGAAAGATCGAATGTACCCTGTCACAATCAATGGCTTAGAAAGTGCTATGCGCCAACTTTCAAAGTAATATTCAAGAATTCTGACCTACCTTTCTGATTTACTTCACCCTTCTTTTTTATCAATCACGGAATTTCTATATGAGCACAAACATTAGCGAACGTCTTAAGGCCCTTGGTATTGATTTACCCCCACCAGGACCGCCTGCTGCAGCCTATGTCATGGCAGCTACTACCGGTACTACTGTTTTTTTATCGGGCCATATTGCCAAGCAGGATGGCAAGCCTTGGGTTGGAAAGCTGGGCAAGGATATGGATACAGAAACTGGTAAAGCAGCGGCAAGATCAATCGCTATTGATTTAATGTCGACATTACAAAATCACCTAGGCTCATTAGATAAAGTAAAGCGCATCGTGAAAGTAATGGGCTTAGTTAACTCTACCGATAGTTATACAGAGCAACATCTAGTAATTAATGGCTGCTCAGAATTGTTGTTTGAAATCTTTGGAGAAGCCGGTAAACATGCCCGTAGCGCTTTTGGTGTGGCACAAATCCCGCTTGGGGCTTGTGTTGAAATTGAATTGATTGCGGAAATTTATTAATCTTAGATGGGATCTAAGCCCAGTTTTTGGATGTCGGCTTGAGTGTCGACATCCTGCAGATAGGCTTGATTATCAGTAACAAATGTTTTGACTAGCTCTGGATGATCATCCATATAGGGTCTGCACACCATACTTGGAAGCGCTATAACCTTTTGAATCACTGTTCTTGAAAATAAGACGGGGTTACCACGCTGACCTTCCACCAGCGGCAAAACGATTTCTTGCTGAGGGGATCTTTGTTTAAATTGCTCCAATAAAGATTCCATCTCTTGACTGCCTATATTGGGTTGATCGCATAAGGCAATCAACAGAACGTCGTAATCACTGTTGAGTGACTCGATTCCAAGACGCACAGAAGAGGATTGACCCGCCCCTGGGTTTGTGTTTCTGATCCAGGTTAATGGGCTTTGAATCTCGTTTTGAAGTGATTTAATTACTGCTTCAACGTCTGCAGAATAAAAGCCAGTCACAACCAAAGTCTCTACCGGATAAAGACACTCTGTTGAATGAATAAAACGCTTTAATAAAGTGATGCCATCTTTTTTTAACAAAGCCTTAGGGATCCGACCCAAACGACTGCCCTCACCTGCAGCCAGGATGAGAATAGATAGCCGTAATAATGGGCTTTTAGAGGATTCACTAGAAACAGTCATTAGAGTGATAATAAATAGTTATTAAAAAGCATACGCAAAAGAACGAAAAAGAAGAAAACGCATGAATAGTACCGATTTAAGCGTCCTCAAATCCGCGGTTGAATGGCTTCAAGCGGGTCAACCGGTTGCCATTGCTACCGTGGTGCAGACCTGGGGCTCTGCACCCCGTCCAGTGGGCTCTTGGCTTGCTATTCGAGGTGATGGCCAAGTTGCTGGCTCAGTTTCTGGCGGGTGCGTTGAGGATGATCTGATCCGCAGAGTACAAACTGAAATCCTCACCCGTAATACTCCTGAGATGGTTGTATATGGAGTGACGCAACAAGAAGCAGCGCGTTTTGGCCTACCTTGTGGCGGCACTCTACGACTCCTGGTAGAGCCTAAACCTGAATTGGTAGTTTTAGAGAAATTGCTTGAGAACATCACCTCTCATCAAATTACACGACGCAATGTGAATCTATTCTCTGGCAAGTCAATTCTCAGTGCCGGTGATCGTAGCGATGAATTTGCTTGTAACGAGCATGAAATGCAAACTACTTATGGTCCACGTTGGCGTATGGTGATTATTGGCGCAGGACAACTTTCCTTGTACACAGCCGATTTTGCATTGGCCTCCGACTTTGAGGTCATCGTCATTGATCCTCGAGAGGAATATGCCGAGGGGCTGAATCGCTCCGATATTATTTTTTCAAAAGGCATGCCAGACGATGTCTTGCTAGAGATCGGTGTTGATTCTCATACGGCAGTGGTTGCCCTTACGCATGATCCTAAACTCGATGATATGGCCCTGATGGAGGCGCTGAAGTCGCCCGCCTTTTATGTCGGCGCATTAGGCAGTCGTAAAAATACTCAGAAACGTAAAGAACGCTTGCTGGAGTTTGATGTCACTGCAGAACAGGTTGAAAAATTACATGGCCCAGTGGGGCTCTATATCGGCGCTCTCACTCCACCAGAAATCGCAGTATCGATTCTGGCGGAAGTGATTGCCGTTAAATACGGCATTAGCGTGCCCAAGAAAACTTAACTAACACTGAGTTAACTAAGTGTAAGTTAGTTCGCTGTTAGCTTGCCGTCTTTTAAGCGTGGCTCAACAAAATGACCTTTGCGCGCACGGTTACCTGCAAACGACTTTAAGGTTTTTGCATCTAGGCTTAATTCAGTAGGCTTGCCGGCGCGTCCTGCACCTGAGTAGGTGGCGCCATTTGGACCAACTGCAATTGCAGATGCTAAGAATTCCTTATCATCTAAGCCCATCAAAATCACACCTTTGCCTCCAGTTGGCAGGCGCTTGAGTTCATCCAATGGGAAGACCAACAACTTAGATGCCTCAGATAAGCAGGCAACTTGCTTCATGCCTACTTTTACCTGCGTTGCTCCTAAAGGGGCATCGCCAGGTACTTTAGCATCCATACTAAGGAATGATTTACCTGCCTTATTACGTGTACTCATATCCGCAACATTGGCTAGGAAACCAAATCCGGCCTTAGTAGACAGCAATACCAAATCATCAGGTTGACCGGCATAGTAAGCCACCATCTGCGAGCCTGCAGCCAAGTTCACAAAGCTGGTTAATGGCGAACCATCACCACGCGCACCAGGTAGCTCGCTGACGGGAACGGTATATACCCGTCCATCACTACCGAAGCCTTGTATAACATCCACCGTTCTTACTTCAAAGGTGGCATATAAAGCATCGCCCGCCTTAAAGGCAAACTGTGTGGCATCGTGCTCATGCCCTTGACGTACACGTACCCAGCCTTTTTGAGAAACAATTACGGTCACTGGCTCATCAATGACTTTGGTCTCAGCTACGGCACGCTTATCTTCCTGAATGAGGGTGCGACGATCATCACCGAAATCCTTCATATCGGATTCGATTTCTTTGATGATGCGCTTGCGTAAAACAGTATCGCTTTGCAACAAGCCTTCCAAGTCATCACGCTCAGACTTCAGCTCTTTGAGCTCTTGCTCAATCTTGATGCCTTCCAAGCGCGCCAACTGACGCAAGCGAATATCCAATATGTCTTCGGCCTGACGGTCGCTGAGCTTGAATTCCTTGATCAGATCGACTTTAGGCTCATCGCTATTACGAATGATCTTAATGACCTTATCAATATTGAGAAGGACAATTAAGCGCCCTTCCAAAATATGCATACGGTCTTTGACTTTACCTAAGCGGTGCTGCGTTCTACGGGTAACAGTAGCGACCCGAAACGCGATCCATTCAGAGATGATCTCTTTTAAGCCTTTTTGACGTGGACGACCGTCATTGCCAATCATCACCAAGTTCATTGGCGCATTGGACTCTAATGAGGTGTGTGCTAACAGTAAATTAACGAATTCATTGACATCGATATTTTTGCTCTTAGGCTCAAATACCAAGCGCACTGCAGCATCTTTGCTCGATTCATCACGAACGCCATCAAGTACATTCAGAATGGTCGATTTGAGATTATTTTGCTCAGGGGTGAGTGTCTTTTTACCAACCTTTACCTTAGGATTGGTGATTTCTTCAATCTCTTGCAAGACACGTTGCGAAGATGTTGCTGGCGGCAATTCATTAACAACGATCTGCCATTGACCGCGCGCTAATTCTTCTACAGACCAGCGCGCACGAACCTTAATACTGCCGCGCCCTGCTTCATAAATCTGTGCGATTTCTGCTGCAGAAGAAATAATTTGACCGCCACCTGGATAGTCAGGGCCAGGCATGATTTCTAATAACTCTGCAGTGCTCATCTTCGGAGACTTCATTAGAGCAACAGCCGCAGTAGCGACTTCACGTAAATTGTGTGAAGGAATTTCTGTAGCCATACCCACTGCAATACCGGAAGCCCCATTAAGGAGTACAAATGGCAAACGCGCTGGCAATAACTTGGGTTCCTGGAATGAACCATCATAGTTAGGCGCAAAATCTACCGTGCCTTCATCGATCTCACTTAATAGCAAGCTAGCAATTTTGGTTAGACGTGCTTCGGTGTAACGCATTGCAGCAGCGCCATCACCATCCCGTGAACCAAAGTTACCTTGACCATCAATTAATGGATAACGTAAAGAAAAGCTTTGGGCTAGACGCACTAAGGCATCGTAGGCTGATTGGTCACCATGCGGATGGAACTTACCGAGTACGTCACCCACAACTCGTGCACTCTTTACTGGCTTAGCATCTGCGCGCAAGCCCATTTCACTCATGGAGAACAAAATACGGCGCTGCACAGGCTTCTGACCATCCGAGACATCTGGAAGTGCGCGACCTTTAACGACGCTAATTGCGTAATCCAAATAGGCGCGCTCAGCGTATACCGCCAGCGTTAAGCTGTCTTTACCATCTTCATTAAGATCAACTGTTTTTGGATCATGTGCACCAGAGCCGCCACCAGAGGATGCTACTGCTGGTGATTCATCTACCTCAACAATATCGATTTCTATCGGATTGGAAAATAGATCTGCCTGCTCAGCTGGAGTGTTTTTTCCGGGAGTCTTTTTAGTTGCCATTAGATATCCGCCTCCACTTCATTGCCACGTTCTTCTAGCCAGTCACGACGTGCGCCAGACTCTGATTTACCCATCAACATATCCATTGTTTTAAATGTTTCGTCTTCAGTCCATGTGCCTAGGGTAACTGGTAGTAAGCGGCGTGTATCTGGGTTTAGAGTGGTATCCCATAACTGTTCTGCACTCATCTCACCTAGACCCTTAAAGCGAGAAATCTGCCAGGCAGTTTCTTTAACACCATCTTTGCGTAACTTATCTTCAATTGCTTGAAGTTCGCTCGCATCTAAGGCATAAATTTTTTGCGCTGGCTTCTTGCCACGCGCTGGAGCATCTACTCTGAATAAGGGTGGACGTGAAATGTGCACATGACCCAATTCAATGAGTTTAGGGAAATGCTTATAAAACAGGGTTAAGAGCAATACCTGAATATGCGCACCATCGACGTCTGCATCAGACAGAATGCACACCTTACCGTAACGCAAGTTCGATAAATCAGGATTGTCGTTTGCTCCGTGAGGATCCACACCGATTGCTACAGCGATGTCATGCACTTCATTGTTCGCAAACAGGCGGTCACGCTCTGCTTCCCATGTATTTAATACTTTGCCACGTAGCGGCAGGATCGCTTGATATTCCTTATTGCGGCCCATCTTGGCTGAACCGCCTGCTGAATCACCCTCCACCAGGAAGATTTCATTCATGCCGATGTCTTGGCTCTCACAATCAGTGAGCTTGCCAGGTAGGACTGCTACGCCAGAGGATTTCTTCTTCTCGACCTTTTGGCCAGCACGGGTTCTCGCTTGAGCCTGCTTAATGACTAAGTCAGCCAACTTGCGGCCATAGTCGACATGCTGATTAAGCCAAAGTTCTAATGCAGATTTCACATAACCAGAAACGAGACGGACAGCATCACGTGAATTTAAGCGCTCTTTAATCTGCCCTTGGAATTGTGGATCCAGTACTTTGGCAGACAAAATAAAGGAAGCGCGTGCAAATACGTCTTCCGGCATGAGCTTCACACCCTTCGGTTGCAATGCATGCATTTCAATAAAGCCTTTAACAGCATTAAAGAGGCCTTCACGCAAACCACTTTCATGCGTCCCACCAGCAGGAGTAGGAATTAAGTTCACATAACTCTCACGCACTGGTGCGCCATCTTCTGTCCAGCACACTACCCAAGCTGCGCCCTCGCCTTCAGCAAAGGAATCATCATCACCAGTGCCAGTTGCATATTGCTCGCCTTCAAACGGTGGAATGACTTCTGCCCCATGGCCTGCTTGGGCAATTGCTTCATTAAGGTAGCCACGTAAGCCTTGTGCATATTGCCAAGTTTGGGTATCACCGGTTTTTTCCTGAATCAGGGTGACCTTCACGCCAGGCAATAAAACTGCTTTAGAACGCAATAAGCGAATCAGCTCAGGCATTGGAATCACTGAGCTATCAAAATACTTACCATCTGGCCATGCGCGTACGCGTGTGCCATGGGATTTATCTTCTTTGGATGATGGTCTAGATTTGAGTTTCTCAATCACTCTGCCATCAGCAAAGGTCAAGGTCGACATTTGGCCATCTCGCCAAACAGTGACTTCCAATCTCTTGGATAAGGCATTCGTAACTGAAACACCTACGCCATGCAAACCACCAGAGAAAGCGTAGGCGCCACCAGTTCCTTTTTCAAACTTGCCGCCAGCATGAAGCTGGGTAAACACAATTTCGACTACCGGCAATTTCTCGGTAGGATGCATCCCCACTGGAATACCGCGCCCGTCATCTTCCACGCTCACGCTTCCATCGGTATGCATGGTGACGATAATTTGCTTACCAAATCCACCCAATGCCTCATCCGATGCGTTATCGAGCACCTCTTGGATGATATGGAGTGGATTATCAGTACGGGTGTACATTCCAGGCCGTTGACGGACTGGTTCTAGTCCTTTTAGGACCTGAATCGACGATTCGCTGTATTCGGAAGTTTTACGGGTAGCCATGCGCGCAAATTGTAGTCATGTCTGAGGTCTGAACTGAATTTTTCGAGAATTCCCCTGTCATCCATGCCAAAATTGGGGGATGGGAGCTTTAAGTCATATTCGCGTTTTAGACCTTAGCCGA
The DNA here is from genome assembly GCA_943372325.1 of Polynucleobacter meluiroseus. Lineage (GTDB taxonomy): Bacteria > Pseudomonadota > Gammaproteobacteria > Burkholderiales > Burkholderiaceae > Polynucleobacter > Polynucleobacter meluiroseus_I. The sequence goes on along the minus strand of CALRYF010000003.1, from coordinate 189,101 downwards.
GTCTTGGCTGGTCCTTGGTGCGCTCAAAATCTGGCAGATTTGGGGGCAGATGTCATCAAAGTGGAAAGACCAGGCGTTGGGGATGACACCCGTCATTGGGGCCCTCCCTTTGCTAAAGATGCCAACGGCAAAGAAACCGAAGAATCTGCCTATTTTATTTGCATTAACCGCAATAAACGCTCAATTACGGTTGATATTGCCAAACCTGAAGGTCAAGAACTTATCCGCAAGCTGGCTGCTGAGTCCGATGTAGTGATTGAAAACTACAAGGTGGGTGATTTAGCTAAATACGGCCTTGATTATGAAAGTCTTCAAAAGGTCAAAGCAGATTTAGTCTATTGCTCTATCACTGGCTTTGGCCAAACAGGCCCTTATGCGCACCGCCCCGGATACGATTTCATTATTCAAGGTATGGGTGGCTTCATGAGTGTGACTGGCGAAGCTCACGACTTTGAAGGTGCTAGCCCCCAAAAATCGGGGGTTGCTATCGCCGATATCTTTACAGGCATGTATGCCAGCACTGCAATCCTAGCAGCCATCGTTCATCGAGATCGCACGGGCGAGGGTCAATATATTGATATGTCCTTGCTCGATACGCAGGTGGCTGTCATGGCTAACGTGTCAAGCGCTTACCTCAACTCTGGTGAAGTACCAAAACGCTGGGGTAATGCGTCACCGATTATCGTTCCGTACCAAACCTTTCCGACCTCTGATGGCTGGATGATTGTGGGCGCGGGCAATGATGGTCAATTTCGTCAATTTGTAGCTGCAGGTGGCGAGCCCCATTTAGCGGATAACCCGCTATACGCTTCAAATCCTTTGCGCGTTGAGCATCGCAAACAACTTATTCCCATCTTAGAAAAGATGACCCGCAAAATGACTAAGGGTGAGTGGATTGCACTACTAGAGAAAGCCAATGTTCCTTGTGGCCCAATCAATAATTTCAAAGAGGTCTTTGAAAACGAGCAAGTGGTACATCGGGGTGTGCAGATTGATGTTCCCCACCCCACTGCCGGCAATATGAAATTAGTTGCCAGCCCCATGCATTTATCGAAGACGCCGACTGAAGTACGTATGGCGCCACCAACATTGGGTCAACATACGCAAGAGATCTTGCATGAACGCCTCAAACTAGATGACCAAGCAATAGACGAATTGCGTACCAAGGGAATCATTTAAAACCCCATGACTACCCAAACTCCAAAAGCAGGACTCTCTATAAAGGAAGTCCTTATCTATGGTGGTCTCATGGTGACCTTGTCCATGGGTATTCGGCATGGCTTTGGTCTCTTTAATTTACCAATTACCTCAGCGAATGGCTGGGGTCGTGAAACTTTTGCAATGACTATCGCACTCCAGAATCTCATCTGGGGTGCTGTGCAACCGATTACTGGTGCACTGGCCGATCGTTATGGCGCTTTCAAGATCATGGTTGCTGGCGGTATTTTGTATGCCCTGGGTCTAGCAGGCATGGCCATTTCTAATGACGTGATGAACTTCACTTTGGCTGGCGGCTTACTCATTGGCTTGGCGCAAACAGCAACTACGTACAGTGTGGTCTACGGCATCTTAGGTCGCAATGTTCCAGCAGAAAAAAGAGTCTGGGCAATGGGCATTACTGCTGCGGCAGGTTCCTTCGGTCAATTTCTAATGATTCCTGCGGAGCAAGGATTATTAAGTAGTTTTGGCGCACAAGATGCATTACTCATGTTGGCATTAATGGCCAGCTTGATGATTCCAACTGCATTCATGTTGCGTGAGAAGAATTTCACTCACACTCACAAGCTGGGTGATCAAACGATTAAGCAGGCATTAAAAGAGGCAATCAATAATCCCAGCTTTCGTTATCTCACCCTGGGCTATTTTGTTTGCGGTTTTCAGGTGGTGTTTATTGCAGTTCACTTGGCGCCTTATTTAAAAGATCTCTCCACAAATTACCCCGCGGTGGGTGCCCCCATAGTAGCTACCACTGCCCTAGCCTTAATTGGCCTATTTAATATCTTTGGCACCTATGGCTCTGGCATCTTAGGTCAACGCTTTCCTAAGCGTTATTTATTGTCCGCAATCTACCTAGGGCGCTCGTTCGCCATTACTGCGTTCTTGTTATTGCCTCCGTCACCCATGAGTACTTATATTTTTGCAGCCATCATGGGCTTCTTATGGCTCTCCACCATTCCACTGACCAATGGCATCGTGGCGCAAATATTTGGTGTGAAGTATTTAACAATGCTCTCTGGGCTCGTATTTTTCTCGCATCAACTAGGCAGTTTTTGTGGCGCGTTTCTAGGTGGATATTTATTTGATCAAACGGGTTCTTATTTAATCGTTTGGGAAATCGCGATTGGACTTGGCGTATTTGCCTTCCTCGTCAATCTTCCGGTAAAAGAACACGCTATTCACAGAGTTGCTAATGTTTAAGAATCCATCCTTAATGACAAAGCTTGTTTCATATGGATTCATTTCATTACTTTTACTTTTTATTTTTTCACTCTACTTTGCTCCAGATATGATGATGGCAATTACGAATCAGGTATGGGCGCTCTGTGGTTGGTAATTCATTAAAATTCTCATAACATACATTTAGTCTTATATGAGACTCGCCGTAGCACAATGGATAGTGCACATGCCTCCTAAGCGTGGGATACAGGTTCGATTCCTGTCGGCGGGACCAAAAAATTCCACATACTTATCCACAGGCATTGTGGATAAATCAGCAAAAGTTTTCGTAAGTCACAGATTTGTATAGGCTGACCTAGCTTGCCTAATTTGTGTGCAGAATGAATTCCCCTAATTTGTGCAATTACTTATAAATATATAAGTAATTTTGAATGCGATTGTGTGCTAGGTAAGTTTGTTACAAAAAGCATGGAACCCTAAGTTCCCTTACACTCAGGGGCATGACTAGCCTTTCAACCAGTACCTTAGCGGCCCTCGAGGAGATGCTCCAGAATACGGCGCGCCCTGCTCCTGCGGATTACCTACCGGTTTATTTATCCCGCGGCATATTAGGTGAGCAGCTCATTGGGCACCTCAATCCAGAGTTCACGCCCTATTTACAAGAATCATTACAAAAAGAATCTATTCCACTGATTGCCATGGGTCATGACAAGCTCTCGATTCATTTAGGCAAACCTAGGGATTTATCGAATAGCCTTTATCAACTCGCCAATCGCATGCGCTTGGGTGGATTTATTCCTGGCTGGCGCAATGAAGATTTTGACTGGATTGATCAAAATGGTCACAAATACTTTCGTATGGAACGCGCAGCGTTTCGGACCTTTGGTTTTCGCAGTATGGCCACGCATATTAATGGCTACACCCAAGCCAATACCATTTGGCTGGGAAGGCGCAGTGAAACTAAACCGACTGATCCAGGCAAGCTAGATAACTTAGCTGCTGGTGGCATCGCTGCCGATGAAACGCCCTGGGTATGTGCGCGCCGCGAACTTTGGGAAGAAGCCGGAGTGCCTGAACAAATTGCTGACCAAATTGAGCCTGTCGGTTGTATTCATATGCGTCGCCCGATAGCAGGTCGTGGATTTCATGATGAGCAGTTGTATGTCTATGACTTGGAGCTGACTGATAATTTTGTGCCAACCAATCATGATGGTGAAGTCAGTGGGTTTATTGAAATCTCGCTTGCTGAAGCTTCTGCCAGAATCCTCGCTGATGAATTTACTTCTGATGCCGCTTTTGTAACCGCTGACTTTATATTGCGCTGCAATAAGTAGCTTATAAGGCTTGTTTTCATCGGTTGTAGTGTTGCTCCACTGCAATTGTCTATTTCGTGGTTAAATCTTCCTTAAGGATGAAACAGGGGTGCCCTTCATAGAGGTTTAATTGAAGGCGCTGAGAAAGACCCTAGAACCCGATCCAGGTAATGCTGGCGTGGGGAGTTACATCAGACCGACACCCGGTTTCGTCCATCTAAAAACGCTAGGAGATGGACATGAGTACAAAAACTGCAGATAAAAACACGAAACATGAGATTCCAAGTTTAAAAAGCTTAGAGCGCGACTTCGGGCAAAAGTTTGCCTATCCCGCATCAACCAAAACTTATCTTCAAGGTTCGAGACCAGATATCAAAGCGCCAATCCGCATGATTGAGCAGCTACCTACTCGCGTAGGCGAAGAGATGTTGGCTAATCCTCCTGTACCTGTCTATGACACTTCTGGCCCCTACAGCGATCCAGATGTTGTAATCAATTTAGAAAAAGGCTTACCAAGATTGCGTGATGCCTGGATTGCAGAACGTAATGACACCGTTCAACTAGCAGGCCCTAGCTCTGAATATGGCGTTGCACGCTCACAAGATGAAGCAACGCAAAATTTACGCTTCTCCCATATCAGCGCACCGCGTGTAGCAAAGTCTGGTCATAACGTCAGTCAAATGTATTACGCTCGTCAAGGAATCATTACCCCAGAAATGGAGTACATCGCTCTGCGCGAGTCCATGGGCCTTGAGAACCTGCGTAAAGATCCTGCCTACAAGCAGTTATTGAAACAGCATCCTGGCAAAAGTTATGGTGCCAACTTACCTGAAATCATTACTGGTGAGTTTGTGCGCTCGGAGATTGCCGCTGGTCGCGCCATCATTCCTGCGAACATTAACCATCCAGAATTAGAGCCAATGATTATTGGTCGTAACTTCCGCGTGAAGATTAATGGTAACTTGGGTAACTCTGCTGTTACCTCCTCTATCAATGAGGAAGTAGAAAAAATGGTGTGGTCGATTCGTTGGGGTGCAGATACCATCATGGATCTTTCCACTGGTAAACATATTCATGAAACTCGTGAATGGATTATTCGTAACTCCCCAGTTCCAATTGGTACCGTTCCAATCTATCAAGCCCTGGATAAAACTGGTGGCATTGCTGAAGACCTCACTTGGGAAATGTTCCGCGATACCTTAATTGAGCAAGCTGAACAAGGTGTTGATTACTTCACAATTCACGCAGGTGTATTGTTGCGTTATGTACCGTTAACCGCGGATCGCATTACCGGCATCGTTTCTCGCGGTGGTTCAATCATGGCGAAATGGTGCTTGGCTCATCACAAAGAAAACTTCCTCTATACGAAGTTTGATGAAATTTGCGAAATAATGAAAGCCTATGACGTTTCATTTAGCTTGGGTGATGGCTTACGTCCTGGCTGTATTGCGGACTCTAATGATGCTGCTCAGTTTGGCGAACTCCACACCCTTGGTGAATTGACTGCTAAAGCATGGAAACATGATGTGCAGGTCATGATTGAAGGTCCTGGTCACGTCCCAATGCAGCGCATTGAAGAAAACATGACGGAAGAGCTCAAGCACTGCTTGGAGGCTCCGTTCTATACCCTAGGACCATTAATTACCGATATTGCTCCTGGCTATGATCACATCACCAGCGGTATTGGTGCAGCCCAAATTGGTTGGTACGGCACAGCAATGCTGTGCTACGTCACACCAAAAGAGCATTTAGGTTTGCCTGACAAGGAAGACGTTCGCGAAGGCATCATCACCTACAAAATTGCAGCCCATGGTGCTGACTTAGCCAAAGGTTTGCCTGGTGCGCAGGTGCGTGATAACGCCCTTTCTAAAGCACGCTTTGAGTTCCGCTGGGAAGACCAATTTAATCTTGGCTTAGATCCTGAACGTGCGCGTGAGTATCATGATGCAACTCTGCCAGCTGAAGGTGCGAAGATTGCGCATTTTTGCTCCATGTGCGGTCCGAAGTTCTGCTCAATGAAGATCACGCAAGAAGTACGTGATTACGCAGCTACATTGGATGCTGACGGCAATCCTAAAGCTAAGGTTATACCAATTGCTGAGGTGACCGAAGCCTCTAAGGGCATGGAAGAAATGTCTGCAGAGTTCCGTAAACGCGGTAGCGAGATTTATCAGTAAGTAATCTGGCGTAACGGGACATTCATGACTAGCGCAAGCTTCTTCAATAGCAAGTATGCGATTGTTGGCGGCGGCCTGATGGGCCGTCTGCTAGCACTTGCACTTGCTAAGGGTGGAGCGCAGGTTGATCTGTTTGATAAAAGCGGATCTGATGCAGCTCATGCTGCTGCGCGTATTGCTGCAGCGATGTTGTCACCCTTAGCAGAATCAGCGATTACCGAGGATTCTGTAGTACGCATGGGCTTATATAGTCTGCCGCGCTGGAAAGCGCTCATTAATGATTTAACCGAGTCAGTCTACTTTCAGCAAAACGGTACTTTAATTTTGTGGCATCGACAAGATGCTAGTGATGCAGAGAGGTTTGCCGCTCATCTAAAAAAGAATTGTCGTGCTAACCCTGACTTAAGTGCTCCACAAAAGTTAAATAATGAAGCTTTGCGTGAGCTTGAGCCTGGTGTTGCCGAGCGCTTTACACAGGGCTTGTATTTACCGAATGAGGGTCAACTAGATAATCGTCAGTTATTAGATGCTCTTGCCACAGAACTTAAGCTCTTGAATGTCAATTGCCATTGGCATACTGAAATCGATCCAGAACCATTGCGTAAAGAGTCTTCCTATAAAGCAGTGATTGATTGTCGCGGTACCGGCGCAAAGGAACCCTGGTCCTCTGGTGAGTCGCCTAATACGCTACGAGGTGTTCGTGGCGAAGTAGTTCGACTGTATGCGCCAGAAGTGAAGCTACGCCGCCCTACGCGCTTGATACACCCGCGTTATCCGATCTATATCGCTCCTAAAGAAAACGATGTTTATGTTGTTGGTGCGACAGAAATTGAATCTGACGATCTTTCAGAGATGAGTGTGCGTTCGGCCATGGAGTTGCTCAGTGCGGTGTATACCGTACATAGCGGCTTTGCAGAAGCCCGCATCCTAGAGATGGCGACGCAATGTCGTCCTACCTTAAAAAATAATTTGCCAGAAATTCGCTCTCGCAAAGATAAAGGACTTGCTGACTTGATCATGATCAATGGTCTCTATCGCCATGGTTTTATGATTGCGCCAGCAGTACTAGACTGCGCCCTGCAAGTTTTAGAGCAAGGCTCTAGTAAGACAGCATTGGAATTAGGCTTGAGTGTTACACAAGGCAATCATCGCATTGAGGCAGTATGCGCATAATCGTCAATCAGGTGGCCTATGAGTTACCCAGTAAGAGCATGGTGAGTGATGCATTGGCTTTGATTAATGCGAAGCCACCCTACGCTGTTGCGGTAAATCTGAATTTTGTTCCCAAGACTCAGCATTCAGAGTTTGCCTTGAATGAAAATGATCAAATTGAAATAATCGCTCCAGTTACTGGTGGCTAAAGTAAGAAAATTGTAGAAATGAAATGAACGCACCTTTACCAAGCAATCTCAATAATGCCGATACCCTAGTTCTCTATGGTGAGAGCTTTGCTAGCCGTTTGCTATTAGGTACTTCGCGTTATCCCTCTCCACAGGTTTTAGAGAACGCAGTACAAGTATCTAATCCTGCCATGATTACCGTCAGCTTGCGTCGTCAAGGCAGCTCGACCACTGAAGCGCATAGTGGCTTTTGGGATTTACTGAAAAAAATGGCTGTACCAGTACTGCCAAATACCGCTGGTTGCCATAGCCCGCAAGAAGTCATTACGACTGCGCAAATGGCGCGTGAAGTTTTTGAAACCGATTGGATCAAGCTAGAACTTATCGGCGATGACTACACTTTGCAGCCCGATGTCTTGCGATTAGTGCAAACCGCTGAAACGCTGATTAAAGATGGTTTTAAGGTCTTGCCGTATTGCACGGAAGATCTTATTTTGTGTCAGCGCTTAGTTGACGTTGGCTGCCAAGCAGTCATGCCTTGGGCAGCCCCCATCGGCACAGGTCAAGGACCACTCAACCCTTATGCCATGAAACTTCTGCGTGATCGACTCAAAGTGCCACTCTTAGTCGATGCTGGTCTAGGCCTACCTTCTCATGCCTGTACGGTTATGGAATGGGGCTTTGATGGCGTACTTCTCAATACAGCAGTTGCCCTGGCAGATGATCCTGTCGTAATGGCCAAAGCTTTTGCAATGGCAGTGGATGCTGGACGTGCAGCCTATTTATCCGGTGCAATGAAACCTCAAGAGTCTGCCCAGGCCAGCACGCCTTTGGTAGGCACTCCTTTTTGGCATCAATCTTAGTCTTACTAAGACACTCAGTTAAGCACCCTAAATTCATGAGCCTTATTCGAGACCTAGCCGATCAAATTATTGCTGCACATCGCAGTGCTGAGTTAAGCATTCCGATTCCAAGCTTTAGCGTGAATTCTCCGCCACCTCTCATTGATAATGAAGCCGCTGTTGATCATTACGAGTTAGCTGGTGCATTAGCTAGTATTGAAATGGGCTTTATTGAATCGGATGCCAAAGTATTAGGCAAAGCCTGGTCACGCATGACTTCGCAAGATGGTGGCTTTAATCCCTTTAAATGGCCAAGTAGACCAGAGCAATTTGATTTATTACCCTGGTCTCGTAATATGAATCCCAATGCTTTTCCTGAATGTCCTCAACGATTAGGTCTTTATGGCGTCATGCCCGATGCTGATTGGGTAAAGCGGATGGTGGATGCAGAGCTACCTACTGTGCAACTGCGCTTTAAGTCGGAAGAAAAATCCAAGATCAGAAAGCAGATTAAAGAATCTGTTGCAGCCGTTAAAGACAGTAAGACTCTGCTCTTTATTAATGACTTTTGGCAAGAAGCCATCGATGCCGGTGCCTATGGCGTTCATCTAGGCCAAGAAGATCTTGAGGAAGCTAATTTAGATGAAATTCGTGCTGCTGGCCTAAGGCTTGGACTGAGTACACATGGTTATGCAGAGATGGTCTATGCAGATCGTTTTTGCCCAAGCTATATTGCGATGGGCGCTGTCTTTCCAACCAATTTGAAGAAGATGCCTACTGCCCCGCAAGGTCTTGGACGCCTCTACAAATACGCTCAGTTAATGAGTCACTACCCACTGGTAGCCATCGGTGGCATTGATCAAGACAGCATCCGTGCAGTAGCAAAGAGCGGCGTTGGTTCTGTGGCAGTAGTAAGAGCCCTTACACAAGCTAAAGATAGCAAAGCCGCCGTCAAACACTTACAAGAATTAATGCGATAAAAGCAATAAGGAGTTAATACTTTTCCTTCTCATCCAGCAATGCCGTTGGATAAAAATCGTGCATATGCCACAAAGGTCCTGGACCCTCACCAATACTTAAGAAGCGCCCCGCCTCTAAGCCGGCCTCAACATAAGCAATAGCCTTAGCAACTGCATGCGCTAGGTCGTGTCCAGCTGCCAGGTATGTAGCAATTGCTGCTGCCAATGAACAACCTGTTCCATGGGTATTCGTTGTGTTCACACGGTAGTGCTTAAACTCTTTTGATTGCACAACTTCTAAACCATCTTCAAGCGTGCGCCACATTAAATAATCGGTGATTTGAGTATGGGTGCTATCGAGATGACCACCCTTGATAAGTACTGCTTGCGATCCCATTTCCAGCAATTCTTCTGCGGCTAATTTGAAATCATTCGGCCCACTAATCTCTCTACCTAGTAGCAATGAAGCTTCTTCCAAATTTGGTGTGATCAGTGATGCGATCGGAAATAATTCCGTAATCATGGCTTGTGCAGTGTCGTCACCACCCAAACTTGCGCCAGAGGTTGCCCGCAAAACAGGATCCAGAACAATTTGTTTCACACCATGTTTGCGTAAAGATTTAGCAACTGTTCGAACGATTTCTGGACTGGCAAGCATGCCAATTTTGACAATATCTGCCCCAATATCTAATAAAACAGCATCAATCTGGGCTTCCACTACATCGAGATCGATATCCTGAATGCGTGTAACACCTAAGGTATTTTGAGCAGTAATGGCGGTGATAACGGACATCCCAAAGCCACCTAAGGCTGTAATGACCTTGAGGTCGGCTTGCAGCCCCGCCCCGCCGCCACTATCTGACCCAGCAATAGTCAGTACTTTGGGGATCTGTACAGAAGTAGAGAGAAGTGATTTCATCTTGCTATAATATCGGCTTATTCCTCGATAGCTCAGTCGGTAGAGCGCCGGACTGTTAATCCGTAGGTCCCTGGTTCGAGCCCAGGTCGAGGAGCCAAATAAGTAAAGCCCCTAAAGTGATTTAGGGGCTTTTTTTATAGATTTAAGCACCCACAAAGTTTTGGATTGACTCAAGCAAAAAGGGTAGCAAACTTACCGAAAAGACGCAAAAGGCTATGCTACATTTGGTCATTAATGGACTTATTTAAACCAGTCTCCTCATTTGTCGGCATTTTTATCATGATGATTGCAGCCACTCTTTGGTTGCGTCAGCAGGACATCATCAATCAAAAACATCTACCAATCATTTCAAAGATGATTGTGGATCTTGTATACCCTGCCCTCATTTTTTCTGTAATTGCCCAATCAGATCTACAGGCTAACTATATTTTGTCGGCAATGTCGATCAACGTTGCGTTGCTAGTGGTTGGTCTACTGATGGGCGCACTGGGTAAATATGTCTTTCGCCTAAATAATGCCAGCCTGATGGCCTTTATTTTGGCTGGCACTTTTAGCGGCACATCTCTGATTGGCAGTGCCTTATTGAAAATAGTCTACCAAGATCAGCCAGCAATTATTTCCATGGGAATTGTCATCGCACAATTTAGCCATGGCTTACTAATTAATACAGTGGGAATTTTTATTGGCATTCATTACTGTTCCCGGGTCGATAAAATATCCTTCCCGCGACAAGTACAGCAATTTTTAATCAGTAAACCCATGCTTGCACTGAGCGGTGGATTAGTCTGGAATCTTCTGCAGCTCCCCACTTCAGGCTATCTGCCAGTGACCTTATTTGGCGGACTCACCATGATCGGTTCTGCCTTGCCATTTTTATCGGCAATGGCCACTGGGTTGGCATTTGAATCCTTTAAGGTAAAGGGAATGCTCTGGATACTAGTTTCAGTGAGCCTTGCTCAATTGGTTGCAGAACCCATTATTTCCCATAAATTAACCCAAATTTTAGATTTGCCTCTAGTAGATAGGCAAGTTGGCTTGCTACTTTCAGCCCTACCTGCTTCGCCATTAGCAGTTGTTATCTGCGCTCGTTATGGTGGCAATACATCACTAGCCAGCTCAATAGTTTTATTCACTTGCTTCCTGAGCATCATTTCGCTTCCTATCACTGCTTTATTTTCTGGATAGCTCGTGATCTAAATTACTGCCGTTTAGTCACAATTAACTTCAATAAAATAACAAATTGCTAAAATGAGGGGAACCGATCTTTTAGCCTAATTCATGAATCCACTCCCTTACGCCATTAGATCCATCATCATCCTCATGATATTTTCAATGCTTAATGGATGTGGAAGTAATAGCGATAGTAGCAATGCCTCAAACCCTATAGTTTCTACCAATCTCGGCATGGTTCAGGGTGTGCAAAGAAATGGCGTTAATGAATACAGAGGTATTCCATACGCCCAGCCCCTAAGCGCTTCGGACCGCTGGACACTTGCTAAACCAGTTAAGCCCTGGAATGGGACTTTAAATGCCACCAATTTTGGTAGTGCCTGCCCACAACAAGCTCGCTTTGGCTTAACCGAAGAAAGCTTGAATGAAGATTGCTTAACACTCAACATCACTTCACCCATCAATATTGGAGAAGATGAACGCCTTCCGGTTATGATTTGGATTCCTGGTGGCGGCTTTGTTGGCGGCTCCTCAAACCTTTATCGACTGGACAAGCTTGCCAATGAAGGCAGAATCATCGTCGTATCAGCCAATTACCGCGTTGGCGCCCTTGGTTTTATGGCGCATCCATCCGTTGCTGATGGCTGGAATGGCAACCTAGGCCTTGAAGATCAAAGACTAGCTTTTCAATGGGTAAAAGATAACATTGACGCATTTAAAGGTGACAGCAGTAAGATTACTATTGCAGGTGAGTCTGCTGGATCTGCCTCTACATGCTTACATGTTCTCAGTAAATCCAAAGTTGAAGGACTCTTTCAGCAAGCTCTAGCCTTAAGCTATAACTGCCTTTATGAATGGCCAAAATTAGCCGACTCTTTGGCTGGATCTAACCTTTCTATAGATGGCAGCACTACCCCGGTATTTGAAAGAATGTCCTCCAAACTAGGCTGTAATCGAGGCAATCAAGTTGGTAGTAGTACAGAACTTAGTTGCATGCGTAATAAACCCCTCAAGGATGTTCTTGAGGCTCAAGGCCAAGTAGCAGATGAAGTGCCTGTATTCCCCTTCGCTCCAGTCATTGCTAGCGGTGGCAATGGAACGCTACCAATTGCAGATTGGACTGCAAGCGCTATCAAGACAAATCTTTATAAGGTTCCGATGCTATATGGTGGGGCAAAGGACGAGTTGAGGCTTTACGTTGGATACGATGTTTTGGTGGAGATGTCTCGTGAACCAAGTTTTAATCCAAATACATTAACAACCAATAACGCATTCGTATTTGGTGATTTAACCGCCAACCCCCCTACATTAGGACAGTTTGATAAATACTATGCCTTAGCTTCATTTTCTTGGTATGGAAAATTTCAAGCCATTACTGACGAGTACCAATTAGCCAGCGCACCATTTACAGCAGACACTTTGGGCTCTATTTTTTCTGACTACACCCCTGTAGTTGGCTTAAATAACTGCAGCTACTTAAGGACTGCTCAAGCCTTTAGTGATGTTATGCCTTTATATCAATGGGAATTTGCTGATCCAGATGCATTAGTGTTGGGCGTAGGTATTCCAAAAGGACAGGATCCAAAAATGGCCTTAGGACCCGTTCACTCATCCGCCCTAAATTACATTTTTCCAAATTTGTCAAATACCTCCGCAATAGATGCGCCTAATTTGCCGGCAGCATCTCAGAGGCTATCTAACAAGATGGTTCAGTCTTGGGCTAACTTTGTAAAATCGGGATCTCCAGAAACTACTGAAATTAGTGGCTGGCCACGCTTTAATCAGGCAAGCAATGATAAAAGGGTAATGCTGTTTAAACCCAATGAAATTGCTTTGTATAACGCCAACGATGCACATCGATGTGACTTTTGGAATACTCTAGACTCGAAGCTAAATCCTTTGAGCCTCAATTGACTTCAAAACTACTTAACGATTGGGCGCCAAGATCACATTCTGCTGGTCATCGGCATCTGCCCGCGCTTCTATCGCTATCACACGATTTTTGGAAATATTCGAAGGCTGGTGCCAAACATTGGCTGGAATAAAGATAAAATCTCCTGCCTTGTTATCTACCGCGATTTCACCATTCTCCCCAATGAAAGTCCTTGCATTACCCTCAATAATATAAATGACAGTCTCCGCATCCTTGTGCATGTGACGAAGCCCTTTCATGCCCGGGGGCAGGATAATGCGATTCACTGAAAGTTGCGTTGAATCCGCCGAAGCTTTAGTAACTCCTGGAAAAAGTTGAACCTTTTGACGTGTGATGATTGGAGTATTGCTGCGGATAGTAGTAACTCCGCCACTATTAGGCACCACGATTTTTTCGTTGGCGGCAACTGAAGTTTCTTTGTGGTCTACCACGTGAGCTTGTAAAGGCGCGGCAATCGATAGGCCAGAGCCCAAAATGAATCCATAGCGCAAAACGGTCATCTTCAAGGTGGATAAGTTCATCATTGAATAGTCTTTCGGTAGCGCTAAATGGGATGTTCAGGGTGTTGGGATGATTTGTACGTTGGTGTTATCGTCTGCATCTGCACGAATTTCGACAAAAGTAACTGTCTCAGCCTTGCTGAGGTTAACCCACTGATGCCATACATCACCAGGGACATATAAAAAATCACCCGGTTTCAAAATAAATGTTTTCTCACCAGCTGCCCCAATGAGAGCGGTTAGATTACCTTGCATGATCATAAGAATGCTATCGGCACCCTTATGTAAATTTCTGGGGCCACGAGCACCCGGAGGCAAAACAATCCGATTTGCCGACATCTGTTTCGTCTTGGCATTATTTGCTGTAGGGCCTCCATAACGATTTAAACCTAGGGGTATGACAGTTGGACTAATGGGTACTACAGTAACAACACCAGAACCATCAGGATCCGAAGTAGCCTTTGATACTCCCTGGGAAGAGACAAAAGGCTTGCCTACACTTTGAGCATTAACATGCGCGCAGATGCACATGAGTATTAGAAACTGGGTAACACGCACCAATGAAGTCCTTAAATACGCAATATGAATAAACGCAAATAGTGAAGAAAGATTTTTCATAATATTCAGGCATTAGATGGATTTATAAATACACTTTTATTTGCAACTATATATCAGACTACCTGGAATTCAATTCAATTGAAATCTGCTACTTGTAGATCTGAATTTAATGCTAGAACTCCTGATATGCCGCCAGCTATAGCGCAGCGGGTACTCAGCAAAAATACGTATTCCATTATTGGTATTATTTGTGCTATTAATAAATTTATAATAATTAATAATTTTTAGTTCATTTATAAAAACATAGCTTCCTAAATGAGTACAAAAAAACCTGGCAAAACCTCTGTAGAAAAGATTATCGCCAAAGATATAAAAGGCGTCACTCGCCGTGAATTTTTACGGCATGCCGGTGTTAGCTCTCTAATACTCTCAACTCTTGGACTTTCTGCTTGTGGTGGTGGAAGCAGTGATACCAGTACAAACGGATCCCAGAATGTGCTCATTCTTGGCGCTGGCGCAGCTGGACTAAGTGCTGCCCTTGCGCTTCAGCAACAGGGCCACAATGTCACAATTTTGGAATATCAGGATCGCATTGGTGGGCGACTGTGGTCTAGAGAATTAAAAAATGGTCAGTTTACCGAATTAGGTGCAGGTCATTTTTCAAACGAAGGTATGCCTCTTGTTAATAAGCTTGTCGATCGTTACCAATTGCCACAACTAGATGTATATGATGGCACGCCTCGCTATGTAATGGATGGCACAGATGGAATTAGTTATCAGGGGGATAGTTCTAACCCCGCCGGCTGGCCTGTGCAATGGGGTCTTTATGCCAGCGAGAGACAAACTCCTCTTGGCCCCACTCTTGTTAAATATTTCAATAAAGCTGGTCTTACAAATTTGGACGTAGCACTTGAACCAAGCTGGCCTACTGCAGAAGCAGTTGCTAAGTATGGAACTAAGACCGTAAAAGAATTGTTGCTTGAACAAGGCGCCTCTCAAGGTTTTATCAATTTATTAAACGTACATTTAGGCTCAGTTGCCGCAGACGGAGATGTGCTTGGTGGTCTACCTTCTCTAATCTATTTCTTTTATAAAAAGATATTTTTTCGCATTCAAGGCGGAAATGAGCGCCTTGCAAAATCGATGGCTGATGCAGTTGGTCGAAATTTGATTATCTTAAATTCTCAAGTTGTCTCCATTGATCAAACTGGCTCACAAGCAAAAGTGACTACCAAGGATGGAAGGGTTTATCAGGCTGATAAGGTAATAAGCACCATTCCATTTAAGGTGATTGAGGAGCTCAATGTTCAACCATCATGGTCAACTGGCAAGACAAACCTTTTTAAAGGTATGACCTGGATTAATGGATTTAAAGGGATTATTCAAACTCAGACACCATCCTGGGTCGCACAAGGTGATCTAGGCTGGCCAATGGCTTCTTCAGATAAGGACTGGAATCGGATTATTGATATTACCGGCAATGAAAGTGGGGGCTATGGAAATGTCTTTTTTTATGTCTATCGAGATGTAAAACTAGCCCAACTTAAAGCAATCACAGGCCCCAATAGATATAAAGAGCGCACAGAATTATTGCTTCCTCAGTTTAATAGTACGCTTACCAATGCTTTGAGCACATCCACTCCTCCGCTGACGAATAACTTGGTGTACCAAAATCAAGTTGTCACCACAGATAGCATAATGTGGGCTGATGGAGAAGATGTGCCATGGATTAAATCTGCATTGGGTGTAGGTGTCCAACCATGGATGCGAGATGAATGGGGCATACCGGAAGGAAGAATTCATTTTGCCGGAGACTTTACCAGCTATAAATCTGGATGGGTTGAAGGCGCCCTAGAGTCTGGATTGCGTGCCGCCAGTGAAATTGATCCTAGGGCAACATATTTCTAACTAGCGATACAGCCCTATCCAGATTGCTGCAAGCTATAAATTCTTCACAATCGTTACTAGCTGCATCATGCCAAGGTCTTCATGATCTAAAACATGGCAATGCCAAACAAATGAACCGTCGTAATCCTTAAATCGCACTCTAAATGTGACGCTACCTCTAGGCGGAATTGCTAATGTATCTGCCCAATACGGTTTAGCAAGATCCTGCCCATTGATTTTCACCACATACATATCATTAATGTGCATATGAAACGGATGCGGGAATCCATCCAAAGTCGCAATAGTCCACTCCTCTACCGCTCCTAGAACAACTGTTTGCGACACAATACTGGCGCCTGTTGCGGACTGAAATGTATAAATTTTGCTAGCAACGCCGTTATTGACGACTCCGGTCCCAAAGACAGATCCGCTCAAAATACCACCCTCATCCGCTGGCAAGACCCACTCCTCGCCTGCAGGTAAGGGATCTGGCAGGCTTGTACTATTGAGGCGAAAAACACCTAAAACCAGATTACGTGTTTCCCCACCACTACTAGCGACTTCTTCGGCTGTAATAGGCTGAAAATCGGTGTGCCTAGTGAAATTGGAAGCCGGTGGAATTACCTCCTGAACAGGCTCACCCTGCACCTGTATGCGAGCGACGATTTCTTCATAAATAGGAATATTGGGCAGAGCCGTCCATGGCGAAAGCGCAGATCTTAAGTAATAGGTTCCGGCAATATCGCTTGCTTTAACGAATACGCTAATCCTAGAACCAGGGGATGCGAATGTTCCGGGCCACTCCTGAAGATTATTATCCCAATTTCCATTCTTAAATTTTGCAACCGCCTCAGAATCAATTGGTCGATAGCCCTCAGGAATTGGGTCACCATCGCGCGCAAATGCTTGCAAAGTATGGCCATCAAGCACTGGATTGAAATGGTAAAAAGTTGAACTATTAATGAAATACCAGATTTGAACTTCACCTGGGCGCATCACGATCGTTGGCTGACTAACTCCATTGAGCAAAAAACCCGACGGTTCAGGTTCGGACACATCTCTTAATGAATCAGTACGTCCCGTCGCTGTCAAATTATGCTTGTGAACAAAAATAACCCTCTCAGATGCAATCCCTGGATCAAATAGTTGACCGTTAGCACCTTCCACAATGATGGCGCCAAACATCCCGCTACTTACCTGAGCAGCAGTTGATCCATGTAAATGTGGGTGATACCAAAAGATTCCCGGAGGGTGGTTCATCGGAATCTCAATTCTGTGCAGGCGCTCTGAGCCCGGCAACACCCCCTGCTCAGGCGTATCAACTATATAGTCACCAAAAATCTCTTTTCCATCCACTACCACTCTTTTTGGACTGACATGCATGCCATGAAAATGTAGATTGGTACTGTTTTGGTAATTTAGAAATCTCAATGCAGACTGACCGCTTGAGCTAGGCGGCAATCGATTAATCAATCGAATCTCGATCGTATCCCCAGGTTTAACTCTTAATGTAGGCGCAGGAGAGCCCAGTGCATAACGACGCAAGGTAGTATTTACAGTTGTCTTTTCGGATGGGTATGTATTGCTGTTATTAGCATTCCCCAAGGTAATAGATTGGCTTGAGTACTCAGCTATTAAATCCATACTGACCAAGCCATTACTTGATCGCAATACTGCTGGCTCTGCAAGGGTTGTAGACGATGCAGAGGCCGAATCAGAGCCGCCACCACATGCAGTCAGCTGTGTAGCAACTACACCTCCAGCAGAAACCGCCACCCAACGAAGAAAATCGCGACGCCCCATCTCATCTTCATCATCACTTGAGGGGTGAGGGTTTGATAATAAGGAATTTTTAATCACGTCTAAACTCCTTAAGCAAATGTAACGAAGTTGGGCTTCTTTACAATCTCAGTCTGAGCGAAGCTTATCCCGCAAGCAGAGTTGCGGTTATCGCCCCAAGCGTAAAGCCCCTTATCGTTTAAGGCAAGCGCATGAAACGCCCCCGCACTAATTTCTCGAACTTGGTTTAGGGTCGATATTTTGGTGGCTTGATTAGTTGAATCGACTGTAGACTCGCCAAGCTGCCCCATGCCATTCCAGCCCCAAGCATAAAGCTCTCCCTGATCTGATAAAGCGATTGTGTAATGCATACCTGCATCAACTTGCTTTAATTTGAAACCCAATTGAACTCTTAGTGGACTTGAAGAATATCTAACAAGCTTCGATGACATCAATGTACCAAGCTGCCCTAAGTTATTTGAACCCCAAGCATAAAGGCGACCATTTGCATCAATAGCTAAGCTATGCGTGTCTCCTGCAGCAATTGCGCGAATTGATGTGTTTATTAATACGCGCGCCGGTTTGGTTAGGGAATTTAGATTTCCTTGACCTAATTGACCGGCAGTATTAGCACCCCATGCCCACACCTCACCCTTGTCACTCAGGGCAAGCGTATGGTTTTTTCCTGTTGCAAGATGAGTAATTTTGGGCAATGTTTCAATTTTTGCGGGAGCTTGGTTTAAAACTTCATCACTTTGACGCCCTAACTGCCCCTGAAAATTACTACCCCAACTCCATACCCTTCCTGAGGAATCAAGTGCGTAACTGGCGGTCTCATTAGCACAAACTTGCTTCATACCACCAGGTATTCCAGCAATTGGTGAGCAAGCAGCACCACTGCTAAGTGAGGTCAATGTTGCAACCATATCCACTCGACCATGAATATCCAACGCCATTAGTTCCCCAATGGCATCGGTTATATATGTATACGGTATATTTGGGTTGAGCAACTGCGGTAGAGGTTGCGCAAAACGGTTATGCCCAATTTCTTGGGGACCCGAACCACAAATAGCCGCCCAAGGAGCAGTAGATGCTAAAGCATCTGTTCGACCGATATTTCCCCAAGCCCAACTAGTATTGTCGGCAAGCAATGCCAGGGAACGCGAATAGCCTGCTGAAATTTGCTTAAAAGTATTGGTCACGTATAAAAAATATTAATTTAAGTATGAATTATTGGGGTTTAGGCAAAATTTTCCCGGGGTTAAGTATGTGATTTGAATCAAATGCATTCTTAATTTTTTGCATTAATTCGATTGCTCCTGGCCCATGTTCTGCATTCATAAACTGAATCTTATGTATTCCAACACCATGCTCACCAGTACATGTTCCACCAACCTCAAGCGCCTGCTGGACAATTAAACCATTCAATCTTTCGGCCTCTACCATATCATCTGGCTTATCTGGATCAATTGAAATTAAGGCGTGAAAGTTACCGTCACCAACATGTCCTAAGATCGCGCTTCTCAGATGAGACTTCCCAAGAACTTCATGTGCAGCATCAATGCAGTTTGCTAATTTAGAAATGGGTACGCAGATATCCGTATTGAGAATTCGGGAGCCTGGCTGCATTTGTAGGCATGCGAAATAGGCGTTATGCCTTGCTTGCCATAAACGTGCTCTATCTTCGGGGTGTATTGACCATTCAAATCCCTCGCCTTGATAATCCCGTGAAATTTGCTCTGCAATCTGAGCCTGCTCTTGAACGCCCGCAGGAGATCCATGAAATTCAAAAAATAAGGTCGGAACCTCTTTTAATGAGAGCTTGTCATATTGATTGATTGCCGCAATGGCAACTTCATCAACCAACTCAACACGAGCCACTGGAACCCCGTATTGAATAATTCCGGTAACAGCCTTTATTGCCTCATGCACTGAGGGAAATTGACATGTAGCTGCCGAGATTGCCTCAGGCAACGGATAAATCCTTAGAGTAATTTCAGTAACAATCCCCAAGGTTCCTTCGCTACCAATAAATAGGTGAACTAAGTCATATCCAGCTGAAGATTTTCTAGCTTTTGATCCAACTTGAATAATTTCACCGCTTGCTGTAACTACCGTCATTGCAAGAATGTTTTCACGCATCGTTCCATAGCGCACCGCATTGGTACCAGAAGCCCTAGTAGCGCACATTCCACCTAAGGTGGCATCAGCGCCAGGGTCGACAGGAAAAAATAATCCCAAATCCTTAATCTCATGATTGAGTTGCTTACGCCTCACCCCGCATTGGACTGTTACCAGAAAATCATCAGGGGAAACATCAAGCACCCGATTCATCTGACTTAGGTCAAGACAGATGCCGCCATGTATAGGACGTAAATGCCCCTCAAGGGATGTGCCCGCACCAAATGCAATCACTGGAACCGAGTATTGGTTGCAAAGCTTTATTACAGCGGCAACCTCTTCATTAGTTTGGACAAAGACAACTCCATCTGGGGCCATCAATGGGTAAGGAGACTCGTCCCTCCCGTGATGATCTCGAACAGCTTGCGCGATGCTAAAACGCTCAGCAAAAATTGATGTTAATTCTGAGGTGAAAGATGTTGGTAAATGCATATCACTTAGTTAAATGGCGGCGCATTCCTCAGATCATACATATTGCTAGGGGCCCAAAAAGCAGTGCATTGATGCGCCTCATCGGAATTATAAGGAGCAACAGCTCCTGGCTTAAGCAGCATCACGCTGGAAGATTGTTGACCGCTATAAAGTGGCCATGCAGGCAAGCTAGACATGTTGGGATTGCCTGTATAAGCGAACTTAGCCCAATAAGCCACCATCTGATTAGCCAAACCTTGGGAGGCTGGCGCTAGATCTGGCGCATTAATCGCTGCTGTATTCGATAGATTTGGAAACAGGTAATTCAACTCAGAAGAATGCACTGCGCCCATGTTGTATGGGGGGCAAGGCTCAGCAATACCCACCTTACATACTGGGGCAGCCGGGTCATCAAATTCAAATTGATAAATAGGTGCTGTTACCGAAGGATTGCGACTTACATAGTTGAGCATGACATTAGAAGTCTGCAAATAGAGGCAATTATTAATACCTACGGCAGGGTTGTAATCTGATAACACCTGACCAAATGTTTGTGCAACTACGTTTGAATCGCTAGAAGTTAATCCAGACGCATAGCCTACATTACTCATAATCTGAGAGGAATAGTAGCTGGCATTGGATACGGGGCCCGGATAAAAAGTTTCAAGCCAACCATTAATTGTTGAATTATTAATGGGAGTCCCCCCAGCTTGAGAAGCCTGCCAGTAGTAACCAACATATAAGCCCAACTCTTCTTTTGTGCCGCCCATCATCATCGGCACGGTCACTAATAAGTTATTAGTAGCAGCATATTTAAATGATGATGGCACAGTTGTATTCACCAATGCTGGAGATGCGGCTGGATCTCCCGTGACTGGAGAAAAAGAGGTGATGTCTTGTGGATTTGCTTCGGTATATGCTCCCTGCTGTTCCAATATTTCGCTTACTGTTTTGCTGCGCATACAACTTAATGTTTGCGCATTTGTTGGGCAGCCTAAACCTGCTTGAATGCTTGCACTAGCCTTGCCTGTAGCTTGAGCCTGAGTGACCGTCGGCAAAAGCGCCATACAACCTGCGCTCTGCGTGATGGCCTTCTTAAATAAGCCGTTTACTTGTGATGGCGCAGAGAGATGCATACAGACTGATCCAGCTCCAGCAGACTCCCCTGCAATGGTGACATTTGTCTTATCCCCGCCAAACGCCGAAATGTTGTTCTGTACCCATTTCATGGCTAGACGTTGATCTTCAAGGCCATAGTTACCATTGAAAGTTCCGGATGAATTGCTCACTTCAAATGCTGCATTAGGCATGAAGCCCAGAGCACCAAGGCGGTAATTCATGGAAACAACCACCATCCTTCCTTCTGCCGCTAATTTATCTAAACGATAAAGGCTAGAAGATCCACCAATAAATGCACCACCATGTATCCAAACAAACACAGGCAAATTGTCCGTTGCCTTTGTACCGGCGGGCATGCTGACGTTAATACTCAAGCAGTCTTCATTCTCACTTGCTTCCGTTAAACTGAAGCGCGCTTGCTGAGGGCATGCTGGACCAAAGTTGTATGCTTGAAATACTCCCGAACCTAATGAGGTGACCGGCTCAGGTAATGCCCAACGGCGAGTACCTGTTGGTGCCAAGGCATAGGGAATTCCGCGATACTCATATACGCTATATGTAGATCCCGATGCAATTCCACCAGTTGCTGCTGGAGGACTATAAGTTCGCACCACTCCTTGCACACTGCCTGTAGAAATTTGCACGACTGGCGCTAAGCCAGATGAACTATCTGAACCGCCCCCCGAACATGCCGATATGAAAATCGAAAGGCTTAATAAAGAGAATCGATAGAAATTCGTGTTCAAGGAAAGCATCCGTCGCAATCTATAAAGAAATTAGGGATTGGTATAAAGTTTAGTATTGTTTCATTTTATACAGGAATAACCTCCGGTTCCACCTCCCTCACATGCCCTCCAGTAATGACCTCTTATTTATTCTCTGGATTCTGGCCTGCCTCTCCATAATCCTATTCACACCTGGAAAAATAGGGAAAGTTGGCTATAGCCGGCTTATGGCAGGCATTTTTATCGGCTCCTGCTTAGCAACCACCTGGTTTCATGAAACAGTCATTGATGTATCTAAGACAAGCCCACTGCATGGAGCCATTTTGGCGTTTGCTCAAGTTGGAACATTAACCCTCTCCTCAAAACTGTGGCTTAGCCTAAACTTTAAGAATTTTGACAAAGGTATCCGCACCTTAATATGTGTAATTCTCTATGGCGCCCTTTTAACAGTTACGATCTGCGCATACTGGCTCAGTAAACTCATCCCGGAGTTGCTATTCATTCTCTACCCAATTTCAAGTCTATCCATTTCTATTACAGCCGAAATACTTGAGAAACGGTGGAAATAAGCATAACGATGTAAGTTATATATTTCTTGATCTCATTAATACATACCCTCAAGCCAACCAACCTTAGTCCCATTAAACAAAACCATGTCCAATAAAGCAGAAATTTTTATTCGATTTACCTTCGCTGGTTTTCATCGTTGGGAAGGTGCTCCCGCACATCGCTCCTATCTGGCCGCACGCCATCGCCATCTTTTTGGAGTAGAGGCGAAATGTTTTGTAAACAACGATGATCGTGAAATCGAATTCCATGATCTATTAGATGAATCTAAGGCCTTCTTTACCGAGCCAGAAAGAGGCAATCAGTCCTGCGAAATGATGGCTAGAGCATTAGGCGAGCATCTTGCTAAGCGCTATCAACGGGCATTTATAGTCATGGTCAGCGAAGATGGGGAATGCGGTGCACAAGTCATCGCTGAACCATGATTTCTGTAATGGCTTAGCCTAGCTAACGCCATAAAACTGCTTAGCACCTTTAATGACTGTTTCAAATTCTTTTAGATTGGGTGTATTGGGGTTGCCACCTTCAACAAAGGTGCCTCCTACGACACCAATATCTTGAGCTCTTGAATTTGCTAAACGCTTCGGGAAAATATAAAAAGATCGCTTCACTTTCTGATTGGCCTCTGTTTTACCTTCGCCAAAGTACACCAAGATCATGTAATTCATATTTTTAGGGACTTGATTCTTGAGCATAATCAAATGCCCCTGCACTGGTGTTACGTCAGCATCATTAGCCAGCTGAGAAGATCCTAAGCCACTGCAATTGAAGATATATTTTTGCTGTAAATCAGCAAATGAATTGATTTTTCTCTTCACAATCGCAATATTGTGTGCCTTCATATATTTATGGAGCTCACCCATCAGCGTGGCGGTATCCATATAAATACCATCGTCATAAACCACCATTTGACGCGTTGTGCCATTACCGAAATCCAGTACCACCTCTTTTGCTGGTTGCATTACCTTCCCTACATAGGGCTCTAAACCCGAATCTTCTCGATCATTGAAATAGGCTGGAACGATCAAAGCCCCAGCTTTAAAGTCGGCATTTTTATTTTTAGCAATGCCGT
The DNA here is from genome assembly GCA_943372325.1 of Polynucleobacter meluiroseus. Lineage (GTDB taxonomy): Bacteria > Pseudomonadota > Gammaproteobacteria > Burkholderiales > Burkholderiaceae > Polynucleobacter > Polynucleobacter meluiroseus_I. Next base: position 165,252 of record CALRYF010000003.1, on the reverse strand, counting down.
CATAAAAACGATATGCGTCTACGCCTATTTGATCAATAGTAGCCTGCATACCTGGAGCATTATCCATAGATACGGGAGCCAATAAGCCCCCTGCATTATGGGAAGTTAAAGAATCTACGCGATCCGCGTAAATCGTAATGTTGTTATAGCCTCGTTTATTTAAATCATACGCCGTAAATAGTCCAATAACGCCTGCGCCAATAATGGCAATCGGAACTGATTTATTTGATAACTCTTCGGCATACTTAGAGTTGATGAGAAGAGAATTAACATAGCTTGCTGATCCAGGGCCTAATGTCCAGCCGCTACCACCATGACCATAGTTGTGCGCAACTACCTTTCCATTTACATTCTCTACACTGAGATTGGGTGAACCATGGCGCATAGGTCGATAGCACAAAATTCTTTGCCCTAAATAGGCATCATCTAAGTTTGGAGGCGTAAGCTTTCTCACTTCTGGAGTAGCAGCTAAAGTTTCATGACTTGCAATAGCTGCGACACCCATTGCAGAGGTCTTCAAAAAATGACGACGCGACGTCTGGTTCATACCTATAAGCTCCTTAAATAATGGCAATTTAAATATCATATTAAATTAGGTTGAAGGTGGAATTTTAAAATCAGATTAATGCGTGGACGCCTCCATCTATGCACGCAGCAGGGGAAAGAATGAAATATTTAGACCTAATGATGGTCAACACTAAGGGTTTTCTACTACTCGCCTACCTGATTCTGACAAATGCTTAAATGTATATTGATTTCATTGCCGCCTAATTCAATAGGGCAATAAAATTACTTAAGTTACATTAAAAGCCTGAAGTAAGCACCCTAAACCCTCATAAGGATAAATACCTTGATTAAGATCCATCGACTGATATTTAGTCTAGTAAGCCTCACGCTAATAGCTACAAGCACGTTGAATGCTGCGCCTTTAGAAGCGACTAATAAGAAACTGACTGCACCACAAGAAACACCAGCCGAAAAGAATTTATTGGCTCTTAATACGGGAATGTTTACCCTCTACGACAATGCCCAGGTGATCTTTCAGAGAGAGTTGCTCGGAAACCATCCCATTATTCTTTCTCTGTTTTCTGGAGCAGGCGGCAAGATGATTCTGTACCGCCCTAATAAATCCCCCGAGGAGGCGCCCTCTGTCCCATTGGTATATCAACTTCTAAAATCTACTGGCCATAGCACAATGGCGATTTCTCAAGTGATTCTGCCATTTGCAAACAAAAAAGGGGATACAAGCTGGCGTGCCCCATTAAGCAATTATAAAAATGAGATGCAAAAGGCTTTAGATGGCCTTAATGAAGTTTCCATGAACCCATCATGGAAAGAAACGGTACGCACACTCCTTACAGTCAATATTCAATTTATGACCCAATGCCTGGAGAAAAATGAAATTACTTCGGCAGACCTGGAGGCATTTGGTAAAAAACAGAGCCCGAATTTAAAACTCATTATCTCTTGGGCTGCACAGACGCAGGTTAACCATTGGATGGGCGTGCTCGATAAATGGAAGAGTGAACTGGGTCCAGATTGGGAAAAAGCTTATGCAGCTAGCAATACGATTTATGTTGCGCGTCAAAATAATATTTTATTTAGCGTCCTAGCCCAATACTTCGGTCCTAAAGCAATTAATGATCGATTGTTTTTGATTGAAACGATTTCATTTACCACCACACCGGAAGAGCTGCTGACATCAGTCACCCGCATCATTTCTGACCGTACTGCAGGACAACTCTTCTACGGAAATGATCGCATCATGGATTATGAATTGATGGGTGGTGATGCTCGCAAAGCAATTATTGCAGAGATGAAAAAACGAGGTAAGGAGCCCTTCCTACCGCCATTAGTACCATTTGGCTCTCGTCAGTGGCCTGCACTAATCACCCCTGGTCCAGGACCCAAAACATTGGATGACTTGAAATAAATTCCTAGAAATGGAATTCAAAACGAATGGCTGGAGTGCTTGCAAAGGCGCCATTCGGTGAGTTTGGTGTGGGAGAGCTGTAAGCGGGATTTCCAGCGCTCCCACTGTTGTAATTACCAAACTTATTCATCCAGTACTCATACTGAAGGCCAATTTGGAGCGTGTTGTTCTTGACGCCCCACCATGAGCTCATATCGTACATCATCATTACATTAATATGTGTCTCAGGAGCTGAGGGATTACCACTTTCCAAATTTCCCTTACTCGCAATATAGTCCATAAAACCTTTGAAATTAAACCGTGCTGAGCCAAGCTCCAGTGGAATTCCCCACACCACATTCAATGAAGGGTGGGTTTTGTATTGATACCTGCCATTAGGTAATGCAGTGCTTGGATTACAGGTACTTGCGGGCAAATTATTGGCGTAAGCACAATTACTCGGGTGATTACTTTCCCATAAGGCAAAAATACTGGCATTTAAAAAGCCGGGCACATCAAACATTACAGTAGGGCCAATCACCAGCATTCTCTTTTCTGACTGGTAAGCGTTGTTCTTGGTGTTCCAGTCAAATCCAGCCGTAGCACCAATATCTCGAACCCAACCATATTGGTACTGGGCATCAAAGACCTTGCTCGCATAGACAACATTTCGATATACCGCATATGCTTCGGTTGCGCCCTGAGTGCTTCCAATCTCAGGGTCGCCGCTGGTTGATTTTAACAGGTCTATATTGAAGTAGTTCGTGCCATAGCGATAACTTCCTGTATAGGCAAAGTTCAAAATATTTTTAGGGATTGCATTACCTTGGTAAGGGTCGGAAAAGTTTTTACCATAGCGATACCCAATATAGAAATCACTCCAATCATCTGCCAGGGCTAGCGTAGATATTGAAAAAAGAGTTAATCCAATAGATAAATAAACTAACCCTTTTTGAGAAAATAATTTAGCCATCAATTAAGCCGGGTGTATCTAAAATAACCTCCTTAATGGCTGCATAGTAGCGAACATAACCCGTGCATCGACAAATATGATCTCCCAACCCTTCAGAAATAGCATTATCAACGGCTTCCATTTTTACTGGATTGGCCTTCAATTGCTGTATGAGCAATGAAGCTCCCATTAAAAAACCGGGGGCGCAATATCCACACTGAAAAGAAAAGTGCTTTAAGAAGGCCGATTGCAGGGGTTGAAATAATGGCTCATTTGCCAAGCCTTCGACTGTTAAAACCTGAAATCCAGAAAGACTGGTAACAGGAGTAATACATGCCTGGGCCCTAGACAATTGATCGGAGCCAATCGGCTTAATGGCAACCGTACATGCCTTGCAGATACCCAGCGCACAAGTTACCTTAGTGCCCGTTAAATTAAGATCTTCATGCAGGAAATCCGCCAAAGAGATTCCGGGAATGACATCCTTGCTAATGACTGAGCCATTTACCATTAACGAAATAGTTTGCTTTTGAATCATAAGATCGCCGCCTTAATTACCTCTGGAGTTATTGGTAATGAGTTGAAACGTTTACCTGTCGCATCAGCTATGGCATTCGCAATAGCTGATGGAATTGGATTTAAGACTACCTCTGACATCCCCTTGGGATCTTCATTTTCCGGGGATTCCATGATGTTAAATTGCGCACGTCCAACCGCACAATCTCGCGCTAAAGCAACATGGTAAAAATGAAGATTCCATCCGCCGGCACCTGGACCTTCAGCAATTGAAGTGGGGAAGCCCTCTTTTAAAGTCTGTCCAATACCCATTGCAAAAGCACCCTCCATCTGCCCCTCTACAATTTGCCGAGAAATAGGTGGACCACACTCCAGGAAAGTTTGCGCATCTACTACTTTGACTTCCCCAGAATCTTTTGCAACCTCAACAGCAACAACTGCAGCATAACAAGACATGCGATTCGCGTTCAATGCAATCAAGTCCCAAGAGGGGAAATCCACAGCAGTTCGCAAGATAGGATTAAAGCTCCCCGCTCCTTTACGAATAGCTAGCGCATCAATTTGTGATTTATAGGTACTTCCATTGAGAGGAAAGCTTGCAGTTGCCCAACGCGTGCGATAAAACGCATGGACCATAACACCAGTGACCAAGCCAAGCTCATAGGCCCTGTCAGTCAAATCCTTAAATTTAATCTGGGTACCATTTCTATATATAAGCCCAGAATCATTAAAGGCTATTCTTTTTGGGTCGTATATAGATTCAGAGGCATTTAATTTTAATATTGATGCAGCAGCCGGCCATAGACCGAACTGTAGCAATACTTTTGCAGCCTCCAATACTGAGTGTCTTAATTCATACGCTGATGTACTTGCTGCAGTGGACATGGAGACTAGTGGAACCCAATTGGGATCTTGCGCCATTTTTTTCTGTTCTGACTCATTCTTCACGATTTTGTCGTAGATATTGAGTGCATCAAATTGAGTGGTAGCGCCAATCTGGACGCTATCAGCAGCCCGCCCTAAAACTGTTTTTACGGAAAGTGGCAAAGTTGTTGCCGAGCCATTTCCCATATCCACACCGTTAGTTAGCAATAACAATTGCCCTTTTGGATCTAGCAATAGTCCAGCTAAGCAAGCATCATCACCCTTGCCGAATGTTTTTGCACCAAATGCAAACCCTGTGCCATAAAGCGTTTTAACATTTGAGCGTTGAGCCTTATTTATCTTTCGATTGCGCCACAATGAACAATTCTTGGCCGCATCTAGCAATTCTGAGGCATGCGCGTCATCGACCAATTGAACACCCGATTGAATAGGCTGATATGCTTTTGCAACATTCTTTTTTCGTAATTCGATCGGATCAACGTTAATTGATGAAGCAACTTGATCAATTAAACATTCAAGACCAAATGCAGCCTGAAGTGTTCCATACCCCCTCATCGATCCCGACGGAATAGCAGAAGAAGGATTCGCAACCGCATCCACCCAAGAACGCTGAAATTGGTATATTCCGCCAGCATTCCTAGCCCCCACACTCTGGACTACAAAGCTGTAATTATTTTGACCGCCACCATCAAACTTAATATCGGTATGCAGCATCTGAAAGCGACCAGAGGTATCCACAGCAAGGGAAATATCCATTGCCGCCGGATGACGTTTAATCCCACCCTGAAACTGATCAGGGCGTGTATGCACAATGCGATGGCTTACATTAGGCTCCGAAAGGGCTGCGAGCGCCAAATGGAGTGGGAAATCAGAGCTATCCCGCCCACCAAATCCACCCCCTAGAAAGCAGCAATTAATAATAATTTTCTTTATCTTTGGCGCTTTTGAGTCTTGGAAAAAATCATGGATTGCCACTCCATCGTCGTATGGGGATTGCGTCCCCAGAGTGAGGTGAAGTGTTTGAGATGCGGATTCGTACCAAGAGAGGCCGCACTCAGGTTCCATAAACATCGGATCTACACACTGAGTAGCATAGCTACCCTTAGAGACATGCCAATTAGCGCCTTCTAAATCCTGCTTCATTCTGTTGATGTACTGACCGCTATCTTTATTGTTAGCCCCTAAACCATCGGGCGTTAAGAATGAATACTCTTCCACTCCAGCATCATTCAGATATCGAACAAATCTACTGGTGCCATACAGCGGCCTCTGTTTTGGTGAGGCATCGGGACCAAATATGCAGAAGGAAGGCAAAGTTGGAATTTTGTCCTTAGCCAACAAGAATTCTTCTGTAGAGTTAAATGTTAATAAGGCTAGCGGTTGACCAAGATAGTAAGGCACCGTTTTAGATTGCACATAAAATTCAGGCATCAAAAACGGTGGACCTCCTTTACATCCCCACGCTGCAATATCATCCCCTGTGACAATGCGTGAAACTCCAAGTTCACGCATAATTTTTTGTTTATCAATTCTAGAAAATATCTTATTCGCAATAGGGGTTCGTAAGATGACTGAGCGGCGCTCTATGAGCGGCCAGCCCTCCATATCTCTAGCGCGAAAATCAATTCCGTAGATTTTGCCTCCAGTGACTTTGGTAACACCTTCATAGCGCTGGGATGCAATGTTTCCATTAGCATCATGAAATGCAGATGCATGGCCAGCTTTTAATCCGCCAGAACTAGCGGTAGCACTTGCGAAATCAATATAGCGTACCAAGATCAAACCTGCGCCTGCATGAAGACCAGATTTGAGAAAGTCTCTTCTATTAATATTTAAAGTCAATTTAAGACTCCCTAAGCATCTTGATATTGCAAATTTGCATCATGAATATTGACATTCTAATAGGCGTAATAGGGATTTTTCAGTGCTAAATCTCTTCTGGAAGCAAATTACCAATATTCTTCCAAATAGAGAAGCTCAACGCTATCAGCGACACCAATGCACCTCCTGCAATGACCATTGCTGGCGCCATGACGAGATGGTGTCTAGCCAGAAGATATTCAGTCAGCATTGGGGCAAACCCTCCAAATACGCCTACTGAAAAACTATACCCAAGCCCGATACCAGTAATTCTTACATTTGCAGGAAATAAACTAGCCATTGCAGCACACATAGGCCCCACAAAAAATCCCTGCCCCAGGGCTAAGATTAAGCCCCCTAGTATCAGCGAGATAAAACTACCCATCTTTACCAAGATAAATGCAGGCCATACGCCAAGCAGCAAAATCAGAATGCCAAGACGCGCTATTTGCACACGACCATATTGATCTCCTAAGTGACCTCCCCAGACGCAAAAAATAGCAACTAAAAATAGACTAAACAAATTCATTGCCAAGGCCAAGTTGACGCTGATGCCAGCCTCCTTAACTGACCATGGCACGATAAACATAAACCCGACAAAGGAAACAATGCCGGTTGATGCATTTGCAAATGCAACAGCAACTACTTCTCGCCAGTGTAATTTCAGGACCTGTTTTACTGGTGAGCTCTTTAAATCATCACCAGAAATTTTCAAATCGTGCCCAAGGGAAGACCTTACCCAGATACCAAATACAGTTAACAAAATACTGAGTAAAAACGGAACACGCCAGCCCCAGTTGGACATCATCTCCTTACCAAGAGTTAGCGAGCAAATAAAGCAGACCGCAGTCCCCAGCAACAACCCTAAAAAAGCACCCATGGGACTAAAGCTGCCAATGAGTCCTCTATTTTTAGGGGGCGAGCGCTCAATCATGTAAACAATTGATGAGGAGTACTCTCCCCCTACCGCCAAGCCTTGGAGCATGCGCAAAATTAGCAAGCCAATCGGAGCCCAAATACCGATAGACTCATATGTAGGCATTAGACCAATAATAAGTGTAGGGATTGCTATCAATGCAACGGATAATTGCAAGGCAAATTTACGACCTATTCGATCACCGAGGCTGCCTAAAAATAAACCGCCAACAGGCCTCATAACCATACCGCTAGCAAATGCCCCATAACTGAGAATTAAAGCAGCTACTGGATCATTGCTAGGGAAAAAATGAGCGGCAAAGTAGCTTGCTAAATAAGCGTAGACAATAAAATCATAAAATTCAATTGCATTGCCAATCAAGCCGGCGATAATTGTTTTTTTAATATGCAACGCTTCTTTGGTTGGTGTTATGGCTTGCACTTTTAGCGCCCTATTCAAAAGTATTTTTACAATTTAGTAACTTCGTAATTTGATCACTATTATTTCCAACCCACCCCCCAAAACTATTCGGGGGTCTATCTGGATTGAGGGTAAATCTAGCCCGATAAATCTCACCTCCAAAGTTATAAAGGGTTGCCCATTTTGCTGGGTCAGTCCCAGTATCAATCCCAGTTTTTTGCAGATGCGTTTGCCGTTCAACATCCAAGATCAAAGCCGATACTTCAAGTGATTCAGACTCACTCAGCAGTACCTGGATTAAACGTTTAGTACCAGCCGCGCACCAGGAAGGCTTCGAAATCGAATTTTGACATGCAGTTAAGGCCGTTCTAGTCGTAATTTGTGAGGGGCCTATAGAAAAAATAATTCCTGATCGAGTGACTTGCTTAGACCAATTAGTGCCCTTATTCCAGTCGCCCAATTCTTTAGTGGCCAGCTCAAAATTTTGAGTCGACCACTCCTGCCACCATGCCTCACTCATCAAGTAATAAAAAACCGTAAACAAGCCATCTTGTACTAAATCAGTCCAATCTCTATTTAACTGTTTTTCAGCGAGCACAACTCCTGCAAGGACGCTTGGCGACACACCGTATTGCTTGCCAACATTACAAAAAGGAAGGTGTGATAGCGCATTTACACTAGATTCATTAAGGGATGGGCTGAAGTAAGCGCGTTTACCAGTATTTGAGCCTATTGCTATGTATACAAGTACGGAGATCAGGAGTAATAGCGTCAGAGTAGCAATTGCAAATATCCTTAAGCGAGGCATTTCTTATGCCTTATAGCTCATGTGTGGAGGATATAAGGGCTTCTTTAAGAACACAAATAGTCTTTATAGGCTGCAACGCAAAAGGTAACTAGCGCACTATCACCGCAGGTGAGGAAGGAACAGAACCAGGTATTTTTGCCATTGTCACTAATGTAGACATAAACTCTAAAACATTTTTAGTATAGGATCCATCATCGTCGGGCACTGAATAAGTCACGCCTTTATAGCTAACTACTGCTACTGGATTAATAAAATTTGCATCCCTATATACCTTGAATAAAGGTCGTGGATCAGGCGCTCCAGATCCATAGCGATTTAATTCAAGTGGAGAGGGTTTAATCATGACCAATTTTGAGCCACCACTATCAAACTGGGCATTCAGTACAGAACCCAAAAAATCAAAGGCATTTCCAGGGGAGCGAATTCCAATTGCCAGCTCCATATTTTTGGCATTTACATTCTTAATCACAAAATCCTGCATTACTTTGGAGTATTTTTGCTTTGAATTCTCTAATCGTAGAGAGTCTTTGCAGTAAGCCGAGGGACTTAAAGCATCACCCAAAAGTTGTTCTGCACGATATTTGTTAACGCAGGCTCGCGTTGTAGTCTCAGTTCGGTTGAGCTGATACATTTCCCGCCCATTCACCATTGCTTTATCCAAAGATAATGAACCCTTTGCCATACCATCAATAGTGGATGGCCCCCACGATTCAAGGGAGCGATTGAGAGATGACTTTTCAATTGGAGGGCCTAATGGAGTCTTATCAGTAGCATTCTCAACCGTCAAACCAGCATCAATCAATAAATATAAGATCTGCTGAAAATCTTCATAATTCCGGTCCAATGGATCATTATCAAAGCGGCGCACTAATGCATTATTACTACGCAACTCTATGCTCTCGATCAGAATAGAGTATGAGACTGCCCTAGGCAAAAGCCTCTCTGTTCCTTTAAAACCTAAAATATTTAAAGGGATTTCCTTCAAAAAAGAACCCATAAATTGCGCGTTATCCAAAGATGCCTGTGTAAATGTAAAGCCATTATTGACAGTCAATCCAAGAGATCCTCCAATGACTGAGGGAGGTGTAGCAAAAGTTCCCGCACTTTGGCTAGTAGTTACGTTAGCATTGGATAAAACATTCCCCGTACCAATAACCGAGGGAATATCTAAAAAACTCATTGGCATATCTTTTGAAGCGCGAACAATATTCAAGAGAATATTAGTATTGCTATATTCCTCCACAACATCACGATAAGCAGATGACATGTTTGTAAAGCTTGTTGAATTGATGGCGGTACAACCGGCCAACCCAAGAAGAGAACATAAAATTGCAAAACGGAAGGCGTTCATAGTTATATGGGTGTAAGTGGCAAGTATTAAATAATTCTATAAACCGTACTTAGACATCAAAAAACCCTTAGTCCAACTAATAAAGGTATTTGTGTTTGAGCCACTGCCAGATCTAAGCGTAACGGTACCCTCAAATAGGGTTGGGTTACTTTTAAACAGTCCAACACTTGAGTTATAAATTAACGCATTAATGTATGTAGCATTGGAACATTGGGTTTGCGTGTTCTCATCCGTATCGATACCAGGAAAGTTGGTAACACTTGCGCACTGTGAGATAGCCGTTGATTGCAATAAATTAGGTGCGCTATTTATATTCCAGTAATCAGTGGCATAGTATGCGCCACCAGTTCCTACAAACTTCCCAGTGCTATTACCAACCATAGGATCACCGCCTGGTGTTGCTGCAATGGTAGAGGTAATGTAAGGCGTATAAAAACCAGTGCAAGCAGTGAAGTTATAAGCTCCAGGCGGAATCATATTGGCATAACCACTGTCACCACCATCCACAGTTAAACCAACAGGAAAGCATTGATTAGACAAGGTATTGGGGGATGCAGTAGTACCGCGCATATTTTTTCTGGCATCGGTTGAGCCCATACCCAAATAGGTGCGATTAAAGACTGAATAAGTGTTGCCATTTATAGAAACGCTATAGATATTTTGAGCGCTATTTGGGGATAAATTGGTTGGATAGCTAATTTGAGCTGATGACCCACCAACCTCAACCACGCCAACAGGTGCAGCACTAACGGAAGGTCTTGCGGGGTCTTTAAAAATATTATTAAGGTAATCATTCAGACTGATCCATGTCCAAACGCCCTCCTCACTATTTCCGTCTGAAGTTCTGACGTCGCCAACCTTATAACCCGCCGCAACAATAGATTGCTCAATAATCGCGTAGAGATTATTCACGGCCGCTTGACCACAGGTAATTTCTGAAGTGCGCATTCCGGCTGTCGCCAGTAGATTTACCGCTACTTGATTTGTAGGCGTATTTAATGTTGCCAAGGTACTTGTTAAAGTATCTAAAAGCGGCACAATCACCTGTGGGGCTACGGCACTAGGGGGAGAATAATTGATCTGGTTACCGCAGACAAAATTATTAATGCCGTCTTCTTTGGCGCCATTAGGCTGAATAGAATTTTCGCTCTCCATCACCTTTACTACCAACGGATAAGAACCAGGGGTCACCTTATATAGGAACAGACGCGTTCCGCCGCTACCTGCATCTAAGACGGCCTCATAACGGGTGACTTGAGCTGTAGAGGTACCGGAATCAGAGCCGCCAGAACAAGCAACAATGAGCGAGAGTAATGCAGCGCTTAAGAGGAATTTGAGCTTTTGCGATACTAAAGCGAATCTAGGTAAGCAGATCAATTTACTGATGCTCATAGAACTCTCTTAGACTCAAATTCAATATAAAAATTATTGATAGAAATTAACCGCTTTGTTAGTTGCATTGGTCCACAGCTGATTTAACTGCTCCGGAGTCACCTTATCCGGCGTCCAATAGGCGCCACCACCGCCATCTGCAAACTTTTGCGAGAAGGCCTCTGGATTAACCATAAACAAAGCTGCACTTTGATCCCACATCAAAGAATTACCGCCAGGGCCGCCATTCTCTACCTTCATCTGCTCGTAGTCCCAGGTGTGTAAATTACTCATGAGTGCTTGATAAAGGGCATTCGGTAGGCCTGATGAGACAAGTCCATTAACCATTGCAAGGGAGGGTCTGTATTGAGGGTCTGTTGGCGGAGGCCTTGGAACGTCAACCCAGGTTGGATTTAATGTTTGCAATTGGGTGAAAGCTGTCTCACAGCTTGCTAAGTCATATTCACAATTAAATGAATAATTTAAAGAGCCATCCGTGTTGTAACGGGAGGGGTATAAAGGTCGCCCCATAATGACAACGCTACTAATTTTTGATTGAATTGCAGGGCTATAGTTCACAAAGGATGAGAATGTGCCAATAACCAAAACGCTAACGCTGCCACACTGGCTAGTAGCACTAACCACATCTTGAACATAGCTCGGATTTTCTGCTGCTTCAGTGACTGGTTGTGGCAATAGATCATTGATACGATTCATCGCATCACGGAAATAAGGAATCCATCCCCATTCAGAAATCTCTCGATGACCACCACCAGAATAGCTAGCTCCCACGATGATGGGAATATTTCTTTGGCCAGTCTGAGGAATTTGTTGACGCAAAGCAGATGCAGACATTGTGGGATAGGTGTAACCCTCGGAGGTAATAATCCCGGCTACATACTTATTTCCAATCACCAAAGGAATGGCCATCATATCGTCAATGTCATAGTCAGTATCTATTAAAACGCAGGCTGACTGCGCTGGTGCCACCGATGATGAGCCCCCTCCGCCACCACAAGACACAAGTAATAATAAAGATAGGATCAGCGCAAAAATTCTCATAATATTATTAATATCGGATTTAAAAGGGGAGGTAAAAATATATGGCGAATATGATTTTGATAAATTTAATTTACTATTAATACTTATTTTGATTAACTAATAATCTAAGCAGTACTATAGCACCTCAAATTAGGTATTTTTGACCAGAGAGAATCGATATTGGGGTATGTCCTAGTAGAAACCCTGTAGCACTTATAGGCTTCTGTATTATGGTTCTGTCATTGCTCAATAGAGAACTCCCACCTCGAGCATAGCCCTTGCTTGATTAGCGCTATTTCCCTGGTTTCCAAAAGCCAAACCAGGCGAGATGTTTATGGCCTGAACATAAGATAGTTCGCCTCGCAAAAAATACTTACCTACTTGATATGTTGGCGTTAGCGTAGCTGACCATGCAGCGCTACCAACGCCATAAAGTAGATTCGGCGCACCCAGACTATTGTTGCCACCCGAAGAAATATATTCGAATCGAAATGGCAAACTAAAACCACCGATATCCTTGTTTGAAAAGCGATAATTTGTAAGTAATGCCGCCCCTAAAGTTTGTGAGCTATTTAAAATCCCAATACTCGGATTTTTGGGGACATATGTGTACTGTAGGTACGGGGCAACCAACCATCGGTCAGATTTATAGGTGTATATAGCGTTAGTTATTTGTGAATTATTTTGGGCCAGTGGCGTAATAAAAGTATCTACTGTAGAGGCCTTAATAGAGCCAGTCCAAGAAACGCTCACATTATTTTTTTCATTTAGGTGATATGTAACGCTAGCACCCAACCAGTTCAGCTGGTTTGAATAAAAACCATCATTCCAGGTAATCGCCGCCTCCACATCACCATCGCTGTATGCGGCCGACAGCCCTTTACTTACATTGCTAGTTTGATTCCACAATAGACCCCTGTCTATATTGATATTTTGAAAGGTAAAAGTATTTTCATAACCGCCAAAGGAGTTGATCTTCCCTATAGTAAAAAGCCAATTTCTTGTTGGCGCCAAAGATAAAGATGCGAGTGGCACAACGCCAAAACTATCAATAGTTTGAACGTTCGCCCTTTGATAGCTGGTTCCTAAGGATGGTGTTGAGTAATACCCGCTTTGCAAATAAAACTGAAGTAATCCCTGATTCTTCTGAATAATGACTTGAGCATTGGACACATCAACCAAGCTTGCATTATCAATATTTACAGGGTTTGTTTGGTGCATACCAATCCCGGTTACAACCCCCTGTACATTGATACTTCCAATCTGAGGAATGGCGAATTGAATGGGTTGCGCATCAAATGACAGAGCGCTGCTCATAGCAGGATTTTGCGGCATATCTCCATCCGCATTCGTCGGGAGTGAAGTTAATGCAAGAGCAAGTAGGAAAAGAAAGCGAAGAGAGCTAGCTTGATTTTCCCGGAATACGATCATTTTGCCTTGGCGATTAAATCATTAAGCAGCTTTAAGGTATCAAAGTAATCTGATTCTGAATCAATAGGCACTCGTTTAGTTGACAACTTCTCACGCATATTGGATAGGCGTACAAGTATCAAATTTCTTTGGTCAGAACCTAAGTGATCAAGATCTAGTTCACGATCTATAAATAGGCATTTTCTACGAATGCGCGCAACACTATTTTGATAAAGGATTGTTCTTAGCTTGATATTGATATTCAGCAGCGGATAAATAATAGCCAGCAATGTCAGTAAAACCAACCACATTTTGTCTATAAATCCCCCTAGCCAAAATGGCAAATAACGGAGAGTTTGCGGCAAACCAAAGTCATAGAAATAAGTGGCCGCAGCACTAATAGGAATTGTTGGGTCTATATAGGCAGGAAATTTTTCTTCATTACTTATAAATAAGTTATTAGAAACACGCTGCGCATCCTTTGTTGCCATCATCACCATCATCTGCAAACTGGGATGAACTCCTTTCCGAACGGCAAGGGTCGTTGGCGTGGCTAGCAAAGAAATGTCCTTAGGCGGTATTTGATTTGGAATATCAATTGATGAGGCTGCCAGCGTGACAACCTTAATGAAAGGCAGATTTTTATCGTATGCCACCGCGTGGGGCAACTCAAATAAAGATGCAGTCGGCTCATGCAGCAGGCGGTAAACCACGGGATCGATATGCGGATTAACATTAATGACAACATCTAACTTGCCGCTCAAAAAATCGTTTAAGTTATTTTGGTGACTATCCGATCGAAAACGAGGGTCCGATTCGATATCGATATTGTTTAAAGCAAAAAGTTGCTTTGCTACAGCCCAGGTTCCAGAGTCCTTAGAGCCAATACCCACCCTTAAGTTAGCTAAGTCCTTGAAATGATCTAGCCTTTTTTCAATGCGCTTGTTATAAAAAATCCAAACTGGTTCATAGGCCACACTACCGAGCGATTCAATACTTTCAGCAAGTTTTTTATCCAAGATTCCGCCTTGAATAAAAGCAAGATCAACCCCGCTATTGGGATCCACCAAAAGTAATGCACTCTCTCTTGAGCTATTCGTTCCTTGGGTATTTAGATTTATCCCCCTATCTTTCAAATAGATCTGCTGATCTCGGGCAATTAAAGCGTATCCAGAATCTGATCCTGAAAAGGCTACTTGGATGTTGCGCGCGGGAATGGGATCAATAACAAAAAGGCTGACTATAAGAATAGTAGCCAAACAGAGAATGAGCACTTTATTTTTGAAAAAAAGCTCTTTAAGAGCGTCAAACTCATCCCGCAGCACTTGTAGAAAATAATTTTTCTCTATCATCTATTTGCTACCTAATAAGTCGACATACCATTTAAAGTCATCCATTGCCTTGATTTCCTAATATGAATCATGCAATGCACGGCAAGAGATGCATCGAGAGTTTCATAACTTTTCTTAGGCGGCCTAAGTTTGACCTTGATTTTACCAATAAAGGCCTCTATTTAGACCGTAAAAACCAGCCAAAACCATTTCATTTCCAGATCTTTACTGAAGCTTGTAAAAATTTAATATACGCTAATAGTGTTTTTCGCTCTTTTAATCCGTAGGCCTCTGGTTCGAGCCTAGGTCGAGGGGCTAAATTAAAACCCTGTATGTCCATAAAGCTACAGGTTTTTTCATTAGCAGGAAATCCCATCAAATCTGGTAATAAACGAAAGACCCCCCAGTTATTTGGGGTTGAATTGGATTTAAGGTATTGAAAACATCCTGTAAGATTTAAATCAAACAATCATATTGAAGGTTAAAGATGGCAAATGCATATACCTTTATCTGTCTTTTCCTTTTCTTTGGTGCAATCTTTGGTTTTGCCACTTATTCAAAGCGACACTTATTTAGTGAAGGGCCTCGCAAGGCGAAGGACACCGATCAAACCTCAGCTCTAGATGGTCGCATTTTTTGGATCTTGCTTTGCACCCTGCTTTGGCCAATTATGGTTATCACGGGAATTAATACTGCCTGGATACTTTACAAACGTAAACAGCACTCTCAAAAGTAGTGCTTTCTTTGATTTGCCTTAAAACGGTAAATTGAAACTGGTCAATATTGAATGCCTGCTAAGCTTTCAAAGCTAACGCCTGAATGAAAATTGACCCGAAGGTAGTTTTAGCTATTCTTGGTAGTCCAAAGCAGAATGGAGCCCAGATCAAGAAGCTACAGATCTGAGGATTAGTGACATATTTAGACCCTTTTTTCATTTTCACCCTCTATTTGCTTTGTTATGCTTAAATTGAATGGTTCAGAAATCATCAGAATGATTCGCATAAACAGGAGATAGGAATGATTCAAAGCAGATCTATTAATACGTTTGGCCGCAAAATTCAATTCTTTGTAATCCTTGCTGCTTTATTTGGGGGCGTTCAAACTGCTGTTGCGCAAGCTGACTACCCGAATAAGCCAATTCGTTTAGTTGTCCCCTTTCCAGCTGGCGGTGCTACCGACAACATTGCTAGACCACTCCAAAGTGAATTAGCAAATACAGCCAAATGGAATGTCGTAATTGATAACAAGCCTGGCGCAGGCGGCAATATTGGCGCGGAGATTGTTTCTAAGGCTGCGCCCGATGGCTATACCTGGCTCATGGCATCTGTCGGTACGCATGGCATTAACTTACCGCTTTACACTCAAGGTGGCGGCAAATTACCTTTTGATCCTGTTAAAGATTTCACACCCATTACATTAGTTGCAGAGTTACCTAACGTGTTAGTTCTTAATCCAGATTTTGCCGCTAAGAACAACATTAATAGCGTGAATGATTTGATTGCCTACGCTAGAGCGAATCCTGGCAAGGTCAATATGGCTTCAAGTGGTAATGGAACCTCCATTCATATGGCTGGTGAGCTTTTTAAGTCAATGACAAAAACCTATATGGTCCACTTGCCTTATAGAGGAAGTCCTCCAGCGGTGACCGATTTAATGGCGGGCAACGTTGACATCATGTTTGATAATCTGCCCTCTTCGATTAACTACATCCGCGCAGGACGCTTAAAGGCATTGGCAGTGACTAGCGCCAAACGCTCTCCTGCTTTTCCGGATCTACCAACCATTGCTGAGGCAGCGAATTTACCTGGCTATGAAGCTACCTCTTGGTTTGGTGTAGTTGGTCCTGCAAATATGTCAGCAGATGTATTGAATAAAGACAGTGTGGCATTGATGGCTGCAATCAATAGTCCATCAGTGAAAGAAAAATATTTGGCAATGGGTGCGCAACCTGTTGGCAATACACCAGCCCAATTTTCTACTTTCATCAAAAATGAAATTGCTAAATGGACTAAGGTAGTGAAGGATTCTGGAGCGAAAGTAGATTAACTTTCTTGATCTAGAGTGTAAAAAGAGGAGCAATGCTCCTCTTTTTTATTGCCGACTGACTTTCTGTCACTTCCCTAACTGGGATAGCAACTTACTAGGCGAGATAATCTCTGGATCTAAAACCAATTCTATAAGAGCGCCCTTCTTACTAGCCAGCGCTTGCGCAAAAGCAGCTTCAAAGTCTTCAGTTTTAGCAACTCTGAAGCCTGGCATACCAAAGCTATCCGCAAACTTCACAAAATCTGGATTCGTTAAGCCTGTGGCAATCACACGAGCGTTAAATTCTCTCTCCTGATGCATGCGTATCGTACCCAACATGCTGTTATTGACGACAAAGACAATTGGGAAAGCATCGTAGCGCGCTGCGGTAGCTAACTCCTGACAGTTCATCATGAAATCACCATCACCACAGACTGCAATTGCTACTTTTTCAGGGTTTGCAATCTTTGCAGCTATTGCAGCAGGTAGGCCATAACCCATAGAACCATTGGCAGGCGCTAATTGAGTTTTAAACGGACCATAGGGATAAAAGCGATGCACCCACGTGGCAAAGTTACCTGCGCCATTAGTCATGATCGAATCGCGTGGAATTAAGCTAGCCAGAGAACTCATAATTTGTGCCAATTGCAGATCGCCTGGAACGGTCACTGGACTTGAGAAAGCTAAATAGTCGTCATGCGCATCTTTCATAGCTCCGGGATTGTGGTCCTTACCCATCCTCACCGAATGTAATGCTGCACAGAAATTTTCTGGACTGCAATTGAGAGCAAATTCTGGACGGTATACACGACCTAATTCTTCTGGGCCAGAGAGCACATGAATTAAAGTCGCTTTAGTTTGTGGCACAGTCAATATGCTGTATCCCGCAGTTGTCATCTCTCCCAAGCGTTCACCAATCACCAAGAGAACATCAGCCTCTGTGATGCGTTTTACTAAAGCTGAATTGGCGCCAATCCCTAAATCGCCAGCAAAAGCAGGATCTAGGTTGTCGATGACATCTTGAGAACGAAAACTCGTAGCAACGGGAATGCCCTCCCTATTGGCCCAAATTCTTAAATCTTCACAGGCAGTTGCATTCCAGTTACCGCCACCAGCAATGACCATCGGCTTTTTGGCAGAACTAAAGGCTTGCATAGCATGATTGAAAACATTGCTATCTAATCCAGGCTGAACGATGTGTGCCGGCTTAACAGGCTTCTCTTGTCCAGGCATGTACAGCACATCCTCTGGTAACGCTAAAACTACAGGACCCTTCCGACCTGCTTGTGCTACGTGAAAGGCGTGCGAAACAAATTCATCGATGCGATCTACACGATCAATGCTGCCTACCCATTTAGCGCATTCGGAATACATCCGGCGGTAGTCGATTTCTTGAAACGCCTCACGCTCAACCATATCAGTACCCACTTGCCCGACTAGCAACACCAGCGGCGTTGAATCCTGATAAGCCGTATGCATACCTATCATGGCATTGGATGCACCGGGACCGCGCGTGACCATCAACACTCCTGGTTGACCAGTTAATTTTGCATATGCCTCAGCCATGTAGGCTGCGCCACCTTCTTGCCGACAAGTAATAAAGCGAAAGTCTGGGTGATCAATCAGGCCATTTAATAGAGGCAGGAAACTCTCGCCGGGGACACCAAAAGCAATATCCACTCCTTGTCTTGCTAATGCATTTGCCAGAATCTGGCCACCATTCAGCGACTTGCTTGGTGTCTCCATGATGTTATTTACTTTCTAGTGAGTAATGATCTTGATAGGCTATTAGTTGAAAGTTATCACACTTTAATCGACTTTGGAGTCGATATAGAGTCAACTAGCGGACCTTTGACCCACCCAAGACTGACCTATACTTTGATAATTGAGAATGAATATATACCAATCGAATTGGAGACATTGAAATGAGATTATTTGGCTTTAAAGGTCCAAATGGGTATGAGGGAGTCGGCGCACTCTCAAAAGGCAGTCTAGATACATTTATAGACTTACATGCTACCGACCCACAGATTCCCAATTATTTGCAAGACATGATCCACTCTACAGAAATCATGAATCGAGCGGCAGCCGCCCTCTCCAATCCAAATGCAGTAACTGGAAAAATAAGTGACATCACTTTCAAGGCGCCCATCGAAAGACCAGGGAAAATTGTCTGTATGGGCCTGAACTATGCTGACCATGCAAAAGAAGGTGGTAATGCAAGACCGGAATACCCAAGTTTTTTTATGCGTGGTCCTAGCTCCTTAACTGCACACTTAAGTCCTATCGTACGACCTCGGGTTTCTGACAAACTCGACTACGAAGCAGAGCTCGCTTTTGTTGTGGGTAAAAAAGCCCGCAATCTCACATTAGAAAATGCCTTAAATTGTGTCGCCGGCTACAGCGTTTTCAATGATGGCAGTATTCGGGACTATCAGCGCAAAACAACCCAATGGACGATTGGTAAGAATTTTGATCAAACGGGTGCATTTGGCCCTTGGTTAGTGACGCCTGATGAACTGCCTGTCGGATGTGATGGTCTTAACATTCAATCACGCCTAAATGGTCAAGTCATGCAAAACGCCAATACCAAAGATTTTCTGTGGGGCGTTGCCGAGACAATCGTGTTGATTACTGAATGTATGACTTTAGAGCCAGGGGATGTTGTCATTACTGGTACCCCTGCTGGTGTTGGTTACGCAAGGACACCGCCTGTTTTTATGAAACCAGGTGATGTCTGCGAGATTGAAATCGAGTCCATTGGCATCTTACGCAACACTATCGCTGACGAATAAGCTGGCCAGCTATTGAAATAAGGCCTAAATCAGCCCTTTTTGACCTAATTTAGGGCGATGGATCTCTGAGCAAATGGGCTAAGCAGGCATTAAAATAAGCCCATGATGAAAACGCCAGAACTCCTTGCCCCCGCCGGCAGCTTACAAATGCTCGAAACTGCTTTTGATTTTGGAGCAGATGCTATTTACGCTGGACAACCCCGCTATTCACTACGGGTTCGCAATAATGACTTTGGCAAGATCGAAGTGCTGAAACAAGGCATCGATACTGCACACGAGTTGGGTAAAAAGTTTTATCTAGTCTCCAACTTATTACCGCATGGCGGCAAGACTCGCACCTATATTAAAGATATGGATCCAGTGATTGCATTAAAGCCAGACGCTTTAATCATGTCTGATCCAGGGCTGATCATGATGGCACGTGAAGCATGGCCTGATATGCCAATCCACTTATCCGTCCAAGCCAATACTGTGAATGGTGCTTCAGCCAAGTTCTGGCGCTCGGTTGGCATTAGCCGTGTGATTTTGTCGCGCGAACTCTCTTTTGATGAGATTGAGGAGGTACGTCAAGACTGCCCTGAAATGGAGCTTGAGGTATTTGTACATGGGGCTCTCTGTATTGCCTACTCTGGTCGCTGCTTGCTATCTGGTTATATGTCGCACCGTGACTCCAACCAAGGGGCTTGCACTAATGCATGTCGTTGGGATTACAAGGTAAAGCCTGGGCAACAAAATACCAGTGGTGATGTTGTTCTACTTCAAGAAGCCCGCCGTCCAGATGAGTTGATGCCGATGGAAGAGGATGAGCATGGGACCTACATCATGAACTCTAAAGACCTGCGAGCCGTTGAGCATATTGAGCGACTCACCAAAATGGGTGTAGATTCCTTCAAGATCGAGGGTCGTACCAAGTCACCTTACTACGTTTCCAGGACTGTTCAATCCTATCGCGCAGCAATTAATGATGCCGTACAAGGCAAACCATTCAATACTGCTTTATTAGGTCAGCTCGAAGGCTTAGCCAATCGTGGTTATACAGATGGGTTCTATGAGCGTCATCACGATAAAGAATATCAACTGTACATGCGTGGCTACTCGCTGTCTGGTCGCAGCTTATATGTTGCAGAAACATTGGAAGTGGATTCAGCTACAGGCCGAGTCAAGGTCGATGTCAAAAACCGTTTCTCTGTCGGCGACAAATTAGAAATCATTGCGCCTAATGGCAATACAGATGTCGTACTTTCAGAGATGTGGAACATGGCTGGCGAACCTATTGGCGTCGCCCCCGGCTCTGGCCACTTTGTTTGGATTAAAGCGCCAATGTCGAGTAAGCATGCTTTTATTGCGCGCTATACCCAAGAGCCTGCTCCAATTGAGGTAGCGGGCTCTTGCGCCACCTGTGGCGAATAATCCCCTCCCTATTTCTGATCGATCCCTTAATGACCAAAAGCACGGTAAAACATACACAATCTCCCAGCATTAAGCAAAAACTAGTAGAGGAGATGAAGAAGGCTTTTTCTTTGTCTCTTTATTTTGGTGTGTGGTTCTGCGCAATTACCTTTATGGCTGCAACTGCTCTTGAAGAGCGTCCAATACCACTTTCTATCTTTGGTTTTGCGTTGATTAAAGCGGGTATATCAGCTAAATTTATGTTGATTGCACAGGCTGCTTATCCCATTACGATTGATAAAGAACATGGCATTATTAAATCACTTTTGCTTGAATCCATAGTCTATTTAATGGTTGTTCTGGGATTAAATTATCTTGAGGCAGGGGTTCATGGTCTTATTAATGGTAAAGAATTTATTTCATCTATGGCAGCATTTGGTAGCGGCGATCCTTTAAGGGTTTTTGCAATGTCAATCGTGTATTGGTTGATTGTCTGGCCCTACTTGATTTTTATGGGATTCAAAATTGTCATAGGCAATACTGAAACAATTGCAGTTTTATTTGGCTCCAAAAAGTAATTGCCTTACTTGTATCGTGTGAGAATTTTTTGGTTGTGTTTCTTTGGTTTTATTTGCCAACAAGCTCAAGCCCAAGAAATTGAGGCCCGCGCCTATTCCAATGCACCCATTGGAATCAATTTTGTGACTGGTGGTATTGCCCAAGCTAAAAGTGGCTCTTATACACTTGTTACTGAAGCAGTTAGCCTGACCCGCATCATTGATGTCTTTGGTCAATCTGGCAGGATCAGTCTTTTATTGCCATACGCTCAACTCTCTGGATCCGGCACTGCTGGAGGTCAGAGTGTGAATGCATCAGCAGAAGGCTTTTCTGATCCTGTTGTGAAGATCTCTGCCAATCTTTATGGTGCGCCTGCACTTTCTTTAGATGAATTTCGGCACTATCAACAAGATTTAATCATTGGCGCTAGTTTGGCTGCATCTATTCCATGGGGCAAGTACAACAGTGAGCAAATGCTCAACGTAGGGGCCAATCGCTCCCTTTTTCAGCCAGCGATCGGCGCATCCCAAGCTATTGGTCCTTGGCGCCTGGAACTTGCTGGCATGGCAACCATCTACACCAGTAATACCAACTTTTTAGGCGGCAATACACTCTCGCAAAACCCAATCTATTCAAGCGAGGGTCATGTTATTTACTATTTTCCGAACACGGCTTATATCTCAGCGGATGCCACTTACTTTATGGGTGGACAGAAGTATATAAATGGCGCCGCAATTAATGGTTCACAAGAAAATTGGCGCTTTGGCAGCACCTTTTCCTATCCCATCAATAAGCAAAACTCAATACGCTTAACTGGCGGCAAAGGTGTCTATTCCAGCGCCAACACAAGCTACGAAGCCTTCGGCGTCTCCTGGCAGTATCGCTGGGGCGGTGGTCTGTAGGTAAATGAGCCAATCCATCGCTACAATTAGTTTACAGATTAGGTAGCACCCTATAAAACCAATTAAAAGATTTGAGACATTGATGAGTAATAAGCCAAAAGATCCAACTGAAAGCGGTTTACGCAAAGGCCTCACTAGCTATGGTGATAAAGGCTTCTCTTTATTTCTGCGTAAGGCATTTATTAAGGGTGCTGGTTATACCAATAGTGCACTGGATCGCCCTGTCATTGGCATCATCAATACGGGTAGTGCATACAACCCCTGCCACGGCAATATGCCTCAACTACTAGAAGCTGTAAAGCGTGGTGTGATGTTGGCAGGCGGTCTTCCTATGGAGTTTCCGACCATTTCTATTCATGAAAGTTTTGCTGCGCCTACTAGTATGTATTTGCGAAATTTGATGTCCATGGATACAGAAGAAATGTTGCGCGCTCAACCGATGGATGCCGTAGTCATGATTGGTGGCTGCGATAAAACCGTCCCTGCGCAAATGATGGGCGCAGCCTCTGCAGGCTTGCCTGCCATTCAACTCATCACCGGGTCGATGTTAACGGGCTCACATCGCAGCGAACGTGTGGGTGCTTGTACTGACTGTCGTCGTTACTGGGGCAAGTTCCGCGCCGGTGAGATTGATGAGATTGAAAAAGATGAAGTCAATGATCAATTGGTAGCTAGCGTTGGTACATGCTCAGTCATGGGCACTGCTAGTACTATGGCCTGCATCTCCGAAGCGCTCGGCATGACTGTGCCAGGTGGCGCTACTCCTCCGGCAGTAACTGCAGACCGCATTCGCATTGCAGAGGAAACGGGTACTTGCGCTGTGAAGATGGCCAAGGAAGGCTTAACCATTGACAAAGTATTAACTGCTGATGCTTTTGAAAACGCCATGCGGGTTTTACTAGCCATTGGTGGATCGACCAATGCTATCGTTCACTTGGCTGCCATTGCTGGACGTATGGGTTTAGAAATTGACCTAGAGGCACTCGATAAGATGGGTGATGAGACACCTGTTTTGGTGGATCTCAAACCCTCTGGCGATCACTATATGGAAAATTTTCATGATGCAGGTGGCATGACTACCCTGCTACGTGAACTCAAGCCGCTATTAAAGCTGAATACCATGACCGTGTCCGGTAGAACGCTGGGGGAAGAGATTGATGCAGCACCACCAAGCTTTAAGCAAGATGTTGTACGTCCTTTTGATAGGCCAATTTATCCACGCGGCAGTATTGCTGTATTGCATGGCAATCTAGCTCCTGGTGGCGCCATCATTAAACAGTCCGCTGCTAATGAAAAACTGATGGAACATGAAGGTCGTGCAGTCGTTTTTGAAGATGCTGCTGATCTGGCTAACCGTATTGATAGTCCAGACCTAGATGTCACTGCCGATGATATTTTGGTCCTGAAAAATATTGGGCCTAAGGGTGCTCCTGGTATGCCAGAGGCTGGCTATATTCCAATTCCGATGAAATTAGCGCGTGCGGGCGTAAAAGATATTGTGCGTATCTCTGATGGACGGATGAGTGGTACAGCTTTTGGCACAATCGTTTTGCACGTTACACCCGAGTCAGCTATTGGCGGCCCACTAGCTCAGGTACGTAATGGCGATCGCATTCGTTTGAGTGTTCAGAACCGTGAAATTAGTTTATTAATTTCAGATGAAGAGCTTGCCAAGCGCATGAAAGATAATCCGATTACCTCACCAACTGCTGAACGCGGCTATAAGAAGCTATTCCTTGATACCGTGACACAAGCCGATCAAGGCGTTGACTTTGATTTCTTGAGAGCTGCAAAAATGGTTGGCAAGACACCTAGCAAGTAGTCGTTAGCGTAGCTCTAGAGGTCGCGTAGTTCGCGTCGCAATATCTTGCCGACATTGGATTTGGGGAGCTCATCTACAAACACAATCTTTCTAGGTCGTTTGTAACTCGTGAGCTGTTCTTTAGAAAATCTTAAGACATCTGCTTCAGTGATGTGATGATCAGACCTTACTACAAAAGCTTTTATAATCTCGCCTAACTTGCGATGAGGTACTCCAATCACTGCAGACTCTTTAATACCTGGCATTTGCAATAAAACATCTTCGACGTCATTGGGGAAGACTTTAAAACCTGCAACTACAATCATGTCCTTTTTGCGGTCAACAATCTGCACAAATCCTTCTGGGGTAATCAGACCAATATCTCCAGACTTAAAATACCCATCAGCAGTCATGCACAGGCTAGTTTCTTGTGGGTTATTCCAATATCCTGCCATGACCTGTGGACCGCGAATACAAATTTCCCCAGGCGTTCCATGTGGAAGCACTGTGCCATCTTCATCCAGAATCACCACATCCGTGCCAGTAATGGGCGGTCCAATATGACCAGTGAAATGCTGCTCTAGGGGACTATTTACACACACAACAGGGGATGTTTCTGAAAGACCATAACCTTGCGCTATGGGCACGCCAGTAATTGCCTGCCAATGCTCTGCGGTCTTTTTGTGTACCGCCATGCCACCACCAATAGTCACCAGTAAATTAGGCAACTTCACCTGCTTGAATTCTGGACGATGAATCAACGCATGAAACAAAGTATTTACGCCTGGAAAAATATTGATATTGGGATGCTTTCCGAGCATTTTGATAAAGCCTGTTATATCGCGAGGATTTGCTACCATCACCAACAATGCACCTTTGGCAAGACCTAATAGTGCACAAGCAGTTAACGCAAATATATGCGTTAAAGGTAAAGGGCATAAAAAAACCAACTGTTCATCGGGGCGATTTTTCAGCGCCGGATTAAGCCAAGACTCTATTTGCAACACATTTGAGAGAATGTTTCGATGCAGCAATACAGCACCTTTAGAGACACCAGTTGTACCACCGGTATATTGCAAAAAGGCAATATCGTCTAAGCCAAGTTGAGGATGAATAAAAGAATGTCCACTACCAATCTTTAAGGCTTCCTTAAACTTAATATGTGGAAAATCCCAGGGTGGGATCATTTTTTTGATGTGACGCGCCACCCAGTTAATCACAAGTCCCTTGATGCCTAGCAACTCTCCAGGACTACTTACGATAACCCTCTGAACAGATGTTTGTGCTTTGATCTGCTCATAAGTAGCTGCGAAGTTCTCCATCATGACTAAAACAGAGGCGCCACTATCTTGTAACTGAGCTTCTAGTTCTCGGGCTGTATATAAGGGGTTGATATTCACCACCACAAAACCTGCTCGCAGCGTCCCAATCATGGCGATGACATACTCAACAACATTTGGGTACATGAGGGCTACACGAGCGCCCTTTTCTAATTGGAGACTCTGCAGATAAGACGCAAAATCAATTGATAGTCGATCAATTTCGCTGTAAGTAAAAAACGTTCCCATTGATTCAACCAACTGTCGATCAGGAAATCGTCTAAAACAATCATCCATAAATTCACTCAAAGAGGAGTGACTTAAGGGTCCCAACTCATGAGGAACACCTTCAGGGTAATGTTTTAACCAGGGTTTTGGCGCATTCACAGAAATATCTCGTAACTCAATCAATGATTTGCTGTAACTTTTCTAGAAACAGTTCCTGACCATAATGTACTCTCTCGGCCCAGTCCTTGCCCGAGTCCGCATTAGCTTCGTCAGTAATATATTTAAATGCCTGCCAAGGTATTTGATGCTCATGTGCAATCGCAGCAATCGCATATAACTCCATGTCCACTACATCCACACCTTGACTATGTAACCAAGGATCAGGAGCAGTCACAAAGCTATCACCAGAACCACATAAAAATTGTCCAGTAGATAGATACTCCTGGGGGCGTTTACAAAATGGGGTGCTACCACGAGGTGCCAATGGCTCAGCGTCCATATCACGCTGAATGACTTTGCCGATTTCTAGCAGGCCATGTAATTCAGGTTTGATTTTTCCAGCCGTACCAAAATTTACTATTCGCCTTGGTGAGAATTGATGAATGGCTTTAATGCTCGTCATGGTTGCATTGATTTTGCCAATGCCTGAGTACACAATCTCCACGCTGCTTGGTAATAGTGCGCGCTTGAGCTCGGACTCTAATGCGGTAATAATGAGGAGTTCAGTTTTCATATTGGTTAGCAATGAATTTATTAGATTATCTACCCGGAATTCCTGATTTTCCAAAACCGGGTGTGCTTTTTAGGGATATCTCCCCGCTGCTTGCCGATCCGGCTGCTTTTAAAGAGGCTATTCGACAGTTGGATGTCCTTGCTCAACAGTTTGAATACACCCACATATTGGGAATTGAATCACGAGGTTTCATCTTTGGATCCGCTTTAGCCCACCATGCGCACAAGGGCCTAGCTTTAGCTAGAAAGCCCAATAAGCTGCCCTTGGCTAGCCACCGTGAAACATATGGTCTGGAATATGGCAGTGACTCTCTAGAGATTCAGCAAACGACGCTCCCAAAAGATGCCAGGGTTTTACTACTAGATGATGTACTGGCAACTGGTGGCACCCTGGTTGCAGCAAATAGATTAATACGCAGTGCTGGCTTTGAAGTTGCAGGCGCAATTACCTTATTGGAAATTAGCTTTTTAAATGGTAGTGAACTATTAAATCGGCATAGCATTACCCATCAATCAGTATTGAAAAGCTAGAGCAGTTTTTGAGCGCTCTTGACTATTTTCATAGCGCCCCACCCGACGGCAAGAACCTTGCTTGCTAACTTAGGTTTGTAATGGGCTAAAGCAGCAAAGGCACTAGTCCATAGAAATGGGTTGTTTTTCAAAAAGCTCACCGCATCGATGCCTTTATCCGCCCAGGAGAGTGGCTTTTCCCAAGCTTCAAAATGTTCTGCAAAGGCCTTTCGCTCCCGATCCGCCCGCAGCTTTAACTCATGCTGGCGTGCCTCTAATGCTTTTAACTCAGCATTCATTTTGTTAGCGCTTCGCGATCTTTTGCTAATTCAGCAATGGAAGCCTCGAATAATTTAGGCATCGTGCGCAGGGACTGGGTAATCAGAACCGCTAGAATCACGCCAACCGATAAGAAGGCGCCAGTCAGCAAGCTCAAGGCCATCATTCGGTCGGTCTCCCAACTATAGATCACAATTAATAGTGCCAACATGACTAAACCGAAAAATAAAAAGAATAAGGCGCTAACAATCATCACTAGCAAGCTAATGAATTTACTTCTAGCGATTTGTACATCCACTGATAAAAGCTCTAAGCGCGTTTGAGCGATTGACGCCCCTGTTGATGCCAGGCCTTTTATGGAAGATAGTAAGTTTTCTTGAGACATAAGGAATTAACGACGTCCAATAAATAAACCAATCAGCAAACCTAAACCGGCCGCTACTCCCACCGCTTCCCAGGGATTGCGATGGACAAAATCATCCGCACCTTCAGCTGCTACTTTTGCTTTATCAAGCATCTTGCCCTCAATACCAGAAATGCTTTCTTTTGCACCAGCTAATGTTTCTAGGGCTTTGTTGCGAATAGAGCTTATTGTCTCGCCCGGGTGATCTTCAGTTGCCTTAATTAAAGCCTCAGCATCTGCCATCAAGGTTTTGAATTCTCCAATTAACTGATCTGCGCCAGTCAACTTCTCTTCATGAGCTACGGGGTGATCTAGTTTCTTAGCTGTCATAGCGATGATTCCTTAAGGTTGGATGTACTGCAGGGATTAATTACAGGGATAACTCTATTCTAAGCACTTCATAGTGCAGACTTCAGTAATAAAACTGTCATCCCAGCGTTGCCCTCCTTAAAGCGCTTAAGGTAAGGCTTGAGACCAGGGCGCCGCTTTAGTATGGCGTGATAGGCATGGCTACCAAAGGGGACATTTTCACCAAAATGGTACTCATCTACCCTGTCAGAATAGCGATTGCTTTCTAATGCATCATGGATTGCCCATTTAATGCGCCCACCCGCACCGCTAGATCCATAGCCGTGAATTAATACAATCGCTTTGATTCCGACCTCTAGCGATTTACGCAAATAGTCTGTGAGGCGCTCTAAGGCCTCTTCGACATATGGTCCATCTTGCTTAATATTGAGCTCAATCGTATCTGAACTCAATATCGGCAAACTGTCAGAACCACAATGCGGACACTGATTAAACAATGCCCGCATATTCCCACAGTCAGGACATTGCGCGTGATTTGTCAACTAATTCAAGCGAACTGAACTCCTTAAGAGCAGTACTTGCCTTCTAAGCTTCTAACATCACTCGTTTTATCGTCCACCATCAAATTCAAAGTCTTTTGTGCGAGATCCCGATTTTCTGGGGTCTTCAGGCTGGCATTGATTAATGTAGATACATCCTTGCGAATTGAAGTGTTGCCATAACGCAAGCCCTTCAACGTAGACACCGCTTCAGCAGAAATCTTGCATTGCTGATTAACCAACTCAGAAGAATCTGACGGCTTGGTATTTGCATATGCAAATGCAGCGACGGAGATGGATACGGCTGCTAATAGAGTCTTTTTCATCTTAGTTCCTTATTTTGTGACCACAGGTTGGACAACATCCCACTTCTTTTGCCTTCGTCTTTCTGAGGGCGGCATACACGCTGGATTCTGAGATTTGCATCTTTCTGGCTGCTTGAGCTGCAGTCAAACCCTTCCCTACCCATTCCAAGGC
The DNA here is from genome assembly GCA_943372325.1 of Polynucleobacter meluiroseus. Lineage (GTDB taxonomy): Bacteria > Pseudomonadota > Gammaproteobacteria > Burkholderiales > Burkholderiaceae > Polynucleobacter > Polynucleobacter meluiroseus_I. The sequence goes on along the minus strand of CALRYF010000003.1, from coordinate 136,213 downwards.
TTGATGTGTTTTTGGTATTTGTCTCTTCATTTCATCTCCCAGAACCTCCAATATAACACAACTTCAGAAGTTGTGAAGTTGTGAACTATAGTAATTAACTAATGACATACCCTAATAAAGAATCTAATTTGAGGCAGTTAAATGGCTTTGCTACGGTAAAAGTGACTGGGCAAATTTGGTGTTATAAATACTGAATAAATAAAAAAACGGGGCTTATAAGATCGTCCGAAAAGCCCCAACACACAAAGGAGAGCTATGTCATTTCATTTCGCACCTAAAAAGGGTTTGTTATCCCTATTCGCGGCACTCATCACAACTACTTCGATGAGCGCTTTGGCCCAAACCCCCGCTGCTTGGCCAACTAAGCCCATTAAAATCATTGTTGGCTATTCTGCTGGTGGCGCTACCGATGTGTTGACGCGTCTAGTCTCTGTCAATATGAGCGCTACCTTGGGTCAATCTATCTTGGTTGAAAACAAACCTGGTGCCAATAGCAACGTAGGTGCTGAATTAGTTGCTCGCTCTCCTGCAGATGGCTATACGCTGTACGCCTTCTCGATTGCCAACACAATCAACGCTACGCTCTACCCTAATTTGAGCTACGACCCTATTAAAGATTTCGAGCCAATCGGTATGATTGCCAAGATTCCAAATATTTTGGTTGTTAATCCCAATCTTCCGGTAAAAACAGTTGCTGACTATGTGCGTTATGCCAAAGCCTCAAAAGATGGTGTGACATTTGCTTCTTCCGGAAGCGGCTCATCCATTCATCTTTCCGGTGAAATGTTTAAGATGCAAGCCAAAATCCAAATGCTGCATATCCCTTATAAAGGCAGTGCACCGGCTGTAACTGACTTACTTGGAGGTCAGGTTGAATCGATGTTTGATAACGCTCCTTCCGCATTGCCACATATAAAAGCTGGCAAACTGCGTGCGCTTGCTGTCACCAGCGCGCAACGCTCACCATTCTTACCCGATGTTCCTACAATTGCTGAGTCGGGCTACCCCGGCTTTGATGTGCAATCTTGGTTTGCACTGGTTGCCCCTGCGGGAACACCTAAACCAATCATTGCACAGTTAAATTCCGCCCTAAACAAAGCACTTAATGCTCCAGAGGTACGTCAACGTATGCAAGAATTGGCTGCTACACCAGAACCTGGCACACCAGAAAAAATGGCTGCATTTGAATTATCAGAAGTGAAGCGCTGGCGTGAAGTGGTGAAAGAGTCCGGAGCTAAAGCAGAGTAAACGCAACTACCGGCTTTAGCCAATCGGCTTAACTCTCAACTTATTAACATATGTACCCCATTGACTTTTTCTGGAGAGCTGCGCAGCGTTGGCCTGATCGCATTGCGATCGATACGCCTAGCGGCCCCATTCATTACGCCACCCTAGCCCATCGCGTTAAGGCGCTAGCTGCCGGGCTCACTGCGCTTGATCCGAGCCTGCAAAGTCGTGTTGCTATTTGTGCTGGTAATAGCGCTGATCACATTACCGCATTGCTGGCTATATTAGCTTGCGGCAAAGTGTGGGTGCCCCTCAATCCCAAAAGTACTCATCCAGAAATTCAGCGCATCATTAACGTTACCGAGCCTTCGATTGTGATTCTGGATGCTAGCAATCAAGCTTTGCTTAAAGGTGCAGCAGGGGCTTGGATATATACAGGTAATGATTCTGATTCGTCCGCTCATAGTATGACTGATGTCATTCAATTGCATGACGATGCGCCACAACCTTCTTTTGAATTGCCTCTAGACGCCATTCAGGCAATTAAGTTTACTGGTGGCACCACAGGTGCTCCTAAAGGGGTAATGCAACCCTACCGAGCTTGGATGGCAAACATCGCGAATCAAATTCAGGTGTGGGGTTTTGATGAGCATGAGCGCTACGTAGTCGCGGCACCCATTACTCATGGCACATCCACTTACATTGTTCCCATATTGGCGCAAGGCGGCTGTCATGTGATTTTGGATGGCGCTGGGGCTGAGGTAGTTAGAGCAGCATTTCGAGATCGTCGCGGTACTGTGTGCTTCATGCCGCCAACTCTTGTTTATATGTTGATGACTCTACCGAATGCATCTAGAGATGATTTTCCAAAGCTACGTCGACTGATTTATGGGGGTGCTCCTATGCCTCCAGAACAAGTTCGCAAGGTGCGTGATTTTTTTGGTCCAGTACTTGGAACTACCTACGGCCAAACTGAAGCGCCACAAATTTTGACCGTGATGCGGCCAGAAGATTTTGAGGATTCCAATAACTGGGCTGCGGTTGGCAGACCGACTTGGTTTAGTGATGTCGCCATCATGTCCCCAGAAGGAAAACTTTTGCCCACCGGTGAAATTGGCGAGGTCGTAGCGCGCGGTGACCTGATGATGAATGGCTATTGGCGCATGCCAGAAAAGACAGCCGAGACCATTATTGATGGCTGGCTTCATACGGGTGATCGGGGTTTGATTGATGAACGCGGTTTTTTGTATCTCAAAGATCGCTTAAAGGATATTGTTATTACGGGCGGCTTTAATGTGTATCCAGTTGATGTAGAAAATGCCTTAAGTCAACACCCTGCCGTTCATGAATGTCTCGTCTTTGGCCTTCCCGATGAAAAATGGGGCGAAACTGTACAAGCTGCAGTGCAATTGCACCCGGGTAAAACAACAGATGCAGCAGAGTTGATTGCTTTTGTACGTAATTTGCTAGGACCCGTACAAACTCCCAAACAGGTTCATTTTTACGAGAGCTTGCCCCGCTCTAATGTTGGCAAGTTACTCAAGAGCGCCGTGATTGAAAAACTTAAAGCACCTATTTAAATAATATTGGGCATTTATAAACTATGACTACCAAAAAAGCACCTGTTACCAGTCTTTGCACCCATACCTTAACTAGCTTGCATTACCGCGATGCAGATTTGGTAGAGGACTTAATGGGCAAAAAGACATTTACCGAAGTGATGTTGATGCAGATTCTGGGTAGAGAGCCACGCGGTGTCGATATTCGTATTACGGATGTAGTGCTTATTGTTTTAATGGAGCATGGTTTAACACCCAGCGCAATTGCGACGCGCCTGATTTACATGAGTGCCCCAGAAAATCTGCAAGGTGCAGTTTCGGCAGGTTTGCTGGCTGTCGGCAGTTCCTTTATTGGCACAATGGAAAACTGCTCTGCTCTACTAGATCGCATTATTGCCGCTAAAGATCCGCATACAGAAGCCCTGTCGATTGCACAGCACTATAAGAGCATTAAAGGCGCCGTTCCTGGTTTTGGTCATCACTTACACAAGCCAGTGGATCCACGTGCCTATAAGTTATTAGATATGGGACGTGCTGAGAAAGAACTTAAAGGGGATCATATTCGCGCGCTGGAGACTTTATCTAAGGCGGTAGATGAGGTAGCAGGACGCCCCATCACGATTAACGCCACAGGCGCGGTAGCTGCCCTCCTTGGCGAGATCGGCATTCCTACGGCAGTGATGCGTGGCTTTGCCGTAATCTCTCGCTCAGCTGGCTTAGTAGCTCATATTGTTGAGGAGCAACAAAGTCCATCTGGTCGCTTTATTTGGGATACCGTTGAACATGCCATTCCCTTTGTGGATGGCGCTAATAAGATTGGCTAATGATGAGTTCACAGACTCAATCCACTAGAGAATGCGTATTGGTAACCGGTGCAAGTCGTGGCATTGGGCGAGCCATCGCTGAACGTCTCGTTATAGATGGCATGCATGTCATTAATTTTGACAAAACAGAACCCGCAGAAATCTCTACTCATGAAAGCTTTTATGAAGTTGATGTTTCTGATGAAAAATTATTGCGTGCTGCACTTGCCGAGGTGACAGCAACCTACACCATTACTCGCTTAGTTAATAACGCCGGGATCGTGCGTCCTGCCCCGATTGAAAAAACGACTATTGAGGATTTTCAGGCAGTAATGAATGTGAATGTGGCTGCAGCCATCATTTGCGTACAAGCCCTCCTCCCGACAATGAAAGCCGCGCATTTTGGTCGTATTGTGAATATCGCTAGTCGCGCTGCCTTAGGTAAAGAGGAGCGTATTGCATACGCCACTTCTAAAGCGGGCTTATTGGGCCTCACACGCACATTAGCTTTAGAGCTCGCTGCCGATGGCATCACAGTCAACGCGATTGGACCGGGCCCCATTGCTACTGAACTTTTTGAGAGCGCCAATCCTCCAGGTGCGCCTGCCACACAACGCATCTTAGATAGCGTGCCTTTGGGTCGTATTGGCCAACCAGAGGAAGTTGCCCATATCGTTGCTTCACTTCTAGATAAGCGTGCTGGCTTTACTACCGGTCAAGTAGTCTATGTCTGTGGCGGCATGACTGTTGGCCTGAGTCAATAAATTAGTCAGTAAATGAATAACAAGCATCCCTCTGGTTTACCAATAGATCTCGCTGATCGCGTGATCTTTGTTTCTGGTGGCGGCTCAGCTGGTCCTGGCTGGAGTATTGGTAGAGCCTCTTGCGTAACTTACGCACGCTTAGGCGCAAAGGTCTGCGTAGTCGATCGAGATCAAGCCTCTGCACAAGAAACCACCCAGATTATTTTGGATGAAGGCGGTATTGCACATACTTTTGTTGGCGATGTTTCTGAAGAAGAGGATGTCAAGCGGCTCTTTAATGAGGCTCGTAAGGTGTATGGCCCCATTGATGTACTGCATCACAATGTCGGTATTGGTAAAGTTGGCGGCCCCATGGAAACCAGCGCAGATGACTTGGATCGCATACATAAAGTGAATGTACGTAGCTTATTGTTAGCAGCCCAAGAGGTCCTCCCGGAAATGGTATCTCGGGGCACGGGCAATATTATTGCGATCTCATCGGTTGCGGGAATGCGCTATCTTGGCTACCCTCACCTGGCCTACAGCGTCACGAAGGCAGCTAATACTCAATTTATTCGGATGATTGCCCAGCAATATGCCGGTCAAGGAATTCGGGCTAATACAGTAGTGCCTGGTCTGATTGATACGCCTCGTATTGCCAATACGGTTGCCAAGATGTTCTCTGCAAATGGCCTTGATGAGGCTCGTGCAGCACGGGATAAGCAAGTCCCACTAGGCAGGTCTGGGACAGCATGGGAAGTAGCCCATGCTTGCGCCTTCCTGGTATCCGATGCGGCCTCCTATATCACGGGCACTGAACTGGTAGTTGATGGCGGCCTGACCGGAAAATACGTCTAAGCTCCTAATTTAGAACTCCTAACCCAAGGGATAGTATGATTTGGTGATCTTAAGGAGCTTTACATGCAACGCACCATCTCTCGCATTATTTTATTGCTGGCAATCAGCGCAAGTCTAGCTGCCTGCAATATGAATGACCGAAAAATTAGTGGCTGGGAAATTAATGATGTCTATCACTCAACCATCATTACGCCGAATTCAGCAACAGGTGGAAAAACCTATCAAGGTCCTCCGATTAATTCGATGGATGAAAACAATACTTATCAAATGTTTAGTCTCAGGACTGAGCAGCCTAAACAAGGTGCAAAGACTTATGAACTGGTTGCGCAGCTGACTTATTTTTCACAATGGCGTTACTACGAGTCAGCCTCGCAAGAAGGTGCGCCTGCCACTACATTTAAAGTAGTTGGTAGAGAAGCTGGTGCATGTGGCGATAGAGGCTGCATCTTTAGAGAAGTGCTTTCAGTGCAATTGACTGAAGCTTTTCTTAAAGACAGAATGAAGAAGGGTTTCATCATGACTGTTTCTTCTAAGTCTGGAATCAAGACGGAACTGTTTGTGCCACCGCAGTACATCCAAGGATACATGCAAGCGGTGAACGGTTTTAACTAAGCCAGTATTGTTAGGTTCAGAATCAATAAAGGGGCTATTAGCCCCTTTATTTTTGCAGAAACACTTTATTTTTAGCAATGGAAGCCTCGGCTAATAATATGGTTGCCTCTTTATCTGTTTGGCACGCTTGTTTGAAGGTTTAGAAGAGATCCGTTTCTAGATTGGGCAATAAAAAACCACTCCATAGAGTGGTTAGTAATACTGCAAGATACATTACGTATCCCAACAGCAGCATCCTGAGGTAGGGGCAGTTACACACTGCGCGCTATTACCCAAACTCATTTCCAAAACATCATCACTAGCCTCAACCAAAGATACTTCTTCTAATTCAATCATTTGTACTGGCATCTTTAATCCCCTTAAAGGTGTGGGTTATCCACAGCTAAACGATAGCATACCTATTTGAATTATTGAAACAGGTTATTCACTAAATTGGACAATAAAAACTGCTTCGTAGAATGGTTATAAAGTGGGCATTGGTCCAGTGACCCTAAGATGCAAAATCTGCCCAAGGGTTTTACCTTACAAGAGATATAAACTAATCTAATAGTGCCCCATCAAAAGTGCAGGCTCTAAGAAGTAAAGAATGATGTATTAACACCGCTTGGAATGGATGGGCAAAAAGTAAGCGCCTTTTTATAAACAAGGGCAATACTAGTTTGATAAGTTATTAACTTGCTCGTTACGCAGTTTCTAGTGATGGAGCAATTAAACCAATCTTCAGGAACAATTCGCGGGTTGGGAGATGGTCTGAGATCCCTGCAAAAGCCATCAACCGCATTGGATTCTTAAAAAAGTCTGTTTCATGCAGAGGCTGACTAGTCATTGATTTAGCTACCCGCGGTGCAATCGACTGAACGACATCCTCAGATAAAGGAAGTTTTTGAAGATTTATAGATGTAACTTGCAGCAGCTCATCATAAGACGGCGGCCGAGAATAGTTTTCATAATACCCAGCAATAGCCTGCCCTAAACAGATGCGATCCCCCTCTGAGAGAGCGCCCCATATATATTTCAATAGACGCTGAAAAAATACCTTATGACGACCTTCATCATGTAAATGCTCTCGGTTGTATATGGCTACAGGATTGGTAGTCTGAAAATCTTTAGCCATTTCAAATAAATCATCTACGATTGCATTTTCTAAAATACATAGCAAAGTAGTTTCAGCTATCCGCTCTAATTTTTCAGGCACTGCATTTTTAAAATATTCGGCGGGAGAAAAAGGCGCTTTAGTCTGCTTGTTAGAGCTTCCTAAATCATCTTTTCGTGGTTGTGAGCTTGATTTCTGAGCAGCTTCTGGAATAACTCCTGTCAACTCCTCAATGTCAGCTAGTAATTCTCTTGCCGCAAAAGCGTGATACATCTCATCAGTACCAATTGCAAGCGCTACCTGCGCAATGGAAGTGCTGAGCTCAACTCCTAAATCTTTATTGGCTAACTTTCCACATTGATCAGCAACAAAGTTAACTTCAAATTGAGTCACGCCGTACAGCACATTACATAATGACTGTAGATAAAAGGGCTGCAACTCCTCTTGGCTCAAGGCCTTAATTTCTGGATACTGAAGAAATTGCTTAATGATGTACGGGAACTCTACCTTTGAGATCATTGTCTTGTCTAGACGACTTCTCTTGCCAGATCTCACCGTGGACTTTTTCTCCCAATCAAGGAGATATTTTTTAGAAAAAGAGTCTAAATCAAAAAGGGTTTGCTTGACAGTCTGCTGTTGCAAAACTTCATCACCGATTTCTACCATGGTCTCTTCTTCAAATTTAATCATTTGCACTAGCGGGGTACTTCACCGCGTTATATATATGGCAGTGCATCTGTGTTCACGTCAAATTATTAGATAGTTCCTGACTGCTGAACACCCTCCGATAGGAGGGGATAGGCTGGGGTTTTTCATATGCAGAAAAACTACTCCGTAGGGTGGCTTGATACTATGTCGAACTTACATTCTAAGCAATATGGCAAATTAATTAACATCTTAGACGATAAGTTGGACATCTTGATGGATGCTAGGGCTGGTAATTTACAAGCTGCATCAAGCCGCCAGTGTCTATGAATAGACTAGGTTCATTTGTTACGCCGTCTAGTTCACCCCTAATGGTTTTAAAGGTAAAAGTGAGCTTGTTACTGGCATATTGAGCGCCTGTTAACTCCACCACCATATCTTTTGACAAAGTCCCATCAGCATTACTCGCCACTATTACTGCATTAGGAGGATCTTTTTTAAAGCTATCAGCACTTCTAGAATCTTGCCAAAGCTTACTTAAAGTAGTTGCAGAAATGTGCTTAGCCTTACGAAATGGACGGTCACTAAATGCTACTACATTCGGCTTGACATTACTCAGAATTAGTTTATTTCCTTCAATGGCAACACTTTTAGCATTCACTAAAAACAACCAACTCACTGGGTCTTTAGCATTTTGTGAAGACGTACTAAAAGAACAAGCAAGAAGTAAAAGGGAAATAGCAAGTTTTCTGAACATGGGATCATGCCTTTCTTTCTGATGGACTAGTAACTGCATATTACTATGCAGTTCTGACGCATGGAAACAGATTGTAAAGGCGAGGTCGGGATACAGTGGGTTAAGCAGATCTCAGCTTCTTAAGGCCTATCTCCTGCTTTGTTAAATAGATGGGCGAGTAAAAAAAATTTCAATAGATTTAAAAGTGACTTTTGGGAAATGAAGTCCAACAAGAGTAGCGTTAAGCCTACCCTTCAAAGACTTTTAAAGGAAAGCCAGGTTATTAGAGGAAAAGACTTGATTAAGCAGAAAGAAGATAAGGAAAAAGAATTGGCTTTATTCCAAAAAGCGCTAGAGTTTGAACAAATACACAGAAAACCTTAGCAATAAAAAACCACTCCGAAGAGTGGTTGGTGGTGCAGCATAAAAATCACCCAAAAGAATACGCAATTTAGGTTAGCAGGGCCAGGCAAGGGTAGGAAGGGAGTAAGTTGCTGCTGCAGCCCCACCTCCACTTACCTCTAAAGCATTATCACTCGCCTCCATCATTGTTACCTCTTCTAATTCAATCTGTTGTACTGGCATGTTTAATCTCCTATAGGTAGTGGGGTATTCACAATCAAATCCTAGCATAAGTATGTTGAAGGTTTGGAATAGGTATTGCCCTAGATTGGGCAATAAAAAACCACTCCGAGGAGTGGATTGAGGATTAAATATGGGGAAAATTGTGGTGAAAAAGAAAAAAGGGCTAAAAAGCCCTTTTACCTATTGACTCCTTGGCGGAGACGAGAGGATTCGAACCTCCGATCAGAGTTTTAGCCCCGATGCTCCCTTAGCAGGGGAGTGCCTTCGACCAGCTCGGCCACGTCTCCGTACTTCTTACTATTACAACGTCCCACAGTTTAACGGATAACCGCTTTTGAGGGATTTATTACGCTTTTTGACTTACTTCTGATCTAACTCAAATGCCTTATGCAAGGCGCGTACAGCCAATTCCATGTATTTCTCATCGATTACTACTGAGATCTTGATTTCGCTTGTGGAGATCATCAGGATATTGATGCCCTCTTCTGACAAGGTGCGGAACATCTTGCTGGCAATACCAACGTGAGAACGCATACCTACGCCCACTACTGAAACTTTAGATACCTTTGGATCACCAGAGATTTCTTTTGCTTCGATGTGCGCTTGCACTGTGTTCTTCAGAATATCTAATGCTTTTTGATAATCAGCGCGTGGGACTGTGAAGGTGAAGTCCGTCTTACCATCTACCGATTGGTTCTGAATAATGATATCCACATCAATATTGGCATCCGCAATCGGACCCAGAATTTGATAGGCAATACCTGGACGATCAGGAACTCCAAGAACGGTAATTTTCGCTTCATCACGCGCAAAGGCGATGCCGGAAATAACTGCGGCTTCCATAGTGCTGTCCTCTTCAAATGTAATCAAGGTGCCCGACTTCATCTCTTGGTCTAAAGGCATTAATGGGTCTGTCAATGAAGACAGCACCCGGGTTTTAACTTTGTACTTACCTGCAAATTCAACTGAACGAATCTGCAATACCTTTGAACCTAAGCTTGCCATTTCGAGCATCTCTTCAAAAGTAATTTTGTCTAAACGACGTGCCTCTTCGCAAACACGTGGGTCGGTTGTATAAACACCATCTACGTCGGTATAGATTAAACACTCGTCCGCTTTTAAAGCTGCTGCCATTGCTACGGCCGATGTGTCTGAACCACCACGACCAAGCGTTGTGATGTTGCCGTCAGAATCAACACCTTGGAAACCAGTCACTACTACAGCGCGACCAGCATTGAGATCTGCCAAGATTTTTTGATCATCAATACTTTTGATACGCGCTTTAGTAAATGAGGAATCGGTATGTACAGTTACTTGCCAACCTGCATAACTAACTGCATCAATCCCTTCACGCATCAATGCCAAGGCTAATAAACCAGAGCTTACTTGCTCACCAGTGGAAGCAATCTGATCTAACTCACGTGGACTTGCTTCAGGATTAATCTCTTTTGCAAGGCCCAGCAAGCGATTGGTCTCGCCAGACATCGCTGAGGGCACGACCACCACTTGGTGACCAGCACGCATCCATTTAGCTACGCGTTTAGCAACATTCGCAATGCGCTCAGTTGAGCCCATTGAGGTGCCGCCATATTTATGAACGATAAGAGCCATAAAAACCGTCTATCTAACTATCTGTAACAAGGAATTGATTCCTTGAGGGTCTAAAAAGGGCTTATTTTACAGGGTTTTGTACCCATTCCGGGAGCACACGCCTACCCGTGGACGTGAGGAGTGGATAACTAAGCCCAATCCCGGCTACGGCGACCAATTCATCATTGATAAAGAGCAATGGCGCATGACGCTCCCAAGGCGGCACATCAGCCTCTTGGAAGAGGTTTTTAAGTGTTTTACGAGGCGTCTTAGGCTTGATCTGGATCCTCTCTGAACCTAGACGTTCTTTAAGATGGATTTGTTGATTCTTTTGGGCTTCAGTGACCCAATCAGCGGGCAAACCCAATTTCTTAGAGTTGGCTGCTAATGTTTTAAGAACCCAGCGCCCTGCTTCTATATTCGCTACTTGCAGCACACCGCGCCAAAGGTAAATCTTTCTCTCATCATGTTGCCATTCAAGATTGGCATCTGCTTTGACTTTAGCAAGATCACGCCACCAAGCCTGCAAGCGCTCTTGTGATGGCATCGCCAAATGTTGCGTTTGTAACCAGTACCGCAAGACATTATTTGCCGCAGGCAAATCATCCTTAGCCAAGGTGAGCAAGGGCAATACTTTTAGTTTGTCTTGATTGAGAATAGTTTTGCCGTCTTGCTGCGCTAAGCGATTGAGTAATGTTTGCGCTTCACCTAAAAGATTAGCACTACGTGCCATATTGGCTAACGCTTCAGGCTGAATCTTTTCTAAGGCAGGAATGATTTTCTTGCGCACTGCATTACGGCGGTACTTTGTATCTTGATTGCTGGGATCTTCGATCCATTTCAGTTTGTGTTCTTTAGCGTACGCCTCAAGCTCTTGCCGACTTTGATCTAAGAGTGGTCGCCAAAGTGTGATGCCCTGGTGGCTTTGACCTTGGGTAGTGATTTTTCTACTGGATGGCATACCAGATAAGCCCGCCACCCCTGAACCGCGCAGGAGCTGCAATAAAACAGTCTCTGCTTGATCGTTTTGATGATGCGCTAAGAGCAGGTCTTCAATGCCATATTCTTCACACAGATCTGTGAGGGCTTCATAACGCCCTGCTCTTGCTCTCGCTTCGATATTACCTTGCGCTTCTTCGGCGTTGAGATGAAGCAGTCTGAAATCAAAGTGGATCTTATATTGTTTAGCGAGCTTCTCGCAAAAGATCAACCATTCATCTGCAGGTTTTTGCAATCCATGATGAATATGAAAGGCATAGATTTGATTTTTGTTTTGGTTGCTTGCATTAGCTTGCGCTTTGCAAACCGTATCGAGCAACACAACCGAATCGAGGCCACCGCTGAGGGCAACCGCAATTCGTTTTCCCAGTTTAGGACTTTGCTGTGATTTCCTTGAACTTGCCATAACTCATCAAACGCTCATGACGACGCTCAAGTAATGCATCCACTTTCATCCCATCGAAAGTTTTTAAGGATTCAGTGAGTGCTTTACGCATATTGCTCATCATATTGTCGTAGTCGCGATGTGCGCCACCGGTAGGCTCAGCCACAATTTTATCAATCAGGCCTAAGGTTTTTAAGCGCTGTGCAGTAAGGCCCAGCTGCTCAGCAGCCTCAGGCGCCTTGTCAGCCGTCTTCCATAAGATGGAAGCACAACCTTCAGGTGAGATCACTGAGTAAGTAGAGTTTTGCAACATCAGAACTACGTCACCCATGGCGATGGCTAAAGCACCGCCAGAGCCACCCTCACCAATAATGGTAGCGATGATAGGAACTTCGAGTTCTGCTTGCACGTATAGGTTTCGACCAATCGCCTCAGACTGATTACGTTCTTCGGCATCAATCCCTGGAAATGCACCAGGTGTATCAACAAAAGTAAAAACAGGGATACCAAACTTTTCTGCCAGGCGCATCAAGCGCATCGCTTTACGATAGCCCTCAGGACGACTCATACCAAAGTTTCTGAGAGCACGCTCTTTAGTATCGCGACCCTTTTGGTGACCAATCACCATACAAGGTTGATTTTCAAAACGGGCTAAGCCGCCGATGATGGATTGATCATCTGCAAAAGTACGATCGCCATGCAATTCATGAAAGTCAGTAAACAAGGCGCCAACATAATCGAGGGTGTAAGGACGCTGTGGATGACGCGCCACTTGAGACACCTGCCAAGGAGTGAGATTGGCATAAACATCTTTTGTCAGCTGCTGACTTTTTTCTGCAAGCGTTTTGATCTCATCGGAGATATCTACCGATGACTCATCTTGTACAAAACGCAGTTCTTCAATCTTGGATTCTAATTCCGCGATTTGCTGCTCAAAATCTAGGAAAGTTGTTTTCATAGCCTGATTTTAATATTCAACTGGGATTGGGTCGAGACTTCTCCACATATACCAGGTGGCAACCGTACGCCAGGGAGCCCAATTAGCAGCCACCTCACGGGCTTCATGACGGCTCACAGGCTCTCCACTGAAGTAATTCAGGGAAATGGCCTTAATCAGGCCAGCATCGTCCAGGGGCAGAATATCAGGCCGCACCATATTGAAAATGAGGAACATTTCAGCGGTCCAGCGACCAATGCCCCGAATAGCGCTTAATTCTTTAATAACGCTCTCATCGTCCATCTCTTTCCACTGGTTCGCGTGCAGACGACCAGAATCGAAGTGATCCGCTAAATCACGGATGTATTCGACCTTGCGTCCAGATAAACCAGCAGCGCGTAATTCTTCTACGGAAAGCGCTAGGATATTTTTGGGAGTGACCTTCTTTTTGCTAGCAGTAAGCACCCTAGTCCAAACCGATTGAGCCGCTGCTACAGAAATCTGCTGTCCAACAATCGACCTTGCTAAAGTATTAAAAGAATCGCCACGAGTCACTAAAAATCCTGATCCAATTTTAGGAATGATTTTTTTGAGAATGCGATCTTGCTTCATCAATTCTTTACAAGCCTGCTCCCAATAGTCAGGAGCAATTGCTTGCAAAACTGATTCCGACTTTATTTCTTTTGCTGCTGTCATTAAGCCCTACGCCATTCTGTTAAGCCGCCGGGTTTATCTTCTAGAACGATGCCCTGTTCTAATAATGTTTTACGAATCATATCCGCTTGAGCAAAATCTTTAGCTTGCTTAGCCGCAACGCGGGCTGAAATTTGCTCTTCAATTTGTGCTGGGCTTAAGCCGTCTTGCTCTTTAGATCCCGCTTGCAAAAACTCGGTTGGGTTACGCTGCAAGAAATTCAAAGAAGCTCCCAGCGACCTCATTGTGTTTGCAAGCATTTGCTTTTCGTCACCTTGGGCCCGATTTACTTCGCTAGCCAAGTCAAATAAAACTGCAATCGCCTCTGGCGTATTGAAGTCATCATTCATGGCATCAGCAAAGCGCTTAGCCCATGGATTATTAGGATCTAGAAGTTTTACTTCGGCTTCAGGACCATGCGCCAATGCCGTATACAAACGCGCCAAGCCCGAGCGAGCCTCTTCTAGCTGAGCATCGCTGTAATTAATCGGACTGCGGTAATGCGCCTTCAGCATGAAGAAGCGCAGTACTTCAGGGTTAAAGCTTTTGAGAACATCCCGAATGAGAAAGAAATTGCCTAATGACTTAGACATCTTCTCTTCATTCACCCGAATGTGGCCGTTATGCATCCAGTAATTAACAAAGGGTGTATCAGCTTCCTTACGGTCCTTTCCGTATAAGGCGCCTTCGCTTTGGGCGATCTCATTTTCATGATGCGGAAACTGTAAGTCAGCACCACCGCCATGAATGTCAAAGTGCTCACCAAGCAAGTCACAGGACATTGCCGAGCACTCAATATGCCAACCTGGACGACCCTCACCCCATGGTGACTTCCAACGCGTATCAGCAGGCTCCTCTGGCTTAGCGCTTTTCCATAAAACAAAATCTAATGGATCACGCTTGCCATCTCCAACAGCAACACGCTCACCCGCATTGAGCTCATCTAAGGTCTTACCAGACAACTGACCGTAACGTGGCAATAGGCGCACAGCAAAATTGACATCACCATCATTAGCTTGGTATGCCAATTCGTTTTCAATGAGTTTGCCGATCATGCCCTGCATTTGCGCAATGTAATCCGTAGCACGTGGCTCTTGATCAGGATGCATTAACTCTAGCTCATCAGAATCAGCATGCATCGCAGCAATAAAACGATTAGTTAATGCCGCAATCGGCTCGCCATTCTCAATAGCCCGATTGATGATCTTGTCATCAATATCGGTAATATTACGCACATAAAGCACTTCGTAGCCACTGGCTCTGAGCCATCGGACCACCATATCAAACACAATCATGACCCTGGCATGGCCAATATGGCAAAAGTCGTAAACCGTCATGCCGCAGACATACATCTTCACCTGACCTGGCACTATGGGCTTAAAGACCTGTTTTGAACGGCTAAGGGTGTTATAGATTTGCAGCATAGAGCTATAAAGGTGGGGCAAGTAGCGCCAATTTGTTAGACTGAGCGCTGAGTATATCGAATGAGCCCGTTTCACACCCTTTCCTCTATGCACCATAACGCCCCAGCACCGCGCCTAGCCTTTGCCACAGCATTAGCCACTTTGGCGTTGCTGGCACTTGCTACAGGCTGTAGCACCCCTGCTCAGCAGCGTGCAGAATCTGAAATTGCTGCTTTAAATGCCCAAGAACTGAAATCTGGTCAAGCAGCCCCTCAACCCTATTTAGGCGGTTACAGCCCGACTGACCCACCCAGGCTTTCAGCGGACATGGGGTATGACCCATTGAACCCAGAATTATCCGAGACGGTTGGTGTGCCATTTTTATCCTTCCTGATTATTGAGCCAGATCCTATTACCAGGAATGCCGTCCCTTCAGAAGTTGAAAAACTCATTAAGGCTCGCAAATATCAAGACGCCGTCACGCAAATTAACGCGGATCTGAAGAAGACACCAAGTAACGTGCAATTACGTTTTGTAAAAGCCCGCTTACAAATTGAGATGCGTCAGTTCGATCAAGCTAAAAAGACCTTGATTGAAATTACCCAACAATTTCCAGAATTACCAGAACCCTACAACAATCTCGCAGCAATCGCTGCCAATCAAGGTCAATGGATTGAGGCGCGTGATTATTTGGAACTCGCTTTAAAGCTCCGTCCTAGCTACGCCATTGCCTCTGCCAACTTGGGCGAGATCTATGTTCGCCTTGGCGCCCAAGCTTACGAAGATGCTGCTAAAAATGCATTGCTCAATCAGCGCCAATACGCCAACCGCGCCAAAGCACTTTTGGATGTCTTGAAGCCGCCGGCAAAACGCCCCGTTAATCGCGCAGTCAATCCAAACTCGAATAGTTCAAATTCCTTGCCAAGCAACAACCCATCCACCAACACTCCAGAAAGTAGACCGAATAATGGCGAAAGTACTCTTAAAAACCAATAAGGGTGACATCACCCTCACTCTTGATGCAGCTAAAGCACCTAAAAGCGTTGCTAACTTTTTGCAATATGTAAAAAGTGGTCATTACGATGGCACGATCTTTCATCGCGTAATTGATAACTTTATGGTTCAAGGCGGTGGCATGACTGCTGGTATGAAACAAAAGCCTACTGGCGCAGAGATTGAAAACGAAGCTAATAATGGCCTCAAGAATGACCGTTACACCGTTGCCATGGCTCGTACTAGCGAGCCGCACTCTGCAACCGCTCAATTCTTCATCAATGTGAATGACAATGATTTCTTAAACCACACTGCTCCGAACGCTCAGGGCTGGGGCTATGCGGTTTTTGGCAAGGTAACTGCTGGCATGGATGTGGTTGATACCATTCGTAAGGTGAAGACCGGCAGCTCTGGCTTTCATCAAGACGTTCCTGCAGAAGATGTTGTTATCGAGAAGGCCACTGTTCTCGAGGAATGATTCCGCAATACGCGAGCGCACTGCTCATATCAGATCTACACCTCACGCCGTCAATGCCCTTGACGGCGCAACGCTTTTTTGACTTCTGTGAAAAAGAAGCCCCCAAAGTTGAGGCTGTATTTATTCTGGGTGACTTATTTGAATATTGGGTAGGTGATGATGCTGCGGCATCCTCACCCTTTCAACAAGAAGTGCAACGCGCAATTGCCAATCTATCTACAAAAGTAAAAACGTATTACCTGCACGGCAATAGAGATTTTTTAATTGGCCAAAACTTTATTAAAAAAACAGGTATGACACTTTTATCCGATCCAAGCTCAGCAGAGATTGCTAATCAAAAATGGGTTCTAGCCCATGGTGATGCCTTATGTACTGCGGATATTGGTTATCAAGTATTTCGTAACTGGGTTAGAAAATCTTGGCTACAAAAAGTATTCCTTACCCTACCACTCCATTGGCGCAGAGGTGTAGCGCAGCATCTGCGTAGTAATAGCCATAGTCAATATCAACACAAGCAACACTCTGAATCAGATCAAATCAAGATGGATGTTACGCAAGAAGCTTGCGCTGCGGTATTAAGAGCGCAAGCTGGAGAGAGATTAATTCATGGGCATACCCACTTACCAGCTCAGCATGAAGAATATCTAGGAACGCAAAAATGGCAGCGCTGGGTATTGTCCGATTGGGATTTAGATCATCCCGAGAATCTGCCCCCAAGGGCAAGTGCCTTACTCATCGACAGCGCTGGAGCGCGCTATCTCGACCTGATTAAACAATAATCAAGTCATTCTTTAATCAATTAGGCAACTGAGTATTTAGAAAGCGATTGCACCATCTGGGCAAAGATGCGAGGATTTGCTGCCATCACTTCACCGCTTTTTAAAAAGCCTTCTTCGCCACGATAGTTGCCAATCAAGCCACCGGCCTCAGTAATCAGCAAAGCACCTGCTGCCATATCCCATGGCTTGAGATCACTCTCGAAGAAACCATCGTAACGACCAGCAGCCACGTAAGCTAGATCCAAAGATGCAGCACCTGGACGACGTAAGCCCGCGCATTGACGCGACATCTCAGCAAAGATCTTTAAATATTTTTCGAGGTCTTGATCTTCGCGATAAGGAAAGCCAGTACCCAATAAGGAATTTGCTAGACGATCTTGTGAAGCAACACGTAAACGCCGACGATCTAAATACGCACCAGCACCTCGCGTAGCAGTAAACAACTCATCACGGGTTGGGTCATAAACTACAGCCTGTTGAATTACGCCATTCACAGAAAGCGCAATTGATACTGCGTATTGTGGAAAGCCGTGTATGAAATTGGTTGTGCCATCTAATGGATCGATGATCCAGACATTCTCTGCATCTGCATTACGCTCGCCGGTTTCTTCAGCCAAAAATCCATGAGTTGGATAGGCTTCACTCAGCGTTTCAATGATGGCCGCTTCAGCGGCTTTGTCCACCTCGGTTACAAAGTCATTATGTTGTTTACGGTCAACTTGCAAGCGCTCCAAATTCAAAGAAGCACGATTAATGACGGTTCCAGCGCGACGGGCGGCCTTAACGGCCACATTTAACATGGGATGCATAGTATTGATGGACAAATTAAATAAGAACAAGCCCCTTGTAAAGCCAACAACTTAGGTAAATTGCATGACAATACGAAGCTAATAGATTGATTCTAAACGATTAGAGTCTATTGCCCCTCTTTTAACCACCTTTAGCGCATTGATGAATCTAGATACCTCTGAACTACTACGCTGGGTTTTAGTCGAAACCAGTCACCCCGGAAACGTGGGTTCAGCTGCGCGCGCCTTAAAAACAATGGGTTTTAGCGATTTATGTCTCATCAACCCCAAGATCAAAGGTGTTGCAAACAATGCAGAAGCGATTGCCCTAGCCAGCGGTGCTGTAGATGTCCTCGAGGGATCCTCGGAAGAGGATTCGTTAGCATCTGCTATTGAGGGCTGCACCCTGGTTTTGGGTCTCACCAGTCGTGATCGGGAGTTTGGACCCCCTGCCTTAGATTGGGAAAATACCAGGGATTTAATAGCTGAAACCACTTCTGGCGGCGGCAAGGTCGCCCTGCTATTTGGTCCAGAGAGAACAGGTCTAGACAATGAGCACTTGGCCTTATGCACCCATCGGGTCTGGCTAGAGGCCAATCCTGACTATCCCTCGCTGAACCTCGCCCAGGCATTAATGGTCTGCGCCTACACCTTAAGAGAAACCTTAACCCGAAATATGGGTAGTAAAAATGCCTTAGCCAAGCGTGCTGAAATGGCTGATTTTGCTGATCCTGCCGCAGTTGCAGCCATGCTGGAGCACTGGCGCGAAGGCCTTGAAGCCATCGGATATTTAGACCCATCTAACCCGAAGAAACTCATGGCTCGAATCCAGGCGCTGTTTGCACGTAGTCGCCTCCATAAGGAAGAGATTGATCTCTTACGAGGCATCGCCAAACAGATGCTCCTGAGAAAATAAGCACATCCCGTTAAAATCAAGCCATGTCCAATTCCCTTTTCGACCAAGTCGACTCCATCATCGCTAGAGACCCAGCAGCACGAAATCGTCTTGAGGTCATCACCTGCTACCAAGGTCTGCATGCAGTATGGTTTCATCGTGCGTCCCATTTTTTGTGGAATCTAGGCCTGAAATGGATTGCGCGAGTACTGTCTATGTTTGCCCGTTTTCTAACGGGTATAGAAATTCATCCCGGTGCAAAAATTGGTCGCCGCGTCTTCTTAGATCATGGTCTTGGCATTGTGATTGGCGAGACTACTGAAATTGGTGATGACTGCACCATTTATCAAGGCGTTACCTTAGGCGGCACTTCACTTTATAAAGGCGTCAAGCGTCACCCAACATTGGGCAAGGGTGTTGTGGTTAGCGCCGGCGCAAAAGTGCTGGGTGGATTTACTGTAGGCGATGGTGCACGGGTTGGCTCTAATGCGGTTGTATTAAAAGAGATTCCTGCAGGTGCGACTGCTGTTGGAATTCCCGCTCGCATATTGCATCCAGATTTACCGCAAAGTCCCGATAGCAAAACAAAAGAATACTTTTCCGCATATGGTGTTACACCGAATGTGGATGACCCTGTATCGATGGCGCTGAAAGGCTTGATCGATGCCACTATTGAGCAAGAAGCCAAAATTGCTGCCTTAGAGAAAGCGCTTGCGAAGCTCAGTAACACGCCTGCAGACCTTGATTCTGCAGGCTCTAGCGATACCAAACGTGACCTAGATGCAATCAAAGAATGGCTAAAGGAATGACGCTTTAGTAATGGCGCTACAGGCATAACATCCAGATGTTGTTGTAATAAAAAAGGAATAGCACGCTATTCCTTTTCGTTTTATGTGAGCTGCTAATTAATGGAGAGTTCGTGGACCAGAGTTGTGCTTGCCTAATGTGCCACCCGGAAACTCCTCGTCATCATCACTGTCATTGCCGCTATCACTAGGCATGCCGAATGAAAAACTCTCGCCACCTTCTGGATAGCGATTTTCAATCTCATCATCGGTAGCAGCGCGCACATCCTCCACCTGAACCCAAAAACGCAAAGCCATACCAGCTAGGGGATGGTTACCATCAAGCACCACTTGATTGTCAGCAACATCGGTAACGGTATAGATCAAAGGCTCATCATCAGTATCCGCATCATCAGCGCTAGCGTCTTCTTCTGCATCAGGTACGCCTTCAAATTGCATACCTATTTCTAATGGCTCAGGAAAACGGGTACGAGGCTCAATCTTCAAAAGTTCTGGGTCATACTCACCAAAAGCCTCATTCGGCTCGAGCTGAATCGTGGCTTCATAACCAATATCTTGACCATCCAGCAGGGTCTCGATTTTAGGAAAAGTACCTTCATACCCACCGTGCAGGTATACCATCGGAGAATCGGGTTCTTCGATGACATTATTTTGCGCATCGGTTAACTTATAACGAAGGGATACGATGGTATTTTTTTCAATCTTCATGCGGAATTTGTCGAACATTTGTTTTTAATCGGTTTCTAAAAAGCTTTTACCTTTTACTTTATGACCTCATTTTACTTGAGCAAACCCTACGAACCGCCTCAGGCCCCTGCAAAGCTCCCTTTAGGTGAGCCCTGGGCCCTATTTGGGGGTATTAGCCCAGATCAGTTCATGACGCGTTATTGGCATAAAAAGCCTCTCCTAGTTCGCGGGGCGATTCCGGCATTTGCCCTTTCGGCTAAACACGGTGAGTTTCTCGATAGTCCAATACCTGCGCCTGAATTGTTCCAATTTGCCCTGAAAGACGATCTTGAGTCCCGCCTAGTGAGATCAAAACCTTGGGGTTTTGAACATGGGCCATTCTCCAAAAAAGCAATCCCCCCCCTTGAAAAATCCAATTGGACTTTGCTACTCCAAGGTATGGAAGCGCATCACCCTACTGCTGCAAAAATACTCTCCTGGTTTCGCTTCATTCCCGATGCACGCCTAGATGATTTGATGATTAGCATTGCCGGCATAGGCGGCGGCGTTGGTCCGCACTTTGACTCCTACGATGTCTTTCTCATTCAAATGTCAGGCAGAAGGCGCTGGCAGATTTCGGAGCAAAAAGATCTCAGCCTGAACCCCAAACTCCCACTAAAAATTTTGCAGCACTTTAAGCCAGAACAAGAATGGATACTGGAGCCAGGCGATATGCTTTACTTGCCGCCGCATGTAGCCCATGATGGTATTGCCCTCGATGCTGGCTGCCAGACATGGTCTGTGGGCTTTCGTTCGCCAAGCTTCAAAGAGTTACTTCAAGAGGGTTTATGGCGCCTTGCAGAATCCTTAGAGAATATCCCGGCCTTAGATCAAAAATTTGCCGACCCCAAGCAAGCCGCAACTCATACCGCTGAGCAATTGCCAGATGAACTGATCAAGCAACTGAGTTTGAAGCTCAGAGAACTAAGGCTAGACCAAATCGATGGATTTTTACCAGGTATCATTGCCTATCTCTCAGAGCCAAAGCAACAAGCCCTTTTCAAGCACCCAAAGAGCCCGCTAAAGCCCAAAGAATTTCTGAAGAAGTTGGGTATCAAAAAGCTACTTCCTCACCCACAAACCCGTATTTTGAGTCTTGGGAAGCAGGTTTACTGCAACGGTGAGACCATGACAAAGGAGCAGGCACCCGACATAGTATTAGCCTGGCAGACCCTCTCAGCAAATAAGGAACTTGCAATAGACAAACTGAAGCAGGTTGATAAATCCAGTCTTTATGAGGCCTATTTAGCCGGATGGGTGATATTTGAGTCCTAAATCAGGAGATGGATATAATAACTACTGGAAAGTACTTAGGGATAATCCCTTGTTCTTTCCAAAGAACAATTACCGGTAATTGTTGTTAATTTTTTTAAAGGAAATTTACAAATGAAGAAGTCACTCGTACTCGCTGCAATGTTAGCAATCGCCTTGGCCGCTTGCGGCAAAAAAGAAGAGCCAAAACCAGCTCCTGCTGCTGCCGCTCCTGCTGCTCCTGCTGCTGAAGCCCCTGCTGCTGCTCCTGCCGCTGCTCCTGCCGCTCCAGCTGCTGACGCTAAGAAGTAATCTTCTTCATGAAGAAAAAAAGCCGCTGAAAAGCGGCTTTTTTATTTACTCAAAAAACTTCCTACTTAGTTAATTGATCCGTCAGCAAAGTAAGCAATTGAAATCCAGCAGGTGTATTCTCTGGCTTACCGTCAGCATTCTGCACATAAACATTAGCTGAATTCTCACCGGTACTCTTCACGACAACCTGATATTTTTTGGCCTTCATGCCAGAATCATCTTTGCTACTAAAGAGGTTTGAGAAAAACCCTTTTGTATCACCCAGGTCCTTTGGATTAACATAGCGTACGTAGTAAATACCAGCAGTGCGATTACGGTCTTCAACAGTAAAGTTTGAGCGATCAAGAGCCAATCCAACATCGCGCCATGAACGATCAAAGCCACCACTTAACTGAATATAGCCCTGGTTATTAGCTTCTTGCACAAACTTTGCCTTAGGAGTTTTAGGACCGAGAGGTGCAGCAACCATAGCCTTTGCCTGCTCTTGCGTCATCCCCAAGCGCTCCATTAAGCGAGCCAAAAATACCGCCTCTAATTCTGGATTATTCGGTCTAGCAGTCCATATCGTCGAAATACAGTTACCCGTCCCATCGGTAGTGCACTTCTCTATTGCGCCTTGCTGTGTAATATAAATTTCTGTTTCACTAGGCTTAACTACTTCCAGGCGAGTTTTATATTTATCTCGCTCCCCAGTACTGTAAATAGAATCCAAGAGACCTCCTACAGTGGAGCGAATCCAATCCTGAGCAATCTTTGCTCGATTCTCAGCCCAATCGGTTTCCATAATGCCAGTGGACGGGGAATCAATTACTAGCAAGAAACCGTTCTCTTGCCAAAAATCTTTTACCTGCGGATATAGTTCAGGCGCTGGCTTTTCAACAACCAACCAGCGGCGCTCTCCATCACGCGCAATACGCATACCAGGAATGCCAGTCATGACATTGCTGCGCATCTGAGCTGATTTCTTGACGGCAGCATTGTATTCAGACATCGTAGCCGTGCCATCTTGAACGATGTAACGGCGATCTGCTTGTGCCGTGATCAAGTCAGGTGGATAGGACAAATTAGGGCCACGTACTGCGCCTGCGCTCTTGTAATCAACTGTATCGCTGCTGGTAACTGATTTACATGCAGTCAACGCAGAGGAAGCTAGAAAAATTACAGCCAGAATCGATAAATATCGACGGAATAATTGGAGCAAATTCGTCATAGTAGGTTGGCCTGTTTTAACGCTGCCTTCAAAGGCTCGCGCAAGGAATTACTTAAAGGTGTTAATGGCAAGCGAATGCCTGCAGTAATCTTGCCCATCTCGTGCAAGGCCCATTTAACAGGGATTGGATTGGCTTCTGTGAACATCGCTTTATGAACTGCGATCAATTGATACTGAATTTCACGGGTTCTTTTCACATTGTCCGACATAGCCGCAACGCAAAGTTCATGCATCAAACGCGGTGCGATATTGGCTGTAACAGAAATATTGCCCTTACCGCCCATTAACATCAACATGGCAGCAGTGAGATCGTCTCCAGAGAATACCGAGAAGTCTGAGTGACCAGCGCGCTGGAGGTCATTGATCAACAAAGTGCCACGCTCAAGACTACCTGTCGCTTCTTTGATGCCGATAATTCCTGGGACAGCCGCTAAACGAACTACGGTATCGCCAGCCAAGTCAGCCACTGTTCTACCGGGTACGTTATATAAAATCACCGGCAGATCTACAGACTCGGCAATCTTTTTAAAGTGGGCAAACATACCCTCTTGCGTAGGCTTGTTGTAATACGGAACCACTTGCAAGCTAGCATCAGCGCCAACCTGCTTTGCAAATTTGGTTAATTCAATTGCCTCAATCGTAGAGTTGCCACCCGTACCGGCGATCACTGGAATGCGCCCTGCGATTTGCTCAACAGTTACGCGAATAAGCTCACAATGCTCTTCAACGGAAACTGTAGGAGACTCTCCACTCGTTCCCACAATCACAATGCCATCTGTTCCTTCGGCTACATGCCAATCCAACAAGGAGCGCAGGCTAGGGAAATCCAAGCTGCCGTCCTCAAACATCGGAGTCACGATAGCCGGCATGCTGCCAGCGATTGGCTTTTTACTACCTTTGGAATGAGCTGTATTTGTCAAAGAATATGCACCGATTTTTAGCTGTCTTAACCCTGAAATTGTAACGGAATGTGCTGTTTTGGCTCACCTTTTACAGCGCATAGGCGCTGAACCATAGCTGGTTTGGGCTGATCCACATAAATATCTTCATAGGCCACTATCTTGAGTCCATTGCGGGAGGCAAAACTGAGCAATTCCCCTGGTTTTAAGAGGAAATTAGGATTGGAAGGCTTACCAAAATCACCGTTCCCTGCGGCGAAGGTTTCGTAGATTAATACACCATCTTTTTGGAGCATTTTGGGAAGTTCATCCAAATGTGGGCGATACAGGTAGTTGGTCACCACGATTGCACTGAACTCAGATCCTGCGAGAGGCCAATCAGATATTTCAAGATTCAGGCCCCTAGGAATGATTAAGGGATTTTGCAGAGCCTCTATGCTCGAGACATCTTGGTCAACTGCCAGGACCTCGTAACCCATGCAAGCCATCAACTCAGCATGACGCCCAGCTCCACAGGCTAAATCTAGAACCACCCCACCCTTTGGAATGAGCGGTGCAAATCGCCTCACCCAGAGCGAAGTATTCAGAATCGCATCATGCGCGCTAGGCAAGATCAAAACTCAATCGTAAGCAAGGCCCATTGCCTCGCGCACTTCACGCATGGTTTCTTGTGCAACCTTGCGCGCTTTATCGCAACCATCAGCAATAATGGAGCGCAACAGACTTGGGTCATCCAGATATTTCTGGGCACGCTCAAACATTGGTTGTTGTTCAGCCAAAATAGCATCAATGACAGGCTGCTTACACTCAAGACATCCAATGCCCGCTGATTTACAACCCTTCTCCACCCATTGCTTGGTTTCCTCATTTGAGTAAACAGCATGTAACTGCCATACCGGGCAACGCGCTGGATCGCCCACATCCGTTCTACGAACCCGTGCAGGATCGGTTGGCATCGTGCGAATCTTTTTAATTACATCTTCTGGATTTTCACGAATACTGATGGTGTTGCCATAGGACTTCGACATTTTCTGACCATCAATACCCGGCATGCGGGATGCTGTTGTCAGCAAAGCTTGTGGTTCTGGCAGAATAATTTTGCGAGCACCCTCTAAGAAGCCAAAGAGTCGTTCGCGATCAGCCATTGATAAGCTTTGGGCTTCGTGAAGCAAAGCTTGAGCTTGTTCTAGTGCCTCATCATCACCACGCTCTTGGTATGCCACACGCAACTCAGCGTACATCTTGGCACGCTTGCTACCAAGCTTCTTGACTGCTTCTAGCGCCTTCTCTTCAAATCCTGGTTCACGTCCATATAAATAGTTAAAGCGTCGCGCAACTTCACGCGTCATCTCAACATGTGGCACTTGGTCCTCGCCTACAGGCACAAACTGTGCACGATATATCAAAATATCAGCAGCTTGCAGCAACG
The DNA here is from genome assembly GCA_943372325.1 of Polynucleobacter meluiroseus. Taxonomy (GTDB): domain Bacteria; phylum Pseudomonadota; class Gammaproteobacteria; order Burkholderiales; family Burkholderiaceae; genus Polynucleobacter; species Polynucleobacter meluiroseus_I. The sequence continues at coordinate 110,779 of CALRYF010000003.1, read as the reverse complement.
GATAACCCAGGAAACCATAGGTTTGGAGATCTTTTTCCTTAAGCTTCTCGATTTGATCTTTATAGGTGGGTACCCGCTCCAGCCAACCCAATGGGGTTCCCATCGAAAGCAATAAAAAGAGCTCTGCATGCTCAGGTACTTTGCTTTGAATAAACAAAGTAGCCTGATTTGGATCTACCCCGGTTGCCAACCAATCAATCACCATATCCCACACCGACTGCTCGATCACATCCGGAGTTTCATAGTGGGTAGTTAATGCATGCCAATCAGCCACAAAAAAGAAGCAAGGGTATTCAGACTGCAAGCGCACCCAGTTTTTTAAAACACCATGGTAGTGACCCAGGTGCAGGTTACCGGTTGGTCGCATGCCAGAGAGAACGCGTTCAGCAAACATCTGTATTCTTTTTCTAAGTAGTTAGGTTATTAGGTTATTGATGGGTTCGAATTTAATGAAAGGCAGACCACACTGGAGTGAGATGCTCTGGTAAATGCGGCAGATTACCTAAATCAATATGACTCTCACTAGGATCATGAAAATCCGAACCCCGAGAAGCTAAGAAACCATATTGTTGTGCAATCTTCCCATAAGTTTGGTACTGATGAGGGCTATGACTGCCCGTTATCACCTCAATAGCCAAGCCGCCAATATCTTTAAAGTGCTTATAGAGCTCATCCATCTGCATAGCATTGAGCTTATAGCGTCCAGGGTGCGCAATCACAGCCACACCACCTGCCGCTCTAATCCAAGCAACTGCATCATCTAGAGTTGCCCATAAATGTGGAACATATCCCGGCTTATCTTCGATCAAATAGTTTTTAAATACATGTTCTGTATCTTTGCATACACCCTGCTCCACAAGGAAGCGTGCAAAGTGTGTTCTTGAAATCAAATCATGATTACCAGCAAAATGGAGTGCGCCTTCATAGGCACCAGGTATTCCTGCCTTGAGTAATTGCTCAGCCATCAACTTAGCTCGGTTACCACGACCTTCACGCGTGCGACGCAGGCCCTCAATAATTCCCACATGCTCAGCATCAATTCCAAGACCAACGATATGAACAGTTTGCCCCATCCAGGTCACAGAGATTTCTACACCAGAAAGATAATCAATATTGAGTGCGCTAGCTGCTGCTCGGGCACGTTGTTGACCACCCAATTCGTCATGGTCGGTCAGTGCCCACAAATGTACGCCATTAGCCTTAGCGCGCTCTGCTAATGCTTCAGGCGTCAAGGTGCCATCAGAAATCACTGAATGGCAATGCAAGTCGGCATTTAAAGGTGAAAAACTGCTCATGACCCTATTTTAGGTCAAGCTGGTATCAATTACCCGGCGCGGCGCATCTAGGTAGTCTCGGGACTGCATCTCGATCAAACGGGACACGGTTCGGGAGAATTCAGCGGTAATTTGCCCTTCGGTATACAAATCAGGGGCCGGGACCTCCGCAGAAATGATTAATTTGATCTTATGGTCATATAAGACGTCAATTAGCCAAATAAAACGGCGTGCCTCATTCGTCATTCTGGGTGGCATATAAGGCACCCCAGACAAAATCACCGTATGAAACTGTTTGGCAATCTCCAGATAATCGTTTTGAGAGCGCGGACCACAACACAAAGTTTTAAAGTCAAACCAGACCACGCCATCAGCCATATGTAATGGACGCAGTTCACGTGACTCAATATTGAGGACGGGATTCCGGGCCTCTTTTTGATTGCCAATCAATGTTTGGAACATTTGCCCTAGCGTTGTCTGAGTCTCAGCATTTACTGGAGTGAGATAGGCTTCCACTTGCGCCATCTGCACACGACGGTAATCATTGCCGGCATCTACATTCAGTACATCAAGCTTTTCTTCCAGCAACTTAATCGCCGGCAGTAATCGATCACGATGTAAGCCATTAGGATAAAGCTGATCCGGACGATAGTTTGATGTCATGATAAATTGCACTCGATCTGCAAAAAGTGCGTTGAGTAAGCGATACAGAATCATCGCATCGGCAATATCATTAATATGAAACTCATCAAAACAAATCAGGCGATAGCGATTTGAAATGCGCTTTGCCAACTCATCTAGTGGATCTGCCAAACCTGAAAGCTCATGCAATTCACGATGCACTTCGCGCATGAACTCATGAAAATGAATGCGGATTTTCTTTTCTAATGGTGAAGCTGCATAAAAGCAGTCCATTAAGAAGGATTTACCACGCCCTACACCACCCCATAGATATATACCTTGGGGAAGGCTTGGTTTAAAAATCTTTTTCTTTAAAGTATTGCTGCGGATTTCTTTGTAAGCAATCCATTCGTCTTCGCATTCTTGAAGACGCTCTACAGCAACAAGCTGCGCGGGATCGCTGTGATACCCGCGCGCCTTTAGCTCTTGTTGGTAAAACTCAATGGTTTTCAATTACATATTTAATGCACGTGAGTCTGTCGCTAACGCTGCTTCGCGCATCACTTCAGACAAACTTGGATGTGCATGACAGATACGAGCAATATCTTCTGCTGCCGCTTTAAATTCCATTGCAACCGCTGCTTCAGCAATTAAGTCAGAAGCATTGGTACCAATAATGTGTACGCCAAGAATCTCATCGGTCTTAGCATCAGCCAATACCTTAATGAAACCATCAGCACGTCCCATACCTAAGGCACGGCCATTGGCAGCAAATGGGAACTGGCCTGCTTTATAAGCAATACCAGCTTCTTTAAGAGCCTGTTCTGTTTTACCAACCCAGGCAATTTCAGGATCAGTGTAAATAACCCAAGGAATGCAGTTGTAGTCAATATGGGGTTTTTGTCCAGCAATCACTTCAGCAACCAAGACCCCTTCGTCCTCTGCTTTGTGTGCCAACATTGGGCCACGCACTACGTCACCAACAGCGTATACGCCAGGAGCACCAGTTGCACATGTGTGATCATCAATTGGAATGAAGCCGCGCTCATCTACCTTGAGACCAATCTTCTCTAAGCCCAATTTATCGGTGTTTGGTACACGACCAACGGAAACAATTAAACGCTCACATTCCAACTTAGCGGCTTTGCCAGCGCTATCGGTGTAATTGACTACGACACCTTTTTTATCTGCTTTTACATCACCAATCTTGACGCCAGTGTGAATATCCAAACCTTGCTTAGCAAATAATTTTTGGGATTCTTTAGCAATACCAATATCGCATGCACCTAAGAATGAAGGCATAGCTTCGAGCACAGTTACCTGAGCACCAAGACGGCGCCATACAGAGCCTAACTCCAAACCAATCACGCCAGCACCGATTACGCCTAGTTTCTTTGGAGCGGAATCAAACTTTAGTGCACCTTCGTTATCGCAAATCAATACGTTGTCGACAGTGATGCCTGGGAGATGGCGTGCTTTAGAGCCAGTAGCAATGATGACGTTCTTAGCGGTCACGGTTTCTTTGTCTTTGCCATCAATTTTGACTTGATAACCATCGGCGCCCTTGCCTTCAAATGAAGCATGGCCTTTTAACAAAGTGATTTTGTTCTTGCGGAACAAGTACTGAATACCACCCGTCATCTTCGTGACGATGTCATCCTTGCGAGCAATCATCTTTTTTGAGTCGATGCTCACGGCGCCAACTGTAATTCCATGGTCAGCAGCATGATGGTTAATCTTCTCGAACTCTTCAGAAGATGCTAACAATGCCTTAGAAGGAATGCAGCCAACATTTAAACAAGTACCGCCCAAACGGGGCTCACCCTTAGGGTCATCATAGGAGCTAGATTCAGCGCAGGCAACTTTAAAACCAAGTTGTGCTGCACGAATTGCAGCGATATAGCCACCAGGGCCGCCGCCAATTACAACTACATCAAAAGCTTGACTCATGATCTTTCCCTCTTATAAATCAAGGAGAAGGCGTGAAGGATCTTCCAACGCATCCTTCATGGCAACCAAACCAAGCACAGCCTCACGACCATCAATGATGCGGTGATCATATGACAAGGCAAGGTAGTTAATTGGACGAACTACAACCTGGCCGTTTTCAACTACAGCGCGATCTTTAGTTGCGTGGATTCCCAAAATGGCAGATTGTGGAGGATTAATAATTGGCGTAGACAGCATAGAACCGAACACGCCACCATTAGAGATAGAGAAAGTGCCGCCAGTCAACTCTTCAATCGACAACTTACCATCACGAGCCTTAGCGCCAAACTCAGCAATCTTCTTCTCAATGTCAGCCAAATTCATTTGGTCAACGTCACGCAAAATCGGAACTACCAGACCCCGTGGTGAGCTCACAGCAATACCGATATCAAAGTAACCGTGATAAACGATGTCATTACCATCAACAGAGGCGTTGAGTAATGGGAACTTCTTCAAGGCATGGGTAGCTGCTTTAACAAAGAAAGACATGAAACCTAATTTGACGCCATGTACTTTTTCAAACTGATCTTTGTATTTATTGCGCATCGCAATGACTGGAGCCATATTAACTTCATTGAAGGTAGTCAAAATAGCGTTATTAGCTTGAGATTCAAGCAAACGCTCAGCAATACGAGCACGCAAGCGGCTCATCGGCACGCGCTCTTCAGGGCGATCACCCATTGGAATTGGTGCGCTTGGCAAGGCAGCAGACTTAGCACCACCAGCAGAAGCATTCAATGCGTCGCCCTTAGTGATGCGACCATCACGTCCAGAACCTGCAACTTGACCTGCATCGATATTTTTCTCAGCCAGAATTTTTGCAGCTGAAGGAGCTGCGGCTGCGCCAGTTGCCTTGGCTGCAGGAGCTGCGGCTTTTGCCGGTGCAGCAGCAGGAGCGGCTGCAGGTGCCGGTGCTGCAGCTGCAGGAGCTGCAGCTGCAACAGCAGTGCTGTCAATCTTTGCAATCAACTGCTCAGCAACCACAGTGCCGCCGTCAGCAACAATGATTTCAGTTAAAACACCAGCTGATGGAGCCGGAACTTCCAGAACTACTTTATCTGTTTCAATTTCGATCAAGATCTCGTCTTGACCTACAGCATCACCAACCTTCTTTTTCCATTGCAACAAAGTTGCTTCAGCAACTGACTCAGAGAGTTGTGGAACTTTAACTTCGAAAATAGCCATGATTAATCCTGTTTTATATATGTGTATTTATTTTGATTTATGAAGACGATTATTTCGTGATCACGTAACCTTTTAATTTGGCAAATGCCGCATTCAATAGAGACTTCTGCTGTTCTTGGTGAAGATGGGCATAACCACAAGCTGGTGATGCTGATGCGGGACGACCCGCATAACTCAACTTCATGCCATCAGCCATGTTTTCCAAAATATTGTGCTGCACGAAGAACCAAGCACCTTGATTTTGTGGCTCATCTTGACACCAAACAATCTCTTCTAATTTTGGATATTTCTTCAATTCAGCAGTTAATGCTTTGTGCGGGAAAGGATAGAGCTGCTCTAAGCGAATGATGGCAACATCACCAATCTTCTTCTCAGTGCGCTGTTTAACCAAGTCGTAATAGACCTTACCAGAACACATCACCAGTCTAGTAACCTGGCTAGCATCAATCGTGTCATCTCTTTCGCCTAATATCGTCTTGAAAGAACCCTTAGTAAACTCAGACAGTGGAGATGCTGCTTCTTTGTTACGTAGCAGGGATTTCGGCGTCATCAAAATTAACGGCTTTCTGAATTGACGAATCATCTGACGACGCAATACGTGGAATATCTGTGAGGCAGTAGTTGGCTGAATGACTTGCATATTGGTATCAGCGCATAACTGCATGAAGCGTTCTAAACGTGCAGAAGAATGCTCTGGACCTTGGCCTTCGTAACCATGTGGCAGCATCATCACTAAACCATTGGCACGACCCCACTTCACCTCACCCGAGGCAATGAACTGGTCAATAACTACTTGGGCTCCGTTAGCAAAGTCGCCAAACTGGGCTTCCCAAATGGTTAATGTATTTGGCTCGGCAGAAGCGTATCCATACTCGAAGCCAAGCACAGCCTCTTCTGACAAGATAGAGTCAATAACTAAAAATGGTGCCTGATCTTTCGCGATGTGGCGCAATGGAATATAAATTCCGGTATCCCACTTTTCACGATTTTGGTTATGCAAAACTGCATGACGATGCGTAAAAGTTCCCCGACCGCTATCTTCGCCAGATAGCCGTACTGGATAGCCGCTAGCAACTAAGGATGCAAAAGCCATATGTTCGCCCATACCCCAGTCGATATTGACTTCACCGCGCCCCATTGCAGCACGATCATTTAAGACTTTCTCAACTAATGGATGAACTTTGAAACCTTCACGAGCAGTAGAAACACGTTCAGCTAAGCGCTTCCACTCTGTTAATGGAATTGCCGTATCTGCTTCGTCGGTCCACTTCTTATTCAAAAATGGAGCCCAATCCACTGCAAACTTACCCTTATAGTTACTGAGAACTGGGTCTGAAGTCTGAACACCTGCATCCATCGCAGCCCGGTAGGCCTTGACCATCTCCTCTCCTGATCCAGCAGGCAAGGTTCCCTCAGCCTCTAGCTTGTCTGCATAGAGCTTGCGGGTACCAGGATGAGCCGCGATGATTTTATACATCAGAGGCTGAGTCATTGATGGCGTATCTTGCTCGTTATGGCCTAATTTTCTAAAACAGACAATATCAATGGCCACATCTTTATGGAATTGAGTACGGAACTCTATAGCCAATTGGGTTGCCAAAACCACCGCCTCAGGATCGTCGCCATTCACATGCAGTACTGGTGCATCAATAATCTTCATGATGTCCGTACAGTACAAGCTAGATCGTAAATCGCGTGGGTCTGAAGTCGTAAAACCAATTTGGTTATTGATCACAATATGCAATGTGCCGCCAGTTGAATAACCGCGAACCTCAGCCATAGCTAAGGTTTCTTGCATCACACCCTGACCAGCAATCGCAGCATCGCCATGCACTAGTACAGGCAATACCTGCTGACCTAATACATCGCCTCGACGATCCATACGAGCGCGCGCAGAACCTTCGACTACAGGATTAACAATCTCTAAGTGGGAGGGATTAAATGCCAATGAGACATGCACTGGGCCAGTAGCCGTGGAGATATCACTGGAAAAACCTTGGTGATACTTAACATCACCAGCGGGCAACGTTTCAGGACCCTTATGCTCAAACTCTGCAAACAAATCCTTAGGCATCTTTCCTAAGGTATTCACCAACACATTTAGTCGACCCCGATGGGCCATACCAATAACAATCTCTTGAACACCTTTAGCGCCAGCTTCATGAATGACCTCATCCATGCACGCTATAAAACTTTCACCACCCTCAAGGGAGAAGCGTTTTTGACCAACATATTTTGCTTGAAGATAGCGCTCCAAACCCTCTGCAGCAGTCACGCGATCTAGGATCTGACGTTTTTTATCGACATTAAATGCAGGTCTTGAGCGAATCGACTCCAACTTTTCTTGCCACCACTTCTTAATCTTTTGATCGGCGATGAACATGTATTCAGCGCCAAGAGTCCCGCAATAGGTTTCACGCAATGCTTGCAATAAATCACGCAAGCTCATTTCATTGCGGCCAAAGAAAGTATTGCTGGTGTTGAAGACGATATCCATATCGCCATCAGTAAATCCGTAGAAGGCAGGGTCTAACTCAGGAATATCCTGACGCTCTGTTCGCTTCAAAGGATCAGTATTTGCCCAGCGATTACCAACGTTGCGATACGCGGCAATTAACTGCTGAACGGCAACGCGTTTACGACCCATCTCTGAGTCAGCTGAATCAGAAATCGTTCTAATAGGACCCTGCTTAGCGCGTTCAGCAAACGAAGCCACAATTGGTCCATGGGCAATGTCAGTTCGAGAAGAACCGTCAACTGCGGGAACCTGTTTCACGTTATCAAAATAATCTCGCCAATGATCGGCTACTGAAGCCGGATCGTGCAAGTAGGACTCGTAGAGTTCCTCTACATAGGGGGCGTTTCCGCCGAAGAGATAGGAATTATCCCTTTGATCCTGCATCATGATGCTCACCTTTCATCGGGTTTCCCGATTAAAAACTGTGGTTATAACCATCCGCTCTACGGCTACACCGCTTCACGAATTGATCTGTGCAAATACTGTTACGTAACAGTAATTTAACACGAATGACCATTGATATACAAAGGGCTTTCCCTGACTTTTGAAGATTTAGGGGTATCTCCACATTAAAAGGAGTTAATAAGAACTTTCCTACCTTGTTTTAAAGGTTTGCCGACAGATACAAATGATTTTGATTTTTATTCTCTAAATCTTCAAACAATTAAATGAAATTAAGGGAGCTATGAAATCAATTACCCCGGAAACGGAATATCTCAGTACCCGTCAAAGCGCCAAGGTCTTGCAGGTTTCTTTGGGGACCGTGCAAAAAATGGTTGAATTAGGCGAGTTAATTGCTTGGAAAACCCGTGGTGGCCACAGACGAATATTAGCCAGCTCTCTTGAACAGCAGTTACAACGCAGAAAAAGAGCTATGCGACAAAAGACCACTCAAAACTGCGTTGCTATGGGCATCTTTAGAAGGTCTGAAAATGGCCAAGAGTTAATGGAATCTATTGCCGATTGGCAGCTCAAGGTAGATATGGAAATGGCTGTGGATAGCCTGGAAGGCCTCATGAAAGCGGTTTCCATTGCCCCAGATTTAATCTTTTTAGATGCTCTCATCCCGCCTGTTGAGCAGGTTCATTTAATACATTATCTCAGTAAAAACAAGGACACACAGCGTATACCTATACTAGTAGATGAAGGTTTTATCAAACTCCACCCTGGAGTCGTAACGCTTGTTGATGAAAATTCAGGCGGCAAACATCCTCTAAGCGAAAGTATTCAAAAGGAACTGGAAAACGGCTTAATTAACCTAAATCCCCTCATCATTGGCTACCCTGCCACCAATCCTGAGGCAGAAGGAGCTTGGACTCAGGGCTCAAGGCATGATTTACTTGAACCCCTATTTCTGGAGGCGCTTGCTAGAAAGTGCGCATAGTCACCATGATAAATAGAATAAGGGAATGAAAAAAATGGCCGCTAATGAGCGGCCATTTTAATAAACTCAATTAAAACAATGGCTTATATCAAATAACTGCTGCGGTCTCTGCCCTCAATCCATTTTGGCGCTTTACCGCGACCAGTCCAGGTTTCACCTGTAGAGGAATTACGGTACTTCGGGGCTACTTTGCCACCAGGACTCTTACCACCCGCTTTACGGCTGAATAGGTCTGATGCATTCAAGCCATATTGCTCAATAATTACCTTTGCCTTGGCAATACCATCTGCCTTTTCATGGGCAATTGCTTCTTTAATCTGTTTATCCAACTGCTCGCGTTGGGCTAAAAGTTCTTTATAAGAAGGCATATTGTTTTCACTCTCCGAATAATAAGTTGTTTTATACGGGTTTTATTAAACCCGCATTAGACAATCATTATATATAAATTAATAACCCCGGCAATATATTATTCGGATTATTAACCTATATTTATTGGCACTATTTCAGCTAAATTAAATAAAAGACATAATCATTATAAATGCCATGATTAATTAAGGTGCACTGGATTTTCTCAGCATAAAAGTACCGCTAGATTTAGCAGTAATCTCCCCTGCCTCATTCAAAACAATCGCTTCGCAGTAATTAATTGTTTTTCCTGACTTGAGGACGCTCCCCTCCACTGCGATTTTCCCAACACTGGGGCGCAGAAAACTCACGGTCATGTCTATGGTCATCGCACCTAAAGGAGCGTCTGTAATGCTTCTAGCTGCTGCCCCCATCGCAAAATCGAGCAAAGTCATGACGACACCGCCATGGGCAATACCGAAGCTATTCTCATACTCAGGCTTAATTTCCAGGCTAATACGCGACTTACCGTCTTTTGCATACTCAGGAACTACGCCTAAATGCGCCAAAAAAGGAATTTTGAGGCCAAAGTATTCAACGGATTTGGTGGCACTTGTCATGGAGTTATTGCTTTAGATCTAATGGGAGGAATTTAAATGGTCGGGGCGAGAGGATTTGAACCTCCGACCACATGCACCCCATGCATGTACGCTACCAGGCTGCGCTACGCCCCGACGAAAGACGAAATTGTAGCAGTAACTATTTAGAGAGAATCTGCAGGACGGCTTGCAATTCATCACGCAAACGCAGGTCACCGCGGACCTCTTCAAGGCGATTACGTGCACCACTAATCGTAAAGCCCTCTTCGTAGAGAAGTGAGCGAATTTTTCTAATCAAAACTACCTCGTGGTGTTGATAGTAGCGGCGGTTACCACGACGCTTCTGAGGGCTGAGCTGGGAAAATTCTTGCTCCCAATAGCGCAGAACGTGTGAACGCACACCACAAAGGTCAGCTACTTCACCAATAGTGAAATAGCGTTTAGCTGGTATGGGAGGAAGTTGAGAGCTCAGCAGGGCTGAGCTAGCATCAAACTCGGTTTTCTCGAGCATGTGACTCCACTACATCTTTAAGCTTTTGACTGGCGTGAAAAGTAACTACGCGTCTAGCTGCAATCGGAATCATCTGACCTGTCTTTGGGTTTCGGCCAGGACGAGCCGATTTATTGCGCAACTGGAAATTACCAAAACCAGAAATCTTCACTTCGACACCCGACTCAAGAGACTGACCGATACGATCAAAAAAGGCATCAATCATATCTTTTGCTTCGCGCTTATTTAATCCAACTTGATCAAAGAGCGCTTCAGATAGCTCATTCTTGGTAACGGTGTCATTAGAAATCAATTCAGTCATTGCTAGTCTCTTTGGTAACTAATTAATTATTTACTTTATGCCTAATATTAAACCTAGCGCAAACGGGCTGCGCACTTTTTCTCAACGGCAGCCAGTAATTCAGCCATTACCGCATCAATTTGGGGATCCTGCAAGGTCTCATTAGGGTTTAAGAGGGTCACTCGGAATGCTAAGCTCTTCTCGTCATCCGCCATACTGCTAGATCCTGCCTTGGGCTTGAACTCATCAAACAGCTCAATATTGCGTACAAAATTTTGCTTACTAGCAGCCATTGCATCCAATAAAGATTGCGCAGAAACACTCTGCTTCACCACCAAAGCTAAATCTCGTTGCACTGCAGGAAATTTACTTAATTCCTCAGGCACAGGCAAGCCTAACTCACGGATTGGATCTAAATCCAATTCAAATAAGACTGGTGCTTGTGGCAACTCATAAGCCTGTTGTAAGCCAGGATGTAATTCACCAATCCAACCAATCGAAATATTATTTTTGCCGGCCTTCAAGAGAACCTGAGCAGAGCGACCTGGATGTAAAGCTGGATGTTGCGCAGCCTCTGTAACAAAATGCAATGGATCTAAAACGCGCTCGAGATCACCCTTCACATCAAAGAAATCAACCACACGCGTTGCGTTAGCCCACTGCTCTGGTACAAATGATCCATAAGCTAAACCACCAATTTTCTGCGGCTGCTCAAAGCCGGCCACTTTTCCAGCCGCTTCTTGAACATTAGCATTGCGCTTAAATACACGGCCAGTCTCAAACAGGCGCACACGGCCAGCACTCCGATTGAGATTAGCCTTTAGGTTGCTCAACAAGCCGCCCCATAAAGTGCTTCGCATCACACCGTACTGGCTAGCAATCGGGTTTAGAACTGTAATGATGTCTTTTTCCGTAGCGCCAGTTAGACGCTGTTCGCTTTCAAGATCGGTAAAGCCAAAGTTCACAGCCTCTTGGTAGCCTTGTAAAGCTAAGCGCTGGCGCAATAAATGAACACCACGCTTTGCCTCCGCTTTCGCGCTCATCTTCAGAGTAGCAACAGGCGGCTGATCTGGGATATTTTCAAAGCCGTACATGCGCGCGACTTCTTCGATTAAATCTTCTTCAATTTCGATGTCGAAACGATAGCTTGGAGGAGTAACAATAAATGTATCGCCCTCTTGTTTAAATTCAAAACCAAGACGCTTGAATACATCAGTAACTATGTCATTTGTTAGTGGAATACCAATCACCTTTTGCGCTCTGGCTAAGCGCATTTTTACTGGCTTGCGCTCTGGAACGTTTAATACTTGATCATCCACAGGGCCTGCTTGGCCGCCACACACTTCAATAATTAAAGCGCTCAAATACTCTAAGCAGTTAACGGTATTTTGGGGATCAACGCCACGCTCAAAGCGGTGGGCAGCATCTGTACTGAAATTAAAGCGACGGGTCCGTCCTTGAATGGCTGAAGGCAACCAGTAAGCGGACTCAACATAGATATTCTTGGTGTCATCCGTTACGGCGCAATGATTGCCGCCCATAATGCCGGCTAATGCTACTGGGCCTGATTGGTCGGCAACAACACCAGCATCCTGCATCTTGCCAGCGGAGTCTGGGCCCTGCAAAGTCACTGTTTGGCCATTCAGTAGCTCGAGTGTTTCTCCCGCTTTAGCCCAACGAACAGTGATATCACCATTTAATTTATCAATATCAAATACGTGGGTAGGCTGCCCCATCTCTAACATCACATAGTTAGAAATATCTACCAATGCAGAAATACTTCTTTGACCAGCATTACATAGTCTTTGAATCATCCAATCCGGCGTTTTTGCTTGCGGATTAACGCCACGAATCACTCTACCTGCAAAACGTCCACATAGTTCTGTGTTCTCGATTGTTACTTTGCGCTTATCTTCAATGCTTACTGTAGGTGGTGTCCACTTAGGAGCGCAAAGCGCTGCCCCAGTAATAGCTGAAACTTCACGCGCCATACCCATTAAAGAAAGGCAATCGGCTTTGTTTGGTGTTAGCTTGATGACAAATATTTGATCATCAAGATTGAGGTACTCACGTATATCCTTGCCAACTGGAGCATCCGTAGGCAACTCGAGAATGCCTTCGTGATCATCGCCTAAACCGAGTTCGCGACCTGAGCACAACATGCCTTGGCTCTCAACACCACGCAGCTTGCCCACCTTGATCAGGAATGGCTTACCACCCGCTTCTGATGGAGGCAACTCAGCGCCAACCATCGCACAAGGGATCTTAATCCCAGCACGCGCGTTCGGTGCACCACAAACGATCTGGAGTTCTTGACCAGTGCCAGCATCTACTTTACAAACGCGCAAACGATCTGCATCAGGATGCTGCTCAGCAGACAGAATCTGTGCAACAACAATCTTGGTGAATAGAGGTGCTACTGAATGTTGCTCTTCAACCTCTAAACCGGCCATCGTCATTGCATGGCCAAGCGCATCGCTATCCAGTGATGGGTTTACATACTGACGAAGCCAAGATTCAGAAAATTGCATAGCGCTCTATATAAATTTGTAATATTGATTTGTTATGCAGGGAATTGCGCCAAGAAACGCAGATCATTTTCAAAGAAGAGACGCAAATCATCTACGCCGTAACGCAACATTGTTAAACGCTCTAATCCAGAGCCAAAGGCAAAACCGGTGTAGCGCTCTGGATCAATGCCCATATTGCGCAATACATTTGGATGCACCTGCCCTGCTCCTGAGATCTCTAACCAGCGACCGGCAAGCTTCCCGCTTCCAAAGGCCATATCGATTTCAGCAGAAGGTTCTGTAAATGGGAAATACGAAGGGCGGAAACGAACCTGTAATTCATTCGTTTCAAAGAAGGTTCTCAAGAAGTCGGTATAGACGCCTTTGAGATCTGCAAAAGAAACTGTTTCTGCAATCCATAAGCCTTCGACTTGATGAAACATCGGTGAATGCGTTGCATCGCTATCAACACGATAGGTTCTGCCAGGAGCAATCACTTTGATTGGCGGCATTACATCTGCGTTGGCATATTTCTTAACGTGCTCACTTGCATAACGAACCTGAATGGGGCTGGTATGCGTGCGTAATAACAAAGGCTTCTCGTTGGAATCTTTGCCATCTATATAGAAGGTATCCTGCATGGAGCGTGCAGGATGATTCTCAGGACTGTTTAAGGCTGTGAAATTAAACCAATCGGCTTCAATTTCAGGGCCATCTGCTACATCAAAACCAATCGAGCGAAAGATCTCTTCAACACGTTCCCAGGTGCGCATCACTGGATGCAGGCTACCTACCGTCTGGCCACGACCAGGCAAAGAAACATCGATGGACTCCGCCGCAAGACGTTGCATCAACACGGCATCAGCCAAAGCTTGGCGACGCTCTTGTAATGCAGTCTCTACTTGAGTTTTGATTTGATTAATTTGGGCGCCAGCACTCTTGCGTTCATCAGGCGACATTCCACCAAGCGCTTTTAAACGCTCAGTGAGAACACCTGACTTACCGAGATACTTGGCTTTCGCGTCCTCTAGAGCTGCCGCATCGGCAGCCCCGAGGAAATCACGTTTAGCATCCTCGACAATGTGGTCGAGAGAAACCATTGCAGCTTAGTTTAGAAAACTAAGATTAAGCTGCAGCGTTTACTACGGATTTGATCCGAGTAACCAAAGCAGCAAAAGCCGCTTTGTCAGCAATGGCCATATCGGAAAGCACTTTGCGGTCGAGTTCGATCGCAGCTTTCTTCATGCCATTCATGAATACGCTATAGGTCATGTCATGCTGACGAACTGCCGCGTTGATACGAGCAATCCACAAAGCGCGGAATACACGTTTCTTATTGCGACGGTCACGATAAGCATATTGACCAGCACGCATAACCGCTTGCTTAGCAATACGGAATACGTTCTTACGACGGCCACGGTAACCTGTAGCGGCATCGGTGATTTTCTTATGACGGGCTCTTGCTGTAACCCCACGTTTGACTCTTGGCATTTAATTCTCCTAATCTAGTCTGAGGTTAAGCGTATGGAAGCATGGAGCGAATTGACTTAACGTCAGCTTTCGCAACTTCTGTGGAACCACGGAGGTGACGCTTATTCTTAGTGGTCTTCTTGGTGAGGATGTGGCGTTTGAAAGCCTGACCTCGTTTAATCGTTCCGCCTGCGCGAACCGTGAAGCGCTTTTTAGCGCTACTCTTGCTCTTCATCTTGGGCATAAAGCACCCCTTCAATTACTTGTGCAACATAGGTGGTAACCGACGGTTACGCTTCCTGTACCCAGAAGCACTTCAAACTACCAGTGTCCTCAGTTATTCACCTCAGACACCTCCCTACTTAAACAACAAACCCAATCTTACGAATCGGTTTATTACTTAGCCTTACGAATGGGGGCCAATACCATCACCATCTGGCGGCCTTCCATCTTTGGAAACTGTTCGACTTGGCCATGTTCAACAAGATCCAACTTCAAACGCTCCAACATTCTGACTCCGATTTCTTGGTGGGCCATTTCACGACCCCGAAACCGCAGCGTAATCTTTGTCTTATCGCCATCTTCCAAAAAGCGGATTAGATTGCGTAGCTTCACACCGTAGTCACCATCATCAGTACCAGGGCGGAATTTCACTTCCTTCACCTGAATGACTTTTTGCTTCAGCTTCGCTTCATGCATCCGCTTAGCTTCTTGGTATTTGAATTTGCCAAAGTCCATGATCCTAACTACAGGAGGCACAGCAGTCGGAGCAATTTCAACCAAGTCGGTTTCTTTCTCTTCTGCCAAAGCCAAGGCTTCACTCAAATTAACTACACCGATGGGCTCTCCATCAATTCCAATCAAACGCACTTCAGGAGCAGTAATTTCCCTGTTAATGCGCTGCAATTTTTCAGTAGCGATCTTCTTAATTCCTATAAAAAAACAATAAAGACTGTTCTAACCCTAGCTAAGCTCGGGTCCGACTTTCTGGGATATATCCTGCTGGAGTCGGGCAACGAAGGCATCAAGAGGCATTACACCTAAATCCACTCCGCCACGGGCACGAACGGCCACCGTATTACTTTCAGACTCTTTATCACCTACAACTAGCAAAAATGGGGTCTTCTGTAATGCGTGCTCGCGTATTTTATACGTAATTTTCTCGTTCCGCAAATCGGATTCGACTCTAAACCCTTGTTTTTTCAGCAATTGCTGCACTTGTTGTGCGTATGCAGCAGAATTTACGGAGATATTAAGGACTACGGCTTGGGTTGGAGCGAGCCAAACCGGCATGTTTCCAGCGTGATTTTCGATCAAAATGCCAATAAAACGCTCTAAAGAGCCAACAATTGCCCTATGGAGCATGACTGGGGTCTTGCGGCTGTTGTCTTCAGCTACATATTCAGCACCTAAGCGGGCTGGCATGGAGAAATCCACCTGAATCGTGCCACATTGCCAAGTACGTCCAATGGAGTCTTTCAGGTGATACTCGATCTTGGGGCCATAAAAAGCACCCTCACCCGGCAATTCTTCCCATTCTTGACCTGAGGCCTTTAAGGCGCCACGAAGTGCTTCCTCTGCTTTATCCCAAATGGCATCGTCACCAACGCGCTTAGCAGGACGCAAAGCAAGTTTCACCGCAACTTCGGTAAAGCCGAAATCTTGATATACAGCACGCACTGCTTTATCGAATGCAGCAACCTCAGACTGAATTTGATCTTCAGTACAGAAAATATGGCCATCATCTTGCGTGAAACCACGCACGCGCATCAAGCCATGCAAAGCACCGGATGGCTCATTACGGTGACATTGACCAAACTCACCAAAGCGCAATGGTAATTCACGATAGCTATGTAAACCAGAGTTATAAATTTGTACGTGACCTGGGCAGTTCATCGGCTTTAATGCATAAGCACGATTCTCCGACTCAGTCGTGAACATATTTTCTTTGTAGTTTTCCCAATGGCCGGATTTTTCCCAAAGGCCGCGATCCAAAATCTGCGGCGCTTTCACTTCTTGATAGCCTTCTTGTTGATACACGCGACGCATGTATTGCTCAACTTCTTGCCAAATTGACCAACCTTTTGGATGCCAGAAAACTAAGCCTGGCGCTTCGGATTGAAAGTGGAAGAGATCAAGTAATTTACCAAGGCGTCGATGATCACGCTTTTCAGACTCTTCCAGCATGAGCAAGTATGCATCTTGGTCTTCTTTACGCAACCAAGCTGTGCCATAAATCCTCTGCAACATTTCATTCTTACTATCGCCACGCCAGTAAGCACCTGCAACACTTTGCAGCTTAAAGACCTTGAGCTTACCTGTGGAAGGAACGTGGGGGCCACGGCATAAGTCCGTAAACTTGCCTTCGGCATAAAGGGAAACATCCTCGCCCTGCGGAATGCTCGCAATTAATTCTGCTTTATATTTTTCGCCTTGCTGCTTGAAAAACGCAACAGCTTCATCGCGTGGCATCACAGTGCGAGTGACTGGCTCATCTTTTTTAGCGAGCTCAGTCATTTTCTTTTCTATAGCAAGCAAGTCATCCGGCGTAAATGGACGATGGTAAGAAAAGTCATAGTAAAAACCATTTTCAATCACTGGACCGATTGTGACCTGTGCCTCAGGGAATAATTCCTTTACAGCGTAAGCTAATAAGTGGGCAGTCGAGTGACGCACAATCTCGAGTGCTTCTGGACTCTTGTCGGTGATGATCGCCAACTGACTATCCTTATCAATCACAAAACTGGTATCGACCATCTTGCCATCTACGATGCCACCAAGGGCAGCTTTAGCAAGACCACTACCGATGCTTTGGGCAACATCCGCTACGCGAACAGGTGCCTCAAACTCACGTTTTGATCCATCGGGCAGAGTAACTACAAGCATGATGACCCCATCTTATTTACTGAACTTCTTTCCTGACATCTTTCCCAAAAAGAAAGCGCGGTAGCTTTAGGGCATCCGCGCCTCTTTGGGTCTTATTCGTTGGTAGGCTCGATTGGACTCGAACCAACGACCCCCACCATGTCAAGGTGGTGCTCTAACCAGCTGAGCTACGAGCCTATACAGCCATAGAGTTTATCACCGGCGGCGCACTTGGGTGACCCCTTTGACCTCTTCTAAGCTGTTTTGCACCAGTCGGAGCACCTCAGAATCCTTGACCTCAATCGTTAAAAGGATCTGGGCAAGACCTTTTTTTGCGGATTTACGTAAATCAATGACATGAACACCCTGTCTAGTGAGAATCTCGAAGAGCTCTCGCATTAACTCAGGTCGATCCAAACCAGTCACCACTAAATCCGCTGGGAATACGCGTTTTTGCTCTTGATGAGCGACAGGATCTACCGCAGAAGCAGTCCACGCTGTCTGAATAACGCGTTCTGGCGCCCTTTCCAATAGCCCTCTGAATGTTTTGCAGGAGCGTCGATGAATGGAGATACCTCTACCTTGCGTCACAAAGCCTGCAATCACATCTGGTGGAACGGGTCTACAGCAGCGCGCTAACTGAGTTAGTAAAGAATCCACACCAACCACTAAGACATCACCACTTTGAGAAGCTTTGCGCGTGCTCGTACGCAAAATAATCTCGGGCTCAACTAGAGCTAATTTGTTATCTAGATTTGCTTCTTGCTTGTTATCAATGGGTTTAGTAGTTTGGCCAGCCTCTTCATCGTCCAGCGCGTTAAACCATGCGCGCACTCTTTGCCGCGCTCTTTGTGAGCGTACATAGTGCTTGTCGGGACTGATCCAATCTCGTGATGGACCCCCGTGCTTAACGGCAATGATCTCTATGGTTTGACCATTCTTTAAAGCAGTCTCCAGCGGAACCATAGCACCATCTACACGCGCACCTCTACAGCGATGACCTAGACTGGTATGAACTGCATACGCAAAATCAATGGGGGTTGAGCCCTTCTCCAAAGAAATGACTTTTCCTAAGGGAGTGAGGACATAAATATGATCATCAATCTCATGGTGCTTAAGTTGCTCCCATGCATCCTCTTTCCAGGAGATAAGCTGTCGTGCCCAGGCAATTTGCCTTTCATAGGCTACCTCAGCACTATGAGTTCCCTGTTGATGGTTAATACTGGGCTTATTGGTTTTTGCTGTATTAGGTGGTGTAGCCATACCGACATAGGCGCCCTCTTTATAGCGCCAATGCGCAGCTAAACCATATTCAGCCTGCTGATGCATTTCTTGTGTGCGAACCTGAATCTCAAATGCAGTGCCATCTTCATTCATTACTACTGTGTGCAAGGATTGATAACCATTTGGCTTAGGTCTTGCAATGTAGTCATCAAACTCACGGGGAACTGGTTGCCAAACGTTGTGCACAATACCTAATACCGCGTAACAAGACTTAACATCCTCAACCAATACCCGAAATGCTCTGACGTCATAGAGATTGGCAAAGTCTAAGGATTTACCTTCCATCTTTTTCCAGATGCTATAGATGTGCTTTGGTCTACCAAGTACTTCACCCTGAATATGCGCTGTCTGTAATTCTGTTTGTAATTGCAAAACAATTTGATCGATGAAAGATTGGCGCTCTATTCGTTTTGCATCGAGCATATTGGCGATGTCACGATAAATTTGTGGTGATAACGCTCGAAACGCTAAGTCCTCCATCTCCCACTTCATCTGCCAAATACCGAGGCGATTGGCTAATGAAGCATCAATGTTGAGAATTTCTTGAGCCCAGGGTGCGGGCATTTCGATCTTTTCTTGTGTAACCCAGCGTAAGGTCTGTAAGCGAGACGCAAGATAAATTAGAACCACCCGTAAATCATCGCCAAATGCTAACAGCATTTTGCGCAACATCTCTTCTTGACCCGTAATACTGAGACCACCATCACCACGCAGTAACTTCGACTGGGCTTGACGCAAGCCACGATAGCCAACGAGTAACTTCGCAGACTCTTCACCAATCAGCTTGATGAGTGCCTCTTTGCCGTGTGTGCGAGCAATATTGCTGGCGGCAGTTAATGTCGCCTCGTCCAAATTAAGGGTTTTTAATATCTGTAGAGCGCCAGCTGCATGTAGCTCAGCTGGCTCGCCATACCAAGCATCAATAAATAATGGTTCTTTTTCTGAATTGCTAGGTAGGTTTGCCATTGGCAACTAGGGGCAGTTAACTAAAGAACTCTTTTGCTAAAGCAACTTGCTCTTGCTTCACAAATGCAGGCGCATGGCCGACATTTGGAATCTCAATACTGCGAGCATATGGATTGACTTTGCACATCTCTGCAACGGTAGCCGCGGAAAGCAGGTCTGAATCACCCCCACGTACGATTAGCATCGGAATATGAATTTGCTTAAACGCATGCCACATCGCCATCTCACCAGCTTTAGCCATGATGGGATTTACTGAAGCAAATGGTACGGAGATATTGGGATCGTAATGCATGATCCACTTACCCTCTTTCTGAACCAGCATTGGGCCGTTATAAATCTCCCACTCTTCCGGAGTGTGCTCACCAAAGCTAGCGCAAATTTCGTTCAAACGAGTCAAGGCATCAGCGCGATTCGCAAAAGCAAACGGTTGACCAACATAAGAACCTAAACGTTTGATAGCTTCAGGCTCAATTCTCGGGCCTACATCATTAATCAGCATACGGCGTATTGGAGAATTCGGCATGGCGGCATACACCATACCAATGAGACCGCCCATCGAAGTACCCAACCAATCAACCTGGGAAACACCCAACTTCTTCACCAAGCTTGCAATATCGGCAACATACTGAGGCACGGCATACATCATAGGATTAGTAAGGCGATCAGAATCGCCTCTACCAACCACATCGGGACACACAACGTAATAGTCTTTGCACATTGCTTCCGCAATAGTCTTAAAGTCACTGCCCCGTCTCGTGAGACCATGAACGCACAGCAGTACTTTATTGCCTGGATTACCCCAAGCGTGATACGCCATGCGGTGTTTTTCATCACCACTGGAGCAATCTACGTAGAAAGTTTCACCATCATGAAACACATTTGCTGCCTGAGCTTCATTGTGAATTTCATGGTCTATATGATCTTGCTCGTGATCATGCTCATGATCGTCACCCACCTCTTCTGGCTGCAAAGTCACATGATCGATACCGTGCTTATCTAGCAGCATTGTATTTATTCTGGACATAATCTGCGTCCACTCTTGCATATTGGCAATTTCAATATGGCCAATTAGGGCGGGAAAGCTCGGGGTCATCTCCCAGACATGCAAATCATGTACTGCGAGCACACCGGGGACGTTTCTTAAATCAGTACCGACTTGCAAGTAATCGATATGAAGTGGAACGCCCTCCATTAGGAAGTGATAGGACTCTTTAAGAATAGAAATCGTAGATTTCAGAATGAGAAGGGAAACCAAAATCGAGAGGATGGCATCAATTGGCATCCAGCCAGTTAACTGAATAACGACACCAGCAATCAGAGCCGCAATAGAGCCCAATAGATCACCCATGACATGAACTAAGGCAGCGCGCGTATTAACGCTTTTCTTGTCGCGCGATAAGACCCATGCAACTACGAGATTCATTACCAAGCCGATAGCGGCAACAACGGTTACCGTCAAGCCATCTACTTTATGTGGATCATAGAAGCGTGTAATTGCCTCGTAGATAATCCATACCACTAAAGCAAGCATCGCAATACTGTTTACAAAGGCAGCAAGCGCTTCGGCACGTCCAAAGCCAAAAGAATGTTTCGGGGAAGGTGGCCGACGTGAAATAATTTGCGCCAATAAGGCAAGACCTAGGGCTGCGGCATCAGTCACCATGTGACCCGCATCAGAGATCAATGCCAATGAATTTGCAAAATAGGCTGCAGCGCCCTCAACCCCTGAAAAACCTAAAGTCAGGACTAAGGCAATTAACAGTAGGTTTTGATTTGAAACTTGCTTACTGTGAGTGTGTTTTGCATCACCCTTTTTATGGGCATGAAGTGATGGATCAGAAGGATCAATACCAGCAGTCATGTTTGATCCTGTGGATTTTGAAAGAGAAAAATGGGATCCCGACATGGTGACCCCATTATTTCATTCATCTGAATAGATTGCTCAAAAACCCGTTGTATCAACAGGGGCTCCTGTCTTAGCAATAACCTCTTCTTTTGTTACGCCTGGCGCCAATTCAACCAAGTTCAGACCAGAACGGGTGATATCTAAAACACAAAGATCCGTAATGATCTGACTAATGACACCTACGCCAGTTAATGGCAATGTGCACTTAGGCAATATTTTGAGTTCTTCAGTGCCATCTTTCTTTTTAGCAACATGCTCCATCAAAACGACAACGTGCTTTACTCCGGCAACTAAGTCCATCGCGCCGCCCATGCCCTTGACCATTTTTCCTGGAATCATCCAGTTAGCCAAGTCACCATGCTCGCTCACTTGCATGGCACCCAAAATAGCAATATTGATTTTGCCGCCACGAATCATACCGAATGAATCTGCAGATGAAAAAATGGATGAGCCTGGCAAGGTAGTAACCGTTTGCTTGCCTGCATTAATTAAATCTGCATCAATGGTTTCTTCCGTTGGGAATGCGCCAATTCCTAACAAACCATTTTCCGACTGGAGCCAGACTTCCATATCTTTTGGTACATGGTTCGCTACCAGGGTTGGCATACCAATACCCAAGTTCACGTAGTAACCGTCTTTTAATTCCTTAGCAGCACGTGCTGCCATTTCATCTCTTGTCCAAGGCATATCGATCTTTCTAAATATCTATTTATGGCTTAATGATTTGGGGGATTACGCTGCCGTACTCATCGTGCGCTGCTCAATACGCTTTTCAGGCGTTTTATTGAGAACCAAACGATGCACGTAGATGCCAGGCGTATGAATCTCATCAGGATGCAGGTGACCGTTCTCCACGATCTCTTCTACTTCAGCAATCGTGATCTTGCCAGCCATCGCTACTACTGGATTGAAATTGCGGGCGGTGAGGCGATAGACTAAATTTCCAGACTTATCTGCTTTCCAAGCTTTCACTAAGGAGATATCGGAAATGATTGAACGTTCCATGATGTATTTCTCACCATCGAATTCTTTTTCTTCCTTGCCTTCTGCAACCAAAGTACCAACGCCTGTTTTGGTATAAAAAGCAGGAA
The DNA here is from genome assembly GCA_943372325.1 of Polynucleobacter meluiroseus. GTDB lineage: Bacteria > Pseudomonadota > Gammaproteobacteria > Burkholderiales > Burkholderiaceae > Polynucleobacter > Polynucleobacter meluiroseus_I. Next base: position 87,981 of record CALRYF010000003.1, on the reverse strand, counting down.
TACCACAACCACCAGCACGTAGCTTTTCTGCCAAGGTCCCTTGCGGGGTAAATTCCAACTCCAACTCACCAGCCAAGTACTGACGCTCGAATTCTTTATTCTCACCCACATAGGAGGCGACCATTTTTTTTACTTGGCGAGAGTTGAGCAATAAACCCAAACCGAAACCATCAACACCGGCGTTATTTGCAATCGCGGTTAAATTCTGGGCACCTAAGTCCTTGACCGCCTGAATTAAAGCCTCAGGAATTCCACACAGACCAAAACCGCCTACAGCCAATTTTTGTCCGTCTTTTAAGATATCCCTGAGGGCATCCACTGCCGATGGGTAAGTTTTATTCATAACTTTTGTCCTAATATTGCCAAAAAGAGTAAAAAAGTAATCATAACGCCTCAGACCTCCTGAACTTGCTGGTCTTGGCACTAATTCGGTTTTTATCAGTTAGAACTAAACTATTAGGACTTAAATGCCCTATTTTTGAGAAATTTCGGAGAATTTGAATGAATGCAGCAGAGCTGGTTGAGCAATTTGGACCCAGAGACTCCATGGACTATGACCTGGTCATTGTTGGGGGTGGGCCCGCAGGCTTGTCGGCTGCCATTAAGGCCAAGCAGTTAGCCAATGCATCTGGCAAAGAGATCAGCGTGTGTGTTCTAGAAAAAGGCTCTGAAATCGGGGCTCATATTCTGTCTGGCGCAGTCATGGATCCCAAAGCACTCACGGAGCTGTTTCCCAACTGGAAAGAATTAGGTGCCCCACTAGATACAGAAGTTACTGAAGATCAGTTTTTATTCTTAACCAGCGATAACTCCTATCAAGTTCCTAATTGGATGTTGCCTCATTGCTTTAAAAATGAAGGAAACTATATTGTCAGCCTTGCCAACGTAACTCGATGGCTTGGACAACAAGCCGAGAACCTTGGTGTTGAAATTTTCCCGGGCTTTCCTGCTGCTGACATTCTTTATAACGAGCAAGGTGCAGTCTGTGGCGTTATCACGGGTTCGATGGGTTTAGATAAAGAAGGTAATCCAACGGATCAGTTTCAGCTTGGTATGGAATTACGCGGTAAGTACACCCTCTTTGCTGAAGGTTCACGTGGCCATCTTGGCAAACAACTGATTGCTAAATTTGCATTAGACAAAGATGCCGATCCGCAAAGCTATGGGATTGGTATCAAAGAGTTGTGGGAAGTAGAGCCTTCTAAGAGCAAGCCTGGGCTGGTAGTTCATACCGCTGGCTGGCCTTTAGAGAGCGATACCTATGGCGGCTCCTTCCTCTATCACCTGGGTGATAACAAAGTTGCGGTTGGCTTAGTGGTTGGACTTTCTTATAAAAACCCTTACCTCTCCCCTTTTGAAGAATTCCAACGCTACAAACTTCATCCGAAGATCCGCGAAACATTTGAAGGTGGTAAGCGTATTGCTTATGGTGCGCGCGCACTGACAGCTGGCGGCTTAAACAGTCTTCCTAAAACCGTGTTCCCCGGTGGTGCACTGATCGGTTGCGATGCAGGTTTCTTAAATGCCTCTCGCATTAAAGGAAGTCATGCAGCCATTAAGACTGGCATGCTGGCTGCTGAGGCAGCAGTAGCAGCCATTGCTGAGGATCGCTCTGAAGATGTTTTATCTGCATATCCAGCTGCATTTCAAAACAGCTGGCTCCATACTGAATTAAATCAAGCGCGCAACTTTAAGCCATGGATGTCTAAAGGCCTCTACCTTGGCACTTTGATGGTGGGATTGGAACAAAAGCTTTTGGGTGGCAATATGCCCTGGACAGTGCACTTGAAACATGCTGATCACGAATGCTTGGAGCCAGCAGCCCAACATAAGCCGATTGACTATCCTAAACCAGATGGCAAGATTACATTTGATCGATTGTCATCTGTGTTTATTTCTAATACGAATCATGCCGAGAATCAGCCCGTTCACCTAACCCTAAAAAATAACTCTGTTCCGGTAGATATCAACCTCAAGACCTATGCGGGTCCAGAGCAACGTTACTGCCCTGCTGGCGTGTATGAGTATGTGGAGACCGATGGTAAGCCTCGCTTGCAAATTAATTCACAGAACTGCGTGCATTGCAAAACCTGCGATATTAAAGATCCGACCCAAAACATTATCTGGATAACACCAGAGGGTGGTGGTGGTCCGAACTACGCTTCAATGTAAAGAACTAAAGCATCTAGAGTCCCGGTCCTATGCCGGGATTTTTCTTCCCAACACAAACAAATAAATAGCGTTATATTTAGACCATGATGATCCTACACACTATGCTGCGCGTTGGCGACCTGAGTCGCTCGATTGATTTCTACACCAAAGTATTGGGCATGAATTTATTGCGTACTACAGAGCGTCCCGAACAAAAATACTCACTTGCTTTTGTTGGCTTTGGCAAAGGCAATGCAGATGGTCAAGCGGAAATAGAACTCACCTATAACCATGGTGTTGCATCTTACGACATGGGTACTGCTTATGGTCACATTGCTATTGGAGTTCCGGATGCCTACGCTGCATGTGCAAACATCAAAGCAGCTGGCGGTAATGTCACCCGTGACGCTGGACCAGTAGCTGGTGGTGATACCGTTATCGCATTCGTGACTGATCCTGATGGTTACAAAATAGAGCTTATTCAGCGCTAATCGTGGCAGGACCGGATTCGCTTCAATTAGAAATAGTTGCCCGCTTAAGCGATATTGCATCTAGCGAATGGAACGCCTTACTTCCCAAGGATGCAGGTCCTTTTCTTCGCCATGAATTTCTCAGCGCTTTAGAGGAAACCGGCTGTGTTGGTGATAACACTGGATGGCAAATTGCACATCTGATACTGCGTGATGAACTAAAGCTAGTGGGAGCCATGCCTCTCTATTTAAAGCAGCACTCCTACGGGGAATTTGTATTTGACTGGTCATGGGCACAAGCTTATGAACAACAAGGTATGCAATATTTTCCCAAAGCGCTCTGCGCCATCCCCTTCACACCCGTTCAAGGCTCAAGAATTCTCAGTACTGGCTGTATCGATGCCAGCTTAATTGAGAAGCTTTTAATTGAGGGATTAAAGACTATCGTGGTGCAAAATAATCTGTCATCAGCACACGTCTTGTTTCCTTATGCCGCCGAGGTAAAAGAATTTCAGAATCAAGGTTTCATGCTACGAGATTCGGTGCAGTTTCATTGGCACAACCAAGGCTATGATAATTTCGAGCAATTTTTAGCGGCGCTGACGATGAAACGCCGCAAAAATATTCGCCGCGAGCGTGAACAGGTTGCAAGAGAGCTGATTAGCTTTAGGCATGTTCCTGGGGAAGTGTCGACTGATAGCGATTGGGAATTCTTTTATCGATGTTATGCAAATACCTACTTAGAGCATCACTCCAACCCTTATCTAAGTGAGGCATTCTTCAAATTATGGGCGCAGCGCATGCCCGAGAACTTACATCTCATTATTGCGGAACGTTCTGGAAATCCAATTACTGCATCGATGCTAGTGGTTGACCCCATAACTTCTAAGGCCTATGGTAGATATTGGGGTGCCATTGAGCATGTACCCTGCTTACACTTTGAAACCGCCTACTACCAAGCGATTGAATACTGCATCGCCAATCAGATCCAAACCTTTGAAGGTGGTGCCCAGGGTGAACATAAGATGGCACGAGGCTTCTTACCCACTACGATCCAATCAGCCCATTTCATTGCCGATCCGCAATTTGCTAAAGCTGTACAGCACTTCCTGAATCGCGAGCATCAAGGGATTGGTGCTTATGTCGATGAGCTCGCCGAGCATAGTCCCCTGAAATCGTCTAAAGTACAGCCATGAATTCTGAAGATACCAAATCCACTGTGCAAGATGGCTCGCACTCTCTCTCCACTGGAGATGCAGACTCTGACTCACCTTGTATTGGTGTGTGTACTACGCTTTACGATGAGATCTGCCAAGGCTGTGGACGGACTCTGGGTGAAGTGAGCAACTGGGTATTCTTTTCTCAAGAAGAAAAAGATTTAGTATGGCAGCGTATACGTGCCGAAGGAACTGCGATGCGCTTCCAACGACAAGCCAAAGAAAATAAGCCCGTCTAAGAGACTGCTTCAGGGCTTATTTTTTAGCAGGTTTATTGCTGAACTTAACTTAGCCAGCTAATGCTTGGCTACGCAAATACTCTTCGTAAGTACCTGAGTAATCTACTACCGTGCCATCCATCTTCACTTCTAAGATGCGGTTAGCCAAAGCAGAAACAAACTCACGGTCATGAGAAACAAATATCAAAGTGCCATCGAATTTCTCGAGAGCGATTTGCAAACTCTCAATCGATTCCATATCCATATGATTGGTTGGCTCATCCATTGCTAGGACGTTGTATTTTTGGAGCATAAGCTTGCCCCAAATCATGCGGCCCTTCTCGCCACCAGAAAGAACTTTGACTGACTTACCAATATCATCACCGGAGAACAAAAGACGACCTAATGTGCCACGAATGACTTGGTCATCATCACCAGTATTGCGCCACCAGTTCATCCAATCCATAAGCAACTCATCTTTAGCAAACATCTCGGTATTGTCTTGAGGCATTACACCGACGTTGGCATTCTCAGCCCACTTTACATCACCACTGTCTGCAGCAATACCGTCAAAGCGTTTACTTAGAATCGTTTTTAAAAGAGTTGTCTTGCCAGCACCATTTTGACCAATGATGGCAATTTTTTCACCGGCGCGAACACCAAGCTTAAAGTTCTTGAAAATAACGCGGTCATAAGCCTTAGTGAGTGCATTGCACTCTACCGCCATATTGTGTAATTTTTTCTCAGTATCAAAACGAATAAATGGGTTTTGACGTGAAGAAGGTTTTACTTCAACAATCTCAATCTTCTCTAACTGCCTCTGACGTGAAGTGGCTTGACGCGCTTTAGAAGCATTAGCAGAGAAGCGCGCTACGAAAGCTGCTAGTTCAGCTATTTTCTCTTTAGCTTTGACGTTATTGCTGAGCTGTTGTGTTCTTGCCTGCACAGAAGCAAGCATATAAGAGTCGTAATTACCTGGATAGACTTTTAGAGTTCCATAGTCCATATCGGCCATATGCGTACAGACTTCATTGAGGAAGTGACGGTCATGGGAAATGATGACGATGGTGCTCTTAATTTGATTGAGAATGTCTTCAAGCCAATGAATGGAGTGAATATCCAAGTTATTGGTTGGCTCATCTAGTAATAACACGTCTGGATCAGAGAACAATGCTTGTGCAAGTAACACACGTAACTTCCAACCGGGCGCTACGTTACTCATCGGCCCATTGTGTTGCTCAATTGGAATACCAATGCCTAACAACAACTCCCCTGCTTTAGCTTCTGCGGTATAGCCACCGTATTCGGCATACTTACCTTCGAGCTCAGCAGCCTTCATGTAATCTTCATCTGAAGCATCTGGATTGGCGTAGATTGCATCGCGTTCAGCGGCTGCTTTCCACATCTCTTCATGCCCCATCATTACTACATCGAGTACGCGCACATCTTCATAAGCAAATTGATCTTGACGCAACTTGCCCAAACGAATACCAGGGTCTAAGCTCACGTTGCCGCTGGTTGGCTCGAGCTCACCACCCAAAATCTTCATGAAGGTTGATTTACCGCAACCGTTTGCACCAATCAGACCATAACGATTACCGCCGCCAAACTTCACGGAAATATTTTCAAACAGAGGCTTTGCCCCAAACTGCATAGTGATATTAGATGCTGACAGCACGGATGTTTTCTAGCTTTCTGAAATTCAATTCTCAATAACTGCCCCCAACTTTGGGGGCAAAGACAGTATTTTAACGGCTTAGGTGCATTGGATGGCAGGAAGCCATTACCCTAAATCAGACTTTGACCCTAAATGGGGTGAAATTCGTGTGAATATCGTAAAAATCCTCGTTTTCTTTACGCTTCAGGAAGTTCACGACCCAATAGGTCATTGGGGTTGCCAGAACCTCCCAAGAGGTCTTGAGGACATACTGGGCCAGCGCTACCTGAATGATTTCATGGGTTGGCCAAATACCGTAAAAAGCCAGCATATAGAAGAATGAGGAGTCGACCATCTCCCCAACAGCGGTTGAACCAATGGTGCGCATCCACAAATGGCGTCCTTGCGTCCAAACTTTCATCTTAGCCAGCACATAGCTATTCACCAGACTGCCACACCAAAAAGAAAACATGGAAGCTAAGGCAATCCGCCAAGAGTTGCCAAAAACTGTCTCCAGGCCGTGCTGATAGTTAGCCATATAGCTGCCAGGAGCAACTGGGAGGGCAATGACTATCTGCGCCATGATCGCAGCAAATGCCAGTGCAGCAAATCCAGCCCAGACTGCCCTGCGATCATAGGCGTACCCATAGACCTCAGTAAGGATGTCGCCAAAGAAATAAGCAATTGGAAAAAACAAGATACCGGCGCCAAACGGAACGCTGCCAAAGTAAGGCAAATCAATGACTGCCGCTTTACCAGCGCCAATAAAGTTCGAGCACAACAAGACGACTACAAAGGCAGTCAGAATGAGGTCGTAATAGCGGTGATGGCGTCTAGGCGAGTCCATAAGTGCAGAAAAATGGATAATAGAAACAAGAATATCTGTATTCCTGAAAATTCGCAGGCAACAGGCAAAAATGAAGTCAAAAACCAAAAATAGGATGGCAAGGCAATGAGCACAAGCAAGGCAAGCTTTAACTGGGCAGACCCCCTTCTTCTGGATACCCAACTTTCTGAAGAGGAGCGCATGGTGCGCGATGCGGCTGCAGAATATGCTCAAGGGCGCCTCATGCCCCGCATTCATGATGCCTACCGTAATGAAACAACTGATCCGGCCATCTTCCGCGAAATGGGTGAACTTGGTCTTTTAGGCATCACGATTCCTGAGCAGTATGGCGGTGCTAATTTGAACTACGTGTCTTATGGCTTAGTCGCCCGTGAGATTGAGCGAGTTGATTCTGGCTATCGCTCCATGATGAGTGTGCAATCTTCTTTGGTCATGGTTCCCATCAATGAATTTGGCACCGAAGTACAAAAGCAAAAGTACCTGCCTAAATTAGCTAGCGGCGAATGGATTGGTTGCTTTGGTTTAACTGAGCCAAATTATGGATCTGATGCTGGCGGCATGATCACCCGCGCTAAGAAAGTTCCAGGAGGATTTTCTCTAACTGGTTCGAAGATGTGGATTTCGAATTCTCCAATTGCCGATGTATTTGTGGTGTGGGCTAAGAATGATGAAGGCACCATTCGTGGCTACATCCTCGAAAAAGGGATGAAGGGCTTAAGCGCTCCGAAAATCAGTGGCAAGATGGGTCTACGCGCTTCCATCACCGGTGAAATCGTGATGGATGAAGTATTCGTGCCAGCTGAAAATGAATTCCCTGAGATTGAGGGCCTTAAAGGTCCCTTCACTTGCTTAAACTCTGCCCGCTATGGCATTGCCTGGGGCACATTGGGCGCTGCTGAATGGTGTTGGTATGCTGCCCGTCAGTACACCATGGATCGCAAGCAGTTTGGCAAACCACTAGCCGCAAATCAGTTAATCCAGAAAAAATTAGCAGACATGCAAACTGATGTGACCTTAGCATTGCAAGGTTGCCTACGTTTGGGTCGCATGAAAGACGAAGGTATTGCCGCCCCAGAAATTACCTCCATCATGAAACGCAATTCCTGCGGCAAGTCTTTGGACATAGCCCGTATGGCGCGCGATATGCATGGTGGCAACGGCATCTCTGATGAGTATGGCGTGGTTCGTCATATGCTGAACTTAGAGGTGGTGAACACCTATGAAGGCACTCACGATATTCATGCCTTGATCCTAGGTCGTGCGCAGACCGGTATTCAGGCGTTTAGTTAGCTCACTAAGTGACTAAGCTCCAAGCTTAGTCACGATGGCCTTTGCCGCATTGGCAAAGGCCTCATCACTATCATTTTCCAGTTGTACAAAATTCTCGATCTTGTATTGAGGAAAATTCCGCACAATCGATGATTGATATGAGGGGTCGTAATGTTTTACGAGCAACTCCTCAACAAGCTCAGGAAAATTTCCCGCATCAATAGCTTCATTCCATTTGGAAATTTGTACTTTCCCATAATGGGCAGTGAGTAAAGCCAGCTTCTCCTTAAAATGATCAGTGTCAGTTAGGAAGTGATGGTACTCACGAATCAACCAAGAAACTCGCGTCTGCGTGCTTGATCTCAGCTCAATACAAGCGCCATTGCGGATTTGCTCCATTAATGCATCCGGAACATGCAAGCCTCCTACCTTCTTACTTTCTGACTCCACGTATACAGGCTTATTAGGATCAAGCGAGCGCAAGGCATTCCAGAGCGCGGTCTCAAAGGCTTTTTGTGTGGGTTGCTCAATATTGGGCTCATTGCCTAATACAGAGCCACGATGGACTGCTAGACCTTCTAAATCCAGAATCTGAGCGCCCAGGGCGCCAATCTCTTGGAGCACTTTTGTTTTACCACTGCCGGTCATTCCACAGATCACCTGAAATGAAAATTGAGCAGATGCCTGCTCTAAGCCATCGATCACCGTCCGACGAAATCCTTGATAACCACCTTCAAGTTGTTTTGCTTTCCAACCAATGCGATTCAGAATATGGGTAAACGCCCCACTTCGTTCACCACCGCGCCAGCAATAAATCAATGGACGCCACTCACGCGGTAAATCTAAAAAGTGACTTTCTAAATGGCTTGCAATATTTTTGGAGACTAACGCTGCACCAAGCTTCTTCGCAGCAAAAGGAGATTCTTGTTTATAAAGCGTACCAATGGTAATGCGCTCTTCATTACTAAGCACTGGGTAATTAACTGCGCCTGGAATATGATCCAGCGCAAACTCTGCGGGCGAACGAACATCAATGATGGCATCAAAGCTATCTAGCTCCGATAGAAATTGTTCAGATCTGAGGATATGAGGATTACTAGGTTGCACGATCGACTAGCGCAACTTTTCTAATACATGCTCAGGCCATGGTGCCGATTTATTGGTAGTGAGATCAACCCAGACCATCGTTGCACCGCCGATAGCAGCCTCTACCTCAGGAGAAGTTGTTAATGCCATACTGGTATAGACATCTAAGCTTGATCTGCCTATGGCCCCAATCGAGGTCTTTAATATCAACTCACCCGGATAAGAGAGTTGCTGATAAAAATTACAGAAGCCATTCAGCATCAACATAGATTCACGACCAGGGGCAACGTCATACCCCATGGCAGTAATCCAATCACACCGAGCTTGCTCCATATAACGAAAATAAACAGTATTGTTCACATGACCATAAGCATCCATATCACCCCAACGAATAGGCATGATCATTTCATGGACCAGCTTTCGCTCTTCGGGGATAGTGATGCGCATGGTTTAGTAGATTCGCCCTTACTTAACCAAGCTGCAAAGCAAGATGATATAAGTTTGTTGAGCGAGCACCTGAGCGACAAAATGCTAATACAGGGCCTGGTAGTGTTTTTAGAAGACGGGCCATTTCTTGGACTTCGGCCTGAGTAAAGGCACCTGGTACTACTGGTAAATAAACATAATTCAAGCCTAGCTTTTCAGCTTCTGCTTGGATTGACGCATTAGTAGGCTGGCCAGGGCCACCCTCATAGTCAGGGCGATTATTAATCACACTCTTATAGCCCTGCTTGGCAATTTCAGCTAAATGACTGGCATCAATTTGACCAAGAGTGCCGAACTGAGCGGTATGGCAAGAAATAGGAAGACTCATAAAACCCTCTACTTTAAATATCTGTGTAATAGGGTTGATTTTAAATCAGGCTAACCTCAGGTGTTGGGGTTCGGCTTATTTCTATGCCCAGTAAAGAAGCGCTCGCAGATTTCCATGCCAGCAAGCATAGCAAGCACAAATACCAAGGCTTTAGGATACCCAGCGCCCAAGGCAACCACCGCTGGACCTGGACAAAAGCCAGCAATACCCCATCCTGCACCAAAGATGAGGCTGCCGATGATGAGGGGTTTTGAGATATCACGTCTGGTTGGTATGTGTAAAACGCCACCAAAGAAAGCCTCTGATCTTTTACTGACAACATAAAAGCCACCAAGCCCCACTATGACTGCCCCCAACATTACAAACATTAAAGATGGGTCCCAATTGCCGGTCAAGTCCAAAAAACCCAATACCTTCTGGGGATTGCTCATACCAGAGATGATTAAACCCCAACCAAAAAGAACCCCAATAGCGTACTGACTTAAAAGGCCGAAATGTTTATTCATCTTAGCCTCCAACTAAATGACGAAGCACAAAAACAATTAGGAAACCCGCACCCATAAAAGAGAGTGTTGCAACCAATGAGCGAGGAGACAGGCGCGAGAGTCCGCAGATTCCATGGCCGCTGGTACATCCAGAACCATAATGAGCGCCGAAGCCAACCAAGAGACCTGCAATCACAATTGCAATCCAATCCGCTTCAATCTCCACCACGGGGAATATGCCAAAAAATAATGCTGCTAAGAAAGGTGCGGAGATCAATCCAAAAACTAAGCTCACTCGCCATGCTGAATCACTTAATTTGGGATGCAATAAACCCGAAATAATTCCGCTAATACCCAAGATACGGCCATGTAATAAAACATAAAGAGCGGCAGCAACACCCAGAATCATGCCGCCAAGCAAGGAGGGTACAGGGGTAAAGGATATCCAATCAATTTGCATTATTTATATCCAATATTTTGAATTTAACTGCAAGGGTTAGGCGCGAGTCGCACTTGCAGATAACGCAAGCCTAAATAAGCGCCAAAGATAAATCCAGGTAATGCTAGTAGTGAACCAAGTGCAAGTGTTGAAATACCACTCAAGCCCTGTCCCACTGTACAGCCTAAAGCAGTGACTCCACCAAAACCCATCAATGCGGCACCAACCAAATGATTCGCTGTATCTTCTGAATTACGGAAGGATTCCCAGCGAAATGTCTTAGTAGCAATAGATACAACAGTAGATCCAAGAATCATTCCAACTACAGCCGCAATTCCGACAGTTAAGACTTTAGATGTGTCGCTATACATCATGAGCCAATCAAGCGAATAAGCATAAGGCGCAACAAACGATAGGCTTTCCATGCGACCAGAATTGGTCACCAAAAATACCTCCTCTAAGGTATTTGGATCTTCAGCAACATAACCAAGATTGCCAGATACCCACCACACTGCACAAATTGCTAAACCAACAGCAACGCCTGCAAACACATTCTCAGCAGTCCAAAATGCTTTACTCGCCAAGGCATAAGCAATAAAAGCAGTGCCAATGATTAGTCCAAGAGCAAGATGGAGCAAAGGACGCGCAATGCCAAGGGGCGCGCTTAAAAGACTTGGTAAATCTTGCGGTGTATTGAAGGCAATGAAAAAAGTATCCAGGGTATTAATGCGAATAACCCCTAAAAATCCGCGCATTGTCATATAGGCAGTCAAACCTAGGACCATAAATACGACAATTGACTTTAAGTTGCCACCACCGATACGGATCAATGTTTTACTGCCACAGCCTGAAGCTAAGACCATACCAAAGCCAAATAAAATACTGCCTACAGCAGTAGAAAGCCATAAAAATCTACTGCCGGTATAAAAGCTTTTCAGTGGATCAATTAATCCTAAGTAAGACATCAATGTAAAACCGATAATGGCGACACCAATGGCCAAGAACCATTGCCTTAAGCGGTCCCAGCTAGACATGATGAAAATATCAGACACGGCTCCCATGCTACAGAACCCAGTCTTTTGCATGACTGCGCCAAGAAAAAAAGTAATAGCAAACGTTGCCCAGAGAACTGACTTACTTAATGAGCTGATATCTACAACATCCATAGCGACTGTATCTTGAAAAAATTAAGGTTTGAATTTATAAAATTGTTGGTTGAGAAAAGCAGTAACGTCTGCTTCGTCCTCAGGAAATAAATCAAGACGGAGCTCTGAATTACACATGGAGACCATTCTCTTTAAATTAGCCAAGGATTTGACCTTGCTATCAGATCGGGTGTAAATCATGTCGCCATTTCCAAAGCCACTTTTCTTGGCATGACAGGCGTAGCACTTCTGCTGGTCAATGGCCTTGCCATTTGCTAAATCGGGAGCGGCAATCGCTGGCACACTGAGGAGTGCACTGAATAGCATTGCGGTAATTGATCGAGTAAGAGTCATTTTCATTACAAATCAAGGATTTAGCATTAATCCTCTATTTTAAGGCCCAATGGCCAAATTTGCCCTATTCAGCCTGGATTGACAGGTAGACGTTATAGGCATTCATGCGGTTTGCAGCCCTGAACAGGGGCATTCCTTCGTATTCGGACCAATCAGCCTGCTTATAGGCATCCTCGAAGGGGTCCATATTGACTGCTGCATTGGTCATCATTTCCCGAAGATATTTCAGATAATTCCTAGTAAAAACGATATCTTCCGCCGGCTTCACTGAATAATTTCCATGTCCCGGAATCACAACATTCGGATTTAATTTTTCGATTTCATCTAGGGCAAGTAGCCAACCCTTGCTATCAGCATTTCCGACAAAAGGAATGCGCCCTCTAAAGACTAAGTCTCCAGCAAAGAGAACTTTCTCTGATGGCACATAAACCATCAGATCTTCAGGAGCATGGGCAGGCCCTACCCGGCTAATTAAAAAATCTATCCCGCCAACTACCAGCTTGGTCTTTTGATCAATCCACACATCAGCCGAGGTAAGCTGCGTTTTTTCATTCACCCAAGGGGCGAAATCAATCCGAGAAGCAATTAAGCGCTGCTTTGCAGTCTCAGAAGACAGATAATTCCTTCCCTCGTTTTGAGCATAAATCTTGGCGCCTATTTTTTTAAATTCTTGCAAACCATACACATGATCGGCATGGTAGTGACTCACAACAACAGCAACAATTTTTTGAGAAGTAATTTTTTTGATTTCAGCTATTAACTTTTGCGCAAGAATTGGTGAGCCTAAAGCATCTACCACGACCACGCCGCGAGGTGTCACGACAAATCCAGCATTGGATATGAAGTTCTGATTAGCACTACTCCCTAGTGCCGCAAAGCCCCGTACAAAGTACGTATGAGGCGCTACTTGGATTGGCTGAAGCTGGATACTATCAACAGCTTTAGCTTGCCCAAAGGCAGGACTCAAAAAGACAAAGGATCCCAGAAGGATCCCAGCAAGACTCTTACAGAAAATCATTTGAGGTGCTTAGGGTTTAATGTAAGCAAAGCCATCTTTATATTGCAGGTCTGCTACGCGCACTACACCTGATGGCGTGAAATCAGCATCCAAAGTGAACTGATCTTTTTTGAGATTACGATTCTTAAGCGTTATCTCACAAACTTCAAACTTAACACCACGCGATTTGAGTGCACCAACTAAAGGAGCGTATTCCACATTATTCTTTTTGTCTTTTGCCCCCTCCATCATGATGTCAACGCCATTGGCATGGGTCACCACAATAATGGTTGTTTGTGGAGAAACATCTAAGTGATTACGAATATTACGCAATCCTTTTAAGCCCTGAGCCTCAGCATCATCGATGTGGTAAACCACTTTGGTGTTGCCGGTAGCTTGTGCTGATGCAACGGTACAAAATCCAAATGCAAGAGCAATGGTGGTAATGACGGTTAGTAGTTTTTTCATGATATCTCGTGTAATGAATTAAATTGGGGCCATGCCAGGGTTTTTAGAGACTCCCTTAATAATGGGCTCATTTAGCTTCACTGCCTTAACGACCTTTACATCACGCAAGTGTCGCTCCATTACATCCCAGATTGGTTCGCCGCCAGCATTTTTAGCCTCTTCACTAACTGGAGCCCAACCTGCAACCTTATAGTTCTTACTCGCCTCAATAGGCTTACCATTCAAGCGCATATCAGTAATGCGTTTACCCGCGGATTCAGCAGGATCAATGGTGTATTGCATACCACCTACGCGCACCATATCTCCACCCTGCTGGTAATAGGGATCAGGATTGAATAAGTTATCTGCTACATCCTCCAGAATGGTTTTGATTGTCTCTCCACTCATATTGGTGACAGTTGTATACGGATAGGTAATCGCTGTTTGGTCTAAAAGGTTTTCACGCGTAATCGCCTGACCTGGCAACAGACTGGTGCCCCAACGGAAGCCTGGCGAGAAAGCAATCTCCGCATTCTTCTGCGCCATCAAACCATCTAGGATTAATTGATCAAAGCTACCATTAAAGTTACCACGGCGATACAAGAGACCTTCTGTTGTTGCTAGTTTCTCATTGAGCTTGGCCTCATATGGCGCCCTGACTTTGGCGATCAACTTATTCATTGTTGGATCAGCTGGAATCATGTTAGAAAAGATTGGGAATAGCTTATAGCGGAAATCCACTGGCTTGCCACCCTTAACATCAAAATCGAGCACACCTAAAAACTTGCTATTAGAACCAGCGTTGGTTACTAGAGTCACACCACCAGCATTCTTGACCTTCACTGGGATAGGCACACCATCATGAGTATGGCCACCTAGGATCGCATCTAAACCTCTTACGCGGGATGCCATCTTTAAATCCACATCCATGCCGTTATGAGATAGGAGCACTACAACCTTCGCTCCTTTTGATCTCACTTCATCAATGGTCTTTTGCATATTCTCTTCCTGAATACCAAAAGTCCAATCTGGAGTGAAGTAACGTGGGTTCGCAATCGGTGTGTAGGGGAATGCCTGACCAATGATGGCAACCTGAATGCCGTTCTGTACTTTCATAACATATGGGTTAAACACCATATCGCCAAAATCAGAAGTCTTAATGTTTTGGGCAATAAAGGATACTTTTCCTTTGAAATCGCCATTCACGATTTCCATCACGCGTTTTTCGCCCAGCGTCATTTCCCAATGAGGTGTCATCACGTCAACGCCCAGTGCAAGAGCTGCATCAACCATGTCTTGACCGTTGGTCCAAAGCGCAGTGCCCGAACCTTGCCATGTATCGCCACCATCAAGCAATAAGGCGCCAGGACGATTTGCTTTCATCTGCTTAATCAAGCTAGCCATGTGGGCAAAGCCACCCATCTTGCCGTAATTCTGGGCAGCAGCAACATAATCCAAGTAAGTAAATGCATGAGCATCACGAGTTCCAGGTGCAATGCCATTAGCTTTTAAGAAATATTCGCCAACCAAGTGAGGAGTCTTGCCCTCTTGTGCGCCAATACCGAGGTTAACATTAGGCTCACGGAAATAAATTGGCAGTAGTTGCGCATGGCAGTCTGTGAAATGGAGAAAGTGGACATTACCAAACTTTGGTAAGTCATAAAATTTTTGCGCTGTAACTTGTGCATTGGCAAAGTTCGACTGCAAACTCATTCCACCTGCAGATGCAATAGCCAAGGCCTGCAAAAAATCGCGACGACTTAAAGACATAAATCCCCCTTAGGAAAAACAGGCCTGTCGGCCTGTTCTTTGATTCGTTATTGATTAACTGGAGAAGCAGGATCAAGCAGTAAAGCCATGACATCCTGAATCTGTTGCTCGTTTAAGAGTTTGAAATGAGCAAAACGTGGCATATTGCTGCACGCGTTATAGGCCTTGGAGTTATTAATACGATTCCAAGTGTAGGTAACGACTTCTTGGGAGTAGCCACGTAGCTTTCCATACCCAGATAAGGATGGCCCAATGTTTCCGTAAGAGATTTCTTTTGGATCAATCTGGTGACAGTTATAGCAACCGCCGCCAATGACAGTGTCTGCTTTATCAGTCCAAGTTGCACCACGACCACTTTGAGCAATTGCTTGACCCTTTTTCCAGTCACCAATGTATTTGCCATCCGAAGGCTGCTTGATAGTATCCATATTGATTTTCTGAATCTTCTCGCGCATTTTTTCACCCTGCTTGCTGTTAGCAAACACCGGGTCAGAACAAAACTTTTGTGTTTCATCCTGCTGTATGCGATCCAAGCCAGCAATGCCATCAGCCCTAAAGCTGTCAGTCATCATTTTGTTGAACTTGGGGTCATTCTTTTGCTGTGCCATTGCTGCGCTCTGCATGAGGCATGTCGCTAGAATAAATCCAGTAACTGTTAAGAGTTTTTTGATGTGGGTAATTTTCATGATCTCTATCTCTTATCTCTTAACGCTTTAATCCAGGAGTTTCTACTGTGCCGCCATTAGCAGTCTTAGCCATATACATAGACAAAGCAATCGTCACATCTGAACCATAGATTGGGAATGGGAAACGTTGCTGACGATAGCAATCGTTTAAGCGTTGCTGCATTGTCCAAAACTGTCCGCTAGATACGCGATATGCAGGCCAGTAGCCCCAACCCATGGCAGCACCCTTCTGCTCCGTTAAGTTAGGCAAATCTTGCAAACGAATACGTTTACCGTTTTCAGCATGGCAAGAAGCGCAGGAGAAATCCATTGGCCCACCTTGGAAGAAGAATGCACGCTTGCCAAGCTCATACATTTCTTTTTCTTTTGGATGTGCCGTGCTGACTTTAATCTTATCGCCCTTAGACAATGTCACTACATAAGCAACAATTGCCTCCATATCCTTTTTAGGGCCCTTTTGAAATGGAGCATCGATCATTTCTTGCGGATCACGGCCTTGTAATACCAACATACAAGTCATTAAACGCGACTCAAGGTCTTGCACTTTATTGGTATCTTTAAAGTAGCGTGGCAACTGTGCTGCTGCACCTTTAACAACACCAGGCCCTAAACCGAGGTCGCACTTTTCTAAAGTCGCATTCTTCGGTCCGGCAGGCTTTTTCCACAAATCTTCCCCAGCTGCCTCATAGAGCTCGGAAGGGTTGCCGTCAGCAATCATCTCGCGATATTTTGCAATGTCGTCTGTAGCGCTCTTTTGCGCTGATACAGAGGATGAGACCATTAGTAAAGCAGCCATCATTCCTGAGGCTAGCCCTAAAGTAAATTTACGCTGCATTTGCAACCCTTTCAAAACCCATGAGATGGTAAAGATTTATTCGATCAACAAGCAAATTAAGAAGCAGTTGCTTCGTCAGTGCGCTTATCGCCTTTACTATCTACCCAACTAACAACAATCTTGTCGCCCTTAGCACCCTTGTATTTGAAGTTCAAGAATGGGTCCTTAGAAACTGCAGGGCCAAACTGACCATTCAATACATCCTTGCCATTTGCTTTGACATTAATCGTGCTAATGAACCATGCAGGGATCGTTTTGCCAGCAGCGTCTTTACGCTGACCCGATTCCATATCGTGCTTCATCAAAATCTTTACATCCACAATTCCACCGTTCTCAGCAGCTCTAACGCGCATTGGATCAGCCATGTTTTCCTCTTGTAATCTAGTAATTAATTAATGGTATTCAAATAGATTGGGGGGGGATTAACCGCCGCAACCACCTAAAGTTACTTTCACTTCCTTAACAGACATGCTCCATTTACCATCGGCTTTTACCAAGGCATATACGTTGGAGGTTTGGCCCATCTTGATACGAGTAGTCACAAATGACTCTGTACCAGCAGGAATAAAGAATTGAGCAGCCAAGGCGCTTGGGTTTTTCTCAACCAAGATTGCCATTTGTTCTGCTTTGAGCGTGGTTGTAATTCCAACCGGAACCACCGCACCGTTTTCTGCAATATCAGGCGCATTTAAAGTAACTGCACCAGACTTCTCTGGGCTACCTGCACCTAGAATCTTGAAGACGTCATCTAAGCTCTTGCCCTCAAAAGCGGCTTTATTCCACTCTTGGGCTTGGGCTACGCTGATAAGACCCGCAGAAGCCATTAGGCCAAAAACGGCTGAGTATTTCAATAAACTGCGTCGCTGCTGATTCATAAAAACTCCTTTATTAATCTCTTACTGTGAATATATTATCTACTTTCTAATAAACCATACTGGTAATTACCTAAGCACCTGTTATTTACCGCCTGATAGCATCCATTCCACCAATGTTTTACGATCTGCATCAGACAATTGCGCTTGAGGCGGCATTGGAATCGAACCCCAAACTCCGGCCCCACCGTTCTTAACCTTGGCCATCAGCTTATCTACAGCGCCGCTTTGATCTTTATATTTTGTAGAAATATCAGCGATTGATGGACCAACCAGCTTAGCGTTTGGAGCATGACAAGCAGAGCAATTCTCATTTTTAAATAAGGCTGCAGCTCCCTTGGGTGCGTTGGAATGGGTATCTTTTGCATGCGCCAAACCCTCTCCTGTTGCTCCAGGTAGCTTTACTATCGGGGGCTTAGTAGTATCAGCGCCACGATATGGACCATATAGGCGATTTTGATCGGCGATATTGCCATGTGCATCTCTAGCAAAATCAGGTAAGGTAGAGCCGATCTGTACAAATGCCACGCAATTATTCATACAAGCAGAACCGTTTACATCGGGCTTGTCTTTGGTATTCCAAAATCCATGCTTTTTTGTCATGCCATTACGGTTTGGCATTTTGGCTTGCACTTCGGCAATATTGGTATTGCTCAGCACAAAATCATCAGGCACTACATCACCAATGCTAAGAATGAACGCTACCAATGCATAGGTATCGTCAGGGGTTAATGATCTAGGAGCATTCCAAGGCATTGCACGATAGATGTAATCCCATAGGGTAGATACCGTTGGGACTTTCATGAGCGTAGTACGCTGTGGCTGCTTCATATCAGCCAATGACGCAACTCTTCCTGTTTTAATATCATCCTTAGTTGTGCCACCAGTAATTGGTGTAAAGATTTCATTTGATTCACCGAAGATACCGTGACAACTAGCGCACTTGGCCTCCCAAATTGTCTGGCCTTGCTCAACTGAACCAGATCCTTTTGGCAACCCTTTGAAATCAGGGCGCACATCAATATCCCAAGCAGCCACTTCAGCGGGGGTAGCATTACGTCCGAGCCCAGGAAATTTAGTTGCGCCTTGAGTGCTTTGTGCATAAGCAATATTTGCCGTAAATGCAATCAAAGCAAAAAGCCCTAAACGAGCAATAGATTTACCCAACTTGTACATTGCTCACCTCGCCGTTTGAATCTAATTTCCAAGACTGAATTGCATTGTTGTGATAAATCGAACGTGTACCACGAACATTACGCAAAGTTTTAATTGAAGGCTGGATATAACCTGTATCGTCAACCGCTCTGGATTGCAATATTGCAGGCGATCCATCCCAAACCCAATCAATATTGAAACGGGTGATGGACTTTGTAAGAATTGGCGTCTCTAGACGCGCTTGACGCCAATTGTTACCACCATCAAAAGAAACATCTACACGCCTAATTTTGCCGCGACCAGACCAGGCCATACCGCTGACGTTATAGAAACCTTTATCGAGCAATTGCTGGCCGCCAGATGGCGTAGTAATGACTGATTTACATTCTTGAATAGATGCGTATTGGCGATGGATTCCATCAGGCATCAACTCAATGTAATGAACCGCTTCGTCTTTTGCATTCCAAGGCATATCACCCACCTCAAGACGACGCAACCACTTAACCCAGCTAACCCCCTGTACTCCAGGTACTACTAAGCGCAAGGGGAAGCCGTTTTCTGGACGGAGCATTTCACCATTCATACTCCAAGCTACGATAGTGTCATCAAGGCAACTCTCTAAATTGATCGTGCGAGTCATACCTGAACCATCACCACCTTCAGCAAGTAAGAACTTGCCTTTTTTCAAATCGGCGCCGCATTCCTCAAGCAATACTTTCAGTGGAACACCTGTGAATTCGCAGCAAGATAGCATACCGTGCGTGTATTGCACTGTAGGAACAGCAACGTTACCCCACTCTAGCCCAGTATTAGCACCACACTCAATAAAGTGCGTACGAGAAACTGATGGCAATCTCATTAAATCGTTCATGGTAAAAACGCGAGCGTTTTTGACCATGCCGTTCACCATCAGACGATGCGTTTCAGGATTGAGGTTGTACCAACCCTGATGATGACGTTCAAAATGCAAACCATTCGGAGTAATGGTTCCAAATAAGCCTTGCAAAGGAGTAAAGGCAACTGAAGCTGCAGATACACGCGTTAAACCAGGGGATTCACGACGAATTAAGTTGGCTTCATAAATTGATGGGACGCCATAAGGCATCGTAGCCACGTTCTTACCAAGCGTTGTTTGCCATTCTTGCTTTTCTAAGATCGCAGGATCACCCTCACCCGCAGCAAACGCCATCGGGGCAGCCAATCCAGCCGCAGCGCCACCCACAGCAGACATGAATCCCTTACGCAGAAAACCACGTCGATTTTCGTCTAGTCCATTAGCGTTAATGTCCGCAATTAACTCTTGAGAAATGAAGTGCTCTGGCGCCTTCACCAAGCGGGCTCTATTAGCCGGCTTCTCAACTGCCGAGATATCCTCGACACTTAATTCAATTTGCTTCTTAGTCATTTGACCTCTACATAAAAAGTGATTTAATGCAAAACTTAATGAATGCCTTCTGCAATTTTTGCGCAGACTGACTGACACATTTCTACAGTTGCGTTATCTGCAATCGAGTAATAAACGGTTACGCCCTCTTTGCGCCGAAGTAGTATCCCCGCCTTATGCAAAGCTAAAAGATGTCTTGAAACATTCGCCTGACTTGAGCCACACATTTCAACAACTTCAGAAACGGATTTTTCTCCGCTGCAGACTGAATACATAATGCGTAGACGCGCTGGTTCAGATAGCACATTAAAGTAGGCGGCGACCTGAGAGAACACTTTCTCCATCTGTTTTGGAGATAAGTTTTTTGTTGCTTTTTGAACCTTAGATTTCACCTAAATCATCGCCTTGTAATATATATGCGTGTATACGCATATATTTGACTCCTGAAATAATTAAATCGGTATAGTGAGTTACCCTATATTGCTTAGCAATACAATCAAAACAATGGATATAGACGCAATCCTTCTTTCGCTAAAGCTGGCGCTTTGGACTTTAGTCCTCATCATCCCTTTTGGGGTCTGGGTGGCCCATAGCTTGCTTACCCTCAATAGAAGCAAGCCCTGGGTAGAAGCTGCTTTAGCCCTGCCACTCGTTCTACCCCCAACTGTTTTGGGCTATTACCTACTGGTTGGCTTTGGGGGAAAGAGTTTTTTAGGTTTGCCATTGGTGTTTTCTTTTACCGGCATATTGATTGCATCCCTGATAGTCAACCTACCATTTGCTATACAGCCAATTCAGCGCGCTTTTGAAGCTATCAATCCAGATATTCGTGAGGCTGCCCAAGTAAGCGGTTTATCGAATTGGCAAATCTTTCGCTTAATTGAGCTTCCACTGGCTTGGCGTGGCATCACGAGCGCTGCTGTATTGACTTTTGCTCACACCCTTGGGGAATTTGGTGTCGTCCTCATGGTTGGGGGTGCCATCCCAGGGGAAACAAAAACGGTATCTATTGCTATATATGACAAAGTACAGAGTTTTGATACCACAGGGGCTGGGGCACTTGCCTTGCTTCTGCTGGGCATTTCACTGATTGCGATTGCACTTTCTTATGGGGTATTTGGAAAAAGTGCCGCCCAACAGGGCAAAGGAAGAGGCTAATGCTCAAACTGAAGATTAATCAAACCCTCCCCAATCCGTTGCAAATTAACCTAGAGTGCGCACCCGGCCAGTTGCACGCTCTTGTTGGACCCTCAGGCAGTGGCAAGACCAGCACGCTCAGAACTATTGCGGGCTTAAGCCAGGCTAAGTTTGGAAAAATTGAATGTGGCGGAGAGACTTGGTTTCAAGCCAGCGAACTTTCCGGGGTTATTAGAAATTTAGCGCCTGCACAACGCTCTTGTGGCTTCTTATTTCAGCAGTACGCCCTCTTTCCACATCTTTCAGCTATTGAAAACGTCATTATTCCACTGCAAAACTCCCCCTATGAGCTTACCGAGCGGAAAGCCATTGCTCAGGAATGGCTAAATCGTATGGGGATAGCCGAACTTGCTCATCGTTTGCCAAGCCAACTTTCTGGAGGACAACAGCAGCGCGTTGCACTGGCTCGAGCACTAGCTCGACAGCCCAAAATTTTGTTATTAGATGAACCATTCTCTGCGGTGGATGCGCCAACACGGCAGAGTCTTTATAAAATCCTTGCAGATTTACGCAAGGACTTAAATATCCCTATCCTATTGGTAACACATGATTTGCGTGAGGCAGATCTGCTCGCTGACAGCATTACCGTAATTGACAATGGCATCAGCCTTCAAACCGCTCCACCACAAGTACTATTTCAAAAACCCCGAAACTCGCGTGTTGCCGAGCTCGTCGGAATTAGCAATATGTTTCATGGCATCTTTGATGCTGGCAATCTCACTTGGGATGGCTATGAAAAAACTTTTACCGTAGCCGATAAAGGAAAGATCCCTCCGAATGCGCAAGTTGCTTGGGTCATTCCTCAAGATGGATTAAGAGTATTTGACGTGGCAACCACCACCAGTATTCCCGCTACCGCTGTTGAAATTAGCAGCTTAGGTCAAATTGCAGTTGTACAACTACAGATTCAAAATAGCTTACATAAAATTGAATGGGTAGCCTCAGTATCTGAAGTTAAAAGACTGGGCATGGAAGTTGGCAGTCCAATGCATATTGAATTAGATGGAGATCAAATCCATATCATGCCTTTACGCCCCATAAATGATCCAAGACGATTTGTAGATCATTAAGAGCAGTCCAGAAGGGGTGCTAAGCTATGCACCCCCTTGGATTTACTTGCATTGCTTAAGACTTATTTACCGCAACTACCACCACCACATGAAGAATCCGCACCACAAGTATTGATTCCCAATAATGGGTAGGCCGGACAGAATCTAAATAGGCCTGTTGCGATCGGTACTACACCGATCCAACCCCAGACACCAACAGTACCAGTTGCGGCTAAACCAACTAATACCAGGCCGACCACTATACGTAACATACGATCAATACCGCCAACATTGCATTTCATATTAAAGCTCCTTTTAAATTATTTACTACAGTAATTTTGATAAAGCACATTCATTACTTCCAAAGCAACATGGTTGGAGTACGAGTAATAAATTTGCTTACCCTCTCTTCTCGTTTTCACCAGCTCTTCATTCCGTAAAACGGTTAGCTGCTGCGATAAGGTTGGCTGCTGAATATCAAGACATACCTCCAGCTCACCAACGCACTTCTCCCCTTGGCTAATTTGACATAACAACATCATCCGATCGCGATTAGAGAGAACCTTCATCAAGCGACAGGCATCATCTGCAGATGACTGCATCTTTTGTAAATTGAAGTTGGCAGCAGGAAGAGACATGACGGGCGTCCTTAATTAAGAGGAACACCTACCAATGGACGACCTTCAAGAGTCCAAAGATATAAAGAACCGTCATACAACTTGGTTGATTTATTACCCACTAGCTCTGACATCACAAACCAGCCACCGGCTGCCAAATGGCCGCTATTACAATAACTAATTGCTGGTGATTTTGGATTTATACCGTTGGCCATTAATAAAGCGTTGTAGGTGTTTTTATCCCAAAAATACAGTGCGCCTTTTACTGTCTTGGCCAATAACTCTGGGGCCAATTCCTTTGCGCCGGCAATATGGCCATAAGCACCAACATAGTCACGCTTACTTAGGCCAAAAAACTGCGCTGGTTGACGAGCATCAATCAAACTCACTTTTCCACCTTTAGACGCAGTAGCCACTTGCTCTGAATTGGCGATCAACTCTTTACGCTCAGCTTTGGCAGCCCAGTTTCCACTGGTTTTGGCGGAAGGCGTCACCACATAATCCCTACCCTCAGCTAACCAGCCAGCCATACCGCCATCTAAAACAGCAATATTGTCTTCGCCATATACCTTGAACTGCCAATAGGCTCGGAGGGCTTCGTCAACATCAGAAATATCGACTCCCATAGGAACCAAAATAATAGGTTTATCGGAATTAATACCAACGGCTTGAATCATTTTTTCAAAATCTGCCTTTTCTGGGATCAGGTATTTAATCTTCTTTCCGTCAATCATTCGGTCAACCCTGACCTTTTTGAAATCTAACAACGTGGAGTCTGAAATGTGGCCACCTACTTCAACCAACATCTTTTTCCCAGTCTTTTTATCGATTTCAAATTCTGGGCTGCGTACATAACTAGCTACATCACCCCTCACCTCTAGAATTTGAACCTCGGATTGATTTGCAGCAAGCCATTCAGCGCTCACTACTGGCCCAGGCAATGTAAAAGCCTGGGCCAAGCTCACTATGCTAGCCAGGACAAGAGCTACTACCCATTGAATCTTTTTCATTTCCAATTCCTTATGAATTAACTACCAATAAATTCTCTGAAAGACGACCTAAAAGATCAATCTTGCACTCCGTTAGAACATGATGCTTTCTAGAATTCAATACAAACTCACGATTACCGTGCTCAGCTACTAACAATGCAATCTTTTGATCTCGCTCCACAATCAATTTTTCAATTTCTACTCCAAATAATTGAACAAGTGCGCCTACCCAGTTACTTACTGGTGCCATACGACCTTTTACTACCATCTCAAAGTCTTTTAAGGATTTGATAGTTAAGTCCGCATCAATCATTTCCTCGCCCGTAACCCACTGATTCGTTGTAAATAAACGAGTTGGTAGGCCCTTTTGATTTAATGCAATTCCGACTAGGTGATGAAAGGTCTTTGCATCACGTTTGATCAGATGAAAATGGCCATGCTCGCCACTAGGCATCTCATCAGTAGAATGCGCATGGTAATAAAATTCATAGCCACTATTCACATCAACCAAATCATTATTCGGGTAGTGCTGCCACTCAATAAAATCTCTAGCACCGCCTAAAGCAGCCTCATTCAAAGTTCGCCCTGATTTAGCGTACTGCAATTGAATATTTGCAAGTCTCTGTGCAGCAAGCCAATGATTAGATTGAGTAAGCATTTTTTACTTATTCTGCTGCTTTACGCTTCTTAGGTCCGCAAGGATTTGCAGGGCCGCATGGGTTAGCTGCTTTTTTCTTTGCTGGGCCACAAGGGTTGGCAGCCTCTTTCTTAGGGCCGCAAGGATTCTTTTGTTCAGCGCTTGTTGGATTTGCAGGTGCATCAGCAGAATGGGCAAGGGGTGCCGCAGAGAGACCAGCTAGGGCAAGTGCCAATGCAGCTACAGTAGATTTCTTTGACATATATTTCCTTTAAATAATTAAGATTGAGAACTAATAGGGCCTTTGGATTTTTTTTCCATCCAAGAACCCAAAACAAAAACACCTATGGCCGCAATAATCATTCCGATATCAATAGACCAAGATGAGACATTGAAAGCGTCCTGCAATGAGTCTGCTTTAGTAAACTCGCCTAAAGTGGTTAGCCCTTCTATATCCGGATAAACAACGGCGAAAACTACGGTGCCTAGAAGCAGACCAAGCAAAAAGATTGCTGCATCAATGCGCCCGGACATTAAGCCCACAACTGATGTTCCAGGGCAGTACCCACCGACTGCGAAGCCTGCGCCGACAAGCGCTCCGCCTAAGGCAGCTGCGCCCAAAAATGCTGGAGGAATAAATAAACTTCCAGCGTCCACTAATCCCATTTTTTCCAAAACCACGAGCCCTACAGCAGCAAAGACGATAGCAGTAAACATGACTTTAAATACAGACCAATCTGTTAGTCGAAATTGGCCAGTTAATTTATTGGGGTTGCCAAAGCCAGCACGCTCCAAAACAAAACCAAAGGCTGCGCCCAAAAGAAGACCTGAAAGAATTTCGCTCATCTTATTTCTCCTCTTTCAAGAAACGACTTACCAATAAACCCACAGCAAAAAATGTGCCAAGGAAAGTAAATCCAGCCAAACTCAGCACTGCGGCACCAGATAAGCCTAGCCCGCTAGTGCAACCAGCAGCAACCCGCGCACCAAAACCCGCCAAGATACCGCCAAACAATGCCGTCATCGGACGCTTAGACCCGCCAAGAAACTTCTTGCCATCCAATTGAATATGAATTCTTTTTGCTAAAAATGCTGACAGCGTGGCACCTATAGCTACGCCGATTACTTGCCAGGTAATCCATGCGTTTAGCGGCTCACCCTCCTCAACCATTCCACCTAAGTAATCATTTGCGCTAGTAGCAACTGGTGCAACATACATACCAACCCAAGCTGTTAAGCGGGTTGTAAAGCCTGTGGCACCAAGTCCATGACCCGTAACTACAAAAGTTGCCAATAGAACCATTCCAAGCAGGATGCCTGCTAATAATGGATTCATGTACAGCGCTGGTTTAGCCTGCCCTTCTTTATTTACCATCTTTACTAACCTCATTTAATTTTTAAATAATATATATATTTATATATTAACTATTAAACCGACAATGTCAAGAGGCTTGGACAAAGAGATTAACGATATTTGATCTACATCATGAATGGCTGGTTTTATTTGGCTGGATAAATAGGTGCAGTAGAAATAGGCATAAAAAAAGGGAGTCAAAGCTCCCTTATAAACTGAGTTCTTTAATTAAGAAGCTTAGAACTCACCCTTAACCGTAGTTAACCCCAATGCATCCCAGTCCAACATGCCACCACGATAGTAGTAGATCTTCGTTGCAGGGAATCCATCACGGGTCATCGCAGCCATCGCCATCGGGCTTTGTGGGCATACAGGGCCATTGCAAAATGCATAGACCTTCTTAGCCTTGGAACAATCCCATTTAGTTGAACCAGTAGCAGGCCTTTTACAACCTAATTCCCCCATGCGCATAGCCACTTCTGTGTATGGGATGCCAACAGAGCCAGGAATAGTTCCTTTAACGCGGTCATCAACCATGCGCATATCAACTACGATTGAGTCCTTATCATTTAGGGCATTTAAAACATCAATTTCATCAACCGGTACAACACCCTTAATTGGAATCAATGGCTGTAACCAACCTTTATTTTTGGCGCAAGGCGTCATCACACGTGTAATTTCAACCGGACCCTTTGGGGTGTTAACCACAAATTTTGTGGATTTATCGATAATTTGCAGCAGCTCAGGGCTAGCGGATGCTGTAGCTTGTGCTGACACGAGGCCCGAAAACAACATCAGACCAAGAGAAATAAACTTTTTCATAAAACCCTCTATGTATTATTTTTTCGTAAAACAGTGATTTAAATGCTTATATACGCATTTATGCATATTTATGTAGTGTGAGGCTAAGACTTGCTAAACTTAATACAGAGAAACCCCTATTGTTGGTATTGTCATCGCCTTTAATATCCAACATGGTTAGTTATTTAAACTTTTTACCTACCTGAACACTGGAGTCTTTATGAAAAATAGTCGTCGCCAATTTATGATTTTGTCCGCTGCTGGTGCTTGTACTTTGGCTTTGAACGGTAAAGTTCAAGCTCAAGCAATGGTTGCTGAAACTGATCCACAAGCTGCAGCATTGGGCTACAAGGCAGTTGCAACTGCTGTAGATAAAGCTAAATATCCTAAATACGCCGCTGGCCAAGAGTGCGATAACTGCGCTTTGTTCCAAGGCAAAGTGGGCGATGCAACTGGTGGCTGTTCTTTATTTGGAACAAAAAAAGTTGCTGGCAAGGGCTGGTGCTCCGCTTACGCTAAGAAGGCTTAATTTAGTTGCGCAAGCCTTTAATCGATTTGATTCGATTGAACAAAAGGACTGCTTCGGCAGTCTTTTTTATTTACATTAAAGTTTAGGATCCTGCCTGTGAAAAGCTTTTAAGCTTTTCCACGTTCGGAATCTGAATGCTTAACCTACTGATGTTGGAAATGAGCCCCTGCTCAGCCAATGAAGCTAGCGCTCTGCTAATAGTCTCAAACTTTACATCCATCATTAATCCCATATCTTCACGCTTAAAGAGAGGTGCAACTGCCATCTCTCCAGACACCTTTGCAACTCTAAGAAAAAAGCGGGCTAAACGCACCTCAATTCGACCAGTATTGATCTCAGAAAACCAAGATTCTGATTGAGCCAAAGCTTCACCCCATTTTTTAACTATTTGGCGGTGTAAACGGGGAGACTCTTCACCCAGACTGGAGATAATTGCTTTTGGAATACGGCATAAATGAACATTCGACAAAGCGCTAGCTGAATGGGCATAGCTTTCCTCTAGCAACGCCTCCATGCCAAATAGATCACCAGGCATAACTAAACGCACGATTCTGCTTGAGCCATCTGAATTTACATGCAATAGTTTGATATAACCTTCGCGCAATGTATACAGATGATTTGCGGAATTACCCTGTGTGTAAATACCAGAATTTGCCTCAAAGCGGAGATCATCAATAGGCGAATGGATTTTGGAAAAGTCCTCTTCATTCAACTCAGCAAAAAGCGCAGAGCTGCGAACGGAGCACGCATTGCAGTCGCTATTCCCCTGCCATGCACTTTTGATTTCAATCATCTTCATTTGAGAAAACTCACTTTTTTGCAACTAAGCCTAGTAAAGCAGACATACCAGTATGTCTAGCGCCCTCTGACAATTCTTTTTCGTAGCAACAGAGGTCAAGCACTTCAAAATCTCTAGCGAGATCGCGTATTAATATTTCTGTGTAGAGATGCTCTATTAAAGATGGGCCGCCGGTTTTGTATTCCAACTGCTTGGGTGTGTAGCCCTGCAGAATAAAGATTCCACCTGGCTTGAGCGTTTGATGTGTCTGCTGGAATATCCTGGCGCGCATTGCTGGATCAGCAAACTGAATAAAGATACCAACAACCGCGTCATAAGCATTCTCTTGCCATGCAAAGCTATCTGAATCCGAAAAAGAGTACTCAACCTCAACTTGATTATCTTTAGCGAACTGCTTAGCTTTAGTTAGCGCGATATCCGATGCATCAAAAGCAATCACTTGCATGCCTTGCTTAGCGAGCCAGACACCATTGCGCCCTTCGCCATCAGCAATACAAAGCACCCTATCTTTTGGCTTTAGATATCGAGTGGCTTGCTCAACGAGATATTCATTAGGCTCTTTTCCAAAAATGAACTCCTCTTTATTGAAGCGCTCATTCCAAAACTGAGTGGCGTCCGCAAAACCCATAGGTTTATCTTGGTGCACCTGTTTACTTTTTGAGTCCACCAACGAGATCACTCTTCAGATCATTGATATTCTCAAGACCAACCGCAATGCGAACCAGGCCATCGGTGATGCCTGCTGCTTTTCTGGCCTCAGGCGTTACGCGGCAATGCGTAGTTGTCGCTGGATGCGTAATCGTGGTGCGGGTATCACCTAAGTTTGCAGTAATCGAGCAAAGCATAGTTTGGTTAATTAATTTAAAGGCAGCTTTCTTACCACCCTTCAACGTGAAAGACAGGATTGCTCCGCCCTCCTTCTGTTGACGCATTGCCAAAGCGTGTTGAGGATGTGATTTGAGGCCTGGATGATATACGCGCTCTACCCCAGATTGCTTTTCTAACCATTGTGCTAAGGCAAGTGCATTCTGACTCTGTTGCTTCATGCGAAGTTCTAAGGTTTCTAAGCCTTTTAAGAATACCCAAGCGTTGAAAGCAGAAAGCGTTGGGCCTGCAGTGCGCACATAAGGGAACACCTTGCCCATAATAAAATCATTACTGCCGACAATTGCTCCACCCACTACTCGACCTTGTCCATCTAAGTACTTGGTAGCCGAATGAATCACCACATCAGCGCCAAGCGCTAATGGTTTTTGTAATGCAGGCGTGCAGAAGCAGTTATCAACGGCAAATAAAGCACCCGCCTTCTTACCAATCTTAGCAATTGCTTTGATATCCGCAATCTCCGTTAAGGGATTAGACGGCGTCTCTAGATAAAAGAGTTTGGTGTTTGGCTGGACAGCAGCTTGCCATGACTTGGTATCCGCCAAGTCAACATAAGTTGTTGTAATCCCAAAGCGACCTAGGATATTCGTGAACAACTGAATCGTTGCGCCAAATACAGAGCGCGAACAAACCACATGATCACCTGCCTGTAAATGGGCCATCGCCATGGTCATAATGGCAGCCATGCCAGAGGAAGTAGCAATACAAGCTTCACCACCCTCTAAAGCAGCCAAGCGATCTTGGAACATACTCACTGTGGGATTGGTAAAGCGCGAATAGATAAAGCCCTTGTCAGCATGTGCAAAACCATCGGCAGCTAACTCTGCGCTATCAAAGCAAAAACTAGAT
The DNA here is from genome assembly GCA_943372325.1 of Polynucleobacter meluiroseus. Classification (GTDB taxonomy): domain Bacteria; phylum Pseudomonadota; class Gammaproteobacteria; order Burkholderiales; family Burkholderiaceae; genus Polynucleobacter; species Polynucleobacter meluiroseus_I. The sequence continues at coordinate 57,977 of CALRYF010000003.1, read as the reverse complement.
GTCAGAAACATTGCCTCTGAATGCTCTTGATACTCAGCCGTGCGACGCGTGCCTGCGCGGACCGCCAAGGTCTCGAGCGCTAGCTTTGAAAAATCGGGTTTTTTGCGTGTGGATTTACTCTTCATACTGCTATTTTGACACCGAATTGAGGATTTGCCTCGAGTGAGGCAAATACTTGTCGCTTTTTAGTCTTCGGTAGCCAAATGCAGATGGAGCTGTGAGCGGGCAAAGTCACTGGAATCCTTCTGGCGATCCGCCATAGCAGCCGAGGTATTTCTGGCAGCCTCCAGCGCATCTAAGTAAGACTCAGTGATATCTCCAGTGATGTAATTTCCATCAAAGCAAGAGGCTTCAAACTGCTTAATATTCGGATTGATATCTCTGACTGCCTGCTTCATATCCTCAACACTTTGGTAGATCAGTTGATCAGCACCAATCATTTTGTTGATTTCTTCATCGGTACGGCCATAGGCAACCAATTCACTGCGGGTTGGCATATCAATACCGTAAACGTTCGGGAAACGGACTGGTGGCGCTGCAGATGCAAAGATTACTTTCTTGGCGCCAGATTCACGAGCCATTTGCACAATCTCAAAAGAGGTAGTGCCACGAACGATAGAGTCATCCACAATCAAGACAGTCTTATCTTTGAACTCAATACGCATAGCATTCAATTTTTGACGAACAGATTTCTTGCGCACAGCCTGCCCTGGCATGATGAAGGTGCGGCCGATGTAACGATTCTTAAAGAAGCCTTCGCGATAATCCACACCCAAGTTCTTTGCTACCTGCATGGCTGCAGGACGGCTTGAATCTGGAATTGGCATAACGACATCAATCTCAGTGACATCGGTCTCCTTGCGAATCTTCTCAGCCAAATAATCACCCATGCGCATACGTACGTTGTAGACAGTAACTCCATCAATCGTAGAGTCAGGTCTAGCCATATAGACGTATTCAAAAATACATGGTGTTAATACTGCATTTGGCACGCATTGGCGTGAGTAGAAATTACCATCAAGGTCAATATAAATTGCCTCGCCTGGATTGACATCACGTACAAATGTAAAGCCCAGACCTTCAAGTGCAACAGACTCTGAAGCGATCATCCACTCAGGACCTTGCGGAGTATCAATGCGACCAATACAAAGTGGGCGAATGCCATACTGATCGCGGAAGGCCAACAAACCGTAACCTGCAATCAAGGAAACTACCGCATAAGATCCTTTAACGCGATTGGTTACACCAGTAACCGCATTAAACATCGCGCCCTCATCAAGAGCTGCACTATTGGTTTCTTTTTGCAGTTCGTCAGCCAAGACGTTGAGCAATACTTCAGTATCAGAGCTGGTATTGATATGACGGCGGTCACGGTAGGCCATCTCCACACGAAGACTTGGTGCATTGGTGAGGTTACCGTTATGCGCCAAGATAATGCCGTAAGGGGCGCTGACATAAAACGGTTGCGCCTCTTCTTCGCTGCTAGCAGAACCTGCTGTTGGATAACGCACTTGACCAATACCAGCGCTACCTACCAAGCTACGCATATTGCGCGTTCTAAAGACGTCTCTGACTAAGCCATTGGCTTTATGCATCGTGAACGAATTACCGTTCATCGTCGCAATGCCTGCAGCATCTTGGCCGCGATGTTGCAAAAGCAACAAAGCATCATAGAGAAGTTGATTTACTGGGGAGTGAGAAACAGTTCCGACGACGCCGCACATATCTCTAGATTCCTATTGTTATTTTAGGAGTAATGGTAGGGGTAACTTTAGGCATAGCATCACCCAATTGCTTTGCCCAGTCGGCGGGAAGCCAACCTTTAATTAAACCGGTTGCCATATCAATTGCTGGCCTGGTAATCGCATTCTTCCAAGCCATACTTTGTGGAATTGGTGTGAGTACTGCTAGGGTAGCAAGTACCACCACAATCAATCCACCACGAATCACACCAAAGATTAAACCCAAAAAACGGTCAGTCAAGCTCAAACCTACTGACAGGATAATTTTTTGCACTACCCCGCCAAATAAACCACAGATGATGAGAGTCAAAATAAACAGAATGATGAAACTTATGCCCAGGCTCAGAAGTTCGTCTAGATGAAATGTAGACAGCCACTCTGTAGAGAGGTAACTACTGTAGTGATAAGCAACCCAAGCGGCAGCGAACCAAGAAGCTAAAGCAAGCACCTCTTTAAATAAACCACGCGAGATACCGACTAGAGCAGATATCAAGAGCACAACTAGGGTGAAGTAATCCACCGATGTTAGCTTGAGGGTGGATAAGTATTCCATTACTGCTTACCGGATTCGACGAGTCTTGGTGAAAGACCCATCGCCTTAATTTTCTTTTCAGCTGCTTCTGCAGCTTCTTTGTCGGTGTATGGTCCAGCGCGTAGAACATACAACTTAGCTCCATCAGTACCAGTCTTATTCAGGACATAGTTCGGAATCTTCTGATCTTTGAGTTTTGTAATCCAACCTTTTGCGCGCTCTTCAGATGCAAAAGCGCCAATCTGAATTACGTACTTGCCTGAACCATTTGTAGTGGCAGCCTTAGCCGCATCTTCTGCATTAGGCTTGGCGTCGGTTTTTGGGCCTGTAGTCGCAACCACTTCCTCGCCCGCCGCTAAACCTAAGGTGCCAGCCTTGTTTACTGCAGGGGCAGTTGGTTTTGCTTCTAATTTCGCTTCAGGCTTTGCCTCAGGAACAGCTGCAACTTTAGGTGCCTCTTTTGCAGGCTCTGTAACTACTTCAGCTTTAGACTTTTCTTCAGGCTTTGTTTCAGGCTTAGTTTCCGTTTTTGTTTCAGTACCCGGGATAGGCAGACTAGTCACAATATTGACAGCGATATCGTTCGGCGCTGACTTAGGTTTGCTATCCAAAACACGAGGCAATCCAACAACGGCAATCAACACTAATACCGCGGCACCAATCAGACGATGGCGCGCTCTTTGTTGTTCTGGATCTTCGGTGAGAGCAAGTTCTTCTGCTTCTGCCGCGCGCTGAAAACTACGTGGCGCTGCTCTTCTGGCGGTGCGACCACCCCTTGAATCAAATTCAAGGTCATCAGACTGGGTTTTTCGCTTAAAAAAGCTTGGTAAACGAATCATGGATCAGTGGGCCTGGTTGTTTCGGTAAGTCATTACGCCTGCAACGGTATAGAAGGATCCGAAGGTCACAATTCTATCACCCTCACCCGCCAAAGATAGCGCTTTTTGATACGCCAAAGCGGGTTCTGGGAAGCACTCAATACCGCCATCCGCCCCATTTTTTGGCTTTACACCTAAAGCTTCCAGCTTCTCAGCCAAGGCTTGAGCGCTGGCTGCCCGGGGGGTAGGCAAATCCGTGCAAAACCAGAAATCCACGATATTGAGAAGGGGCTTAATGACGCCTTCAATGTCTTTATCGGCCATTGCTCCAAAAATGGCGTAGGTGTAGGGGTGATAACCCATTTTATCGAGCCCCTGAGCAAGGGTGGCTGCGGCATGTGGGTTGTGAGCTACATCCAAGACAATCGTAGGCTGGCCGGGCAAGACCTGAAAGCGTCCTGGTAACTCAACCAAGGCAAAGCCATTGCGTATGTCTTGGGCGCTCACAGGGAGTCGTTGATGGAGCGCCATTAAAGCGGCTACTACGGCGGAAGCATTGAGTATCTGATTGGCGCCTCGTAGTGCTGGGTAACCTAGTCCACTGAAGCGTTTTTTACGCCCCGCCCAACCCCATTGCTGCTTATCACCCTGAAAGTTATAGTCCCGTCCCTGCAACCAAAGATCGCAACCGAATCTTTCAGCATGATCAATCAAAGATTGCGGCGGCATCGGATCCCCACAAACTGCAATATGTCCAGGACGGAAAATACCTGCCTTCTCAAAACCAATGGCTTCGCGCGTGCCGCCCAAGAAATCTGCATGATCAATATCAATGCTGGTCACGATGGCGCAGTCAGCATCCACAATGTTGACCGCATCAAGACGACCGCCCATACCTACTTCTAGCACAACCGCATCTAAGTTTGATTTAGAAAACAGATGCATGATGGCTAAAGTTGTGAACTCAAAATAGGTCAGAGTTGGTGCATCCACCAAACTCACGCGGGCTTTTTCTACAGCAGCGAAATGCTCAAGCAAAAGGTTGTCATTAACATCTGCGCCATTGATGCGAGCGCGCTCATTGAATTTAAGTAAGTGTGGAGAAGTATGACAACCAACACGATAGCCAGAAGAAAGCAAAATACTTTCTAAAAAGGCGCAGGTAGATCCTTTACCATTTGTACCAGCAACAGTGATGACTGGGCAATCAAAATGCAGATCCAATGCAGCTTTAACGCGATTGATACGCTCAAGCCCCATATCAATACCGACAGGATGAGCAGTTTCGAGGTGACTAAGCCAAGCCACTAGGCTAGAAAATAGGATGGGGGCTTGGTGTGCTGAGCTCAAGCGCTTAAACGGCTGCGCTACCCGCTATTGCAGGCTCAGGAAGTTTCTGCAACAAAGCAAGTAAACGGGCGATTTCACCACGCATCTGACGACGATCCACAATCATGTCAATGCCACCCTTTTGCATTAGGAATTCAGAGCGCTGGAATCCCTCTGGTAACTTCTCACGAACAGTTTGCTCGATCACGCGCGGACCAGCAAAACCAATCAATGCCTTTGGCTCAGCCATCACAACGTCACCCATGAAGGCGAAGCTTGCAGAGATGCCGCCCATAGTTGGATCGGTGAGCACGCTAATGTAAGGCAAACCTTTTTTAGCCAATAAGGTCAACATCGAGTTGGTCTTAGCCATCTGAAACAGTGAGAGCAAGCTTTCTTGCATCCTTGCACCACCAGTAGCAGTCACACAAATGAATGCACACTTCTTATCGATTGCTTCCTGTGCGCCACGAGCAAAACGCTCACCCACTACAGAACCCATCGAGCCACCCATGTATTGAAATTCAAAACAAGCAGCTACGACCGGAATGGTTTCAATCTTGCCACCCATCACTATCAAGGCTTCAGATTCACCAGAAGCATCGTTCGCTTCTTTAATCCGATCTGGGTATTTCTTAGAGTCTTTAAATTTGAGCGGATCGGTTGGATAAATATCCGCGCCAATTTCATAGCGACCTTTTTCATCTAACAAGCTATCTAGGCGCTGACGAGCGCCAATACGCATGTGATGACTACATTTTGGGCAAACTGATAAATTGGCTTCAATGTCAGTACTATAGAGAACCGTTTCACAGCTTGGACACTTAACCCACAATCCCTCCGGTACTGTCTTGCGATTTGCAGGATCAGTATGTTGAATTTGGGGTGGGAGTAATTTATCTATCCAGCTCATTAGTTTTTAGCTATCCAATGCGTCACGAATCTCACGAATGAAGGTTTCCAGTGATTGTACCGCCTGACCTGGGGGCGCATCCTCTAAAAGACGAATAATTCGGCTGCCAATCACTACTGCATCGGCACTGGCTGATACTGCCTTGGCGCTGGCTGCATCACTAATTCCAAAGCCCACAGCAATCGGAATATCGGTTTCTTCTCGAATTTTTGGGATGATGCTAGCCACATCCTGAGTATTCAGGTTAGAAGCGCCAGTAACCCCTCGCATAGATACGTAATAGATATAACCAGAAGCTATTTTGGCAGCCTCTTTAATACGCTCATGTGATGAAGTCGGTGCCAATAAGAAAATTGGATCAATTCCAGCAACGCGCATGCTTGCAGCAAAATCTACACACTCTTCTGGCGGGTAATCAACTACTAAAACGCCATCAACCCCAGCTGCTTTTGCTTCGGTAGCAAAACGCTCTGCTCCCATTTGCTCGACTGGATTTGCATAACCCATTAACACTACTGGAGTATCGGCATCCTGCTGACGAAACTCTTTCACCATCTCTAAGCAACTGCGCAGAGTGACACCTTGAGTCAATGCACGCTCCGATGATCTTTGAATCACAGGACCATCAGCCATCGGATCAGAAAATGGTACGCCTAATTCGATCACACTTGAACCGCCACGGACCAATGCATGCATTAATGCAACGGTTTGCTTGGGGTCTGGATCGCCAGCAGTAATAAAAGGAATCAACCCTGTTTTACCTGTTGCCTTTAGTTTCTCGAAGACTGCAGTAATTTTTGACATAGCTATTTTATTTTTCTGTTTTTATTTTTTTATTTGCTTAGCCTTCAGAGCCTGTTGCTTGAGCAACAGTATGCATATCCTTATCACCACGACCAGAAAGGTTTACCAAGATAGTTTTATCTTTTGGCAAGGTCTTAGCTAGCTTGCAGGCGTAGGCAATGGCGTGCGACGACTCAAGCGCCGGAATGATGCCTTCAATCTGACAGCAATCATGGAATGCTTTTAATGCTTCTTCGTCAGTGATTGCAACATAGTCTGCGCGACCAGAATCTTTTAACCAAGCATGCTCAGGACCAACGCCGGGATAGTCCATACCAGCAGAAACAGAATGGGTTTCAGAAATCTGACCATTCTCATCTTGCAGCAAATAAGTGCGATTGCCATGCAATACACCTGGCTTTCCTACGCACAATGCTGCTGAATGTAAGCCGCTACCCAATCCATGCCCTGCCGCTTCAACCCCAACGAGTTTTACTTCGGGGTAATCGATATACGGATAAAAAATTCCCATCGCATTAGAGCCACCACCAACACAAGCCAATACGAAGTCAGGTTGACGTCCAGTCATCTCTGGCATCTGTACCTTGCACTCTTCACCAATCACGCTTTGGAAATCCCGCACCATCATTGGATAAGGATGAGGACCAGCAACCGTACCGATGATGTAGAAAGTGTTATCTACGTTAGTAACCCAATCACGCATCGCTTCATTGAGTGCATCTTTCAAAGTCTTGGTACCAGACTCTACTGGCACAACCTTAGCACCGAGTAATTTCATACGAAATACGTTTTGCGCCTGACGTGCCACGTCAACAGAACCTTGATATACCGTGCAATCGAGGCCAAAACGTGCGCAGATGGTAGCCGTAGCAACACCATGTTGACCAGCACCTGTCTCAGCAATGATGCGGGGTTTACCCATGCGTTTGGCCAACATCGCTTGACCAATCACGTTGTTAATCTTGTGTGCCCCGGTGTGATTTAAATCTTCACGCTTGAGGTAGATCTGGGCACCGCCAAGCATTTCACTCCAGCGCTTAGCGTGGTAGACCGGCGATGGTCTACCAACAAAGTGTTTCAGTTCGTAATGAAACTCTTCAATAAATTCTGGATCATTTTGATATTTTGCATAGGCTTCTTTTAGTTCATCTAATGCAAACATCAATGTCTCAGAAACGAATACACCGCCGTAGGGACCGAAGTGTCCTCGTGCATCTGGCTTATCGTACATAGCTACCTCTTTTGATTTGTCTACAGCAAATTATTGGGATGATGCTTTGGCATCAGCTGCGCGCACTGCTTGAATAAATTGAGCCATGAGCGCAGGATCTTTGACACCCCTGCTGCTTTCTACGCCACTACTGACGTCAACTGCGCAAGGATGTAGGCGAGCAATCGCCTCGCCCACGTTGTGCGTGTTCAATCCACCACTCAAAACGACCCGAGGCGCGTTTTCGCTTACCCATGTCTGCGGAATTCCTTGCCAATCAAAAGGAACGCCTCCACCGCCATATCCCTCGACGAGGGCATCCAGCAGAAAAGCGTTTGCATCCCCATATTGTAGGGAAAAATCATCAAAAGCGAAGCCAGCCCCTACACGGGCAGCTTTCATCCAAGGTTCGCCTGCGGCAAGCTGCTCACAGCGCTCTGGGGTCTCATCCCCATGAAACTGCCATAAGGTGATCGAAGCTGCAGCCCGAATAGCCGCAAATTCCGCATCTGTAGCGTTTACAACGAGTCCAACTGCATCTACCCCTGCTGGGAGCCTAGAAATGAGCTGAGCAGCGATATTGGGGCTAACTGCACGGACGCTAGGTGGGTAAAAGACGAAGCCAACCGCGTCTACCCCCGCAGAAATTGCAGAGTCAATGTCTGCCGCTGTCTTTAAACCGCAGATTTTGACCCGAGTACGGCCGGAAGAGTATGTCAGTAAGCCCATAAATCAATGATAAGGCCAAGGGGCCACTATTTCTTTTGTTCTTTCTTTTGCTTCCCGATGACCTGAGCTGGGAGCCAGGAGTTTTCGAGCAAAGGCTGGGGAATGGCAAATTCCTCTGGGTAGGTGATTTGCGCTAGATACAAGCCATCCGCCATAAATGTGGGCGCAGCAATTTGCCTATTTTTAGCCTCAAGTACTTCGGCCATCCAGTCAGAACTTTGTCTGCCTTGACCAATCTGCAAAAAACAACCGACTACATTACGAATCATGTGATGCAAAAAAGCATTGCCTCGAATCCGAAAATATAACCATGGTTGTTCAGAAATAATCTCAATGGAATAAATTGTTTTCACTGGCGTCTTACTTTGACACTCTGACGATCTGAAGGAGCTAAAGTCATGTTCGCCGATTAAACATTGCGCGGATTGTTTCATAGCCTCAACATCCAACCATTGATTTGGTGGCAACATTAAGTAACCTGCGCGCAAATGCGACATCGGTGAGCGACAAGGCCCCGCTTGCAATGCATAAATATATTCACGCTCATAAGCGGAAAAACGTGCGCTAAATTCCTCAGATACTGGCTTTGCCCAATTCACCACAATCGATGGAGGCAAGAATGAGTTCACACCTCTCACCCATGAAAAGTCTTCACGCTCAACATTGGTATCAAAGTGAACTACCTGTCCTAATGCATGAACACCGGTATCAGTTCTGCCTGCAGTAATAGTGCGCACTGGACAGTCCTCGACTTGCTCACCAATGAAGGATGAAATTGCTTTTTCTAGTTCATCTTGAACTGTGTTGTGATTCACCTGGGTTTGCCAGCCAAAATAGGGGCTACCATCGTACTGAAGGCCAAGGGCTATACGCATGGTCTAGGTATTGCGATGCGAGATCTCTGCCAACAAGCCCTGCGCTTCAATGGTGATTACTGGGTCAACCGAATTGCTGACACGAAGCACTTCTTCAATCGACTTTTTAGCCGCAGAAAAGTCTTCGATCGTAATATAGGCGCGCGCCAGATTTAACTTGACTCGTAAGGTATCTGCCAAGGGATTTGCTACTGCAGCGCTGATGACAGGCGCTGTTTTTACTGGCTTTGATAGATCAAGATCAATGCCCTCGAACAGCGCTTTGGCACGAGCTGGCATTTCAAAAGACGATCCTGCAGCTGAGTGCTTTGTTACATCAAGCTCTTCGGCGGAATGTTTAGCGGATGCCTCAAAAGTCGGCGCTTCTGAACGACGAGCATTACGGGCCAATCCCCAGAGCAATAAACCAGTCAAGGTAATTAAGGCAATTGCCAGAATGGCTGGGCCAAAGCCACCTAAACCAAAGTTATTGTCTACCGCTTTTTTCTCCTTAGACTTATCAAGCAGCTTTTGTAGATCGGCGATATTCTTTTCTAGCTCGGCTACGCGGGCTTTAGTTTGCTCCAACATCTTCTCTTGAGCTACCAATTCCTCGGTGTAGCGGCGCTCTTGTTCATTACCATCAGCGCTTGAACCAATCTTGAGTCGATCCTGAGGGGCAACTTCTCCAGCTTTAGTGCTGCCTGCTTTACCACCGCCCGTTCCCGCCTCTTTTTCAGCCTGCTCTGCGCGCCATTGCTCATTGGCATCAGCCACAAACTGGTTTGCCTCAGCAGGACTAATGGAACGCAATAGGGCTTGACTTGGTTTGGATAATTCAGCACCAGCAGCCAAACGATTAATGCTGCCACTAGCGAATGCATCTGGATTGGCCTTAAATAAAGCCATCATGGTTTGATCTAAGGTTGCGCCATCTAATTGGGGCGCGATGATGGCAGCAATTTCAGATAAGGTTTGACCAGGCTTCACCGTGATCTTCTGCACGTCACCTAATAGCAAGGTAAATGTTTTTGTAATACTGCCGCTAGACCAATTGAGGTTAACTAGCACATCCAAGAATGGATCATCCGTCATCGGGACTGAATTGACAGTCTCGACCAATACCATGAGTTGCTCAGAGCGATTGCGATACACCATCGCCTGTGGATTAAGCTCTACAATCTTTTGAGAAATGCCCAAACGCTCATAGGCAGCCTTATTAGGCATCGTCACGTTCATGCTAGATAAGGCGCTCTGCTCATCCTTCCCAACGCGAATTGGAATCTCTAAACGTAGCGGCTCACCAGGACGTGACTGCAGTTGTGGAGCGCCTAAAGAAATCGCACCTGCCACTGTTGACCAACTCAACAGAACAAAGCTCAGCAGCTTTAAAAAGCCCAAGTGGCTAGTGCGAGACATAAAAGTGAATTACTTCTCGAGCAAAATGCGCAGCATGCGGCGCAAGGGCTCTGCAGCGCCCCATAACAGCTGATCGCCAACTGTAAATGCACCCAAATATTCCGGGCCCATTGCCATTTTATGCAAGCGACCAATCGGTACAGTGAGTGTGCCGCTAACTGCTGCGGGAGATAAATCACGCTCAGTAGTTTCACGATCATTAGGAACTACTTTGACCCACTGATTATCGGCAGCCAAAATCGCCTCAATATCTTTGAGTGGAATATCTTTTTTGAGCTTCACAGTCAAACCTTGTGAATGGCAACGCATTGCGCCTACACGCACGCACAAACCATCGACTGGAATACTCCCTGGCGTACGGAATGCTGGACGACCTAGAATCTTATTGAACTCAGCGCCACCCTTCCACTCTTCTTTGGTTTGACCATTTTCTACAGGTACATCGATCCAAGGAATCAAGCTACCTGCTAAGGCAGTGTTGCGGAAATTCTTTTTAGGGAAGTCGGCCGAACGTAAAGTCTCAGTTACTTTGCGATCAATATCCAAAATCCATGAAGACGGATCAGCCAATTCAGTGGCTACGCTGTCACGTAATGCACCCATCTGCAGAAGTAATTCACGCATATTCTGAGCACCTGCACCAGAGGCTGCTTGGTAAGTCATGGCACTAATCCACTCAACCATGTCAGCCTTTACTAAGCCACCCATAGCGATCATCATTAAACTCACAGTGCAATTGGCACCAATCCAATTCTTGCCCCCAGAAGCCAAAGCCTTATCAATGACTGGGCGATTAACCGGATCGAGAATCAATACAGCATCATCTTTCATGCGCAATGCGCTAGCCGCATCAATCCAATGGCCATTCCACCCTGCTGCACGCAGCTTAGGGAATATCTCATTGGTGTAGTCACCACCTTGGCAAGTCAAAATGATGTCGCAGCGTGAGAGCGCTTTAATGTCATTTGCGTCTTGCAAAGTACTTTCGCCTTTGGTTACTTTTTTACCATTGAGCAAAGGCACTTCACCGCCCGCTTGGCTGGTACTAAAGAAAACTGGCTCGATCAAGTCGAAGTCTTTCTCAGTCAACATTCTCTCCATGAGAACGCTGCCAACCATACCGCGCCAGCCAACTAAACCAACTAAAGGTGTATTTGAATTTGCCATGATTTTTAACTATCTAGTAAATGTGATTATTTTGCTTCTGTTTATTTCTGCTTATTTCTTTGCAATTTTTTTAAATTTCTTACGCAAGCGCTGCAACTACTGCATCGCCCATTTCTACGGTAGATACTTTTTTCGTACCCTCGGTGTAAATGTCAGCAGTACGCAAACCTTGCGCCAATACCTTCTGCACTGCCTTTTCAATGCGATCTGCCTCTGCTGGCAATCCTAAGGAATAACGCAGCATCATTGCTGCAGACAGAATGGTTGCCAATGGATTGGCGATACCTTTACCAGCAATGTCTGGCGCTGAGCCATGGCTAGGCTCGTACAAGCCTTTATTATTTTTGTCCAAAGAAGCGGATGGCAACATGCCAATGGAACCTGTCAACATAGCGGCTTCATCAGACAAAATGTCCCCAAAGAGATTGCCAGTCACCACTACGTCGAACGCCTTAGGTGCTTTAACTAATTGCATTGCCGCATTGTCCACATACATATGGGATAACTCTACATCTGGATATTCTTTAGATACGCGAATCATTACCTCACGCCAAAGCTGTGAAGTCTCTAGTACGTTAGCTTTATCAACACTGCACACTTTCTTACCACGCTTGCGTGCAGCTTCAAATGCGACACGACCAATGCGCTCTACTTCTGGTTCGCTGTAGTGCATAGTGTCAAAACCTTCGCGTGCACCTTTAAACAGTGGCAACTCTGAAGTACGAATACCGCGCGGCTGACCAAAGTAGATGTCACCATTTAACTCACGCACAATTAGAATATCTAAGCCGCCGATAATTTCAGGCTTTAAGCTTGATGCAGCAGTCAACTCTGAATAGCAAATCGCTGGCCTAAAGTTAGCAAACAATTCCAAATGTTTACGTAGACCCAGGATGGCTTGCTCTGGACGTAACTCACGTGCAAGCGTGTCGTATTTCCAATCACCTACCGCACCAAACAAAATGGCATCCGCTTTTTTAGCAAGCTCTAGAGTGGCTGGTGGCAAAGGATGTCCAGCAAGGTCATAAGCAGCGCCGCCTACTGGTGCTTCTTCTAGGTCGAACTTTGGTCCAAGCGCTTGGAGCACTCGAACGGCTTGAGCAACGATTTCCGGGCCGATACCATCGCCCGGTAGAACTGCTATTTTCATGAAAGGCCTTTAAATCAACGAAATTACGGCAATTGTGTCGCAAGCCAAGGCATCTTGAGGATGCGCTCAGCTTCATAAGCCTTGATTTTATCTGCATGTTGCAGAGTTAAGCCAATATCGTCTAAGCCATTGAGCAGGCAGTATTTTCTAAAAGGAGCCACTTCGAAGCTGTAAGCAGTGCCATCGGGGGCTATTACTTGCTGAGCCTCTAGGTCAATGGTTAGTTGATAACCATTAAATGCCTGAGTTTCATTAAAAAGATGGTCAACCTGGATTTCAGTCAACACAATCGGTAGTACGCCGTTTTTGAAGCAGTTGTTATAAAAGATATCTGCAAAACTCGGCGCAATCACCGCTCTAAAGCCAAATTGATCCAAAGCCCAGGGCGCATGTTCACGAGAACTGCCGCATCCAAAGTTTTTACGAGCTAACAAAATCCCAGCCCCTTTATAGCGTGGCTGATTGAGAACAAAGTCTGGATTAATAGGACGGGTGCTGCAATCTTGACCGGGTTCACCATGATCAAGATAACGCCATTCATCAAAGAGGTTTTGGCCAAAGCCAGTCTTCTTAATCGACTTTAGAAACTGTTTTGGAATAATGGCGTCGGTATCCACATTCTCGCGATTCAGCGGAGCTACTAAACCTTTGTATACCGTAAATTTATCCATGATTCTGACTTTGACTTTGATGAATTACTTCACAGGAGTAATCACAACGTCCTTACCCTTGGTTTGTGACTGATTGTTTTGCTGTGTTGTATTGCTTGATCCACCCATAGAGGTTCCCATATTTTGCAGATCCTTACCAACACCTTCCATCGTGCTGTTGCAAGCTGAAATCATGAAGCCAGCAATACCAACAATGGCCAACTTGGAAATTAAAGGGAGTGAGGGAAATTTCATTGATTTGTTTCCTTATGAAATCTTACGAACATCAACAAAGTGGCCTTCGATCGCAGCAGCCGCAGCCATTGCAGGACTCACCAGATGAGTACGACCACCATTACCTTGGCGACCTTCAAAATTACGATTAGATGTTGAAGCGCAGCGTTCTCCTGGCTCAAGACGATCGGCATTCATAGCCAAACACATAGAGCAACCAGGCTCACGCCACTCAAAGCCGGCAGCCTTGAAAATACGATCCAAGCCTTCGCGTTCTGCTTGGGCTTTAACTAAACCAGAGCCAGGCACCACCAATGCCAACTTCACATTAGCTGCAACCTTCTTGCCTAAGCGATCTACTACCTTAGCAGCAGCACGCATATCTTCAATGCGGCTATTGGTACAAGAGCCGATAAACACTTTATCTACAGAAATACTACTCAATGGCGTATTTGGTACGAGGTCCATATATTCCAAAGCACGTTCCATTGCTGAGCGTTTATTTGGATCGCGCTCTTTTTCAGGATCAGGAACACGTTCACTAATAGCTAGAACCATTTCAGGTGAAGTACCCCAAGTAACTTGTGGCGCAATTTCTTCTGCACGCAATTCCACTACTGCATCAAACTTGGCATCCGCATCTGAATGCAAACCTCTCCAATATTGCAGTGCCTGCAACATCGCGGCCCCCTTAGGAGAATAAGGACGACCTTGAATATATTCAATTGTTGTTTCATCTACCGCAACTAAACCAGAGCGTGCACCAGCCTCAATGGCCATATTGCAAATCGTCATGCGACCTTCCATAGAAAGGTTGCGAATCGCTTCACCAGCAAACTCAATGGTGTAACCAGTACCGCCTGCAGTACCAATTTTGCCAATCACGGCAAGCACGATATCTTTAGCAGTAGAGCCTGGCTGTAAGCGGCCGTCTACACGCACCAACATATTCTTGCTCTTCTTCATGAGCAATGTTTGAGTTGCTAAAACATGCTCGACTTCAGAAGTACCGATACCAAACGCTAAAGCACCAAAAGCGCCATGCGTACTGGTATGAGAGTCGCCGCAAACTACTGTCATACCAGGCAAAGTTGCACCCTGCTCTGGTCCGATGACATGAACAATCCCTTGGCGGGTATCGTTCATTTTGTATTGGGTAATACCAAAGGCATCACAATTTTGATCCAAAGTATCCACTTGTAGCTTGGAAATTGGATCAGCGATACCTTCGGAGCGATCAGTCGTTGGCACGTTGTGATCAGAAACTGCCAAGTTAGCTGAGATACGCCAAACGGGACGGCCGGCCAAGTTCAAACCCTCAAATGCTTGAGGGCTAGTCACCTCATGTAGCAACTGACGGTCGATATAGATCGTGGCTGTACCATCCTCTTCAGAGTAAACAACGTGGTCATCCCACAATTTGTCATAAAGCGTACGAGACATGAGAGACCTTAAAAACCTTATTTACGAACTGAGATGTTTGGAACCTTGCGCGCAGTTTCACCAACATACAACTGACGAGGACGACCAATCTTGTACTCAGGATCAGTAATCATTTCTTCCCACTGAGCGATCCAACCCACTGTTCTTGCTAAAGCAAAAATACAGGTGAACATATCTGTCGGAATACCAAGCGCGCGTTGCACGATGCCAGAATAGAAGTCTACGTTTGGATAGAGCTTACGACTTACAAAATAATCATCTTCCAAAGCAATCTTCTCAAGAGTCATTGCTAATTTAAACAATGGGTCATCTTGGAGGCCGAGCTCATTTAACACTTCGTAGCAAGTCTCACGCATTAACTTCGCACGTGGATCAAAGTTTTTGTATACGCGGTGACCAAAGCCCATCAAGCGAACACTAGAGTTCTTATCTTTTACTTGGGCAATAAATTCATGAATCTTTTCTACTCCGCCTTGCGCTTGAATATCATTCAGCATCTGTAAGCAAGCCTCATTTGCGCCACCGTGAGCTGGGCCCCAGAGACAAGCAATACCAGCTGAAATCGCGGCAAATGGATTGGTGCCTGAAGATCCGCACAAACGAACGGTTGAAGTAGAGGCATTTTGCTCATGGTCAGCATGCAATGTGAAGATGCGATCCAAAGCGCGAACCAATACTGGATTTACTTTGTACTCCTCACACGGTGTTGCAAACATCATGCGCATAAAGTTAGCCGTGTAAGACAAAGAGTTATCTGGATAGATAAATGGCTGTCCCACTGAATACTTATAAGACATTGCCACCAAAGTAGGCATCTTCGCAATCAAACGAATCTGGGCGACTTCACGAGCATATGGATCACTGTAATCAATCTTATCGTGGTAGAAAGCAGCCATTGCGCCAACTAAGCCGGTTAATACAGACATTGGATGTGCATCGCGACGGAAACCACGCAAGAAGAATTGCATTTGCTCATGCACCATGGTGTGGTGCATAACCATATCTTCAAAATCTTTTTTCTCTTTAGTATTTGGCAATTCACCATTAATCAAGAGGTAGCAAACTTCTAAGAAGTCGCAATTGTTTGCCAAATCTTCGATTGGGTAACCGCGGTAGAGCAACTCACCCTTATCGCCATCGATGTAGGTAATTTTGCTATTACAGGATGCGGTGGATAAAAAGCCTGAATCGTAAGTGAACTTACCAGTCTGACCGTAGAGCTTGCGAATGTCGATTACGTCAGGACCAACTGTCCCTTTGTAAATTGGCAGATCAATATCTGGCGTTCCATCCGAAAACGAGAGTTTTGCCTTGATGTCCGATTCAATCATTTCTAATCCTTAGTCATTCAAAATTATGATTAATACACTATTCGTTCATGCATCTATGCCACCACTACACCAAAATACTGAATTACTTCTCTCTCAGTCTTTGTAAAACCAATTTGAAAGAGTCAGTCTGCATCTCTTTCTCCAAACTTGCTACAGAATCTTTGCGACCAATCAATAAGTCCATTAAATCATTGTCATCTAAAGCCAATAACTGGCTTAAAACTTCTCCATCCTCTACGTTTAACTGAGAGCCATAACGCTCAAAGAAACGCTGCAGAATTAAATCGTTCTCTAGTAAGCCCCTGCGAGCATCACTCTTGAGACGATATAACTCTGCATTGCCAAGGGTCATACTGCCCTACGAACCATTAACTCCTTGATCTTGCCAATTGCCTTCGTTGGGTTCAAGTGCTTAGGACAAACATCCACGCAATTCATGATGGTATGGCAACGGAACAAGCGGTATGGATCTTCTAGGTTGTCTAAACGCTGCGATGTTTCTTCATCACGGCTATCGGCAATAAAGCGATATGCCTGCAACAAACCAGCTGGTCCAACGAACTTATCTGGATTCCACCAGAATGATGGGCAAGAGGTGGAGCATGAAGCGCACAAAATGCACTCATACAAACCATTCAACTCTTCACGCTCTTCAGGACTCTGGAGACGCTCTTTTTCAGGAGGTGGATTGTCGTTTACTAAATAAGGTTTGATAGACAAATACTGTTTAAAGAACAAAGTCATATCAACGATCAGATCGCGTACTACGGGCAAACCAGGCAATGGGCGCAATGTGATGACCTTAGGCAAAGTCAACATATTGGTTAAACACGCTAAACCATTTTTACCATTGATGTTCATTGCGTCTGAACCGCATACACCTTCACGGCATGAGCGACGATAAGAAATCGTTTCGTCTTGCTTCTTTAAAGAAATTAAAGCATCCAACAACATACGTTCACCAGTAAGTTCTAGCTCATAGCGTTCCATGCGTGGAGCTGCATCGACATCTGGATCATAGCGGTAAATTTCAAATATACGGGTATCACTCATTTTCTATTTCTCTTCGCTTAGAAAGTACGTTCTTTAGGTGGGAAGGACTCAACAGTGAGGGGTTTTAATACAACTGGCTTGTAGGTCAAACGATTGCCTTCGCTATACCAAAGGGTATGCTTCATCCAATTGTCATCATCTCGATGCTGGTGATCATCGTGCGAATGGGCGCCACGACTTTCTTTGCGAGCTGCTGCAGAAATCATCGTTGCATTAGCAGTCTCGACCAAGTTAGCCACTTCCAACGCCTCGATACGTGCTGTATTGAAAATCTCAGACTTGTCTTTGACCCATAGATGCTTGGCACGCTCAGTCAATTTGGCCATTTGACGAACACCCTCGTCCATCAACTCTTGATTACGGAATACGCCAGCGTATTTCTGCATGCACTTACGAATGTCATTCGCAACATCTTGTGCGTACTCACCAGAAGTGGAATTGTCCAACTTAGCAATGCGCTCTAGTGTTTGCTCACCCGCATTTGCAGGCAAGGGTTTGAACTCACGATTTTTGAGATCAAGACTCACGATATGGTTACCTGCTGCGCGACCAAATACCAAGAGATCTAGTAATGAGTTCGTACCTAAACGGTTAGCGCCGTGAACTGAAACACAAGAACACTCACCAATTGCATACAAGCCGTTAACGATCTCATTGTGAATACCATTTGCTGGCACAACCACTTGACCATTGATATTCGTAGGAATGCCGCCCATCTGATAGTGAATCGTAGGCACAACTGGAATAGGTTCTTTAGTGACATCAACGTTTGCAAAGTTCACACCGATCTCATAAACCGAAGGTAAACGCTTCATGATGGTGTCAGCGCCAATGTGTGTCAAATCGAGCACAACGTAGTCGCCATTAGGGCCGCAACCGCGCCCTTCTTTAATCTCTTGGTCCATACAGCGTGACACAAAGTCGCGAGGCGCCAAATCTTTATAAGTTGGCGCATAACGTTCCATGAAACGCTCACCATCTTTGTTGCGCAAGATGCCGCCTTCGCCACGACAGCCTTCTGTCAACAATACGCCCGCACCAGCTACGCCAGTTGGGTGGAATTGCCAAAACTCCATATCTTCCAGTGGGATGCCTGCACGTGCAGCTAAGCCCATACCATCGCCAGTATTAATAAATGCATTTGTAGATGCATCCCAAATACGACCGGCACCACCAGTAGCCAACATCACGATCTTGGCTTCCAAGATATAAACCTGGCCTGTTTCCATTTCTAGAGCGGTAACGCCGACAACATCGCCAGCATCGTCCCGAATCAAATCAAGCGCTAACCACTCAACAAAGAAATTCGTCTTTGCACGCACGTTGCGTTGATACAAAGTGTGCAACATAGCGTGACCAGTACGGTCAGCTGCAGCACAAGCACGCTGCACTGGCTTCTCGCCGTAGTTGGCAGTGTGGCCACCAAATGGGCGCTGATAAATCGTGCCATCTGGATTACGGTCAAACGGCATACCAAAATGCTCTAGCTCATAAACTACTTTTGGAGCTTCACGGCACATAAACTCGATCACATCCTGGTCACCTAACCAGTCAGATCCTTTGATGGTGTCGTAAAAGTGATAGTGCCAATTATCTTCACTCATATTGCCTAATGAAGCACCGATACCACCTTGTGCAGCAACAGTATGTGAGCGTGTTGGGAATACTTTTGTTAGTACGGCAACATTCAAACCAGCTTCTGCCAATTGCAATGAAGCACGCATACCGGAACCACCTGCTCCAATAATCACCGCATCAAAACGGCGGCGTGGCAATGATTTTTTAATCGCAGTCATCGAATTACACTTTCCACAAAATTTGCACGGCATAGGCCGCACAGGCTACGAGATACAGAACGGTTAACACTTGTAATGTCAAACGAATACTGACTGGCTTGATGTAATCCATCCAAATATCACGGATACCAATCCAGGCGTGATAGAACAAGCTGATGAATGCCAAGAGCGTCAATAACTTCATGAATTGGTTGCTAAACAAAGCAGCCCAGCCTTCATAAGTCGCGCTACCAGTAATGCAATAGTCCACCAACAAAACAATGGTGAAAACTACCATCACGATTGCGGTTACACGCTGAATAATCCACTCTTTAAGGCCGTAATGAGCGCCAACAACTAAACGCTTCGGTCCGATTTGATAAATAGGCATGAAATTTCCTTAATTGATGTGCGCTTAGTACAAGCCGAAGAGTTTGAGGCCAACAACCGCAGTCAAAGCGAGACCTAAGAAAAATACAAAAATCGCTGAGCGGTTCGCATCCACCTTTTCAACGCCAATCTCTAAATCCAATAGGAGGTAGCGAATACCTGCGCAAAAGTGGTGCAAAAAAGCCCAAATTAATCCAAGGCAAATCAGTTTCACCAACACATTGCCGGTGATTGCCTGGAATTTTTGATAACTCAGCTCTGAGGCTAAGCTTTGATCCAATAAGTAAAGCAAGAAAGGCAACATCAGAAACAGCGCTGCTCCGCTAATTCGATGCAGGATCGATACCTTACCAGCCCATGGAAGGCGGTATTTAATCAGTTGAGCAAGGCCAATGTTTTTGTAAACAGGTCTATCTTTTTTTACAGTTTGCTGTGAATCAACCATGGGTAATCTCTATCGTTGGGTATAGGTTTAGTGTGGTTTTGTTGTATCGCAACATATTCTATTGGAAACCTTAGGGGTGGTGTGGATTTTTTAGTGTTTAAAGGGGTTATTTACTGGTTTTTACTGATTTAACTCTTCTCTGCCTCAGTTCAATTTGTTCTCATAATGCTGCTCTGAAGTGTCATATCTAGCGTGACGAATTTCTACTGGTTTATTCCCGTAGGTGAATGCCACACGCTCAACGGATAGAAGTGGCGCACCCACTGTCAGATGCAAATGTTTGGCTAATAATTCATCAGCAGCAACAGCCTTAATTTTTTCTTCCGCACGCACCATATGGGTGGCATATTGCCCCTCATAAAAAGCGTACATCGGACCATGCCAGGCATTGAGCGTCTCCAGATCCAAGCCCTTAAAACGGGCCCCAGGCAGCAAAATTTCTTCAAAAACAATGGGTTTACCTGCAAAACTTTGCACCCGATCGATCTGAATAATGGTGTCACCTGCCTTTAATTTAAGCAAATCAGCGACATAAGCCGTTGCTCTAATCTTTTCACAGGTCAAAAATTGATTGGTGAGGTGGAACTTTTCGCCTGAATCTGGGGCAAGGCGTAAAAAACGGTATTGCCAGTCATCCTCTTGATGGGTAGCAACGAAAGTACCCTTACCCTGGCGGCGCACCAATAGACTTTGAGCGGCAAGCTCATCGATAGCCTTGCGAACGGTGCCTTGGCTTACTGCGTAACGGGCTGCAAGCTCCATT
This sequence comes from Polynucleobacter meluiroseus, assembly GCA_943372325.1. Classification (GTDB taxonomy): domain Bacteria; phylum Pseudomonadota; class Gammaproteobacteria; order Burkholderiales; family Burkholderiaceae; genus Polynucleobacter; species Polynucleobacter meluiroseus_I. The sequence continues at coordinate 37,226 of CALRYF010000003.1, read as the reverse complement.
TCGCTGGGAATGGCCTCCCCCGGAAGCCATTCAGAGGCTTGCAAACTAGCCAAAATCATCGCCTTAATCTGTTCGTACAGGGGGCTAAATGAGGCAATAGGCAAATTCACGTCAGACAAATTCACTCCCGACCACGTCAATTAGATAAAATTCAGGGTAATTCTAGTCTTATATAAGACAGCATTGACAGTGTAAAGCTAAATTACCTACACTTGAATGGATAATAGAAAAGTTTTCTTAAATTAACCCCCCCAACCTTCTTCTGGAGTTATTAGTAATGGCAAAAGCCCCAATGCGTGTCGCCGTAACCGGTGCAGCCGGTCAAATCGGATATTCCCTTTTATTCCGTATCGCCAATGGCGACCTTTTGGGCAAAGACCAGCCCGTAATCCTGCAATTACTTGAAATTCCAGACGAAAAGGCGCAAAAAGCGTTAGCTGGCGTAATGATGGAGCTAGATGACTGTGCTTTCCCGCTGTTGGCAGGCATGACAGCGCACTCTGATCCAATGACTGCGTTTAAAGATATTGATATTGCCCTTTTGGTTGGCGCACGTCCACGTGGTCCTGGCATGGAGCGTAAAGATTTACTCTCCGCTAATGCACAAATTTTCACAGCTCAAGGTAAAGCATTGAATGCCGTTGCCAAGAAGACTGTAAAAGTATTGGTTGTTGGTAACCCAGCAAATACCAATGCTTACATCGCCATGAAATCTGCTCCAGATATTCCTGCGAAAAACTTCACAGCAATGTTGCGCCTTGATCACAACCGCGCCCTCTCACAATTGGCTAGTAAGTTGAACAAGCCAGTTGCTGATATTGAGAAATTGGTTGTTTGGGGTAATCACAGCCCAACCATGTATCCAGACTATCGCTTTGCAACCATTGATGGCAAGTCTGTAAAAGATGCTATCAATGACGCTGCATGGAATAAAGATGTTTTCATTCCTACAGTTGGTAAGCGTGGCGCAGCTATTATTGAAGCGCGCGGCCTTTCTTCTGCAGCCTCGGCAGCCAATGCTGCAATCGATCACGTTCATGACTGGGTTCTTGGCACTAACGGCAAGTGGGTGACGATGGGTATTCCTTCTAAAGGTGAATACGAGATTCCTGCTGAAGTGATTTATGGTTTCCCGGTAGTTTGCGAAAACGGCGAGTACAAAATGATCGAAGGTTTAGAGATCGATGCATTCTCCCGCGAGCGCATGACTCATACATTGAATGAATTACTCGAAGAACAAGCTGGCGTTAAGCACTTGCTCTCTTAAGGAAAACACAGATGAAGAAAAACCTTCTCGCTATTAGCATTGCGCTTGTAAGCCTCTTGGGCGTAGCAAACGTGAGCGCTAATGAAGAAGTGCACACTTGGAGCTGTCAAGACAATAAGCAGTTCAAAACTACTGGCTCGACTGAAAAGGTTCGCCTTACGTGGGACTCAAAAAACTACGAGTTGGAGCGTCAAACCTCTCTGCCCGGCAGCTTACGTTATAAAAATACCAACTCTGGTTTCGACCTGGTGGTACTGGGTAACAAAGCAATGCTATTCAACATTAAAGCCGGCGTGCGTCTTGCCGATTTGTGCCAAACGGCAGATATGAAGTCAGGCAAGTTGCCCCATTTGTTTGCTGGCGCAGAGCCATTTGTGCAGAATTAATTTCTGATATCGCATCAAATAAAAAAGCCGAGAGATCCTCGGCTTTTTTATTGCTTGGCTTTATGTAGCTGACCTTATTGTTTCTTAGCTGTTGATTTCTGCTTTTTCTAATGAAACAAAGGCTGCTGTAATGGGGCATCGTCTGGCATCTCAGCATGTACCGCCTCACCCGAGCGATCTGGAAATAAGGGTGCACCACAATCATCACAGAGCTCGGGATCAAATAACATGGCATGACGGAATACATCCTCTACTCCCGCGTCATGCAAGGCATCACAAATCCTCTTAATCGGACTCTCGTCGTCAGATAAATCATTCAAAGCATCGCTTGCTACACTCTCGCGGTCATATAGCGGCCAGATAACGCCATACATCACCTCAGAAGATCCTTTTGCACTAAAGGCAATGCGGTATTCATCTGCCTGCTCTTCGCCAAAGGCGCCGACCACACAAGACAAGCCAGCAGGCAAGATTCCGAGAGTACTCTCCAAGAAATTGACTGCTGCACGAATACTTAAAGGTCGCACATGCTTATCAGCCAAGCGGCAGTTTGTGAAATACGCCTCTGGTAGTAGTAGCTCAAATTCGCAACCGGGCAATAGAGAGGCAATGGGTTCTTGCATCGCATTTTGCCAACCAATCAAGCTCACGCCACGCTCTTGACGAGCCGGAGGCTCAGCCTGCCAACGGAAAATAGGCGAGCCAGCAGGTGCACTCAAGGCCGCAATAATAAAACGAGGATCTGCTAAGACAGCAATCGTTTCAGACATGTCACGCAACTCAAGCTTGACGTCTTTTTCGGAGATCGCCGCAGTTGCTAAAGCTTCAGTCAGGATACGGGTTTGGCAATGCGAGTGCGGCATTTGATCAATACTGTAGAGCCAGGGAACAATCGCCAAGCGTGTATCGGTCGAGGCGACAGCACTTTGTAATGCCTGCGCAGTCGATTCGATAATATTGACTGGTAATGGGCCCGAGGGAATCTGATAACGCGTATGCGCAACAATCGGCATTGCTAACAACACCACATCCCACTCCTGCCCCTCATGCTCAACCCGCATAGACTCGGCTAGGGTTTCTGCAATATCAGCAAGCACCTCAAAGGCTACGGTATTAATACGGAATGTTTGATCCAAAGCCGCATCAATCACATTTTGATTTTGACTTTTGAGTAGACGCATTAAACGTACGTTCAAACGCTCTTCCCAAAATCGATCTTCAACTTGACTCCCAGATGCAGCTAAAGAAATAGCATCTGCTACTAACTTCTCTACTTCGGGAGAATTGCGTTGCGATCCTTTAGTCCGATGTACGGCCATTATTTTCTTTCTGCCCTTCTAAATACTGGCTTGTCTACTTTAGATTCTGCAGCATAGTATTTATAACCATCCAAATTAAAGCCTTTTAAATCTGCTGGATCGGTAATACGATTTTCAACGACATAGCGCGCCATTAAGCCTCGTGCTCGCTTGGCGTAAAAAGAAATAATCTTGTACTTGCCATCCTTAGCATCCTGAAACACTGGGGAGATAACTTGGCAATCTAAGTCCTTAGGCTGAACTACCTTGAAATACTCTTCTGAAGCTAAATTCAAGAGAACGGGCTTCTTTTGCTTTTCCAGGACTTTCTTGATGGAGTCAGTTACGCGGCTGCCCCAAAAAGCATACAAATCTTTACCTCGAGGATTTTTAAATGCAGTACCCATCTCTAAACGGTAAGGCTGCATTAAATCCAAGGGCTTGAGTGCCCCGTAGAGACCAGACAAGATGCGGATGTGGTCTTGGGCAAATTGAACTGACTTTGCATCTAGGGTTTTGACATCAAAACCATCATAAACATCGCCATCGAAGGCATAGATTGCTGGTTTACTGTTTTCTTCTGTGAATTTCTTAGACCAATCCCGATACCGGCCCACATTCAAAACGGCCAATTGATCCGATAAACCCATCAATTTGGAGAGATCTTGTGGTGCCAGTTTCTTAAGATCAGCAATCAGCTTGGCGGATTCTGAGACAAACTCAGGCAAAGTAGGTGTCTTGACCCTAACAGGGGTCTTGTAATCCAAGGATTTAGCGGGTGAAAGGACGATCAGCATGGCACAATTTGTTTATGTATTTTTACCATTCTAGCGACTACCAGATTTATCCGCTTTAAAAGACAGGCTTCCACCCTCCACCGCCATGAACCCGCTTCAGACCCCCTCTTTTCCAAGTCGCCTACCGCAGGTTGGAACAACGATCTTTACCGTCATGTCAGCTCTTGCTGCGGAGCATCAGGCAATCAATCTTGGGCAGGGTTTTCCGGACTTTCCATGCGATCGCAAGCTGATTGATGAAGTAAATCAAGCCATGCTGGCAGATCACAATCAATATCCGCCCATGATTGGCATTGCAGAGCTGCGCAGTGGTATTAGCCAGAAGATCAAAAACTTATACAGCCATCATTACGATCCTGATACTGACATCACCATTACCGCAGGGGGCACACAAGGGATTCTGACTGCTGTCCTATCTTGCGTTAGTCCTGGAGATGAAGTCATCATTATTGAACCAGCCTACGATAGCTATCGACCATCTATTGAATTAGCAGGCGGCAAAACGATTGCTATTTCTTTGCAAGTGATACGAGATGAATCCGGACAAGTCTCTTCTTACGCAATTCCCTGGGATGCATTAGCAAAAGCACTCAACTCCAAAACACGTCTCATCATCATTAATACACCACATAACCCCACTGGCATGGTGTGGGATAAGGCAGATTTGGATCGTCTGGCAGACCTAGTGCGTAATACCTCTGCATTAATTCTGAGTGATGAAGTCTATGAGCACATGGTTTATGACGGGGTCCAGCATCATAGCGTCGCCTCCCACCCAGAGCTAGCGGCTAGGAGCTTCCTGATCTCTAGCTTTGGCAAGACCTACCATGTTACGGGCTGGAAAGTCGGCTATGTCGCCGCACCTCCCTTACTCACGAAAGAATTTCGTAAAGTTCATCAGTTCAATGTCTTTACAGTGAATACACCGATGCAGTTCGGCTTAGCATCCTATCTTTCTGATGCCCAACATTATTTAAATCTGCCAGCCTTCTATCAAGCTAAACGGGATTTTTTTAGAGCAGGACTAAATCAGACGAAATTCAAATTACTTCCCACGCCTGGCACCTATTTTCAATGTGTGGATTACTCATCACTCAATATTCCACAGTCCAAATTAAATGAAGCGGATTTTTGTAAATGGCTCACCACTGAAGTTGGTGTTGCAGCTATTCCGGTTTCCGCTTTTTATGATCAAGCTACCGAAGCTGGCGTGATTCGCTTTTGCTTTGCAAAACAAGAGCAAACGCTTACCAATGCATTAAAACGTTTACAAACTTTATAGAGGATGACATGGCAACCCAAAAATCTAAAGATGTGATTGATGTCTATAGTTGGCCAACACCCAATGGTCACAAGGTACACATCATGCTAGAAGAATGTGGTTATCGCCTGGGTCATGAGTGGATCGCTCATCCAATTGATATTGGAGCTGGCGACCAATTTGCATCGAAGTTCTTAAAGATCAGCCCGAACAACAAGATTCCGGCGATTGTTGATCCAAATGGCCCGGATGGCAAACCCATTAGCCTTTTTGAGTCAGGTGCGATTCTGCTTTATTTAGCAGGTAAAACTGGCAAGTTCCTACCTCAAGATACCCGCGGCAAATACGAAGTGCTGCAATGGCTGATGTTCCAAATGGGCGGCTTAGGCCCAATGCTTGGGCAAAACCACCATTTCCGACTCTACGCCCCTGAGAAGATTGAATACGCCATCAACCGCTATACCAATGAAGCCAAACGCATCTATGGGGTATTGGATGGTCAACTGAAAGATAATCCCTATATTGCAGGGAAATCCTATTCAATTGCTGATATTGCGATTTATCCATGGACCCGTAATTGGAAAAATCAAGGTATTGAGATCAATGACTACCCGCATTTCAAAAAGTGGTTTGAAAAGATTGGTGCACGACCAGCGGTGCAACGTGGTTGTGAGGTGTTAACAGCATTACGCAAGCCTTTACATGATGACAAGGCAAGAGAGCAGTTATTTGGTTCAACCCAGTATCAAAAGAGGAAATAAGATGAGCATTCAATCAGTCGGCGTCATTGGTGCAGGCACCATGGGAAATGGTATTACACAAGTGTGTGCAGTAGCTGGCCTAGATGTAGTGATGGTTGATATTAATGAGGCAGCAGTTCAGCGTGGTCTCGAACAAATTAGCAAGAGCTTAGATCGCCTTGTCAAAAAAGAAACGCTTACAGCTGAAGCAAAAGATGCTGCACTGAAGCGCATCAAAGGCAGCACTGTTTATGCTGACTTCAAAGGCTTGGGATTAGTGATTGAAGCAGCCACCGAAAACCAGGCTGTTAAAGAAAAGATTTTGAAGCAAGTAGATGAGATTGTGGGTAAAGACACGATCATTGCCACAAATACATCATCTCTCTCCATCACTAAACTGGCAGCCCTCGATTCCAATCCTAGCCGCTTTATTGGTATGCACTTCTTTAATCCGCCACCCCTGATGGCCTTGGTAGAGGTGATTCGCGGCCTCCAAACCAGTGATGCTACGCACGCTGCGATTATCGATATGGCAAAGCGTATTGGCAAAGAGCCGATCACCGTCAAAAACTCACCGGGCTTTGTAGTGAATCGTATTTTATTGCCGATGATTAATGAAGCTTTCTTTGTTCTATCCGAAGGACTTGCTAGCCCAGAAGATATTGATGCTGGTATGAAGTTAGGTTGCAATCAACCCATTGGACCTCTAGCCTTAGCAGACTTAATTGGTCTAGATACCTGCTTAGCAGTTATGGAAGTCTATTTTGAAAACTTCAGCGACTCCAAGTACCGCCCTTGCCCACTTCTGCGTGAAATGGTTGCCGCTGGCTACCTCGGTCGCAAAACCGGTCGCGGCGTGTATACCTACGACAAATAATTTGCTGCCCATTTTCCTAATTTAGAAACCCCTATCGTGAATCCCATTCCACCTCTAGTTCGCAAGCTTGGCTATGCTGGTCTTATTCCATTTATTGGTCTAGCTTTAATGGTTCAACTGGCACCAACGCCATTGAACTACTTAAGCGCTGAATCTTTAGCTGGATATGCTGCAGTGATCACATCGTTTATGGGCGCAATACATTGGGGTGCTAACTTGCATCATTTAGGAAAAGCCCCTGCTGGTGACCGCTGGGAAGACCGCAATGCCTGGATCTGGGGGATTATCCCCGCACTCGTAGCCTGGCTTGCGCTGCATATATATATTCCGGTGGGCTTGCTAATCTTAGCTTCGACATTAATTATTCAGCGCAATATTGATCAGAATACTTATCAATATTATTTCACTGACGAAGTTGCGCGCTCTGCATTTATGACGATGCGCAATCGCTTGACCTATATTGCTGCTGCTTGTTTAACCTGGGCATCTTTAGTAATTCTTTTTATTCAAGCATGATGCAATGAGCAGTCTTTTTGATAGCGCACCGCCTCCACCTTTAGCAGAAGCACTACGACCCAAAACGATTGGGGAAGTAATTGGGCAAACTCATTTATTAGCGAGCGGTAAACCCCTTAATCTTGCGTTTGCCTCTGGTAAACCGCACTCCATGATTTTGTGGGGCCCTCCAGGCGTGGGTAAAACCACTTTGGCACGTCTCTCAGCCAAAGCCTTTGATCGCGAGTTCATTGCGATCTCTGCGGTGCTAGCGGGCGTAAAAGAAATCCGTGAGTCTATTGAGCAAGCCCAGCAAAATATGGCTCAATACGGCAAGCAAACCATTTTGTTTGTCGATGAGATTCATCGCTTTAATAAAAGTCAGCAAGATGCCCTGCTACCCCATGTGGAATCCGGCTTGTTTACCTTTATTGGCGCGACTACTGAGAACCCTTCTTTTGAAGTGAACTCCGCACTCTTATCCCGTGCCCAAGTTTATGTACTGAAGTCACTGACTTCTGAGGAACTCAAGTTACTGTTTGATCGTGCACATCAACATGCAATGCCTGATGTCCAATTTGAATCTACCGCCATAGATACTTTGATCGCCAATGCGGATGGAGATGCCCGGCGTCTTCTGAACTTAGTTGAACAAGTGCGTAATGCAGTACTCACCCCAAATACTGAAGTAAAGGTTGTTAATCAAGCATTTATTGAAAATGCCCTCAGCGCTCAAGCACGACGTTTTGATAAAGGCGGGGATCACTTTTACGATCAAATCTCTGCCCTACATAAATCTGTGCGAGGCTCAAATCCTGACGCAGCCTTGTATTGGTTTTGCCGCATGCTCGATGGTGGAGCTGATCCGCGTTATTTAGCCAGAAGAATCATTCGCATGGCCTGGGAAGACATTGGTCTAGCAGATCCAAGGGCAATGCAATTGGCCAACGATGCTGCCCAAACCTATGAAAGGCTGGGCTCTCCAGAAGGTGAACTTGCCCTAGGGCAGGCAGTAGTTTATTTAGCAGTCGCTTCAAAAAGTAATGCCAGTTACAACGCCTTTAATGCTGCGCGTGCTTATGTAGCCAAAGATCAGTCAAAAGGCGTTCCAAATCATCTCCGAAATGCGCCAACAAAGTTGATGAAAGAGCTTGGCCATGGCAAAGAGTATCGCTATGCCCATGATGAGCCTCATGGTTATGCTGCTGGTGAATCGTATTTACCTGATGGTATGCAAGAACCACACTGGTATGAACCGGTTGAGCGTGGACTAGAGTCGCAAATTAAAGAGAAGATGGCTTTCTTGAAAAAGCTCGATGACGAGTATCAGAAGAAGTAAAAAAATAAATCACAAGGGCAATATGAGTACAAAGATATCAGCTACTTTTTATTACGACATTATTTCGCCGTTTGCTTATCTTTACGTCAAGCAAAGGCAACGCTTAGAAGCGCAGCTAGATATCAAACCCGTTCCTGTTTTGCTAGGTGGTTTATTGCGTGCTACTGAAAATAAGGGCCCTGGTGAAGTAGCAGCTAAACGCCCTCATACCTATCTGTTCTGCGTCTGGCAAGCTGAGAAGCTTGGCATTCCTTTGCGCTTTCCTGAACATCATCCTTTTATGACTGTTGCCCCACAACGGCTCTTGCTTGAGCAAAATGCTGACTGGACAATGGTGGAGCGTGCCTTTGATTATGTTTGGATCGAAGGTAAAGATCCCAATCTATCCTGGCCAGAATTTTGTACTTACCTAGGCTTACCTGCAGGCACACCTAAACCTGAGAATCCTGAAGTCAAAGCTAAGCTCATTGCCAATACCAATCAAGCTAAGGCTGATGGTGCATTTGGTGTGCCAGCATTAGTTGTCAATCAACACTGTTTTTGGGGTCTCGACACGATCGATTGGACATTGGACTACCTCGCTAGACCTGGCATGTTTGAAGAGGCTTCTTATGCCTATGCAGGCAATGTTCCGAATGGCCTAATCTGAGAGTCCTGAGACGATTTACACCCTCCCCCTGTATTGAGCAATACAATCATCACAAGCTATTTTTATCTTATTTAAGGAGTTCTTATGCGTAAGCTTATTGCCGCCCTGGTTGTTACTTTCTCTTGCTTTGCTAGCCATGCTGCATTTGCAGGCCCAAAGGTGGAATTTAAAACCACCATGGGTAATTTTGTAGTTGAGTTAGATGACGTCAAGGCGCCCAAGACTACTGCCAACTTTTTAAATTATGTAAATAGTGGTTTTTATAACGGCACGATCTTTCATCGTGTAATTGATGGCTTCATGATTCAAGGTGGTGGCTTTACAGCAGACCTGAATCAAAAGCCAACAAATGCGCCAGTTGTTTCTGAGGCACAGAACGGCCTTAAAAATAATGTGTATACGATTGCTATGGCTCGTACCTCTGATCCTGATTCTGCGACTTCACAGTTCTTTATTAACGTCAAAGATAATGCTGCCTTGGACTACCCTAACGCCATGGGCAATGGCTATACCGTGTTTGGTAAAGTGATTTCTGGCTCACAAACCATTGATGCCATCCGCAAAGTACCAACTATGGTTGCACCAGCACCCCGCATGGGCAGAATGGCTGATGTTCCCGCTAAGACTGTGACTATTGAATCTGCAACACTTCTGAAGTAATTAGAAGTTACTGAGTCAGCCGCGATGATTTTGCTCGACGATGCGCAAAGCACCGCGGCCTCACCTACCAGTCGCCTTTATGAAAATGCACTCCATTACTGGCGAGTGATTCCTAGTGGTGATAGTGCTCTCGATTTATCTGCCGCCCAGAAATGTCTTTCTGAAATCTCTCTTGCCCTAGGTAGAGGTGAATTTGTTGTCTCTGCTTTTGCTTATGAACTTGGTAGATTGATTCATAAGCTGCCTGCACGAGTTAGTCATTCTGATAACACTCACCCTCTCATCGAAGCTTGGTCTTTTGCAGACTGCAAAAAACTCTCCAAGCAAGATGTTGATCGGTGCATTAAGCAAAAGCTAGTTTTAGCTGATCAGTCTCATGAGAGTTCTGGGGTAATGGATGTGCAGGAGTCTTTAGATGAGCAGCGGTTTTCTGCCGATATTGAAACTATTCAGGAATATATTCGGAGTGGTGATTGCTACCAAATTAATCACACCTACCGAATCACAGGCAAGACTTACGGGACGCCACTTGCTTTATATAGTCGCTTACGTGATCGTCAACCCGGTAGATTTGGGGCTTACATAGAACATCAGGATCGTTTTTTACTATCCCAGTCACCGGAACTCTTTATTGCGCGTGATGGTGATACCTTAAAAGCGATGCCAATGAAGGGAACTGCTAGCGCCTTATCTGCAGAGGCCAGTGCCCTATCGGATGATCCAAAGAATCAAGCAGAGAATGTCATGATTGTTGATCTTTTGCGCAACGACCTTAGTCGCATCTCTTTGCCAGGCTCTGTCTCAGTGCCGAATTTATTTGAAGTAGCAAGACATGGTGATGTTTTGCAGATGACCTCTACAGTGCAAGGAAAAATTAAACCAGGCATTGGTCTATTCGATATTTTTACTGCCGTCTTTCCTTGCGGTTCTGTGACGGGTGCTCCCAAAAAACGCAGTATGGAAATTATTCAAGAGTTAGAACCTGAAGACCGTGGCTATTATTGCGGCGCTTTGGGTTGGCTTGACCCCAATGGTAATTTTGCATTTAGCGTACCTATTCGTACCGTTGAAGTTACCGTGGATAGTGAGTCGCATGCCTCTACTTTCACTTTGGGTGTGGGTGCTGGCATTACCAATGATTCTGATCCCACCCAAGAATGGCAAGAGTGCCGCATTAAAGCAGCCTTTCTGATGGATCTACCAAGCGCTACCGGCCTGTTTGAAACGATTGCTGTTTCTAAGGGTGAGGCACTGCGTTTAGGCGAACATCTTTTGCGCATGCAAGCCTCTGCTTTGGCTCTGCGCATACATTTTGATTATTCGGCTGCCGAGAAATTGATTGGGAGCACCTGTGCATCGCTAGATAGCAAATTGTTACATCGATTAAGGCTTGATCTTTCAGCTAATGGTGAGCTTTCTGTTGCTAGCGCAGCAATTCACCCAACAAATGAACCCGTCAAAATATTCTGGGCAAAAGATATTCTGCCTAATGATGTCACGATGTTTTCTGGGGACGCTCTATTGCGCCACAAAATTGCTAATCGCACTCGATACGATCAGGCATGGCAAGAAGCCGTCAAGCAAGGTGGTTTTGACGCTCTTTTTGTGAATGAGCAAGGCTTTGTAACTGAAGGCGGCAGAACTAGCATTTTTATCAAACCTCAAGGTAGTACTGAATGGCTTACACCACCTGTTTCAGCTGGTCTTTTGCCTGGGGTAATGCGTGCCGCCCTGCTTGCCGACCCCGCCATGAATGCCCGTGAAGCCAACCTGACTATTAATGATGTTTCAATGGCAGAAGAGATTATTCTTAGCAATGCCCTCCGCGGCGCCATTAAAGCCCATTTTTAGAAAGTCAGTATGAAGTATTGCCCAAACTGCGCCTCTGTATTGACGATCAAAATTCCGGCTGATGATTCTCGTGAACGCCATGTCTGCGAAGCTTGTGGCAGCATTCATTACCAAAATCCCCGTAACGTCGTGGGCAGCATTCCGGTATACGGTAAACAGATTCTCCTCTGTCGACGCGCGATTGAGCCACGTCATGGCTACTGGACGCTTCCAGCAGGCTTTATGGAGTTAGGTGAAAGCACAAGTCATGGGGCTGCACGTGAGACTCTGGAAGAAGCGGGTGCGGTTGTAGAAATTGGTCCTTTATATTCATTACTGAATGTGCCGCATGCCGAGCAAGTACACCTGTTTTATTTGGCCTCGATGACTAACCCGGAGTTTTCTGCAGGCGAAGAAAGTTTAGAAGTGGCACTCTTTCATGAACATGAAATTCCTTGGAATGAGTTAGCCTTCCCTACCGTTAAGCAAACACTCGAATGGTTCTTTGCGGATCGTGCCGCAGGCCATTTAGACTCAGGGAAAGAGTTTCATGTCCGCAGTCGCGATGTTTTACCCTCCGAACGAATTTGAGTCTGTATGGGTCAGATTGCTTGGCTAGGACCTCAAGATCCTTTTCCAAACCCATTATTGGAGGCCGATCCCGACCCGAGCGTGCCTGGATTAATTGCCGTCAGCGAACATATTTATCCAGGACAACTTGTCCGCGCTTATCGACAAGGCATTTTTCCTTGGTACTCCGATAATCAACCGATTCTCTGGTGGTCACCAGACCCAAGGATGGTTTTAAAACCGGGTGAGTTTAAATGCAGTGACTCACTACGGAAAATCATTCGCTCCTTTTGTCAAGCTACGCAATCTCAGATAGCAGTAGATCGTGATTTTGGGGCAGTCATTCGCTCTTGCGCTACGAGCAGCCGCAAAGATCAAGATGGCACTTGGATTACGCATGAAATCATTGATGCTTACACTGCGCTTCACGAGCAAGGAAATGCGCATAGCATTGGTATCTTAGAGGATGGTCAACTGACGGGAGGTCTCTATTGCGTTGCCTTTGGAGGCATGGTGTTTGGTGAGTCGATGTTTAGCCGTAAAACCAATGCCTCCAAAATTGCTTTGGCGGCTCTCAGCGCCTGGTGTCTAGAAAACCAGATAAGCATGATCGACTGCCAGCAAGAGACTGCCCACCTGCTCTCATTGGGCGCAGCCCCAATACCTAGGCGGGTCTTTTTGGAGCAACTGCAAATATCCATAAATCAAACTAAGATTGAACAATCTTGGACTTTTGATAAAACCATTTTGCATCACTGGCTATGACTCAGCTCAAAGAACTTCCTCTGACCGCTCTGCAGTTCTACGCAACTGCACCATACGCTTGTAGCTATCTTCCGAATAAGACAGCGCGCTCACAAGTTGCTACGCCCTCCCATTTAATTCACGCGGATGTATATAACGATCTTTTAAATGCAGGATTTAGGCGAAGCGGTTTATATACCTATAGACCTTATTGCGATGAATGCAAGGCTTGTATTGCAACGCGGATTTTAGTAAACCAATTTACGCCTACACGTAGTCAACGTCGCGCCCAGAAAAAACATGCCGGTCTAGAGGCCTCTGTTCTCAATCTTGGTTACCAAGAAGAGCATTACCAACTCTATCAACGTTATCAGACTGAGCGGCATGCTGGTGGTGATATGGATGGCGATGATCAAGATCAGTATATGCAGTTTTTATTACAAAGTCGTGTGAACTCACGCATCGTGGAATTTCGGGATGGGCCGCATGAGCTGCATCCTGGTCGATTACGCATGGTTAGCATGATCGATATTTTGGAGCAAGGCATCTCCTCGGTTTACACCTTTTACGACACCTCTAGCCCAACTACAAGCTATGGTAATTACAGTATTTTGTGGCAAATTGAACAAGCCCGCGTATTAGGCTTGCCCTACCTTTATCTTGGTTACTACATTAAAGAGAGTGGCAAGATGTCTTACAAGATTAAGTATCAACCAATGGAGGGCTTGCTGGATGATCATTGGCAAGAGCTGTCTGAGTCATAATATCTACTCATGATCGATCCTTACTCACTTCTGCGCCCTTGGCTTTTTTGCTTAGACCCTGAAAAAGCGCATAACCTGACCCTGAGCAATATGGATCGTGCGCAGCGCTGGGGGCTGTTAGAGCGACTTGTTAGCAAACCAATCAACGACCCCCAAACGCTCTGTGGTATTGAGTTTCCAAATCCTGTAGGCTTGGCTGCCGGATTAGATAAAGACGGCAAACATATCGATGGCCTCGCTGCATTGGGATTTGGTTTCTTAGAAATCGGTACGGTGACACCAAAACCACAGCCAGGCAATCCTAAGCCACGCATGTTTCGCCTATCAGAAGCTCAGGCCATCATTAATCGTATGGGGTTTAATAACGATGGTGTTGATGCCTGCGTAGCTCGCGTGCGTCGTTCCCAATTTTGGCAAAGTGGTGGTGTGCTCGGTTTGAATATTGGCAAGAATGCTAGTACCCCTATCGAAGAAGCATCTCGTGACTATGTTCTCGCAATGGAAGCAGTCTATGAAATTGCCACTTACATTACCGTCAATATCTCTTCTCCGAATACACAAAATCTGCGCGCCTTACAAGGCGAAGATATGCTCCGTGAATTATTGAACACCCTAGATGAAGCCAGAAAACGTTTAAGTGATCGCTATGGTGTGCGCAAACCCCTCTTTCTAAAGATTGCTCCTGACCTAAATCAGGAAGATATCAACCTGATTGCCGATCTTCTGATGGAGTTTGGTATTGACGCAGTCATTGCGACCAATACAACCATCTCACGCGAAGCGGTTCCGGGAATGGAATTTGCTGCAGAAGCGGGCGGCCTATCTGGCGCACCAGTGCGCAATGCATCCAATGTGGTCATCAAGGCTTTAAAAGCGAGATTAGGCAATCAACTTCCCATCATTGGAGTTGGCGGCATCTTATCCGGCGCAGATGCTAGGGAAAAGATTGTTGCTGGTGCTAGCCTAGTCCAACTCTATAGTGGCTTGATTTATCGCGGTCCAGACCTCGTGAATGAGTGCGCCAAAGCCCTAAGATAGCCCTTTAAATACCCTAAATTGCAGGGTTAGGCTGATAAGAGCAGATTGCATATTATGAAATCTACTCTGAAATCGCTACAATAGGGCTTATGAGCACTGGCAAAACTATCAAATCTCCTAAATCTACCGGCGAAGTTGGCAAGACAGCCATCCAGGTAGTCGAGCGCATGATGAACTTACTAGATGCCCTTGCTGAGCAAGAGGAGTCCAGTAGCCTCAAGAATCTCGCTGAAATGACGGGTCTGCACCCTTCTACAGCACATCGAATCCTGAATGATATGGTTGCTTGCCGCTTGGTTGAGCGTGGCGATGGTGGCACTTATCGCCTGGGCCTAAAACTATTAGAGCTAGGTAACTTAGTTAAAGCACGTCTATCTGTGCGCGAAGCTGCTCAACTACCGATGCGCACCTTACACAAATTAACTGGCGAGACTGTAAATTTATCGGTTCGCCAAGGCGATGAGATTGTTTATATTGATCGCGCCTATAGCGAACGCTCAGGCATGCAGGTTGTTCGAGCGATTGGTGGTCGTGCCCCGCTACATCTCACCTCAGTCGGCAAACTCTTTTTAGCAAGCGATGATCCCGCTCAGGTCCGTGCGTATGTCACGCGCACTGGTTTATCTGGCCACACTCGCAATAGCATTACTGAACTTGGCAAACTCGAAACTGAACTCAATCAGGTTCGTAAAGTGGGCAATGCCCGTGATGATGAAGAATTAGAGTTAGGCGTGAGCTGTCTTGCAGCTGCTATTTTGGATGACACTGGAAAGTTAGTTGCCGGCCTGTCTTTGAGCGCCCCAACCGATCGCATTCAGGCAGATTGGCTGCGCGCCCTACAAGAAACAGCCGTACAGATTTCTAAAGGCATGGGTTTTAAACCCAAATCTGCCGAGCCAAGCTCAGCAGCTTCATAAACCAATAGTTACATTAAGCGCCGGATCGGCTGAGTGCCTGAAGGCATGCGCTCGTACCAATCACGCACACGCACCGCGTCAGCAAAACGCGATTGCGTTCCGACTGAGTCTAGGAAGACTAACAACAAAGGTGTGTTGTTAACTCTGGCTTGCATCACTAAGCATTTACCTGCAGCGTTAATAAAACCTGTTTTTTGTAAACCGATATTCATATCACCCGAGCGCACCAAGCGATTGGTGTTCAAAAATTTCTGTGGACGCTTAGCAATCACCATTGTCAAATCTGGCCAAGTAGAAAACTCACGAATAGTTTTATATTGATATGCCGAACCTAACAAGCGCGTGAGATCTTCAGCAGTTGCAACGTTCTCACTCATGAGTCCGGTTGGGTCTGCAAAATGAGAATGGTCCATGCCCAACTCTTTTGCCTTACGGTTCATGGCCGCTACAAAAGAGGGAACGCCACCCGGATAATTTCTGCCTAAGGTATACGCAGCACGGTTCTCAGACGACATTAAAGCCAACAACAAAGCCTCTTCGCGGGTCAGAACGGTACCACCAGCCAAACGTGAAGACCGGTAACTTTGCACATCCTCAGAGTTAATGACTAATGTCTCATCCAAAGGCATCTTGGAATCTAACACCACCATTGCTGTCATTAATTTAGTAATAGAAGCAATTGGCAAGCTAACGGAAGGATTCTTTTCAAAATACACTTCTTTGGTATCTTGATTTACCACCATGGCTACACTGGATTTGAGATTCAGATCATCATGCTGGCCACGCAAGCCCAATGCGGTTGCAAAGGATGGTCTAGCAGCCACAACCGGCTCAGTTGCACGCGTTACCGTTACTCGGACTGTTTTAGATTTCTTAGTGGATTTTGTAGCCGTCTTAGTAGCTGCTTTAGCAGGCGCTTTGGCTTGCTGCTTCTCTTTGTTGGCAGCAATAGCAGGTGCGCCCACTAGTGTGCCAATGGCAAATAATGCTGCCAAGCTAAAAAGCCAAAATCGGTTCAAACGCATCCCAAAATACCTTCCAAAACTTTCAACATACGGAATGATAATTAATTTCCTAAGTTAAAGCAGTTTTATTCGCCTCAATTTAGGTATTTCATCCCTCTAAATGAATGCCCTACTCCGCAATCGTTGCTACTGTATTGGTCTGGCGGGCGTTTACGAGAACAACACCAGTCATCGTCAAACATAAACCTACTGCCATCAGCAATGTAAATGGCTCATCGAATAACATCCAGGCCATTGCGGCAGTTGTCGGCGGCACTAAATAGAGAAAGCTAGTCACTTTAGTGGCGGCTCCCTTGCGAATCATCATGAAGAGCAAGCTAATCGATCCAATCGATATCGGAAAGATAGACCATAGTAGAGCCCCAGTAACGGGGAGATTCCAAACCATCTCTCCTGACTCAAATAAATACATACAGATAAAACATAGGACTGCTGACACACCAAACTGAATGGAAGATCCTGCACGCAGATCAAACACGGGGCAGAATTTCTTTTGATACAGCGTGCCAAATGTAATTGAAAAAAGCGCAATAAATGCCAATACGTAGCTGACCAATGGGATATGCACAAAGGCAATCTTTTCCACCACCACTAAAGCAACGCCTGCAAACCCAAATCCCAAGCCAATCCATTGACGTGGCGTTACCCTTTCTGAAATCCACGCTGCAAACCAAGCAGTCACAATGGGTTGTAGTCCAACAATAATGGCCACCAGACCAGCTGTCATACCCAAACGGACAGCAAACCAAACTCCCAACAGATAGCCGAACTGCATCAAGATGCCAGCAACAGCTATATGCTTGATTTGGGACCTGCTCGGCCAAGTAATGCGCCACACTAGACTGAGCGCCGCCATCGCTGCTAGAACCCCTGAAAATCGCCAAAATAAGAAGGTAGCTGGCTCAACGTACGGCATCGCTAAACGTGCAATCACAAAGCCGGTACTCCAAATGAGTACAAATATCGGGGCAATGAGAATGTCTAGGGAGAGCTTCATGGATAACTTGCTGAAAATATTGAGATTTTTTACTAAGATTCTAATTTTAGGCTCTTTTCCAAATCGCCCTTCCTGGATTCATCCCGGGGAAATTTTGCTGCAACGCAATATAGATGCAATACAATGGTGCAAAGAGAGTACATTAGATAAAAGCCAACAGTCAGAATACAAATATAGTTAAACGAAAAGAGACCACAAATGAACTTAACTCCAGAACAAATTGCCGCAGCACAAAAAGCAAATTTAGAGACCTTGAGTGGATTAACCAGTCAAGCTTTGCAAAGTATTGAAAAATTAGTTGAACTTAATATGCACATCGCTAAGCAAAGTTTGAGCGACAGTATGAATAGCGCTAAGAAAGCATTGGAAGTAAAAGATATTCAGCAATTGCTCGCCCACCAAGCAGAAGCAGTACAGCCGATGGCAGAAAAAATTATGGCTTATAGCCGTCATTTATATGAACTAGCCCACGAAACACAAAACAGCTTTACGCAGTCTGCTGAAAAAGAACTTCAAGAAGGTCAAAAGAAAATGAATGCTCTCGTAGAAGAGTGGACTAAAAATGCGCCAGCAGGATCTGATGCTGCCGTTCAAGCTATGAAGCAAGCGATTGCCTCCGCGAACAATGTGTTTGAAACTAGTCAAAAGGCAGTCAAGCATGCGGTTGAGGTTGCTCAAACTAACCTGAGTACTGCCACTGAAACTGTGATGAAGTCAGCCAATACAGCAACTAAATCCACCAAGAAGAAGTAATTCAGAACTTTCTAAGTTGGTGTTATTGAATACAAAAGCCTCGATTTCTCGGGGCTTTTTTATTTAGCCTGTCCTACTCAATTGAAATAAAAATCTCATTTCTCCTGGGCTCAGGCAAATTATTTTTTAATACTAATTCTGCAAGTCGCTCATTGAACTCTGGTTTCTCGGTTGGCGCGCCACAGTAAACCTCCATCCAAGTATCCTTACCATCTTGATCTGTTAAAGGTCTTTTGAGCAAACTACAAGCTAATCCAGGAAACTCTATCGATAGTTGATTATGCATATCTCTAATGCGCTTTAAGACCAGCGGATGATCTGACACTATAAATTTAAAGTAGACATATAAATTCATTTTCCGCCATCCATTCCACCCCAACGATTCACTAATGTATTTTCTAAGTCAAAAAGATCTAAACATCTTCCAACAGTGTGATTTACCATATCGTCAAGAGATTCTGGCTTGGCATAGAAAGCCGGTACTGGAGGCATCACAATTGCACCATATTCCGTAACCTGAGACATCGAGCGCAAATGACCCGCATGCAACGGCGTCTCCCTTACTAACAGCACCAAGCGACGACGTTCTTTCAGGACCACATCAGCTGCCCTTGAAACTAAACTGCTAGTCACCCCACTAGCAATCTCGGACAAAGTTCTGATGGAACATGGGGCGATCACCATACCAAGGCTTTTAAATGAGCCTGAAGATATCGTAGCCCCAACATTTTTTGCCGAATGAATGACATCAGCCATAGCCTCAATTTGCGATGGCTTGTAATTCGTTTCAGCAGCCATGGTGAGTTTGGCGGAGTCGCTCATCACCAAATGAGATTCAACACCAATCTCTTTTAAGGCTTCAAGAATACGAATTCCATAGATTGTCCCTGATGCCCCTGTGATGGCGACAATTAAACGTTTTTGCACGGTGACCCTAAAAAATTAGTTTGACTTCAGATAGGAGGATAAGGGAAATTCAGCATCAAGAACAGTCTCGAGATTCACGAGATCCTCTCCAGGTATCTTCACTTTGGTAAAAACATGACCCTCATAACTTAACGGCTTAGTTGCATCTAACCCCATTTTTGAACTCATACCTTGAAATTGAGCCGGGATAACTCCTTCAGCATCAACGGGCAAGCCAACGGTCGTTGAAGGATCTAAAACAGAGCCTTGCGCATCGTGAATCACCACTAGCCCACGTTTAGCCTGAAATCTCGTAGCGATAGCCCACTCAACCTGAACTGGATCATGAACATTGACATCCTCATCTACCACTACAACATGCTTTACATCATAGTGAGAGCTAAAAGCACCCGATATCACATTCTTCGGCAACCCTTCGTGTGTCTTTTTAATTTGGACGTAAAGATGATATCGCCCGACTCCGCCAAGAGATAAATGAACATCTAAGACGCCAGGAAAGCTTCTACGAAGATGCGACAAGATCGTTGCCTCTCTAGGAATCGATCCAAGTAATAGATGCTCTAGCTCTGCTGGAACAATCGTATGAAAGATGGGGTCTTTTCTATGAGTAACCTTATCCACCACAATGACCTGGCGCTTTTCTTGAGAACTGTAGTACTTGGGATACTCACCAAACGGGCCCTCAAGCTCACGCACCTTAGGTGGTATGTGGCCTTCAATCACTATTTCTGCATTTGCCGGAACCACAACTTCATTACTTAAACATTTCACTACATCTAGAGGCGTGCCATGTAAAGCACCAGCAATTTCTAGCTCATCAGAATCAATCGGTGCAATCGCCTGAGAAGCAAGAAGTGTCAAGGGATCTACACCAATGACTACAGCCACTGGCAATGACTGATTCAACTCTTCGGCAGCCTGTTGAAAGGCATGTAGATGCCTAGGTAATATCAGAACGGCCATGCGATCTTTTGAATTTACTTGAATGCGATTAATGGACACATTTTGAATTCCAGTCTTGGGGTTTCTTGCTATCACCAAACCAGCGGTTATATAGGGACCACTATCATGTTCGCTATGTGTGGGCACTGGTAGCAAAGTCCTTACATCAAACTCTTGATGGACAACCTCTTGACAGGGAGCATCTTTTACCAAGTTACAAGGCAAGGGGTTATCGGCTGCAAATCTAAATGCATGCAGTAGATCAGCCTGATCAACACCCATTGCCTCCGCAATCCATGAGCGAGAAGACATAAAACCAGAGACTACGGGCATTGAATGACCACTTGGATCGGGAAAAAAGACGCTACTTTTCCCATCTAATCTCTTAGCTATCGCTGCTAGCTCATGCTTTAGCAATACATTTTTTTTGGTAGCAACCAAGCGATTTGTATTGGCAAGATGCAATAACCAAGGCCGAAGTTGAGTAAATTTTTTCATCGATACCACCTATGCGATATAAAAGATGGTCATTATTCCGGAGTAATGCCAGCGCTTGAAACAACTTTTTTCCAAACATCCATTTGTTTGCGAATAAAGATTTCAAATTGAGCAGGAGTTCCTCCATCAGGCACAACGCCCTGTTCGGCGAATGTTTTTCTAATATCGTCCTGCTTAAGAATCAAATTGATTTGCTTATTGAGTTTATCTACTATGGGCTGGGGCGTTCCGGAGGCAACTACAAAACCGTGCCATGATGAAGCTTCATAGCCTTTCACACCCGATTCACTTACAGTCGGCACATCTGCCATTAATGGAGATCTTACATCTGATGCTATTGCTACCGGCCGAATTTTTCCGGACTGGAGGAATGGACGTACATGAGGATAAGCGTCAAAAGCAACCTCAACTTGACCTCCAGCCAAATCTGTTAATAGCGGAGTGCTGCCCTTATAAGGAACCTGGTTTAAGCTCACACCAGCCATCATTTCAAATAAAACCATTGCCAGATGATTTGAGGACCCTGGGCCTGATGAACCATAATTTACAACGCCAGGCTTTGCCTTAGCAAGAGCCAGAAAATCGCCAGTAGTTTTAATTGGTGAATTTGAATTCACAACCAGCACCATCGGAGACCTACCAGCCAAAACTATTGGACTAAATGCTTTTAGAGTGTCATAAGGCAAAGACTTGTATAGGAATGGGTTAGCTGCGAATGGAAACTGAGCCACCAATATCGTATAACCATCAGGTGAAGAACGCGCCACAAAATTGGTTCCGATAGTAGTGCCAGCGCCTGGCTTATTTTCAATAACTACATTTACACCCCAAGCATCGCTCAACTTTTTGCCGACGATTCTGCCAAGCGTATCGTTAAAGCCACCAGGTGGATAAGGGACGATGATCGTAATTGGCTTTTCTGGGTACGCAGTTACACTTTGCGCGAATGATTGGCTCGAATTGAACCCCAACATACCTAATACAAGCGTAATAACCAAACCTACTTTTTTAGCTGTCATGAAATTCTCCAATAATGAATTAAACACTAACGCACCTAATTAATTCCTTACGCGCCTCTAGATCTTGAGAGCTACCCTCAAGAACAATTCTTCCCCGCTCAACTACATAATGCCTATCGCATAAATGAATCGCTTTATGAATATTTTGCTCAATTAATAATATCGAAATTCCCTGCGCCTTCAACTCCTCCATCAAGCGGAAGATATCAGCAACAACCATTGGCGCAAGACCTTCTGTAGGCTCATCAATTAAAAGTAATTTTGGATTACCTACTAACACACGAGCCATTGCCAGCATTTGCTGCTCACCTCCAGATAAAGTGGTGCCGGATTGATCTCGCCTTTCTCTGAGCCGTGGAAATCTTTCAAAGACCATCTGTAAACGCTGCTCTGCAGCGTTGCGCTCGCTTGCTTGGACTTGCATTAAACCAAGTTTCAGATTGCCCTCAACGCTTAGGCCTGGGAATATTCTGCGATCCTCGGGTACTAAGCCCACCCCCAATCGAGTAATTTCATTTGGGGCTAAGTCTTCGATAGGTTGATCTTGAAATAGTATTTTTCCCTTGGAGGGCTTATGCCAACCGGCAATAGTTTTGACAATGGTTGTCTTCCCAACGCCATTTCTTCCAAATAAACCTACAGTCTCACCAGCTTGAATAGATAAATTCACCCCTTGCAGTACATGAGATAAGCCAAGATTTACATGAACATCATGCATCTCTAAAATCATGTCAACTCCTCACCAAAGTATGCTGTTTGCACAAGCGGATTAGAGCGAACCTCACTGGGAATGCCTTCGGCCAGCTTCTTTCCCTGCGCCATTACGATCACGGTTTTTGATAATTCCATTACAAGATCTACATCATGCTCAATCAATAGAACAGTAATTTTTGACCCTAGATTTTTAATAAGCTCAGCGGTATCCTGAGTGTCGCCCTGAGACATTCCTTGGGTTGGCTCATCCAATAGCAGAAGCTTTGGACGAGTTGCTAATGTCACCGCAATCTCCAAGCGTCTTTGCTGACCATGGGATAGCGACCCTGCAAGCTGGTAACGGCATTCTAGTAATCCAAATTCTTCTAATAATTCATTGGCTCTATTCATTGCGATATTACTTTTGCTTAATGGCAAAAATAATTTCGAACTTGGCTCTAATGCTTGGCTTGCAATTCTCAAGTTATCAATCACAGAAAGATCAAAAAAAAGATTGGTAATTTGAAATGATCGAGCCATTCCACAGGACAATCGCCCTTCGGGACTCATGCGAGTAACTGTTTGACCATCTAGCTCTATCAGCCCAGAATCAGACATAAAAGTACCGCTCAACAAATTAAATAGCGTACTTTTACCAGCGCCATTCGGCCCGATAATTGAGGTAACGCCTAAACGGCTTACTGCAAAGCTAACATCATCGACAGCTATTAGGCCGCCAAAGCGCTTGCTTAACCCCTTAGCGTGAAGAATAAATTGAGTATTGTCCATCACTCTTCCCCTTTACGAGAATGGGCTTTCCCAAAATATTTAGTCAATAGACCTGCTATACCCTTGGGAGCAGAAACTACTACCACCACAAAAATAAGTCCAATAACAATATGGTGATGCACTGTCCAGGTACCAATGATGGATTTAAATGAGGTTAAAAGGACGCTACCTAATATGGGTCCGATCAAAGTACCTACACCGCCCAAGACAACCGTTACGACCGCATTTCCAGAAACACTAAAGAACATGAGCTCCGGTGAAACAAAACCTCTCAACATCGGATAGAGTGCGCCAGATACAGAAGCAACAACTGCTGCCAAAATAAACGCCACCTGTTTTGGGCCTTTAGATTTATAGCCAACGTAGGCCAGACGATCCTCATTTGACCGAATTGCATGCCAGATAGAGCCCATTGGGGTTGTCAAAAAGTACTTTAAGATTCCGTACAGCGCTCCGATTGTCAGTAAGGTGATGACAAAAAATGCACCTGGCTGACCTGCATCAACAATACCTATTGGAGTCCAGATTTGCAGAATGGGTACGCCCATCATGCCGTCAGATGCACCAAGGCTTCTTGTGTTGTAAACAACCTTGGCAGCAACTTGTGCTAGCCCAAAGGTAATTAAAGCAAAATAAACGCCCTTTGATCTGAGCGCCACAAAACTGGCCACCCACCCCAAAAGGATAGAAGAAAGGGTTACGATCCCTATTGCTAAAAAAAATGAGGGAGAAACTTCTTTTAAAACCAAAGCCGATAAATAGGCGCCAAAGCCAAAATATAACGCTTGTCCAAGAGATAGAAGTCCAACTATTCCAAGCAATAAATCAACGGACATTGCTAGCCCACCAAAGATTAATGATTCAGTAGCTAACCTCAAAAAGAAAGTGTCATCCAGAATGCTGCCGACAACATATAAAACGATGGCGGATGTTAATAAAATAATCTCAATAAGTCGAATAGCCTTAACCTGGGGATTATGCATTTTTCATGCCCCCATACAAACCTGTTGGCTTAAACATCAAAACTAAAACCATCACCGTAAACACCAGAGGATCTGACCATACTGGTGAAATAAATAATGAAGATATAGATTGCAATTGGGTTAATAAGATTCCCGCAATAACAGCACCCTTAATGCTTCCAAGACCTCCAACAATGACAACGCTAAAGGCCATTAAAATAAAGTCTCGCCCCATGGTTGGGAAAACTGAGTAGATGGGCGCAAGCAACACTCCAGCAAGCCCGGCCAAGGCAACACCAAATGCGAAAGTAAGCGCATAAACCCTCATAACTGGTATTCCCAATGATGAGCTCATATCCTTGTCATACGCTGAAGCTCTGACAAGCGCACCTAGTTGTGTTTTATAAATGAGCGCCCAAACCGCTAAGATAATTAAAGCGCCAAATCCCATCAAAAATAATCGGTAATTGGGGAATATCACCCCAAGCAACTCACTGGCGCCTGAGATTGGGGCGCTAGGCTTGATTGGGTTTGCCCCCCAAATAATTTTATAGGCATCCTCTAAAACCATCGCGACGCCAAATGTCAGTAGAAGAGTCAGAATATGTCTATCTTTATAGTGAAATACTTTTTGAATCAGCAACCTCTCCATTGCAAAACCAATGGGGACTAGTAGCAAAGGAACCAGCAATAAACAAAGCCAGAATGAAACGCCGAGCGCCATAAGACTGACACTGATGAAAGCGCCAGCTGCATAGAACTCACCGTGCGACATATTAATGACGTCTAACAGACCAAAAATAATAGTTAAACCCAAAGCCATGAGGACTACAGCAACGCCAATTGAAAGTCCATTGACAATCTGTGGTGCATAAATATATTGCAAGCTTTCTAGCATTGAAAACCCAATCCCTTAGTGAAATTCACAAACCTAAAAAACTCCACATCCGGATTCGGTGGATGTGGAGCTCTTTGGTAATTTATTAAAAACGTGTGCATGTATCAGGGCCAATTGCCTGGTCAGAAGGCACTCTTCCAACAATATTAAACTCACCGTTCTCTACACGAACCGCAAACATATCTTGCATAGCTTGGTGGTCGCCAGCACGCATCTTCTTGGTTCCTTGTGGAGTTTGCCAGCTTAAATCATTCATGGCGGTACGAACTTTATCGGTCTCTGTGGACTTAGCTTTTTCTACAGCAGCCTTATAAAAATACAAAAGGCCATAGGAGTCAGCCCCGTAAAGATCGGGCAGCTTGTTGTAAGCTTTTTGGAAGTCAGCTACAAACTTTTTATTGGCTGGATTATCTAGCTTGGGTGAATAGCCAACACCGGTAACAAAACCATTTGCAGACTTTCCAATAGCGCCAATATTCTGTGAAGTTACTGTGCCAGAAGCACCAACAATAGTGACGCCTTTATTAACACCATATTCATCCATTTGAGTGAATAAGCGCACAGTGTCGTTTCCTGCTACAGAGGTATAAATCACATTAGGCTTGGCAGCCCTTACCTGACCAAAGTATGGTGAATAATCCTTGTTATCAAGTGGTGCAAAAACTTCACCAACATCCTTGGCACCTTTTTCAGTGGATGCCTTCTTAAATGCTGAGACTGTACTACGCCCCATCTCATAATCGGGGCCAATAAAGAAAATATTTGCTTTAGGAATCTCTTTATCAACCCAAGCAGCCAAAGCAGCTGACTGCATGCCTGCACGTGCATTTACACGGAACACATTTGGCGAGCATTTATCAGCTGTAATTGAGTCAGCAAATGAGACAGTTGTCGCTATCAGCTTATTATTTCTTTCGGCCAGCTGCCCTACAGCTAGGGTGGATCCTGAATTTACAGTTCCAGTTAGGAAGTCAACTTTTTCGACTTGGAATAACTTTTCTGCCTTTTGAGTCGCCACTGCAGGATTGGCTTCCTCATCCTCATAAATCAAATCAATTTTTCTACCATTAATACCCCCTGCAGCATTAATTTCTTTTGCTGCCAAATCTAAACCCATTTTGACTTGCTCGCCAATTGGTGTGTAAGTGCCCGATAAAGGCGTCACGACCCCAATTTTGATTGGGCCAGATTGTGCCGAAACTAGTGATGCTCCAAGACTTAATGCTACTGCTAGAGCGACTTTCTTTGTTTGAAATTGCGTTTTCATTATGTACGTCTCCTTTAAAAAATTAACGGCCAACAAAATTTGGTTGACGCTTCCCATGAAATGCTTCAACCCCTTCCTTAAAATCTTCCGAATTGCGCAAACGGCTATAACAATGGCCTTCTACTTCTATTGCCGTAGTTAATAAACAATCTTCTGTTTCATTGAGCATCTTTTTGGCAGTTCTCTGCGCCATTGGCGAAAATGAACGAAGCTCATCTACCAATTTAGAAACAGCGCTGCTGAGTTCAGAATCAGGGACGCATTCAGTTGCAACGCCCCATTCATATGCTTGCTGCCCTTTAATCCGCCTAGAGCGCATCACGATATCTTTAGTTCTCGTTATACCAACCATTTTTTGCAAACGAGCCGATCCTCCTGAACCAGGAATTTGTCCTAATTTTTGTTCTGGTAAGGCATACAAAGTAGATTCAGCGGCGATTCGGAAATCACATGCAAGAGAAATTTCAAAGCCCACGCCAAAGCAATAGCCATGATTTGCAGCAATCACTGGTTTAGTGCAACGTGTAGGAGCTGCAATATTCCATGCAAGCTTAGATACATGCTCTGGTGTTGCCTCTAAAAACCCTTTAATATCTCCACCGCTAGAGAAATGCTCACCTTCAGCCCTTAATACAATGATGCGAACTCGGTCATCGGCATCAAGCGCTTCAAATGTAGCTCGTAATTGATCACGCTGAGGCATTTGTATGACATTAAACGGCGGTCTTTTTAAAACAATGTCAGCTCTTTGATGGGATTCATCAATTTCCACATAAAAACCATCAAGTTTGTCGAGGATATTACTAAATGGATGTTTCAAAATAGCAGTCATAAGGTCTTTCTAGTAAAAAATTAAGCTCTTTCATATTCGCCGGCAACTAACATGCGTCGCAATACCTTACCCACAGGCGATTTGGGAATTTCTTTAACAAATACATATTCACGGGGGCGTTTAAAGTTGATCAAATCTGAGCCACGGCAATATTCATCCAAGGCATTTGAATCCACACTCCCGGATGCCCTAATAAAAGCAACTACTTTTTGACCAAGACGATCATCTTTTAACCCAGCAACGGCAACCTCACTCACGAATGGATGCAATGACAGAATGGATTCAATCTCAACAGGAGAAATATTTTCGCCTCCAGAGATAATCATGTCATCAACTCGTCCTGTAACAAATAAATCACCAGACTCATCAAAATAGCCAGTGTCACCAGTGAAATACCAACCATCACGTATTGACTTTTGATCGGCATCAGGCCTTTTCCAGTAACCTTCAAATGCCTCATCTCCCGAAAGATCGCAAATGATTTGCCCCTCTTCATTGCAGGCCGCTAGCTGTGTTGGCAACGTCTGTATAGAGCCTTGGTCGAGCTTTGCCACCCTAATGCGCGCATTGAAGCCAGCTTTTCCAGCGCAACCTGGCTTTAGCACCGCATTCTGATTGATGGTGTAGGTATAAATTTCACTCGATCCATAATGATTTACAAATAATTCTGGGGAAAAGGCTTCGTTTAATTTAAGCAATAAAGCATCATGCATAGGGGCGCCTGCAAATCCAAGCTTTTTAACAGTCTTTACTCGACTTGAATTAAAGCTTTTTGACAGGATCATGTCGTGATAAAGCGTTGGAACTAAATAGAGATGAGTTACGGCTTCATGCTCGATTGCTTCTATTGCCTTATTGACATCCCAGCGAGGTACTGCAACATAGGTCCCATTAACGATACATAGCGAAAGCAATGTTCGTACACCCATAGTGTGATAAAGCGGCATGACACCCAATGAAACTTCACCCATTGCATACTGATTTTGTGCCACATGTGCAATACCCGCTGCTCGCTCTGCTCGCTGCTTTCTAGGAACACCCTTCGGCTTGCCTGTAGTACCGGAAGTAAACAACATTACCGATACATCTTCAACATCGCCCCGCGCAATAGGCTCTTTACCATTCTCAATCAGCTGCTCAAAATATATATACCCATCTAAAGCCCCCTTCTCCATACAAAGAATCATGGAGATAGACTGGCTTGTTTTTGACTCCAAGTAGTTGTTGAGTGAAACTTCCTCAACAAAGGCTAATTTCACATCTGCATTTTGCGCACAATAATCAATTTCATCTGGCTTGGAGCGCCAATTCAAGGGGACGATAGCTATGCCAGCCATCTGACATGCCCAGTGAATGGTTGCCGCCTCATAGCGATTTTGCAGAACAGTCAGAATTCGATCGCCACGCTGTAAGCCTTGTGCATCAAAAAATTGTTGGATAGCGCCAATGTGAAGTGCCCACTGTCTATAAGTACAACGCCTATCTCCATCAACAATCCCGAGCTTATTAGGCTCACGCTCAACAGCCTGCAAAAAAGTTCGACCTAAATCAAGCATGCTCTCCTCCATGTTGGCGGGCCCTGGCTGTAGCAACTTCTAAAACGGCTTCAACAATACCTACGTAGCCAGTGCAACGACATAAATTACCGGATAAACCCTCGCGCACTTCCTGCTCATTTGGATGAGGATTCTTTTGAAGTAAATCTTCCGCTGATAGCAAAAAACCAGACGTGCAAAATCCACATTGAAGTGCATGGTGTTTTTTAAAGGCATTTTGTAAGTCAGACATCTCTCCTGACTTTGCAATTCCTTCTACAGTATTTACTTTTGCGCCATCGGCCTGGCATGCAAACATGAGGCAAGAGCGAATAATTTGCCCATCTACCTCTACAGTACACGCTCCACATACACCGTGCTCACAACCAGCATGGGTACCTGTTGACCCCAAATCATGACGAATAAAATCTAATAATGTAGTGCGTGATTCGCAACTCTCTTCGCGTTCCACGCCATTTAACGTTAGTTTTACTAAGTGGCTCTTCATCTCATTCCATCACTTTTAAAATCTATGGCCTGTTGGCATGCGCGCTTTCCAAGTGAGCGCATCAAATGTCGACGTAATCCTGAAGTGGCAGTAGGATCCTCTCGAACCTCTGATTTCGCAGCTATCTCATCAATAAATTGATTAACCTCTTCCAGAGAGCTTGCAACGCATTTGTAAACTTTTACAACATCGTCAATGCCGCCAAAACCTATAACCCAGCAATCGCCCTCCTTGATAACTGCGACAGCCACAACCGCAAAATCTCCATGGCGATAACCATATTCTGCAAATCCAAATTGAGCATGAGGGTCACGAATAGGAAATTCGATAGCTTCGATGAATTCATTTGACTGACGGCTAGTTTGAAGCGCCCCTAAGAAAAAATCTTTGGCCTGTAAAACTCGTTTCTTTTTCTTGCTTACCAGGGTGACTGAACCCTCTAATACAGCTAAACCAAGAACTAATTCAGCGCTAGGGTCCGCATGTGCAATTGACCCACATACTGTGCCACGATTTCGAATAGGCGCATGGGCTATCCATGGGAACATCATGCTTAGGAGCGGCTGAACTGTGCGAAGCTGATTCCAATTCTCTAATGCTGATTGCCTTACACCGGCCCCAACTCGTAGGACGTTACCAATAACACCAAAATTTTTCAGCCCCTCAACCTGATTGATGTCAATTAAATGATCAGGGCTGGCCACTCTCATTGCCAATACAGGCACTAAGGTTTGTCCGCCAGCAATAATACGAGCATCCTCGCCGTATGCATCAAGCAAATCCAAAATATTCGATTGGGATTTCGCTTGGTGCATTACGAATGGCGCAGCTTTCATTTGCCCATCCCCAACAAAGCAAACAATCTACCAAGTAGAGACTTAAATAGACCTTCCTGTTTTGCGCCAGCCTCTTTTGCAAGCGCCCTAAATAACTGATCCAATACCAGCCTAATAGCACCTTCTAATAATCTGCTACCAATTGCTGCGAGCTTGCCTGATACCTGTGCTTGGTAGTCATAGTTCAGAACCGTCACGCCACTATCTCTTTTAAGGCTTACTTGGCCCTTTCCAAGCGCCATTCCTAGGGGTCCGCGGCCCTCGCCGCCTAAGGAAAAGCTATCGGGACTTTGAATATCGGTTAAATCAACCTTAGCCGCAAAGCGAGCTTTTGCAATGCCAATGCGGATTACCGCAACGCATTCAAACTGAATACCGTTAGATATGGATTTTTTATTTATTGACTCACAACCTGGTATGACATTCTTTAATCTTTGTGGGTCGAGTAACACAGCAAAGATATCTTCTGGCAGTACCTGCAATCTAACCTCACCCTGGGCTTTTAAGGGGTAGTCAGTATTTGGCGTCATTGATGACATCTTGCTAGAGGGTTTATCAAGCTTTAAAGCGCCTTTTTCGACAAGTAACGCATGTATTCTGCTGGGGGTGGCAGGCAAAACAATATTCTCGATTTCCAATGCATCTGCTATCGCATTTGCAATACAAACTGGGGTACTCATACTATTTCCCTCACCAATCCCCTTAGCGCCCAAAGGCGTAAAAGGACTTGGAGACTCTTGATGGTAAATTTTTGGAACGCCAATATCACTGGCAGTAGGCAAGCGATAGTCTGCAAAAGTCCCAGAGAGAAAGTTGCCATCACTGCTATAGACAAACTCTTCAAATAAAGCTGCTCCTACAGCCTGGGCATAAGCACCATAAACCTGACCATCTGCTAAAGCAGGATTTAATATTTTTCCCGCATCATGCACAGTAATGTATTGGTCAATCCTGGCCGAACAAGTTTCTGGGTCAATTTCTATGCCGCAAGCATCAAGAGCAAAGCCATATGCTGCAGAAGTATTGATACGATCACTCTCATCAGGCGCTTCTAAAACATCTGCACTCCAAAACTGTGTTTCCTGAAGTGCAAGAATGGCTTGATGCCCAAGCGCCTCTCGAATCAAACCAGGTGACCAGTGAAAATTTCCACAAACTCTAGAAAAAGAAATGTTGTTGCTCTCATCACCAGCTACAGATATATTTCCGTTTGCAAAAATTAACTGGTCAGGCTTTACCTTAAGCACATGGGCGGCATAATCCGCAATCCTAGCCTTTAGCTTTTCTGCAGCTAAAAATACCGTTCCAGCGACCGCGCCGGCAAATCGACTTGAGTAATTTCCAGCAGCAATAGACCATGCATCTTTTGCGGTATCAAAATCAACATTCACCTGAATCTGAGATGGCAAAACACCAAAGACATCCGCCAATAATTGACCAATAACAGTTTGATGACCTTGTCCTGCAGGCGCTGATGCAATATTAGCTGCAATATTTCCCGAGGGATCCACGCTAACAGTTGCTGATGTAATAGCACCATTTTTAGGGCCTGCTTTTGCTCTTTGCTCTTTTGTCAGTACGGTAGTGATGTATCCCATATTGGACACAGATGGCTCAACAATTGAAGCAATACCAATGCCATAGTAACGCCCCTCTTTTTTCGCCTGTTCTTTACGATCCAGTATTTTTTTGAACTCCGGTGAATTCTCTAGCGTTTTTAAAGCCTGCTGATAATCACCTGAGTCTAGTAACGCTCCTGCAGCTGCTCGATAAGGGAACTGGTCTTTTTGGACGTAATTTAATGCGGCAATTTCTTGATGTGTTTTTCCCAATGATTTTGCAATTTTATGAATTAGACGTTCAAGCGCGTAATAAACCTGGGGACCACCAAAGCCCCTAACCAATCCAGTCGGAGTTTTATTAATAAGAACAATGCGATTACGAATTTTTAGGTTCTGTATTTGGTAAGGACCGGTAACACAACCATGCATACGATAAAGCGTTGCAGGCTCAGGAGCCCGCAAATAGGCGCCGCAATCTTCTATTTGATCGTAGTCTAAAGCTAGAATTTTGCCCTCTTCATCCACTGCAGCACGTAAATGTGTGTGGCGGGATGTCGCAGAAGTTGCTGCCTGAAGATGTTCTAAGCGATCTTCAATAAATTTCACTGGGGCACCTGCCTTACGCGATGCCAAGCAACTCATGATGATATATGGCAACACTGATTGCTTAACGCCAAAGCTGCCGCCTGAGTCGGGCGCAACATGATGACGTAATTTTGTTCCCGAGACTTTCAGTGTAGCAGCCATAACTACATGCAATGAAAATGGCCCCATAAAGTTTGACGTCACTTCGTACGAGGAATCAGCCCCTCGCCATTGAGCAACTACTCCACCAGTTTCAATAGGTGTACAAGAGTTACGGGGATAGCGAATATCCACCTCAATGACTTTGGCAGCTTTTTGAAATGCATTTTCAGGATCGCCATATAGATATGACCTATCTAAAACACAATTACTGCCAATGTCTTGATGCAAAACAATGGATTCGTCTGTTAATGCAATATCTACATCAACTACAGCAGGAAGTGGTTGAATGTCTAGCTCTACCTTTTCAACACCGTCCTCTGCCAATGCCCTTGATTCAGCAATAACTACTGCTATAGGCTCTCCAACATAGCGCACATACTCATTTGCCAATACCCACTGACGCATAGGAGTTTTAACGGCAACTACCAATGGGTTAGACCAGGCTTGTACGTCCTCGATTGTCAAGATTGCCCTGACACCCTTAATTCGCAATGCTGACTCAATTTCTACGGAAATAATTTTTCCATGAGCAATTGGGGAACGTACAACAGCTGCATATAAAGTTCCAACCGGCAATGGTAGATCATCTAAATAACGACCTCCACCCGTCAGCAGTGCAGTATCTTCTACGCGCTCACATGCCTTGCCTAAATAGTTTGAACTTGTTTTCAATGCAATCTTTTCAGCTAAATTAAGAATAATGAATGCTGAAAGAAGCTTACTGATCGAACAGAAAGGATGCTTACCCTTAAGTCCGATGACTTACCTTAGAGTCCGATTATGTGTATCAGGAAAACCCTAAGAGTCTAGCTTGGGAGCCTTTTCTACTTGCTGACGATAAAGACTCGGAGTTACCCCTTGATGCTGCTTAAAAAAACGAGTGAAATGGCTTTGGGCAGAAAAACCCAACTCATCCCCAATATGTATCAGACTCTCTCCTTTATCAGCAAGGGCGTCAAATGCAAACTCCATTCTCAGGACATTTGCAAATACAACCGGCGAAAGCCCGGTACAGCGCCTAAAGAGCTCGAAAAAGTGAGAGCGGGAAAGATCAACACTTTGTGCAACCTTGGAAATATCACTAAACCCCTGCGGTGAAGTTCGCATTATATGAATTGCTTTACGTATCCTAGGATCCATAAAAGCCATTGAATTACCTGAATTACGCAAATCACCTGGTGTTAAAAGATCGGCATCGTCCATGAAGCTCAATACAAGCTCGAGCAGGATGGACTCAAGGTAATCATGGGTAATTTGATCGGCCCACCAGAGCTCCATGGAAATCTTTTCTAATACTTGCTTTTGATGAATGCCTAATCCAGATAGGTTATTGATAAAAAAACGAGGATGACTGCTAGCCAAGAATTTTTTACTAAAGGAGGCTAGCCACTTTGGTTCAAGATATAGGGCAAGCAAAATGGGATTTTCGCCATTAACTGGCAAATGAAGATAAGAATGCTCTTCCCAGGCATTAATCAGAACTGCATTGTCATCCGTTAGGGGGCAAAGTTGCCCTCTTACCTGAAAGGCAATATCTGGTCCTGCTACCTTACATAAGATGTGGCAATGATGATGCGCATGGGTTACGAGGGGTGCATCCATCTCAAGCAGAGCTACCCTACCAAAATCACCATGAAGAAGTCGAATTACTTTAGACATGCGCTAAATCATCTCACATCATGACCTTATTCATATCCTATTTATTTATTGCACTGCAAAAGAAAAAGCCCTGATTTCTCAGGGCTTTTATTGGCCAGGGTTTTGCTGGACTTTACTTTTTCTTCACTGGCGGCAAGTCAGTGCAATGCCCATGAGCCGCTTCAGCCGCAAGACCTACTGATTCGCCAAGGGTTGGGTGTGGATGAATAGTCTTACCGATATCGACCGCATCGGCGCCCATCTCAATGGCTAAACATACTTCACCAATTAAATCACCAGCGTGCGTGCCCACAATACCACCACCAATAATGCGATGGGTCGTGGCATCAAATATAAGCTTGGTGAAACCTTCATCCCGTCCATTGGCAATTGCGCGCCCACTAGCCGCCCAGGGAAATAAACCCTTCTCATATGCGATACCTTGAGCTTTGCACTGCTCTTCTGTTAGGCCAGCCCAAGCGACTTCAGGATCAGTGTAGGCAACTGATGGAATTTGCTTTGCATCAAAGTAAGACTTTTCGCCAGCAGCAGCTTCGGCAGCAACGTGACCTTCATGCACTGCCTTGTGTGCCAACATCGGCTGTCCAACTAAGTCACCAATTGCAAAAATATTAGTCACGTTAGTACGCATTTGTTTATCGACAGGAATAAAGCCGCGCTCATCTACCTGAACACCCGCTTTACCGGCATCAATCTTCTTGCCATTTGGAGTGCGACCTACCGCTACTAACACTAAGTCATAGGTTTGTGGTTCAGCAGGTGCGTTCTCACCTTCGAAAGATACTTGAATACCATCGGCTTTGACTTCTGCTTTGGCTGCCCGGGTCTTGAGCATAACTTTTTCAAAGCGCCCGGCATTGAACTTCTCCCAGACCTTTTCTAAATCACGATCGGCACCGGCCATCAGGCCATCCATCATTTCTGCAATATCAATCCGTGAGCCAAGAGTGCTGTAGACGGTAGCCATCTCCAAACCAATAATGCCACCGCCAATTACCAGCATGCGCTTTGGAATGCTCTTGAGTAATAAGGCGCCGGTACTATCGACAATACGGGGATCTTCTGGCAAGAAAGGTAATTTCACGGGTTGACTACCAGCGGCAATGATCGCTTTCTGAAAACGCACTACTTCTTTTTTGCCAGTGAGGTCCTGGCCGGAGCCATCGGTTAACTCTACCTCGACATGGTTTGCATCCAGGAACTTACCTAGACCACGCACAACTTTTACTTTGCGAGCCTTTGCCATGCCAGCAAGACCGCCAGTCAATTTAGCGATGACAGATTCTTTGTAACCACGCAATTGATCAATCTCAATCTTCGGCGCACCAAATGTAATGCCATGCTTCGCCATGGTTTTCACTTCATCCATCACTGAAGTTGTATGTAGTAATGCCTTTGAAGGAATACATCCAACGTTCAAGCAAACGCCACCAAGAGTGGGGTAACGCTCTACTAATACGGTATTCATACCCAAGTCGGCACTCCGAAAGGCTGCGCTATAACCACCAGGGCCAGCGCCAAGTACCAATACTTCACACTCATGATCAACCTGGCCACTGTACTGCCCTGCTACTGGAGCTGGTGCTGTTGCTGTTGAAATTGTTGGTGCTGGAGCTGGAGTACTGACAACTTGCGCAGGTGCAGGCACAGCACCACTCGCTTCAATCTCCGCAATCACAGAGCCTTTGCTCACTTTGTCGCCTGCCTTGACTGCAAAGCTGGTAATAGTGCCTGCAGCATCTGCCGGTACTTCCATAGTTGCCTTATCAGACTCGAGTACTAATAGTGGCTGCTCTTTTTCAATCACATCACCCACTTTAACCAGCACCTCAATCACTGGTATATCGGAATAATCACCAATATCCGGAACGAGGATCGTTTGCTTAGCCATAGACCCCCCTTACAGACTAGCGCGACGGAAGTCGGCTAAGAGTTGGGCAATATACACACCAAAACGCGTCGCCAAAGCTCCGTCAATCACACGGTGATCCGCAGAGAGAGATAGCGGGCAAATCAAGCGTGGCACAAATTGCTTGCCGTCCCAAACTGGCTTCATCGCTGCTTTACTGATACCTAAGATCGCTACCTCAGGCGCATTCACAATGGGTGAGAAATACGTACCACCAATGCCACCTAGAGACGAGATCGTAAAGCTAGCACCTTGCATTTGATCAGGTTTTAATTTGCCATCACGTGCGAGTGCTGCCAACTCTGAAGTTTCTTTAGCCAGTTCAAAGATGCCTTTCTTATCGGCATCCTTAATTACTGGCACAACCAATCCCGTTGGGGTATCTGCTGCAAAACCAATATTGAAATATTTCTTAAGAACTAGGTCATCGCCATCTAATGAGCTATTGAACTCTGGATATTTTTTCAATGCAGCTACTGCGGCCTTCATTAAGAAAGCGAGCATGGTGATCTTGACACCCTTCTTCTCATTCTCTTTATTAGTGAGAACACGGAACGCTTCTAAATCAGTAATGTCTGCATCTTCGTGATACGTCACGGCTGGGATCATTACCCAGTTACGGCCTAAATTTGCTGCAGTGAGTTTCTTAATGCGATTGAGTGGCTGACGCTCTATCTCACCAAACTTTGTGAAATCTACTTTTGGCCAAGGAATCAGATTCAGGCCACCTAAGCTACCGCCACTAGCAGCGGCAGGACTTCCTGCGCCACCGCTCATGGCAGCTTTCACAAATGCTTGAACATCTTCCTGAGTAATACGACCTTTAGGACCAGAGCCTTTAACTTGAGCAACAGTGACGCCAAGCTCGCGGGCAAACTTACGCACTGATGGGCTTGCATGGCTTACTGCTGTATCTACTGGCGGTGGTGTATTACTCAGCGGAGGCGGTGCTGGAGCACGTGCAATGGGAGGCTCTACTGTTTTTGCTGCTGGAGCAACTGGTGTCGCAGCTACAGGTGCAGGAGCTTGCGCAGCGCTTGATGCACCACCTTCCAAAATCAGAACCACTGATCCCTCAGAAAGGCTATCGCCGACTTTAACTTTGACTTCTTTGACGATGCCTGAATGTGAGCATGGCACATCCATGGTGGCTTTATCAGACTCGAGCACAACGATGGATTGCTCTTTCTCAACTTTGTCACCAGCTTTGACCAAGACTTCGATGACCGGTACATC